>NZ_JTHE03000079.1:4527-215804 GCF_000817775.3 Lyngbya confervoides BDU141951
TAGGCATCGCTCATTCCCTCCAAACATTGACAACACTCGAAGCCCCTAGAATAGCCCTCATCCCCTACCCCCTTCTCACAGGTCTGGGCGAAGGGGAACCGTCCAAAGTTGTGCATCCTACCACCTCCCCTCTCCCAAATTGGGAGAGGGGCCGGGGGTGAGGGCCAATACAAAGCGTATCTCCACCTCCCAACGCCCTCAACAGCCTTTCGGCCCATAGGCATCGCTCATTCCCTCCAAACATTGACAACACTCGAAGCCCCTAGAATAGCCCTCATCCCCTACCCCCTTCTCCCAGGTCTGGGCGAAGGGGAACCGTCCAAAGTCATGCATCCTACCGCCTCCCCTCTCCCAGTTTGGGAGAGGGGCCGGGGGTGAGGGCCTATGCAACCAGTTCTGAGCAAAGGGGAACCGTCCAAAGTCATGCATCCTACCACCTCCCCTCTCCCAGTTTGGGGAGGGGCCGGGGGTGAGGGCCTATGCAAAGTCTCTCACCCCCCAACCAAACGCTGCGGCACAATGTAGGTCACCGCCAACGGAAACAACCGCGCTGAAGGCGCAGCAAACCGCGATCGAATGACCGCCGCCTCCTGCTCAATCTCCGCCGGAATCTGCTCCACCCGCTGGCGTAAACTGCCCTGATTGCGTTCGAACTGTTCCTTTTCCGCCGAGTTAAACAGATCCAACTGCTCCACATCCGGTTGCTTTAGCTCCCGTTCGATGTGCTCCTTTAACTCCGTCAAAATTGCCGTCATATCCGCCACTTCCTTCTCACAGCGATCTTGCAACGTCTTTTGCAATGCCTCGGTGCGGGTTTGCTCCCGAACTTCTAGCGATCGCAGCAACGCCTCCTGATGACTCGGCCAAGACTCCACCAATCGCTGCTGAAAGGCCTCTGGAACCGATTCCCCAGATGCCACCGCGATCGCTTGATTCACTTGCCCCACATTGAGTCGGCTAAACCGTCCCTCCTTGAGGCTTCCCCCCGCCGTAATCACTTCCTCATGCAACCGCTGTTGATCGCCCCCCAAAATCACCAACCGTCCATAGGCAATCACCACCGGAAACTCCAGTTCATCACTGGGTACCACCCGCGCCGTCACTCGATTAAGACGCTTGCGACCTTCCCGCGACCATACCTCCGCCCGCAATAGACGCAAACACATTTGCACAAGTCGATGATTCAGATGCACCAGCACCACATCATCCCGCTGACGCGCTAAGTCCGGATCAAACACAATCGGACGAGTCTCACTGGTATGGGGATGCGCCAACCCATCGGCACAGGTTGCCCAACTGCCGCGCATTTCCGGCAACCGGAACACATCGCCCTTAATCCCTTCAATCTCAGCGGGTATCAGGGGCGGCTGATCTGCTAAATCCAACCCCACCTGCACCACGGTGGCAATATTGTCGGGTGTTAAGCGGAGTTCCAGCCGTGTTTCTCGTAGCTGTGTCCGCAAAGCCTCAATGCGATCGCGCACCGACCGCTCAAACTTCAACATCCGCCGCACCGCCTCCGACGACTTCTCCGCCTGAGCCGTATCCAAATTCACTCGCCGCCCCAGCATGGCCTCCTCTACCTGGGACGCAATCACAGGCCCCACCTTGCCCAAATCCTCACGGATGTTGTTCACCTTCAGCGCCGCCCGCATCAAAAACTCTAAATCCCCCTCCAGTTCCCCTGGTCTACTATTCGCCACATTCGCGGCATACCCTTTGCCCACGAAATGATAGATCAACACCTCATGGTGCAAGGTTCCATCTCGATCGACCCAGCCCCGCTGACCGTGCCGATCAATCCGGCCATTGCGCTGCTCCATCCGATTCGGATTCCAGGGAATTTCATAGTGAATCAGTCTGGCACAGTGATTCTGTAAATCCAGCCCCTCCGAAGCCGCATCCGTCGCCAGCAAAATCCTGACCGCTGAGAGTTCTGGCCTTGCCTGGAAAGCCGCCTTCACCCGTTCCCGCTCCTGAGCATCCATCCCCCCGTAAAGGGTCATCAACCGATCCTCACTCGCCAAATCATGACTCGCCAGCAAATCAAACAGCCATTTCTGAGTCGCTCGATACTCTGTAAAAATAATCACCCGCTGGTGCGACCATTCCCCATTAGGCTTGATATAGGTCGAGATCCAGTTCAGGAGTTCTTGAGCCTTAGCATCAGCCCGAGAGGAAGCTTGCTCTGCCCATTGCGCCATCGATTGCAAAAGCTGTTCCTCTTCAGCCGATAGCGGTTGAAACAATCGAGTGGACAAATCCACCGCATCCTCAGTGGACGATTCAAACAACCCATCATCGGCAAACTCTTCATCCACCTGTTCCAACTGCCGCCGCAGAATCCCCACTGACGGCTTAGAAAAGGTTCCCTTTCGTTTCCGCTGAGCCTGCTGAATCGAAGTTCGATGTTGTTCTAAGGTCGATCGAAAGGCTTCCGGTGATGAAAACAGACGCTTTTTTAACAGCTTTAAGACAAACTCGGTGGCATACAGTTCCGTCGCATCGTCCGCTGCGGTTTTGCGTCTCAGCTCCGTATACTCCTTCAGCCAACCATGTACCTGACGTTCCGCATCAGGGTAATCCACCGCAATCGCCTCTAATTTTCGCTCTGGAAAGCGCGATCGCCCGTCAAATTCCGCAGGCAATTCCTGCTTTAAGCGCCGAACCATAATCGTTTCTAGTTGGGTTCGATCCGGTGTTACGCCTCGTGCAAATCGCTGGGCATCCAATAGCTCCAACAACGCCGTAAAACTTTCCGGATAACCATTGTGGGGCGTCGCCGTTAAAAACAACTTATGTTCAAAATGTTGTTCCAAAAGCCGCACCGCCGCCGTCCGCTGGGAATCAATGGCATAGCGCCCCGACCCCGAAGGCGCAACATTATGCGCTTCATCCACAATCAACAGATCAAACCGACGCGGATAAATCGATTCCCCTTCTGCTGGCAGCACTTCCCGAAACAGCCGCAGGGGGCGATCGCGCTTCAAAAAATCAATCGACGTAATCAGTCTCGGAAAATGCGTCCAGGGATTCACATGAATTCCCCGACTGCGCCGCAATTCCTTCATGAGTTGACTGTCCACAATCCGAAAATCGAGGCCAAATTTGTCGCGCATCTGATCGCGCCACTGAATTTGTAATGACGATGGACAGACAATCACAATTCGCCGCACCCGCTGCCGCAGGATCAGTTCTTGGGCAACAAGCCCCGCTTCAATGGTTTTCCCTAAACCCACATCATCCGCCACCAGTAAATTCACCCGTGGCATTTGAATCGCCCGCACCACCGGATCCAACTGATAATCCTCAATATCAATACCGCTGCGAAACGGGGACTGCACATTTTTAATATCTGCGGAAGAGGCTGCCCCCCAGCGCACCGCATCAAGGAACGCATCCAATCGCCACGGATCATCAAAGCCCTTGGGGTCTGGCAATTCTGATTTTTCATACACATGCGCTCCAGGTTCGAGTTCCCAGATCACCTGCAACTCTTGCCCCAAGGCATCATCTTCCACAGAAGACAACGTAACAAGGTGCTGCGATCGCCCAAAGGATTCGATGGCAGGACTCTCTGAAACCTGAGATTGCTGCACATCAGTCACAACAAAGCGACTCTGTCGCACATCCACTAACTGACCTTGCTCGGGGATGGTTAGGGATTGAAATAGGGTCATATTTTTATTAACTCGAAGACAAAATCATAAGATTTACGAATTTTACCCAGTTTAAGCTGATTAACTCAATCCCACAATGGCCTAACGGGTATGCAACCGCTACTCCGTCTCCCCTGACCATCCTCAGGCTGTTTTGGAGATTGCGAAGCGAGGTCCACCCACTCGGTCCGTGGAGATTGGGTTTATTGCTACGGGTGCAGAGAGAGCAGTGAATGTTTTCTGCTGACGCCAGGCAAACCTGTCACAGGCAGCGGAGAGGGGGCCGAGGTGATGCGGATGATAACCGCAAATCCTCTCATGTCGATCCCCTCAGTTCCTGGACTTCAATGGCAGATTCTCCCAAAGTGAAGTAGAAGATCGTCCCCTGATCAAGCTGGCTTTCTGCCCAGATTCTGCCACCGTGGCGGTGAATAATTCGCTTACAGATCGCGAGTCCAATTCCGGTTCCCTCAAAGTCAGCCTGGGCATGGAGCCGTTGAAATGCGCCAAACAGCTTATCGGCATACTCCATCTGAAAACCAACACCGTTATCGCGCACAAAGAGGGTGCCATCCGCTAGCGTACCAATTTCAACTTGAGGAGTAGGCTGATGACAGCTAAATTTAAGTGCATTGCTAATCAGATTACTAAAGACCTGTTGCAGCAAGGTCGCATCCCCTTCCACAATGGGCAGAGCCCCAATCACAAACTGCACCGAGGGCGGTGTTTCGGAATAGCCTTGATGGAGGGCGATCGCTTCATCCACCAGATCCCGCAGTACCACAGGGCGAGACTGCATTGCTTTGCTCCCAAGCCGGGAGAGCATCAGCAAACCATCGATCAACTGTCCCATCTTATGGCTGCTGCTCTCAATGACTTGCAGGTAATGCACCACCTTCGGATCACTGAGTGCCTGGTGGCTATCCAATTGCTGCCGCAGCGCACTGACAAACCCATGGATATGACGCAGGGGCGCACGCAAATCATGGGAAACGGAATAGGAAAACGATTCCAGTTCCCCATTGGTCGCCTCTAGCTGGATGGTGCGATGGGTCAATTGCGCCGTGCGCTCCTCTACCAGCGCTTCAAGGGTACGGTTCAACTGCTTCAGGGCTTGTTGGGCCTGTTCTCGCTCCAGCTCGGCGGCAGCACGGGCCGCAAAGACTCGCAAGAGAACCTCGGCTTGCTCAGAATTCTGGAGACGTTGCTGATCAAGAACACATAGATTCCCAATCACTTGCCCCTGAGCCCCCTTTAGAGTCACTCCTAGATAGCTTTCTGCCTGCATTTGAACTAAATCAACGTCGTCGGGAAACCGTTGCTGAACGGAGTCACTACAGTAAAAGACCCGCTGCTTCAAGGTATACTCGCAGGGGGTTTTCGCGGGATGGTAGCAAAAATTCGGTTGCAAAGATCCGTTTGCCCAAAACGCTAAGGTCTGCAACTCGTCATCCACCAGTTGCGACACAAGGGCATAGGAGACCTGCAATGCCCTGGAAATATGGTTGACCAAGGCGGGAAAAAAGTCTTTGCCCGTGGTTGCGGCGGTGGCTTCCACCAGATTTTGCAGTTGTTGTTCGGCAAATTTGCGATCGCTAATGTCCAGAGACGTGCCCACGACCTTGACAATCTGCCCGGTGTCATCGCGCACTGCCTCTGCTCTGGCTTCCATGTACCCCATTGACCCATCAGCTCTAAAAAATCTCAGATCAATTTCGTAGGAAGTTCCCGCCGTCATCGCCCGCTTGATGACCTGTTCCAGTCGGGGTCGATCTTCGGGGTGAATGTAGGTCATCATCACCTCTGCAAAATCGGGTTCCGGTGCAGCCGGATCAAAGCCAAACATCTGAAACAGGCTATCTGACCAGACCATGGACTGGGTCGCTGCATCCAATTCCCAACTGCCCAGCTCAGCAATCTGTTGCGCCTGGAGCAAAGCCCTTTGACTGTGCAGAAGCTTTTGTTTTTCCTGCTCCACTCGTTGATATAACTGCGCTTGCTGAATGGCAATTTCTAACTGTCCTGCGACGACTTGAGCCAGGTGGACTTGTGCCTCTGTCCAGGTAAAGGGTCGCTGAGGGGTATTGAGGGCAAAACTGCCCCAGATCTTATCCTCCACCTGCAGGGGAATGTGCAGCCAGGCGCCGGATAAGCTGCAAGCAAGATTCTGAGTATTCTCGTTTTCCAGATTATCGAGGGCCTCCACCCGGACAATTTCCGACCGCTTGATCTGGGAGGCAAAGGGATAGTCCAGGTCTGGAATCTCCAAAGGCATGAGACGAGGACTATTGGGACTAGACTGAAATTCTGCGACGTGTTTCCAAACTCCCTGGGTGGGACAATATTGCACCACACAACAGTCGAGATCGGGCATTAATCGTGCGGTTTCAGCGGTGGCGGTGGCAAAGATCACATCCAGGTCAAGGGATTGGCGAATGGCTTGGAAGACCCGATTCAGGGATTGCTCACGCTGTAACCTTTGCTGAAGCGTGGCTTCAAATTGCTTGCGATCGCTAATATCCTGAGCAAAGGACAGCATCGATTCCAGGTTCCCCCCATCATCAAAAATGACGGAAGAGTGCCACTCACAGGTGATCACCGTGCCATCTTTACGATAGTTGCGGTTCTCAAACCGGCAGCGCTTAATCACTCCCTGCCGCAGGAGAACCATTTGATTCGACACCCAGTCAGCGTCCTCTTCATAGACAAACTGCCAGCTCGGGATATCCATGCTTTGAATTTCGGCCTCGCTCCAGCCAAAGATCTGTTCGGCTTCCTTAGACCATCGCTTAATGTTGCGATCGCGATCCCATTCAATGATGGCGAGCAAGGAGGTATCAAAATGACTGTCTAAGGCTTTGATGGACATCCGGAGTTCTTGTTCAATCCGTTTGCGATCGCTAATATCCACGATGACTCCATCCCAAACCACAGCCCCGTTCGGCTGCAGCTTAGGCGACGACTTGGCCTCCAGCCACTTCTGGCGACCCGAGGGGACCGTAAATCGATATTGCCCCTGCCAAGGCTGCAGCGACTGTGCCGAGGCTAGAATGGTGGTTTGCAAACGGGGGATATCCTCTGGATGTATCCGCGCCCAAACCGCAGACATCTGGTTCAGGCACACCTCCAGAGGCATCTCGTAAATCTTCTGGGCATTCTCACTCAGGTAGGTAAACCCATCGCGGCCATCCGCATGCAAAATATAGCGGTAGACAATTGCAGGCACATTGTCGTTCAGCTGCTGCAGGTGATCGCGATTTTCCTGAAGTGCAGTTGTCAGCTGTTTGCGTTCCGTAATATCCCGAGAGACCCCCACCAGTTCAACAACGTTGCCTGCGGTATCAAAGATGGGGGATTTGATCGTGTGGAAGTAGCGTATCGTACCATCGGCCCGTCGATTGGGTTCATCTAAGGTTTCGACGGGTTTTCCGGTGAGAAAGACCTGCTGATCGGCCTCAAGATACTGTTGAGTATGCTCATCATCATTGAAGGAAACATCCCGAATGCCCTGCAGTTGTTCCAGCGTCATACCGTAGTAAGTACAGGTTGCTTGGTTGGCATAGAGCACCTTCGAGTGGGCATCCTTGCAAAACACCATATCTTGCACCGAGTTGAGAATTTGAGCATAGCGGTGTTCACTCGCTTGCAAGGCTTCCTCCGCCCGTTTGCGATCGCTAATATCCACGATGACTCCATCCCAAACCACAGCCCCGTTCGGCTGTCGCTTGGGCGACGACTTGGCCTCCAGCCACTTCTGGCGACCCGAGGGCACTGTAAATCGATATTGCTCCTGCCAGGGCTGCAGCGACTGTGCCGAGTCTAGAATGGTGGTGCGCAAACGGGGGATATCCTCCGGATGTATCCGTTCCCAGACCGCAGACATCTGCTGCAGGCACACCTCCAAAGGCAGCTCAAAAATCTCTTGGACATTTTCACTCAGGTAGGTGAGGGCATCACTGCCGTCGGGATGTAATACATAGCGGTAGACAATCGCCGGGACATTATCGTTCAGCTGCTGCAGGTGATCGAGACTTTCCTGGAGGGCAGTTTCGAGTCGTTTACGATCGGTGATATCCAACACCGTTCCAAAAAAACCAACGGCTCGGCGCGACTCTCCCTCTCCTTCAAATTGCGCCTGTCCCTTGGCTGACACCCAGCGTTCGGTACCATCCTTCCACACCAGGCGGTACTCACTTTCATAATGGCCCTGTGATTGGGGGGCGATCGCTGCATTCACAGCACTGGCGACCCGGCTTCGATCCTCCGGATGCACCCGCTCCATCACCTGGGTTAGCGGAGTCATGGCCACATCCTCGGGTTCATCCCAAATTTCGCGCAATCGTTCGTCCATCTCGACGCGGTTCGTATCCAGGTGCAGCCGCCATCCTCCCAATTGCCCAACCTGAATCGCCAGCCTTGCCCAGGCTTCACTTTCTCGCAGGGCGGCCTCGGCTTGTTTGCGTTCGGTAATATCCGTGTGGGTGCCGATCACCCGCAGGGGCTGTCCCTCGGCAGTCCACTCAATGACCTTGCCCCGGTCGAGAATCCACTTGTAACTGCCGTCTTTACAACAGACCCGATGCTCGTTCCGGTAGACAGAGGTTTCACCTCGAAAGTGCTGCTGCAAATCGGCATAGCACCGGTCTCTATCCTCGGGATGAATGCGACTGTCCCATTCTTCCAGACCGATTCCCACCTCATGGTCAGCGTATCCCAGCATGGCTTTCCACTGCCGAGAAAAGAAAACCTGATTCGTCTGGGCATTCCAATCCCAGACTCCATCTCCTGATCCTTCAAGGGCAAACTGCCATCGGGCTTCACTTTCTCGCAGGGCAGCCTCGGCTTGTTTGCGTTCAGTAATGTCTTCCGAGAAGCACAATAGAAATTCTGGCTGTTGATGGTCATTGTAAAAGGGAATTTTCACGGTGTGGAGTAAACGCCGCCCCAAACTGTAACTATCGATTGATTCTTCAGGAATATCCTCGGGCTGGCCCCGATCAAAGGCTGATCGATCCTTTTGAAAGAAGAAATCCGCTTGATCTTTGGGGAAATGATCATAGTCTGTTTTACCGATGGCCTGATCCGCTGTGAGACCAAACAGTTGTTCGCTCTTTAGGTTCCACAGCAGCATTTTGCCAAAGTGATCCGCTCTGCCATCCTTTACAAAAACGGCAATGGGGAGGTGGTCAAGAATGGTTTTTAAGAAGTCACAGGTCTGCCGAAGGTCTGCCTCACTCTGTTTGTACGGCGTGATATCCTCAGCCACACCGACCACCTGGTATACCTGACCCAAGTCATTGACCATGGGGAAGGAGCGTTCCCGCACCCAGCGGACCGATCCATCGGGACGCATCATTCGATATTCGATCTCAGCTCCCTCTGGATTTTCGCAATTCAGGAGGGTGTCCAGGCAAGCTCGATCCTCAGGATGCACCGCCTGTCGCCATTGCTCATAGGTAGGATTAGAAGTTTGTGGGTCATACCCCAATAGCCGGAATCTTTCATCCGTCCAGGTGAATTGATGAGTGGCCTTCTCCCATTGCCACATTGCCACCTTCGCTGTTTGCAGGGCCGGTGAAAACGGGAGGGCGCTGTGCGGCGGCGCAGGTTCAGTCTGCAGGAGATCGTGAATTTTCTGCTGCAGCTTGGTTTTTTCCTGCTGAAAATCGGTTTGAGCCTGCTGCCAGCGCATCTGGAAACGGTGACGATCCCAAACGTAAAGAACGATGACCCCCAAGGTGACGAGTCCGAGGACAATCGACACTCCATGGCTCAGAGAAGCCAGAAAATCCGTCAGGGTCCCACCGGGACAGAAATTCTGAGAAATCTCTGTCCATCGTCTTGTGGGTAGCACTTCTGCAAACATAGAAAATTGTCTTTTAGAAAACCAATCGGGGAGTAGCCAGGATTGAACCTGAGACGGTCAAGCTGCTGATCTCTGGCTATTATCATACGTAAAAGGCGTCCTCGAAGCGGTGTGATTTAGAACAGTCCAGGCTGGGGAGATTATCCTGCTCTAGAGAGAAAAACCTGCTCCAGAGACTACATTCCGTGCCAATCGGCCCAGCAATAGGCCGCGAAGGGTCCTTCCACCTGCCTTGGCTCCATATCTTCGACTTGTATCAGGGTCTCATCCCCTTACTTTGTATTGCCAGTTTGGCGATCGCCGCACCTCCGAACCAACGAGGCTTGGCGTCACAGGTGGGGAGAACAGCAACGGTCCTCGTTGCGATCGCCCGTAGGGGAATCTTAACGGCGGTAGCGATCTATGCCCCTCTCAAAACCATAGACCAGACCGTATCATGCTTTGAAATAGAGCGACCCAGCATTGAACCGGTCGTCTTCGGCTACAACAAGAGGGCTGAAGGAATATCCCCTCAGCCCAGCGAGACCCAGGACGACGGTCATGCGTCTGTGTTCTGCTGTGATAAGCCTATGGCGTGGCAGAGCTAGAATGACGCTGTCATCGCGGGGAAATGAAACGGAATGTATTTGGGCCGCTGTACAGGTCGACCCAAGATAGCGCAGAGAAAGGCGCTCAGTTTCTAGCTCAGCTCCACCAAGGCCGCTGTCCTGTCCGCGGATCCAGTTCGGTCCAGGGGTATAGCCAGATGGCACCCTCCTTAACCTCAACCCGAGTCAGCTTCAAGGGTAAGGGAGCTGGCCCACGCACCACCTGTCCCCTGGAGTCGTACAAGGATCCATGACAAGGGCATTGAAACTGTTGATCCGTTGGGTTCCAAGGAAAGGTACACCCTAAATGGGTACAGTTGTCCACAATGCCCATGCGGTCCAGGCTGCCGTCCTCTGTAACAGTCAGATAGGTAGGTTCTCCCTCTAACCCTGCCACCAGGGCGCGACTTCCTGGCGCCAACGCTAACAGCTGACCGGCGGGAATCGGATTGCCCAGTTGATCCTTGGCTAACTGTCCCCCGTCTTCACTGGTTTCAGAAATCGGGAGAAAAAATTGAGTCATGGGGTAAAGGGCCGCCCCGGCGGTGACGGCAACCACAGTCCCCGTCAAGAAATTGAGAAATTGCCGCCGGGAGGGAGACGGATAGTCTGATTCGAGCGAATAGGAGTGAGTCATGCGTGCCTCTCTAAACGGGTAGCAAAAGGGATAACCATACCAGTGATGGATAAATATTTATGCCGGTTCTAGTCCATGGAACTGGCGTCTTTAAACATACGTTTCTAAGGACTGGGAGTGGTGTGGCGAGTGCTGATTCCCAGCCATTGATACAGGCCGCAGAATCCAAGCAGGCTCGTTAACAGGGCGATCGCTGCGGCAATATCCAGCCCGACCCCCAGTGCTGAATCAGCAAAGATACCGACCCCCAGGTAAAACAGCCCTGCAGCGAAGAGAAGGCGGATCACGCGATCCATCATGCCCACATTACTGATCATTGTTGACCTCTAAAAGTGATGAGATAAAAGTGATGGGAAACGAGATAGGCCTTGCCTCTGTCCCGGCCCCCCAGGACAAAGAACAATCCCTGAGGTTAGCGTGAGGAGGGGGCCTCTCGATTGGAATACATCCAGGATAGAAAAGCTGGAGGAAGGCGTCTGTGACAAAATCACAGAACCAACTTACTGGGCAAGGTGAGCGAGGGCACGCGGGTTGACCACGCGAATCATCCCGCGTGAAAGAATCAACATCTCTCTTTTTTCCATATCTTTCAGGAGGCGACTCACCACTTCTCGCGAACTGCCCAGTTCTGAAGCGATCGCTTCATGGGTAATCTGAATCTCTGAATGGCTGGGAGACACCAGCGATAGTAAATAGGCAGCAATCCGACTATCCATCCGATGAAAGACCACGTCTTCTAAAACATCCATCACCTGAATTAAACGCTGAGAGAGTAAACCAAAGACATATTGTTGCCAGACCGCCTCATGGCTCATCCAGTGTTGCAGGACCGGTGCAGGCAGCCCAATGCCTTCCACCACTGTTTCTGTGACGGCGAAGGCAGGAAAGGTTTGCGTGCTTAAAATGCACGAAGCGGTCATAATGCAGCTTTCTCCAGGCTCAAGCCGGTAAAGGGTGATTTCGCGGCCTGAGTCTCCCATTTTATAAATTCTCGCGGAGCCCGCTAGCATCAACACTAAATGCGTGCAGGTGTCTCCCTCAAGACAGATAAACTGACCAGGGGGAAGGGTCATCAACTGAGCCTGTTGGCAAAATTCAGCCTGCAATGCAGGCGCCAATTGAGCCAAAAAGGGGAACAGTGGGATCGCCTTCCCTAAAATAGAACTCTTATCCTCCATCACCATTGCCCAACACGCCTTTTTCCAAACTCTGAACCCAAACCTTTCTCAACACCTAGGGGCGGCTCGTCCCTCCTCTGGGCTAGGTCCATTATCGCGCTCCCCTCCCTACAACTTCTCCCCTAGCCCTGATCCTCTGAGTCATTTCACGCTCTGACGGCCTTTGTATCCTTTCCTGGCCAAACTTAAATAAAGGTAACGGTGTGGCTGAGTGTCAGAAAATTGGGTTCCCATAGAAAGAGGAAGCCTCCAGTGGCTGTTTCAACTGCATTCATTGACATGACTGAAGCGCCAACCCCAAAGCGAAGCCTGCCCAAGCCTCTGCGGATTGGGTTACCCATTTTGATCGTTGTCGCCATCGCCGCGGGAGTGGCTCGGCAGTTGCTGCAGCAGCCACAGGAACCGGGATTACAGCTCAGCGGTCGGATTGAGGGCTACGAAACCGATGTGGGGGCAAAGGTCGGAGGCAAAATTGAATCTATTGCCGTGCGCGAGGGCGATCGCGTGCGTTCGGGGCAGGTGATTGCCCGCCTAGAGGACGAGGAACTGCGGGCGGCTTTAACGGGGGCAATGGCTCGAATTGCGGCAGCTCAACAGCAGGTGAGTCAGGCATTCCTGCAGCTTGGAGTAATTGACACACAAATTGCCGAAGCCAAACTCGCCCAGCAGCAGGCCCAGGATGATACCGCCGGACGCATGAATGCCGCAAAGGCGGCGGTGGCGGCGGCGCAGGCGCAGCTAGCCCAGGCCCAGGCCCAGGTGAAGCAGTTACAGGCAGAGCTCAATCTAGCTCAGGCTGACCGCGATCGCTTTGCCACCTTGGTCCGCGAGGGGGCAGTCTCCCAGCAGCGCTTTGATCAGGCTCAAACTCAGTATGAGTCGTTGCGGGAACTGTTACAGGCCCGCCAAGCGGCCGTTACCACCGCCCAGGAGCAGGTCAACGTGGCCCAGGGAAACTTAACCCAGTCAGGCGCCAGTCAGCTGAATCCAGAAATTCGTGCAGCCCAGGTGCAGCGATTGCAAACTCAGCTGGCTCAGGCCCAGGCGCAGCTGCGATCGGCGCAGGCTGAGGTCGAGACGGCACGATCCTATCGGCGGGAGCTAGAAGCGCGTCTGCGCAACCTGGACATTCTCAGCCCCATTGCCGGAATCGTGCTCACCCGCACCACAGAACCTGGGGAAGTCATTGCCGCCGGGAAAACAGTGCTCACGGTGGTGAATTTAGACGAGGTCTACCTGCGAGGATTTATTCCGGAAAAAAACGTGGGGGAGGTGCGGGTGGGGCAAGCAGCCCAGGTCTATCTCGATTCAGACCCCCATCGCCCTCTGGCAGCTCAGGTGTCGGCCATTGATACCGAGGCTTCCTTCACCCCAGAAAATATCTACTTCCGCGATGACCGGGTCACCCAAGTCTTTGGCCTGAAGCTGCAAATTGAAAACCCGAATGGGTTGGCCAAACCGGGAATGCCCGCCGATGCGAGAATATTGCCGGAAGCGTCCTCCCCTTCCCCTAGGGAAGGATGAATGATCCCACCCTCAGGGACCTGCCCCATCTTCCGCCTCCCCTGGGGACCGAAGAGAGGACAGGATTCTGCAATGACAATCTAGACTGGGGAAAGGGGTGAAGGCGGATCAAAACCATCGTCGGAAGAATCTGGGAAAAAGAGAGTTGACCATGGCTCAATAACATGTTTTCCATTCAGGTAAACCAGCTCGTGAAGCACTACGGGCCCGTGGCAGCCGTCAACGGCATTGACTTTACCGTACAGCCAGGCGAGATTTTTGGCCTCATTGGCCCCGACGGGGCGGGTAAAACCACGACCTTTCAAATCCTGGCAGGGGTGATGCAGGCCAGCGCCGGAGGCGTCACCCTCTTAGGGCGATCGCCGCGGGAAGCCCGCCTCGATGTTGGCTACCTGACCCAGGGCTTTTCCCTCTATCTCGACTTGAGCATTTTAGAAAACCTGCGCTACAGTGCTGGGCTGCGGCGAGTGGCACCCGCACAATTTCGCACTCGTGCCCAGAGTCTTCTCACCCGCATGAATCTAGATCCATTTCGCCATCGCCTGGCGCGTCAGCTCTCGGGAGGAATGAAGCAGAAGCTAGCCCTATGCTGTGCCCTGATTGCTCAGCCCCAAGTTTTGCTGCTGGATGAGCCCACCACCGGGGTTAATCCCGTTTCCCGGCGGGAGTTTTGGGACCTGTTGGCGGGGGTGGCGGCCGAGGGCGTCACCATTTTGACGGCCACGCCCTACCTGGATGAAGCTGAGCGCTGTCATCGGATTGCCCTAATTTATGCAGGGCAAATCCAGCAAATGGGCACCTTGACAGAGCTTAAAACCAACCTGGGGCTGCATCGGATTGAACTGCGGGCTGAGCCTCTAGACCCTGTGGAAACTGTGCTGCAGCAGCAGGCTGCCCAACCCCATAGCGCCCTAGCCGATCTGCAGTCCTTTGGGGATCGGCTGGACATCCTCACCCCGGATGTTGATCGCGCAACGCAGGAACTCCAAGCCGCACAGATTCCAATCACCTCGCTGGAACTGAGTGACCCCACCTTGGAAAATGTGTTTGTGCACCATTTGCGTCAGCAGGGGGCTGCCCCTCCCTACCGTCCCTTTCACCACTATCGAGGATCGTTGCCGCGCCAGGGACTGGCGATCGCAGCCCAGGAGTTACAAAAAAACTTTGGCCCCTTTCAAGCCGTGAAACAGGTGCATCTGGCGGTGAAATACGGAGAAATTTACGGCCTGCTGGGGGCCAATGGGGCCGGAAAAACCACCACCATTAAGATGCTCTGCGGGCTTTTGCCTCCCACGGCCGGCACGATGAGCCTGGCGGGAGAAACCCATAACCTGCATCGGGCGGAGGTGCGATCGCGCTTGGGCTACATGAGTCAAAAGTTCACCCTCTACGATGACCTCACCATTCGCCAAAACCTGGAATTCTACTGCGGAGTCTATGGCATTCCCCGCAAGCTGCACCGAGAAAAGATTGACTGGGTTCTGGAAACCTGTGGACTGGCGGAACGAGATCACACCCTGACGGCCAGCCTGCCGGGAGGATGGAAACAGCGGGTGGCCTTTGGGGCTTCGGTGATGCACGAGCCGGATATTTTGTTTCTAGATGAGCCCACCTCTGGAGTAGATCCCCTGGCACGACGACAGTTTTGGCGATTGATTCGAGATTTTGCGCGCCGGGGGACCGCCATTCTGGTCACCACCCACTACCTGGAAGAGGCAGAGAACTGCAATCGCATGGCCTTTATGGTGGCTGGAGAAATTGTCGCCCAGGGAACCCCCACCCAAATCAAGGCCAGTCAGCCCGGACAGCTGTTGGAGCTAACCACAGCCCAAACCCAGCAGGCCTCCCAACTCCTGAAACGACAGATCGAATCCTGGCGAGTTTCGATCTTTGGCGATCGCCTCCACCTGGTTCTAGATCACCCGGACCAAGAGTTACCGCCCCTGATCCAGCATCTTCAGCAGCAGCAGATTCAGATTCAGAGCCAGCGGTCCATTCCCTTTACCCTAGAAGATGCCTTTATTGGTACGGTGCAGCGGACGGAGGGAAAGGAGTGAATCGTGTAATCTCTCAAATTCGGAAGGAATTAGCCCAGTTCAGCCGCGATCGGCTCACCGTCGCCCTGGCCTTATTGCTGCCCCTAGCTATGCTGCTCATTTACGGCTACGCCATCCGGCTGGAATCAAAAAATATCTCCCTTGCGGTCCAGGACTGGGATCAAACCCCCCTGAGCCGCAGCTATATCGAACGCCTCTACGCCACCGGTCAGTTTGTGCCAGCACCGATGGTGGGATCTTCTCCCCTCACGGCTCTAGATCAGGGCAAGGCCCAGGCCACGGTTGTGATTCCGCTGCACTTCGCCCGCGATTTGCGGGCAGGCAGCACCACGGTCCAGGTGCTTGTGGATGGGACAGACGTGAACAATGCCCGCGTGATTCAGAACAGCCTCAAGGGCGTTACGAATTTCTTTATCCAGTCTCTGCCTGACTTTTCTCGTCCAGAGGGAATTGTGGCCCGAACCCGCATCTGGTTCAATCCGGGACGGAAGGAATCGCTGTATATTGTCCCAGGGATTTTTGCCGTGGTGCTCTGGGTCTTTCCTTCTATGCTGACGGCGATCGCCGTGGTGCGCGAGAAGGAACAGGGGACGGCCATTCAGGTCTATGCCTCGGATCTCAGTTCCATGGAGTGGCTGTTGGGAAAGGGCATTGCCTATTGGATCGTTGCCGTCGCGGAGGCCGCCGTTGTCATGCTCGTGGCGCTGGTGTTATTTGGACTGAAGCTGCAAACAGGGCCCGGGCTGCTCTTGCTGGGAACCGGCATCTATCTCGGCGCAGCGGTATGCTTTGGACTCTTTGTCGGCGCCAGAACGGGCAATCAAAATGGGGCGGTGCAGGGAACCGCTATCGTGGGGTTTCTAACCTCCTTTTTGCTCTCGGGGTTTATTTACCGCCTCGAAAATATCCCCTTTCCCCTCTCCCTCGTTTCCAACATCATTCCGGCCCGCTACTACATTTTGCTCACGCGCGACGCCTTCTTGCGGGGAGCGGGCTGGTCGGGCGTCGGGATTGTCCCGCTGGTTATTCTCGGGATTGGACTGGTGCTGTTCATCGCGGCCACTAAAATTCTCAAGCGCATGGAGATCTCGGATTCATGAAGGGGCTTGCCTCTCTGAGGGAAAGCCGATTTTGGGCGTTAACGCGCAAAGAAATTCGGCAAATCCTGAAAAATCGCCAGCTCATTTTTCTACTGCTCTTTCCCCCCACTGTGCAGCTGCTGGTGTTCGGCCTGGCCCTGAGTCCGGTGGTGGACCACCTGAAGTTAGGGGTTGTGGACTATGCCAACTCGGCTGAAAGCCGTGAATTGGTCTCTGCCCTGGTGGAGAATGACGTCTTTGAAGTCACCGCCACGCCCTTCAATCAGGCGGATCTGGGCCATCAGGTCCAGAGGGGGAAGCTCAATGCGGGCCTGGTCATTCCGCCGGCCTTTGATCGCGATCTCCAAGAAGGAAGGTCTGTGGAAGTGCAGGTGTTCATCGATGGGGTCGATGCCAACACCGCCGGAATCACTCAAGGGTACATCAACCAGATCCTCAATCAATACACGCGCCGCCGCCATTCCCAGATCGCCCGCCTCCCTGTGGAAACGGCCACGCGCTTTCTCTATAATCCAGGGCTGATGAGCAGCTGGTTCTTTGTGCCGGGGGTGATCGGACTGGTGCTCACCCTGACCGGATCGCTGGTGTCCTCGGTGACGGTGATTCGTGAGAAGGATGTGGGGACCCTAGAACAGCTCCTCATGACGCCAGCGGCTGGATGGGAAATCTTACTGGCCAAAGTTGTGCCGCTGTTTGTGCTGCTGATGGGGGATGTTCTCCTGGCCTCGGCCATGGGGCGATTTATTTTTCAGCTGCCCTTTCGCGGGAACTATCTCATTTTTCTGAGCCTTTCTGGCCTCTATGTGTTTGTCAGTATTGGTTTGGGAATTTTGCTGGCGACCTTGTCTCGAACCCAGCAGCAGGTGGTGTTGACCTCGTTTTTCTTTAATGTCCCTATTATTCAGTTCTCAGGAGCGATCGCGCCCATTGAAACCATGCCGCCACTGTTTCAATTTTTAGCCTGGTTTGACCCCTTGCGTCATTACGTGACCATCGCCCGCAGCTTGATTCTCAAAGGAGAGGCAGTCGGGGCGCTATGGCCTCACATTGCGGCCCTTTTTGCCTTTGCAGTGGTGCTCATGAGCATTAGCGTCAGCCGTTTTCGCTCACAACTGATATAGAATCGGCCTCCTCCGGATCTAACGGGCCGGGCGGGGGCTTTAGCCCAGGTTCCCCAACAGATGGGCAGGATAGGCATACCAGTCGCGCAGGCGCTGAAACTCCTGCAGCAGTCCCACGGTTTTGGGAAACCCCCGGCAGGGATAGCCCATCTCCCGCAGGGCCGCCACAAGGGTGCTGGGGGCAACCCACCAGGTTTGGCCCAGGGCCAGTAAATTGATCGGCTGGTCGCGATCTTGATTCAGGTAGGTTTGCAGGTGCGATCGCAACTGCTGGGGACTGGGAAAATCGGGCTGGGCATTTCGCACATAGATGGTGCTGGGTTTGCCCAGGGCCAGCAGCCACTGCAGGTGGCTCCAGGAGGGCGGCAAGGTCCAAAGAATCAAGGTTTCACAGGGTTGGGTAGGACGGTCATACTCCACGCCATCCGTGTCCGGGGAGGGGGCTAGCTGCGGTCGATCAAACCCATAAACCAGGATATTTCCCTTGATCTCAGGCAGAAGCTGATCCCAGGGTCGATCTAAGGGCAACCAGTGGCGGGGGCGTTCCGGCCCCTCGGGAAGGGGCGGCTCCGGACACTGTAGCCAGCAATCGGCGGCCGCGGGCGGAGAGGACTGAGGGGCGGAGGGCCTTTCCCCCTGAGGCCAGGAGGGGGCAGCGTCGCTGGGGCGAAACCCCAGCAATTCCAGTTCCAGAGACCGTTCGCCATTCCAGTAGTTGTCCCGGAGTCGATAGGCAATATCAATACAGTCCGGCAAGGGGGCATATTCTCCCCAGCGCCAGGCCATGGCCTTAAAGACGGGCGCTGATTCTGAGGCAGTGGTCACGGTCAGTTTCAGATGGTTGCGCTGTTTTCCCAGTTGGGTCTGTTCAATGACGCGCACATCAGGGGTCCAAAAAACAGGCTCAGGATTGTCAATGCCGCAGGGATGCAACTGATCAATTTGGGTAAACAAATCCCAATTTAAATCCTCAAAGCGGGCCTGGGCATCAATGACGACCAGGGGCTTAAGCTGACTTGACTCCAGGCATTCCTGGGAAAATTCAATGAGCTTACTTCGCAGTTCAGGCAGCTTCTGGGCCGAAAGGGTAAAGCCTCCTGCAGCCCTATGTCCCCCAAACTTATCCAGGCAGTCCCGACAGTGGTTCAGGGCCGCGAAGACATCGAATTCGGGGATGCCCCGCGCCGATCCGCGCAGAAGGTCTTGATCCTCATCTTCTTCATAGGTGGCGATGAACACCGGCACCCCGTAGCGTTCCACCAGGCGAGAGGCCACAATTCCAATCACCCCGTGATGCCAGCCGGCGCGAACCAGCACCAACACGTGATCGCGGTGGGGATGGGGGGCCTCCAGCCCCTCTCCGCCGCGCCGAACCATGGCGATCGCCTGCTGCTCAATCTGGATACAAAGCTGCTGTCGCTCGCGATTGATCCGTTCGCAATCCGCCGCCCGATCCAGGGCAACGCTCCAATCGTCGGTGGTCAGCAGATCAATGACGGTTTGGGGGTCGGCAATGCGGCCGACGGCATTGATGCGGGGGCCGAGGCGAAACCCAATGGTGTCAGGCTTCAGGGCATCTTTTTCCCCCAGGCCACTCCCGGAAACCTGAATCAGCGCCTGCACCCCAGCGTAGCTGGACTGGGGTAACAGCTTCAGTCCGCGCTTGACCCACCGCCGATTCACGCCCGTGAGGGGGGCTAGATCGGCGATGGTGCCTAGCGTAAATAGGGCCAGCAGGGGCGTAATTTGCTTGGTCTGGCCCAAGCGCTGCGCCAAGCAAACCGCCAGCACGTAGGCCACCCCCACCCCCGCCAGGCCCCGATAGGGGGATTGGGCATCGAGCAGCTTCGGATTCAAGATGGCATTGGCGGGAGGCAGCTGAGGCGGCAGATCGTGGTGATCAGTGAGGATGACCGCTAGGCCCAGATCACGAGCGCGGGCCACGGGATCGTAGGCCGCAATGCCATTGTCAACGGTGAGGATGAGTCTTACCCCGTCCTCCGCAAACTCTTCCACAATTCGACGGTTGATGCCGTACCCTTCTGACATCCGGCTGGGAATGGCATAGTCAATCTGGGCACCCAATCCTCGCAGCGCTCGCAATAGAAGGGCCGTGCTGGTCATTCCATCGGCGTCATAATCACCACAGATCGCGATGGCGTCTCCCTGTCGAATCGCCTGCTCCAACAGGTCCAGACTGACCGGTAAATCCCTAAACTCATTCAGGGGCGAGGGGAGCTGTGCCTGTTCAGGATTGAGGAAGATCTCCGCTGCCTCCAGTTCCTCAATGCCATGGTTCACCAGGACCGCAGCCAGCAGGGGGCTTAGACCCGTATGCTCGGCGATGCGTCGAACGGTATCGGGATGGGGGGACTGAATCACCCAGCGCTGCTCCAGGGGGGTGGGCGGGGCAGAGGCAGAGGCGGCGGTAGGCAAGGCCATAAGGAATATTTCTGAGGTTGGGTACTCTAAACTTTAGTGTAGAAACTGTAGTGTAGAAACTTTTGGGTAAACCCACACCGAGATGATGAATCCCCATTGCCCCACTACGTTGCGGATGAGGCCATGACTGAGCGATCGCCCGCGGACCCTTCTGCCTCCTCCCCGGCCGCCTTCGACTTTGATCAGTCGCTGCAGGAAATTGAAGCCAAAATTGATCAACTCAAACAGCGCCGCGAGAAGATTTTATTGGCCCGTCAGGGGCAGGTGGCTCGCCAGGGGCGGCGAGTGGATCCGGAGACGCTGAACGTCATTCAAGACACCAAAGCCATCGCCGAAGACCTGAGCAAGATTGAATATCAGCTTGCCAGTGAGGTGATTGACTGGGTGGGGGAAGACTATCTGTCTTGGAAAACTCCTGGGGAGTCGTTTTGGACATTTTTTCGCTACGCAGGGATTGGGTTCCTGGTTGCGATGGCCTTGCATTGGCTGATTCGCTAATCGGGCGTCATGGGAGAACCGCAAAGATTGTTAAGCTCACCCCCGGGTCTACCAATCAGATCTAGGATCAAGAACAGATTGGACTGCCCCCCTGCGGGGCTCCCCCCTTGCTTCGGATGTGACTGCAATGACTGCCTCTTCCCCTGTGTACTCTCAGCGTGACCTTACCCCTGACCTGGCTCCGGCTGTGTATATCCTCGGAGCTGGCCCTGGCGATCCAGAGTTGCTCACCGTCAAAGCCCACCGCATCCTGCAACAAGCCGATGTGCTGATCTATGCCGATTCTCTAGTGCCGCGCCAAATGCTGGATCTGGTGCGGCCCGACTGCGAGATTATTCACACCTCAAACAAAACCCTGGAGGAGATCTTGCCCCTGATGATGGCGCGAGTGCGATCGCACCGATCTGTGGTGCGCCTCCATTCGGGCGATCCCTGCCTCTACGGTGCCGTACACGAGCAAATGCAGGCCCTGACCATGGCCCAAATTCCCTTTGAAGTGGTGCCCGGCATTAGCGCCTTTCAGCTTGCCGCCGCGCGGCTGAAGGTGGAGCTAACGGTGCCCGAACTGGTGCAGAGCATCATCTTGACCCGGATTAGCGGACGAACTCAGGTGCCCCCCGCCGAGGAACTGGCAGGTTTGGCGGCCCACCGCGCCAGCCTCTGTCTTTATCTCAGCGCTCGCCATGTGGAGGCGGCCCAAACAAAGCTCCTGCAACATTACCCGGCCCAAATGCCCATTGCCATCTGCTATCGCCTTGGCTGGCCCGATGAGCGCATTGTGGTGGTGCCCCTGGCCGAGATGGCGGCGGCGACGGAACGGGAAAACCTAATTCGCACCACCATGTATCTCATCAGTCCGGCCCTCTCTCAGCCCACAAACGAACGGCGATCGCGGCTTTACCACCCTGAGCATGATCACCTATTTCGACCCCAGGGAACTGGCTCCCCTTGACCCCATCGCTGCGGGTCGTGATTAAAATCAAGGGCACCACCGGATCTGGGGTCCAAAAGACTTGCGGACCCGTACGGCTGCACGAGTCCGCAATAGATTCAGACGGTACCTAGACATCTCCCACTAATGGTCGCTCTGAACGGACTTGAATCCTTCATCGGTGGGAACAAAGTAGAGGAAGCGACACAAACTCCACACTGTCTATCGCTACCCTCTCCAGGTTCTGCCTTGTTTAGCGTCCTGACGTCGCTCTCCTTCGGAAGCTAACTACAGGTCACAGCGACATAACCCCTGTCCAACGCAGAAATGCATCGTCTAGAACGAGTCCCCGGAAAGGGATGATTCTTGGACCTCAGTAACAAATTTAAAAATCTTTTATAAACTAAAGTCCACTACATCTATCTTTACCTGGATTCTCCGACCCAATGCTTAATTGATTCTGAAATTCTCAAGATCTATGCCGATGGACGTAACGCCTTTGCCGATTCTCCAGCAGCGACGAGCGCGCCTGAGCGACTGCTGTGCGGAACCGGTGCTCCTGTGGTCTGGAGCGCCAGTAGCGCGTAACTTTGCAGCCAATTGCTACCCCTTTCGAGCCAGCAGTCACTTTTTGTATCTGGCCGGTTTGCCCATCATGAATGCGGTCTTTGCCCTAGCCGCTGGGCGCAGCATTCTTTACTGGGATGAGGCTTCCCCCGAGGACGACCTTTGGCATGGACCCACGCCCACTCGGTGGGACCTGGCTCGATCGGCAGGCATCGATGAGGCCTACCCGCTGTCGGCCCTGGAGCAGTGGCAAGATCAAGCATTTGCAACCCTCCCTGCCCCGGACCTCCTGACCCAGCAACGGCAACGGGATCTTGCCGGGCCAGCGGTCCCTGGTATGGCCCAGCGCCATCAGATCCTGGCCGCTGCGATGATGCGCTTACGTTTGCAGCAGGATGAGTTTTCCCTGGCCCAAATTCGCACCGCGGCTGCGGTCACTGTGCAGGCCCATCAAGCTGGAATGCGGGCCACGTTGCGATCTCACACCGAAGCAGAGGTCCGATCGGCCATTGAACAGGTTTTTATATCCCACAACTTGGTTCCTGCCTACGGCAGTATTGTCACCGTCCACGGCGAAGTTCTACATAACCCCCATTACCACCATCCCCTCCAAGCTGGGGACCTGCTACTGGTGGATGCCGGGGCTGAGACGACCCTCGGCTGGGCCGCTGACGTGACGCGAACCTGGCCGGTCTCTGGCACCTTCAGCCCCACCCAGCGCGAGATTTATCAAGTGGTCCTGGCGGCCCATGATGCCTGCATTGAGGCGATCGCGCCGGGGGTAGAATATGAGGCGATTCATCGCCTCGCCCTGAAGGTCCTGGCTGCGGGTCTGGTGGATCTCAAGATTCTTCGGGGCGATCCCGAGAGCTTGGTCGATCAGGAGATTCCCAGCTATTTTTTCCCCCACGGAGTGGGTCATTTACTGGGGTTGGATGTCCATGACATGGAAGATCTCGGTGACTTGGCCGGGTATGCGCCCGGTCGCCAGCGGAGCCAACGCCCTGGATTCAGGTACCTGCGATTGCACCGGCCTTTGCAGGAAAATATGGTGGTAACGGTGGAGCCAGGCTTCTATCAAATCCCAGCCTTGCTCGGATCCGCCAGGCAGCGGGGGGAATCGGCCATTTGCTGGGACCAGCTAGACAAGTTTCGCGATGTGCGCGGGATTCGCATTGAGGATGATGTGTGGGTGAGCCCCCAAGGCCCAGTGGTGCTCACGGCTGCCCTGGCGAGCAGACCTGAATCAGTGGAGGCCCAGCTGAAATCTTAAATCGGGTGAGCTCGAACCCTGAGGAAGGGGAGAGACCAAGCCGATCCGCGGGCACACCCAGGCACACTCAAACACACCCAAACACACCAGTCAGGGTGTCAATAGTGTTGACCCTAACTTGATGTGTCTGCTTGACTCTTTTTTATCAGCGCTTTTATCAGCGCTTTGTAAGCACTGGGCTGAGGGCAGGCCGCAACTGCCTTAGCTGCGATTGGTCACCTCTAAAAGGTGATACCCGAACTGGGTTTTCACCGGGCCTTGTAAGGTGCCGACGTCAGCACTAAAGACCACCTGATCAAATTCCGGGACCATTTGGCCAGGGCCAAACTCACCGAGATCGCCTCCTCGTCGGCCGGAGGGGCATTGGGAATGGGCCTTGGCGATTTCCGCAAAGTCTGCTCCTCCCTCAATCTGGGCTTTTAAATCTTCACAAGCCTCCAAGGTGGGGACCAGGATATGCCTCGCACGGGCTTTCGCCATAGTGAATCCTCAAATGTATTGAACGGGTTGTTGCTGAGCCTATCATTTTTTCTGAGCCAGCACCGCGTAAAACGGATCGCGGCTCATCCCGCCCATCCATCCCAGAATGGCTGAGATTGCCGAGACAGATTGCACCACCTCGGGGGCGGCGAATCCCGGCGTTTTTTCAAAGTAGGACTGGACCAATTGGACCCGATCGACCTCGCGGGCATCACGCCAGGCCTGAATGGCCTTTTGGTAAAACATGCGATTGGAGAAGCTCACCAGACATAGACCGCCTGGGGTCAGGACGCGGGCAATCTCGCTGAAGACGGCCTCGGGATATTCCAGATACTGCACAGACACGGCAATCAAGACTGCATCGAAGCTGGCCTCGGGGTAGGGCAAAGCGGGGTTTTGGTTGAGGTTTTGGCGGATGTAATGGTCCAAGCGCGGGTTACGGGCAAGCTCCTCCTCATTCATGCCGTGCCCTTCCACATGGGCAAAGGTCATCTCCTTCGGCAGATGTGATACCCAGCTACTCATCAGATCTAAAAGGCGGCTGTTGGGCTGGAGGCGATCGCGGTAGAGGTCCGTCAGTTGCTGGATGAAACTGTCATCGACATGGGTGACAAACCGGGGAATATCATAGAAATCATCATCGCTGGCTGGATCGAGCTTTTGGCGCTGTTCAGGTTTGAGTAAAGGCATGAAGGCAGGATTCATAAACTGTAGAGATGACAAGCGGGGCTGCTGACCCAGGAACAGAGCGTCCTCCCCTACAATCAAAAGGTTGCAATGGGGTGAGACAATCATTCCTATTGATTTTAAGAAAGATTTCAACTGAGGGTGAACCACCGGTATGCTGCCGTTTATTCGTTCTGACTTGGCTCAACTGACGACCTACAAAGCCGATCCAGAAGGATCAGAGCGTCCTCCCACCCAGGGTCGGGTTGACCGCCTGGATACGAATGAATGCCCCTACGACTTACCGCCAGATCTCAAGCGATCCCTGAGCGATCTTTACCAGACTCAAATTGAGGCCAACCGATACCCGAACGGAGATCACCGGGCACTCAAGCAGGCGATCGCCGCCTATGCCAGCGAAGCCCTTGCCGGAGACCTGGACGCCCAGTGGATTTCTGTGGGGAATGGGTCCGACGAGCTGATTCGCTCGGTGCTGATGGCGACCTGTCTTGGGGGCGAAGGATCCGTCCTCGTGGCGCAGCCCACCTTTTCCATGTACGCGATTCTGGCGAAGACCCTGGGAATTCCGGTGGTCAGCGTGAATCGCACCCCTAGCTTTGCTATCGATCTGGCAGCGGCACAGCAGGCCCTTACGGCCCCGCACCATCCCCCGATTCGGGTGGTGTTTGTGGTGCATCCCAATTCTCCCACCGCCAATCCGCTCACCTCATCCGAGGTGGAGTGGTTGGAGAGTTTGCCAGAGGAGGTGCTGGTGGTGGTGGACGAGGCCTATTTTGAATTTAGCCAGCAGACCCTGATCGCCCAGGTTCTGCAGCGACCCAACTGGATGATTCTGCGCACCTTTTCCAAGGCGTTCCGGCTGGCGGCCCATCGAGTGGGGTATGGCGTGGCCCATCCTGAGATAATTACCACGCTGGAAAAGTTACGCTTACCCTACAACCTGACGGCCCTGTCCCTGGCGGCAGCAGAGCTGGCCATGGATCACCGCCACAGGTTACTAGAGGCCATTCCGGGTTTGCTCACGGAGCGAGACAACCTGTTGATGCAGATCAAATCGCTGCCCCACTTAAAGGTTTGGCCGAGTGCCGCGAATTTTATCTATGCGCAAGCGCAAACCCTTGCCCAGTCGGAGCAGATCCACCAGGCAATGCAGCAGCAGGGAACGTCGATACGCTTCACGGGAGGGGGTCTGCGGATCACGGTGGGATCGCCGCCCGAGAACCAGCGAACCTGGGAACGTCTGCGCCAGCTGATGCCGTCGTGTTGAACCCTTGACTCTCTGGGGATTGATGCCGGTTACGCAGATGAAAGTTGCGCAGAGGAAAGTTGCGCAGAGGAAATCAAGCCTGTTCCTGATGAAGTTGAACAATTGCAGGTGGGCGAAATTCCGGCGATCGCGCTGATGCGGGTGTCCCTTCACCAACGGCTGTGAAGATCAAAAACGCTCCCATTCCAGCCATAATCGCGTTTTCAGCAAAGCTCACGATCCCCAGGGGGGTTTTTGTATTGCCTCCCACGCAGGCGCAGTTCAACGCGAGTTTATCAATATAAACTGCCTTGAAGACTGAAATTGCGCCGCTGGTGCCGATCAAGAGGGAACTAATGCCTGTAATCAAGGGAAGCCCACCCGATAGAAATCCAAGACCCATCAGCAGTTCTGCAACGGGATAGACCTTGGCATAGGGCTTAAATCGCTTGGTGATCAAGTCATACTTCTCAAAGCCTTCCATAAAGGCATCCATATCCATGAGCTTCAGCGAGGCCAGCATAGACAGGGACACCCCCATAAAGCCGGTCATTCCCAGGGAAGCGGCCAGGGTAATCAGGCCAGCGGTTGAGAAAAGGGCGATTACCGGGGTGTAGGAATAATCGGCTGATTCTGCTGCAACGTTAAAATATTCGGCGAGGTCAGTGTAGCCCCCAATGCGCTGTTCACCAAAGAAAATCTGAGGGGTAGTGGAAACGTTGTGTTTAGCTTTGAAGGCCTCGACTTCCGCTTTGGATCGCAGTTTGTGGTCTTCAAACTCCAGGCCTTGATCCTGAAGTAAGTGGATGGTTTTGAGTCCCCAGGGGCATTCATGATCTGGCATAGACATGCGATAAACCTTCACAGAGTCCGGGGGTGCAAGTTGATTTGACATCCTTAAAGTGTCCTCGATACGTTAAAGTGTCCTCGATACGTTATTGTCCTCGCTCCTCGTCCCCAGCATGGATCCAGCATCAATTTACTGCGGTTAACATCGCAGGACCGCGCCTCTTGACCGCATTGCCCGTTGAGGGTAACCCCCACGATGGTTCCGAGCGCCAAGGGTGGGCGGGGGGAGCCTGAATCTAAACAGGCGTCAGCGTTGTAGGCAGCCCAAGCCAGGGCCTGAGATCACTGTAAACCCTCTAGTCAACTAGAGGGTCAAGGGTCCCTAGCGGGGTATCCTCACTCAAGATCCATCCCGCTGGAGAAGCCCGGTTCCAGCACCGATATGGATCCCCACTCCTATTGATCCCCACTCACCTGAACGGGGCCAGACCTATCCCACCATTGCCTCTCCCTTTCGTCCAGATCTCCACTATGTACCGGCTTTTCTGTTAGCCGTAGGGCCTGCCCCTGGCATTATTCTCTGCCCCAATCGCCAATATGCCTATGTGGTGAAGCGATCGCTCCGGGACGTCCTGCGGCGGCGTTTGCGATCTCCTGACATTGTTCAGCGGCTGCTCCAGAACAACTCACCTCCGACGCCCTTGGAAGCGAAGGCTCATCCGCTGTATCAACCGCTGCGGGAGACAATGCAACAGCTGGGGATTTCGCGTCGCGACGTGGCAGGGGCCACGGTCCTTACCACCGGAGATCCCGTGGCGGAGACCGCTCAACTCTCGCAGCAGATCCTGGACCGCGACAATCCGGCCATTGAGGGATTGCAGCTAGACCCTGACGAAGTCACCCGTGAATGCTTGTTCGATTCAGCAAGCGTTTCTCTTGCCAGCGGATGCGCCCTTCCCGAATTACCACGTTCAGGCAAAGCGGTTGACTGCGGTCAAGGCTAACTTCCCTAGGCTCAAGACCGTGAATGCTCAGGTGCTTCAGCAAGTTCTCAGGAAGCTCGATGGCGCTTGGGAGTCGTGGCGGTTGAAACGATCTGGCTTCCCTCGGTTCAAAAAGCCGAATCGGATGCGCTCCTTTGGGTTCCCTCAGATGCTCAAGACCTGCATCAGTAATGAAGGGATGAAGCTGCCGCAACTGGGTTGGGTCAAGGTTCGGTGGTCACGGCGCATCCCCGACTTGTTTGAGATCAAACAAGCCCGAATCGTCCGTAAGGCATCGGTTCATCAAGTGCAGGGATGATTTTCGGGGAAGACCTGGAGTTCCGCATGATGGCCAAAGGAATGCTGGGTCAGCATCCGCTAGATGCAGGATGGGGGCAGTTCACTCATCAAATCCTGCCTGGGGTGTGCTTCAAGCGAGAGGTGTATTACGGCAAGGTTGACCCAAGAGGGACGAGTCAGGACTGTCCTGATTGTGGTGCCAAGGTCAAAAAAGACTTGAGTGTCAGAATCTCTCACTGTTTTGAATATGGGTCAATCAAGCCAAGCGCCATGGCTGCGGCTCAAGTCATTTCCGTAGGCAACGGGGAATAGAAAATGCCTGTGGAGTCGGGGGGACAGGGAGTTCAGTCATGAAGTCTAGTCAATTAGCACTGAAGCAGGAAATCTTGGGGGCGACCCCAGGAATCTCTCTCGGTCTCAAGATGGTAGACCCTATACCGGCATCGCCCAGCCGGTGCCCACAACCATACTTTGGGGCTGAGGCTTTGGTGGCAGGTCCGACCGGAGTCATCCCAGCGAAGCGCTCTCTAGAACGGAATTGGCTTTTTAGGCAGGAGTCGCATCCCAGCTTTGACCCTACAGCGGGCTAGAGGGTTTAAAGTGGCAGTATGTGCTTTGGGAGATCAGGGTGAATGCCAGTGGCAGCGCGCTTCAGGATTGGAGAAGTTTCGAAACAAACCCGGACCTCGGTGGGGGCTTTACGCTACTACGAAAGCCTGGGCCTACTGCAATCCGTTCGCGGTGAAAACGGCTACCGCTACTATCCACCGGAGGCAATCCAGCAGGTGCAGTTTATTAAAAAGGCCCAGGCCTTGGGTTTTTCCCTGGAGGATATCCATGAGGTGCTCCATGTCCATCAGCAGGGGGATGTGCCGTGCGAGTTTGTCCGATCGCTGCTGCAGGAGAAAATCGCGCAGCTAGAGGATCAAATCCAGAAGATGCAGGCCTTTAAAGCAGAGCTTGAGGACTATCGCGATCGCTGGGCCACCACCCAGCCTCGCCCCCAACCAGGGGACATTTGTCCCCTAATTTCTACGGTTTCCCTGTAATTCTGATGCGCATTTTACTGGTGGAAGATGAACCGGATCTCGGATCGGCGGTTCAGCGCACCCTGATCCAGGAAGCCTACATCGTGGACTGGGCGCAGGACGGTTTAGACGCTTGGGGCTATTTAGAAAGCTATTGGACCCAATACACGCTGGCGATTTTTGATTGGCTATTGCCGGGACTGTCTGGGATTGAGCTATGCCAACGCCTCCGAGCGCGGCACAACCCTCTGCCGGTATTACTACTCACGGCAAAGGACCGTCCGGAGGACACCGCCGCAGGTTTAGATGCTGGCGCGGACGACTATCTGATTAAGCCGTTTCGTAAAATTGAACTATTAGCGCGCCTGCGGGCACTTCAGCGGCGATCGCCTCAGTTTCAGCCACAAAGAATTTCAGCTTTTGGAATATCTCATGCAGCATCCCCGGCAGATTGTCAGCCGAGATCAAATTCGCAATCAGCTTTGGGGACATCAAGCCGATACCATTAGTAATGTAGTGGCCGCGCTGATGCGTCAACTGCGTCGCAAGCTCTTGGAACTGGGCTGCAACGATGCCATCGAGACGGTGTATGGGATTGGCTATCGTCTTAACGTAGACCATGAATGAGCGCAAGCTATTTCGCCAGACGCGCTGGCGATTGGCAAGCGGGTATACCGGGGTGATGGGCATTATTTTGACGCTCAGCGGATTTGGGGTATATGAAGCCATTGACCATGCCCATCGGACGGCTGCGGACCGAGAACTACAGGCGATCGCATTTCGGCAGGTGAGTCAAACCTGTAACCGTCCAGATCGGCTTTGCCTTTTCACTCCACCTCCTATCCCCTCATCTCAATCGTTCCCATCATTCCCAACTCCTCATGGTCGAGGATGTGACAGTGGTAAACGGTCTTACCGGGATAATCCTTGAACGGAATTCGAATCCGCACCGTCTCTCCTGTTGGGACCAGCACAGTATCTTTCCAGGCGGGATAGGGCGTAGGCTGACCATTCCGGGCGATAACTTGAAAGGGATTTGTGTGTAGATGGAAGGGATGATCCATCACCCCCGTATTGGTAATTTCCCAGTCTTCTATGGTGTTCAAGACCACCTCCGTATCAATGCGCTGCGGGTCAAAGGGCTTGCCGTTCATTAAAAACACCATGCCCTGCCCCGGCGCCATACCGTGATTGAGCACAAATTGACGCACCCTTGTTGGATCGGGCAGAGCCTCCACTGCAATCAACCGCTGCGGGAACGATTGTGGCTGCACCTGCCCTGAATAGGTTAGCGTTGCCAAAACTTGAGGAGCGACAGAGTCGCGATCGCCCCTCATTCCTCCCATCCGGCCCCGCCCCATCATGCCCATCCGCCCCCGCCTATAGGGTAAGTTCAACAAGCGATATTGACCCAATTCCTGGGTTCCCTGAATCAGTACCTCGGCTCGCTCCCCCGGAGATAGGAGCAGTTCGGACAACTCGACGGGAACCGACAAGGGATAACCATCGGTGGCAATGAGATAAAAGGGATGCTTTTCTAGTGATAGGCGATAGAAGCGAGCATTAGAAGCATTCACCAGCCTCAATCGCGCCAATCCACCCGCAGGAATTGAAAACGCAGGATTGACCTGACCATTAACCGTCACCAGATCGCCCTCTCGTCCTGCCATCCGGCCCATCATGGACTGATGCGGCTCAACGATGAAGTCCTTTAGAAACAAAAAGATCTCCTCTGCCGCCTGAATTTCAGGGATATGATCCAGCGCGCCCCGAACCACAAAGATTCCCCCTAGCCCACCTAGAACTTGATCTGCAACATAGCCATGGAGATGGGGGTGGTAGTAGGCCAATCCCCCCCAATGATCGGGGGGAATCGAAAACTCGTAGGTAACCTGTTCCCCTCGGCCAACGCGCAGAAAAACGTTGTCGGCTGGGTCTGTGGGCGGAATGTGCAGGCCGTGGTAATGCAGGTTTGTCGGGTTGGACAGATTGTTTTGCAACCGAATTCGCACCCTATCGCCCGGTTTGGCTTCCAGACGGGGGCCTGGAATCTGGTTGTTGTAGGCCAATACCTCTATCCTTTGGCCCCCTAGCTGAATCTGACTCTGACGAGCCTCCAGATCGAGTTCTAGCACGCCATTGCGGCTGGGATAGAATGTCGATCCCCTGATTGGCGGCTTCGAGGGCGTTTGGGTTTGACCGCGACTGCACTGCGAGAGCAGGACAGCCCCGGCACTGCCTGCCGTCAACGCTAAAAATTGTCTCCGGCTGAGCGATCGCATCTCTTCCCCCTGGTGGATTATCATTACCTCGCAAGTGACATATTCCCGACGCCGACTGCTGAGGCAGTACGGCGCGGACTTCTCCTTCGGGTTGCCCTAGATTCGCGGTTTATCCTAATCGGCGCCCCAGTGAGGATACAAACCGTCCCTGACCTCATTAGGGCACACGATTATGAGATTGAAGTGAAAGGACCGCAAGTCCACCGCAGCCTCCGGTAAGGCTGAGGGGTGACTCGCCACCCTCAGTTTGGGAATTGAAGCCCCAGAGATTAGTGCCTTAGAGATTGCCGCTTAGGTGTTGTGCTCTGCAAACACTGCGGTTTTTCCTGCCTGATCAAAGGTAAAGACCTGGTAGGGTTCTCGGATATTGCCAGACTCCATGCCCGGTGACCCAAGCGGCATCCCCGGAACGGCAATGCCCACCACCTTGGGTTTCTCCGTGAGCAACCGCTTAACGTCCGCTGCCGGAACATGCCCCTCAATAACGTAGCCATCGACGATCGCGGTGTGACAAGCAGCTAAATCCTCAGGCACATTATGATCTCGCTTCACCCCTTCTAAGTTGTCCACGATTTTGTCTTGAACCTGAAATCCCTGAGCTTGCATATGCTCAACCCACGATCCACAGCACCCACAGGTTGGGCTTCTGTAGGTCGTGATTTGTCGAGCTTCGGGAGGGAGCGAGTTGGCGAGGGTCTCCCACCGAACTTCGGCGATCACCGGGTGCGGAACATCAGCGGGTACAAGGAGACTGTAAGCGCCAATGCCAATGCCCCCAGCCACAAGAATTGCCGACCCAAATCGCAACCAGGGGAGTGGGAAAGGTGTATTTGCCATTGTTCGGGAGAAGGTATTCAGGAAAAGGTGTTCAAGCAAGGGAGCGTTGGACGAGAGAACCATACCGCGCTTGAATCGGTGACGATCTCTCTTGGCTCCAGTATAGCCATTACGTCCCTCCTGGCTTGCCCAGATCGTCTCCACACCGTTAAGACCCAGGTTAGGAACATGAGACAGCTTGGCAGACCGCTTCGCTAAGGACAGTCTGTTGGACGAGGGGGCAACAGCGCTTAATATAGTCTTGCAACGCTTTATATTTTGTCGCCGTGAAAGCAATCACCCTCCTTGGGTCCACCGGATCCATCGGAACGCAAACCCTGGATATTGTGGCCTCTCACCCCGAGGAGTTTCGGATTGTGGGGCTGGCGGCAGGGCGAAATCTGGATCTACTCTCCCAGCAAATTGCCCAGTTTAAGCCGGAAATTGTGGCCATCGCCGATCCGACCCAATTGCCAGATCTGCGAAGCGCGATCGCCCAGGTAACACCGCAGCCCACTCTGGTGGCAGGATCCGAGGGAATTGCAGAGGTTGCCGCCTACGGCGATGCCCAGTCGGTGGTGACCGGGATTGTGGGCTGTGCTGGGTTGCTGCCTACCATCGCGGCGATTCAGGCTGGCAAAGACATTGCGCTGGCGAACAAAGAAACCCTCATCGCGGGAGCGCCCGTGGTTCTGCCCTTGGTAGAACAGCATGGGGTTAAGCTGCTGCCTGCCGATTCCGAGCATTCGGCCATCTTCCAGTGTTTGCAGGGGGTTCCGGCGGGCGGTCTGCGCCGCATCATCTTAACCGCCTCCGGGGGAGCCTTCCGGGATTGGCCGGTGGAGAAGCTGGCCAGCGTGACGGTGGCCGATGCCCTCAATCACCCCAACTGGTCCATGGGACGCAAGATTACAGTGGACTCAGCCACCTTAATGAACAAGGGGTTGGAGGTCATTGAGGCTCACTCCCTCTTTAATCTGGACTACGACCACATTGAGATCGTCATCCATCCCCAGAGCATCATTCACTCGCTCATTGAGGTGCAGGACACCTCGGTGTTGGCCCAGTTGGGCTGGCCGGATATGCGCTTGCCCTTGCTGTATGCAATGTCCTGGCCTGAGCGGCTTCACACCGACTGGAAACCGCTGGATCTGGTGAAATCTGGAGATCTTACCTTTCGAGAACCCAATCACGAGAAATATCCCTGCATGGGGCTGGCCTATGCTGCCGGGCGGGCGGGGGGAGCCATGCCCGCAGTCCTAAATGCCGCGAACGAGCAGGCCGTGGCTCTTTTCCTGGAGGAAAAAATTACATTTTTGGAGATTCCCCGCGTGATTGAGGCCACCTGCGATCGCTTTACAGCGCAAAATACCGCAACGCCCAGCCTGGAAGACATCTTAGAGAGCGATCGCTGGGCCAGGGCCGCGGTTCTAGAAGCAGCGGCTTCCCCCACGGCGATAACCCTTTGATTTTTTCTCTTGAGGAGGCTGGAGGGGTTAGCCCTACCCCTCCCCATGTTGAGGGTGGGGATCGGGTTACTCGGGCCGCTGATTTTTTCTAGACTGCCACAGCAAATAAAATAAAATGCCAAACTGGATTGGAATCAGGGCGGCATAGGCCCTCATCCAGTCCATGGGGACATTTAGCTGTTCAAAGCTGGTAAAGTAGGCGGTTCCTGCCAGGGCCAGGGCCAGCAGGAATAACAGACGAACTTCTTTTTTCATCGCGGTTTTAACCGATCATAGCCCACTGGCAAGGGTGACCCTCCCTGGATCGTTGATGATCGCAGCCGCCTTACCAGAGGTGTCCCAGGGGAGCCTGAGCCATCGCGGCGGCCAGTTCGCCACTGGCCTGAAGCTGCCATAGCCGCCAACCATGGTAGAGCAGCAGGACTCCCAAGCTTCCGAAAAGGACAGGCCATTGCCGGGCCATCCGTGAAAGTGGCGTGGAAATCCGCCGCCGCTGTTGAATCTCTAGCATCAGATGTCCGGCAAGGATCACAAAGAGGATCAAGACCAAGGGGCTCAATAAGTGAAATTCCATGGCCTGCTGCCAGTTCCCCTGGGCCATGGCCAGAAACGCCCGCGTCATCCCGCAAGAGGGGCAGGGGATGCCGGTAAAGTGACGAAGGGGACACTGGATCCATCCCCACGGCAGTACAGTTTCAGGGATAAACATCCGCAGCCCAGGCGTTGCGGTCAGCCCTAAGATTCCCCAGCGTCCAAACCACTCCCGGCGGGTTAAGGGCTGCAAGCGCTGCACAGATCCCCAACTAGAACCAGCCACGCTGACTATTGATGTAGGTGGCAACGAATTCCTGGTCACTTTTGGTGAGATAAATAATTCCTTCAATCAAGCCGATAATCCCCATGACCATGGTGGCCACCCCACAGGTGATCACGCCGCCCACAATCGTCACCAGCAGCATAATGAGTCCTTCTGTGGTGTACCCCAACAAAAACTTGTGAACGCCAAAGGCGCCCAACAAAATGCCACAGATTCCAGCCGCCACCTTTTTATCTGCGCCATTGCTTATGGGTCCGGTCATGACTCTTGCTCCTACACACCAATTTTGTCGGGCTTAGTATACCTTGATGTTCGACTATCGATAACGTCGGCTCCTGAACAACCCTGCGAGATCGGGGAGAGGTGCGAAAGTTTGGACGGCCCTCCCCAACAGACACCGGGGGGCATCGGGCGCGATAGAAACAGGGCGCGATGAAAAAAAATCGCCATGACCATATCGCCATGGCCATAAGGACGCGATGGCATTGGGCAATTGCTTCTATGATGAGATGCAACTGCGAAAATTGTGAAGGCTATGGAATCTGTTGCCGTACCTGGCTCATCTGCTTCATCTTCTTTGACCGCTGGGGTTCAGCGTCACGTTCTGACCAACGGCCTGGTGGTGCTCACCAAGCCCATCCACACCGCCCCCGTGGTCAGTGTCCAGGTCTGGTATCGCGTGGGCGGTCGCAATGAGTCGCCCCAGATCAACGGCATTTCCCACCAGCTCGAACATTTGATGTTTAAGGGAACCCGCAGCCGTCCTATCCAGTTTGGACGACTTTTTAGCGCCCTCGGTAGTGCCTCGAATGCCTTCACCAGCTATGACGTGACCGCTTACTACGGCACCGCTCGCCGGGATAAGCTTGGTGCCCTGTTGACCCTGGAAGCCGACCGCATGATCAATACCGTCCTTGACGCGGCCAACTTGGCGGCGGAAAAACGGGTGGTCATTTCAGAACTCCAGGGCTACGAAAATAGTCCCAGCTATCGCCTCGGTCGCCAGGTGATGCAGCGGGCCTTTGGGTTCCATCCCTACGGCCTGCCGGTGGGCGGTACCAAGAGCGAAGTGGAGACCTTTACCCTGGATCAGGTCCAGGACTACTATCGGCGCTACTACCACCCCGGCAACGCAGTGCTGGTGATCACGGGCGATTTTGATCTGGAGGGGGCCTTGGAGCGGGTGGATCAGACCTTTGGTGTGCTGCCGGGGGGGCCGGTGCCCGAGATGGACACCCCGGTGCTGACCCCGGCCATCGCCCAGTCAACACCCCTGCTTTTGGAAGAACCTGGTAGCGTTACGCTTCTGGAGCGGGTGTATCCCCTGGTGAGCAATCAGCATCCAGATGTGCCCGCCCTGGATTTGATGGATGCCGTTCTCAGCGCTGGCCATAACTCTCGGCTGCATCAGGCCCTTGTGGAAACCGGACTCGCCAGTCAGGTCAATACCTATAGCGCCACCCTGATGAATGGGGGCTGGTACGACCTCACCCTCATGGCGCCGCCGCAGACCGATCTAGATCCCCTGGAAACGGCCCTGAATCAAACCCTGCGATCGCTCTGGGAAGATCCCGTTACGGATGCCGAACTCGACCGGGCTCGCCAGCAGCTCATCACCCAGTTCATCTTTAGCAACCGGGACATCGATACCCAGGGCAGTCAGCTGGCCTACAACGAAATCACCACCGATGACTATCAATTTAGCGATCGCTATCTGGCTGCCCTCCACCAGGTCCAACCTCAGGATATCCAGCGCTTGGCCCAGACCTATCTACAGCCAGAGCAGGCCACCCAGGGAATTTTTAAGCCCAGCCAGCTGAGCGATACTCCCCTGCTGGTGAGCGGTGGGCAAACCCAGGAGGACTTTGGTCCTCACCAGCCCGTCGACCCCAGCGAGGTATCCAGCTATTTGCCCGCGGAGCAAGGCCCGGAACTAGAGGCTTCCACCGTTTCTCCAGAGTCCTTTGTACTGGGCAACGGCCTGCGCGTGGTTTTACTGCCAGACCACAGCTCTCCCACCCTCACCTTGGCAGGGCACCTGCAGGCGGGCAATGCCTACGATGCGCCCGGTCAAGGGGGCCTGGCGAGTTTGGTGGCTGACACTGTAATGGCGGGAACGGAATGCCATGATGAGCGCGCCCTCACTGAGCGGCTGGAATCGCGAGGAATTCATTTAGAGTTGCAATCCTATCGAGAGGGCGTTGAGATTGAGGGCTGTGCCCTCTCGAAGGACTATCCCCTCCTGTTAGAGACCCTGGCGGACATTTTGCAAAGGGCCACCTTCCCTGCCGAAAAAGTGGCCCTTGCCCAATCCCAGACCATGACCCAACTGCAGATGGAACTCGACGATCCGGCACGGGTCGGGCGACGCCACTTTCAGCAAGCTCTCTTTCCTGCCCCCCACCCCTTCTATGAATTTCCCACCCTGGACAGCCTGGCCAATCTTCGTCGGGAGGACCTGCAGCAACACTATCAACGAACCTATCGGCCCGAACATCTGATTCTGGCTCTGGTCGGCGACTTTGAGGTGGCGGCTATGCAGGATCATCTCCACCAATGGTTTGGGGAGTGGCAACGGCCGCTGCCCGCCCCGGCCCTGGTTTATCCACCTGTGACCCCGCCCAGTGTGTCCCAGCAGCTAAAAATCCCCCTGGCGGGGAAGACTCAGGTTTACAGCTATCTGGGGCATGTCAGCTTTAAGCGCAGCGACCCCTGCTACTACGGCGCCCTCATCTTGAATGAAATTCTAGGGGGCGATACCCTCTCTAGTCGACTGGGGAACGAAATTCGCGATCGCCTGGGCCTCACCTATGGCATCTATAGCTACTTCAGTGCAGGTCAGGAGACCGGATCCTTTGTGATTGAGCTGCAAACGGCCCCGGAAGACACCGAAGCGGCCCTACAAACCACTCTGAAGCTGGTTCGCCAATTGGTGCAAACGGGGGTCACCGCAGCGGAATTTCAGACCGTCCAGCGATCGCTCTTGAATGCCTATCCCATCGAGTTGGCCAGCCCGGATTCCGTGGCCCAGCGAATGCTACTCAATGCTGTGGACGGTCTGCCGCCGGAGGAAATGAGGCGCGTGCCGGAGCGGATTGCTGCGGTGACCCTCGATCAGGTTCAGCACCTTGCGCCCCAACTCATCTACCCCGACCAGATGATTCAGGTGAGTGCCGGATCCGGTCTTTAGCGGCTGGTGTGAATCCCCCGAGCCCGCAGCTGATGCAGGAAAAAATCCTCCAGGGACTGCCGCATCCGCGAAAGACTTAAGATCTGAGCCTGACCTGCATGGATCCCACGCAGCAGCACCTCAGGATCGCCAACATACTGTCCTCGCCATTGAGAACCGTGGAATTCGACATCCGCCATCAGGTGGCGCAGTTGCTCTGGGTCGCCGCCTTGGCCGGTCACCCGGAAGGAATCCTGCTGCTGCCCCAGGAGTTCATCCAATGAGCCCGCACACAGCAGTTCCCCCAGGGCTAAAATGGCCACGCGATCGCAAATACTCTCCACATCGGAGAGCACATGGCTATTAAAAAACACCGTTTTGCCCTGGGCCTTCAGGGAGACAATGATATCGCGCACCTGGCTGCGTCCTAGCGGGTCCAATCCCGACATCGGCTCATCTAAAAAGATAATCTTGGGATCATTCATCAAGGCCTGGGCCACACCAATGCGCTGCAGCATCCCCTTAGAATATTGGCGCATCTGCTTTTTGCGCGCCGACTTTCGATCCAGAGCCACCAGATCCAACAGCTCCGGAATGCGCGTTTTCTGAACTGACCGGGGAATTTGAAACAGGCGCGCCACAAATTCTAAAAACTCCCAGCCCGTCAGGTAGTCGTAGAAGTAGGCATTTTCAGGCAGATAGCCCAGGTACTGCTTGACCGAGCGATCGCCCAGGGGTTTTCCCAGAATCTGTCCCTGCCCCCCACTGGGATAAATAATGCCCAGCAAAATCTTGAGCAGCGTCGTTTTTCCCGCTCCATTGGGGCCGAGTAACCCAAAGGTTTCCCCGGATTGCACCGTGAGCGAACAGCTTTTGAGGGGGGTCACCACCTTATTGAGCCAAAAGCCGGTGCGATAGGTTTTCTTGAGCTGCGAAGTTCGTAAAATTGGCTCACTCGACGACAGGGGCGGATTGGCATTACCCGCTTGCGGAGCGACATCTTGAGACATAACAGGTCGAGAAATCACGCCTACATCACTCTCCAGAACACGACTGCTGATGGATTTTCCCAGTCACGGGTTGGTTGTGTATTTTTAAGTATTCCCAGCTAGCGCAAAATCAAAATCACAGACTGCAGAACCCCCACCAGCACCCCTAGAATACCGCCCAGGGCCACGATTGCCTTTAGCTCACTGCGCACAATTCCCTGAATCGCCGTTTCTAAATCCTCAGGCGCCGTTGCGTTCACCCGATCCATAATCACCTGATCTAAGTTTAAAATCGGTAAGGCCTGGGCCACAAGTTTTTCAATATCTCGCTCCAGGTAGCGCTCCAGAATACCGGCCAAATCCTGACTTACCAGAGCCAGGGATTCTTCCACCGCCGCCGAGGATCGCAGCCGGTTGAGCAAAATGGTGGCGCTCTCATCCCAATCAACCGACCGACTGAGTTTTTCAATGACCTGCGCCCCGCGATCCTGGACATAGCTGCGCACCCCCTCCCGAAAATTTCGCCTGAGCTGGCGCACAGTGCTCATGGGCAAACTCTGAAGCGAAAAACTCGAGAGCCACTCCACCAGTCGCCGCCGAATCCCCAGCGCCACAATCAGTTCCGCAATGCGCTGATTGCTGCCCACCGGATCATCAATGCAGTAGCTGCGGAGGCGGAACAGGGCGTTGCGAGCACCAAACAAGTTTGCAATGACCCAGTAGGTGCCACTGGTTTTCTCACGCAGATCAAGATCCAAGGTTTGGATGTTGCGATCGGTCAAAAAATCAATCAGCATCATACGCAGGGTATCCGGAGGGATAACCACCTCCAGCACCCAGTCAGCCAGCTTCTCCGATTGGTCCTCCGTCAGGTGCAGACCCAGCAGAACCTCGTCAAAAATTTGATTGAGCTGCTTCTTTAAAAACGATTCCCGGCGAGACAGGGCCAAGCTCAGGCGCGGAAGAGCCTGGTTGACCAGATCTCGCAGCACCTTGGCCAACACCTGGGCTGAAGAATCGGCACTGGGACCACGGCTCTGCTCCAAAGCCAGTTCCAGTAGCCACTGAATCACCATTTTTACCCGCTCAGGGGCTAGCAACCGCAAGGTAATTTTTTGCAGCTCACTCGGGGTAAGCAAGGACCCCATAATACTGTCGGAAATTCTCTGGGCCAGGCGATTTTGATTGCGAGGAATCAAACCAGGCGTGAAGGGCAGGCGCAGCCCCCCCACCTTTAGAGGCCGATAGGGCCGGAATAGCATGGTGATGGCTAGATCATTCGTAAAGTACCCAATCACACCGCCTAACAGCGGCGGCATGACGATTATTGATAGCGTCGACCAGTCCAAGCCTCTTCTCCGACCCCTAAAAATATCCGCGCCGCGTTTTTCCATTTTAAGGGCCGTCGGCCCCCTAGCTTGCAGTCAAGCTTGCAGTCCGTCCCAGGGCCTCCCCCGCAAGGGAGAGGCAACACTAGCTCCTCGCTGGCAGACTCCGCAGCTGCCCTCCCCCAGGATATTAAGAACTATGTATAAAATGAGGAAAGAATTGCTTTGCTCTCTCAGGAAAAGATTGCTATGCGGCCCTTCGACCTCCCCGATCAAGCCCTCCTTAAATCAGTTTTAGAACCACTGTTCGAGGATTTTCAGCATTGGTTTGGCCGCACACAGGTCATTCTGCAAACCCAAACTGTGGATTTTCTCAGTGAGACAGAACAAGCGGCCTTACTCCATCAACTAGATCAGGCGATGGCAGAGGTAACGGCAGCCCAGGCGTTATTTGGAGCCATGGGAGCCCAGGCAGGGGTGGAAACCACGGTCTTGATGAACTGGCATCAACTGGTGACCCAATGTTGGCAGGTGATTATGCGTTCGAGTCAGAGTGAAACGTGATAGCTTGGTAGGGGTAGCCTCACGCACGCTTTCCGTGGGTCATGTCCGGCTAGCTCTGGAGGATCAATCATGATGTGGCAGTTTCTCTATATCATCGCATTTGCGTTTTTGGCGGTGCTAGCCATTGGCAACTTAATGCGCAACCTATTTGTTCTGGGTTTAGATTCTCGGCGGCCCCCCTCGCGCCCCACTGGTCAGAGGTCGTCGGTGTCGCACCCAGAGCTTCTGGACGAAGAGGGTCGGGTCATTAATGAACCTCTTCTGGTAATGCGATCCATGAGCGTCGATGATGCACGCGAGCATCTAGATTCCCTCTATCGCCAGTCTCCCGGATCCAACGATGAAACCCTGGGCGAAGTTTAGACGCTTTTCTCCCCAACGATTAGGGGAATATTTGCCCATTCAAGCGTTGCACATCATTCCAGAGGCGCTTCGTCAGTGGTTTCAGGTAGACGAAGCCCGAATCGCCGAAATTTTAGCGCAGGTGCGCGCCCAGATCCCCACCACCGAGGTGCTGCTCCTGGGGAAACCTCAGTCGGGGAAAAGCTCCGTGATCCGGGCCCTCACCGGAGCCACTCCGGAAATTATTGGCCAGGGCTTTCGTCCCCACACCACCCACACCCAGACCTACACCTATCCCACCCGCGATCTCCCCCTGCTGGTGTTTACTGACACGGTAGGCCTTGGGGATGGCCAGGAAGACCCCGAGAAGATGGTGGAGGAGCTGATGATGCGGGTGTCTCCTCAGACCGCTGATCGCCAGGCCTGTGCCAAAATTATTCTGATCACCGTGAAGGTGAATGATTTTGCCACAGACTATCTGTTAAAGCTGCTTCGATCCATCCGCGCTCAGCATCGCGCGATTCCCACCTTACTCGTGGCCACCTGTCTCCATGAGCTGTATCCACCGAGCCAGAGCGATCACCCCCCCTATCCTCCCCTCCATCCTGAGATTGAACGCGCCGTGGCCACCCTCCAAGCGCAGTTCCAGGGGCAAGCAGATCGCTTTGTTCTGGTGGACTTTACCCTAGAGGCCGATGGGTTTACTCCCACTTTTTATGGATTAGAGGCCTTTGTAGAGGCGCTCTCTGCCCTTCTGCCAGAAGCGGAGTCTCGGCTGATTCATCAGCTTCTAGACCAAGCAGAGGCCGGAAATGCGATTGAATCGGTCTATCGGGAAGCCGGACGACGCTATATCCTCCCCTTTTCCATTGCGGCCGCCACCCTGGCGGCGGTGCCCTTGCCCCTGGCCACCATGCCGGTTCTAACCTCCCTCCAGGTTTCACTGGTGGCGCTTTTGGGCCGACTGTATGGTCAGCCCCTGAGTCCATCCCAGGCGGGGGGGGTGATCAGTGCCATTGCCGGGGGCTTTGTGGCCCAGGCCATTGGTCGAGAGCTGATTAAATTTGTGCCCGGGGTGGGAAGCGTGATAGCAGCTTCCTGGGCTGGGGCTTACACTTGGGCCTTAGGAGAAGGGGCCTGCGTTTATTTCGGGGACTTGATGGGCGGCCACCGCCCCGATCCGCAAAAGATTCAAAACACGATGCAGGAAGCCTTCAGGGCCGCCCAGGCTCGTTTTCGCAACAGTGCCTCAGAAACCTAGGGGCGCTGTTGCGCCCACCACATTGGCCAAGAGAGCATGGGCCGAGTGCAGTAAACTGGATAAGATTAAGGATACGTTACAAATTGATCTGACTGCACCGACAGTGAATCCGGTTGTAATCCCAATCCCTAATCACGTCGGGCGGCGCTGGCCGGGGCTTCGCAAAGATCCACGGCTTGGCACGCAGGGATTGCTTCAGCCCAAGGTTGATCTGCTCCTGATGGTTTGACTGTTTGCCCGGATACTATGCACAACTGCCCCACCTTTGTTGAGTTATTGCGTGAGCGCGCGCAGTCCCATCCTGATCGCCTAGCTTTTTCCTTCTGGTCTGAGGGAGAGGCTGAAACCGATTATCTGACCTATGGAGAACTAGATCGACGCGCTCGGGCGATCGCGGCCCATCTGCAGGCCCGCCAGCTAGCGGGTGCGCGGGCCCTGCTGCTTTATGCTCCTAACTTAGACTTTATTACGGGGTTCTTGGGCTGCCTCTATGCCCAGGTAACTGCGGTACCGGCCTATCCACCCCGCTCGGCGCAGATGATGTCTCGCCTAACCACCATCATTGAAGACGCCCAGGCAGCCATCGCCCTCACCTCGTCCTCTCTACTTGAGACAATTTCCCATCGCTTTCAAGATGCACATCTCACAGCCTTAGCCGACTGTTTACCAACGGACTGCCTGGATTTAGACGCCGCCGACCAGTGGCGGCCCTCCCAATTCACCCCGGAGGCGCTGGCATTTTTACAGTACACCTCTGGGTCCACCGGTCGCCCTAAGGGGGTCATGATCACCCATGGCAACCTCATCCACAACTCCCGGCTGATCAACCACGCCTTTGAAGATACGGTGGAGAGCCAGGGGGTGTCCTGGCTGCCGCCTTACCACGATATGGGGCTGATTGGCGGGGTCTTACAGCCCCTGTTCATTGGATCTAAAACCGTTCTGATTCCGCCCGTTGCTTTTTTACAGCGACCCTACCGCTGGCTGGCCGCCATCTCCAAGGTCAAAGCCACCACCAGCGGTGCCCCCAACTTTGCCTATGAGCTGTGCGCGAAGCAAATTAAGCCCGAGCAGCGATCTGAGCTTGACCTAAGTTCTTGGACCCTGGCCTTTTCGGGAGCCGAGCCGATCCGCAGCGAGACCCTGGATTTGTTTGCCGAAACCTTTGCCTGCTGCGGATTTCAGCGGGAAGCCTTCTTTCCTTGCTACGGAATGGCGGAAACCACACTGATTGTCTCCGGGGCAAAGCGGTGGCAGCGCCCGGTGCGCTGCACGGTTTCGGAGGCGGCCCTAACCCAAAACCAGATCCAGCCGGCCTCCGAGGATGTGCCGTCCAAAACCCTAGTCAGCAGTGGTCACCCTTTATTGGGCTTGAGGGTGACCATTGTGGATCCTAAAACCCATCGCGCCTTGCCCGAGGGACAGATTGGTGAAATTTGGGTTGCCGGTGAGAGTGTGGCCCAGGGCTACTGGGGCCAACCCCAGCAAACCCAGGAGAGCTTTGCTGCCTCCATTGAGGGATCCGACCCCTCTAGCCCAACCTTCCTGAGAACCGGCGACCTGGGTTTTTTGCAGCAAGGGGATCTCTACGTCACTGGGCGACTGAAGGATTTAATCATTATTCGGGGCCGCAATCACTATCCCCAGGACATTGAGGCCACGGTGCAAACGGCTCATTCCGCCTTGAGGGTAGGCTGCGTGGCCGCCTTTTCAGTGGAACAGGCAGACCAGGAAGTGCTGGTGATTGTTCAAGAGGTGGAGCGTACGGCCTTGCGCCGGTTGGACTCCGCAGCCGTCACCCGAGCCATTCGCCAGGCAGTGGTGGAGGCCCACCAGCTGCAACCCTCCGCCATTGTGCTGCTCAAAACCGGCGGAATTCCTAAAACTTCCAGTGGCAAAATCCAGCGGTTTGCCTGTCGGCAACGATATCTGGATCAATCCTTGCCAGTTGTAGGCCAGTGGCAGGCTTCAGATCCAGAGATCCAATCTTCCTCTTCGTTGCCATTGCCATCCGATCCCCCGCTGTCTTCCCCAGGACAGTCCCTCGAAACCCGCGCCATCCAGGACTGGCTGGTGCATCGATTGGCCCAGCAGCTCAACCTCAGCCCTCAAGCGGTGGATATTCGCGAACCCTTGTCCAGCTTTGGCCTGGATTCCCTCGCAGCGGTTCGGCTCACCGCCGATCTAGAGGACTGGCTGGCCCCGCGATCGCCCTGGATAGGCCCCCTCTCGCCCACCTTAATCTTTGACTACCCCACCATTGCCCAGATCTCCCAATATCTGGGAACTTGTGCCTCTCAACCCCAGGCGCCTCCGTCGGCGTCCCCGCTGCCAGGGCTGGCAATGGATGATATTGCCGTGATTGGCATGGCCTGTCGATTTCCAGGTGCAGACACCCTAGAAGCGTTTTGGCAGATCCTAGAGCAGGGGCAATCGGCCATCACGCAAGCTGCTGCGGAGCCTTCTGATCCGGACATGTTAGGGGCTGCGCCGGTGCGGCGCTTTCAGCAGCCCATGAGCGGGGGCTTTTTGCGGCAGGTAGATGGCTTTGATGCTGCTTTTTTTGGCATATCCCCCCGCGAGGCCGAGCATCTCGATCCCCAGCAACGCCTCTTACTAGAGGTGGCCTGGGAGTCCTTCGAGCAGGCTGGATTGCCGCCCCACCAGCTGGCGGGAACGGCAACGGGCGTATTTGTGGGCATCAGCAGCAACGACTATGCGCAGCTTCAGGCCAATGATGCGGCCAGCGTTTATTCAGGAACAGGCAATGCCCACAGTGTGGCCGCCAACCGCCTTTCCTACCTGTTGGATTTGCACGGCCCTTCCCTGGCCGTTGACACGGCCTGTTCCTCTTCCCTAGTGGCAGTTCATCTAGCGAGCCAGAGCCTGCGCCAGGGAGAGTGTGACTGCGCCCTGGCGGCGGGGGTAAACGTCATTTTAGATGAAGCGCTCACGGAGACCTTTCGGCAAGCTGGCATGCTGGCACCCGACGGCACCTGTAAAACCTTTGACGCCGAAGCCGATGGCTATGTGCGAGGCGAAGGCTGTGGGGTGGTGATCCTCAAGCGGCTTACCGATGCCCAGCGGGAGGGGAATCCGATTTGGGGCGTCATTCGCGGATCGGCAATGAACCAAGATGGCCGCAGCAATGGACTAACGGCTCCCAATGGACTGGCGCAACAGGCCGTAATTCGTCAAGCCCTGGCCCAGGCGCGGATTGAGCCCCAGCAAGTTAGCTACATTGAGGCCCATGGCACCGGGACCGCCCTGGGAGATCCCATTGAGGTGAATGCCCTCAGGCAGGTGTTTTTGCCCGATCGCAGGGCGAACCCTCCCTGCTGGTTGGGATCGGTGAAGACAAATGTTGGACATTTGGAAGCAGCGGCGGGAATGGCGGGCCTGATTAAGGTGCTCTTGGCCCTGCAGCATCGAAAAATTCCGCCCCACCTCCATCTAAAGCAGATCAATCCCCTGATTAACCTTGCCGGTACGCCCCTGCAAATTCCCACCCAACTGCAACCCTGGGAGGCAACGGATCCCTATGCGGGGGTCAGTTCCTTTGGCTTTGGGGGCACCAATGCCCACGTCATCCTGGGGGCCGCGCCGGATCGCCCCGCTCCAGCGCGGCCGATGCCCGGCACCGATCGATCCTTCCATTTGTTGACCCTTTCGGCTAAAACGCCAGCGGCCCTGACCGCACTGAAGCAGCGATACGCCGCCTGCCTTGGGAAGCAGGCCTGGGCCGATCTCTGCCATAGCGCCAATGTGGGGCGATCGCCGCTGACGGAGCGCTGCGTGATCCTCAGCCCCGATGTCCAGAACGCCCAGATCCTGCTGACCCATTCCCCAGATTCACCGCTTCCATCCACCCCGGCCAAGCTGATCCAGGGACCGGTGCCGCATGCGACGCCACCCACCCTGGCCTTTCTCTTTACCGGACAGGGAGCACAGTATCCTCACATGGGCCGAGAGCTGTTTGAAACCCATCCCGACTTTCGCGCCATCCTGGAGGAATGCGATCGCCTGCTGCGTCCTGAGCTTGACGGCGTGTCCCTACTGCACTGTTTGTTTTCCGAAGCGGCCCAGGAAAACGGCATTCTGGATCAAACCCGCATCACCCAGCCCGCCCTGTTTGCCCTGGAATACGCCCTTTGTCGTCTCTGGCAAAGTTGGGGTGTGCAACCCGACTGGGTCATGGGCCACAGCGTCGGAGAATACGTGGCGGCCTGCATTGCCGGGGTCTTTCCCCTAGCCGCAGGGTTGAAATTGATTGCAGCCCGCGCCCGACTGATGGAGTCGGTGCCGGTTGAGGGCGGCATGGTGGTGGTCTTTGAGTCGCCCCAGACCCTGCAGGAGATCCTCGATCATCTGGAAGAACCGCTGGTGATTGCGGCCTATAACGGCCCGGAAAACACGGTGGTTTCTGGATCGCAAGCAGCGCTGGTGCGGTTTGAGGCGCACCTGCAGCGACAGGGGATTAAGCATAAGCGCTTACCGGTGTCCCAAGCCTTCCACTCTCCGCTGATGGAACCCATGCTGGCGGAGTTTCGCCAAATTGCCGCAGCCATTGACTACCAGGCCCCACAAATTCCAATTGTGTCCAATGTGACCCGTCAGCCCATTACGGCGGCCATTGCAACCGCGGATTATTGGTGTGAGCATGTGCTGGCGCCGGTGGGCTTCTGGGAAAGCCTGCAAACCCTTGAAGATCAAAAGGTGACGGTTTTTCTAGAGATTGGTCCCAAGCCCACCCTCACGGGCATGGGCCGACGCTGTTTGGCGGGCCAGCACCAGTGGCTTCCCAGCCTGCGTCCAGGCCGATCGGACTGGCAGCAAATTCAAGAGAGTCTAGGGCAGCTGTTTCTCTTGGGGTACGACATTGACTGGCAGGGCTGGGACCGGGGCTATGGTCGCCAGCGAGTGAGCCTGCCCACCTATCCTTGGCAGCGTCGGCGCTACTGGCTTGCCTCCCTGGGACAGCGATCGCCCAGCACTCAGCCCAGTTTCTACACCGTAGCGCTACAGCCCTTGGGGCGTCCGCCCAGTGATGTCCGAGCCGGACAGTGGCTGTTTGTGGGCAGTCCGGAGCACGGTCAGGCATGTGCCGCAGTTCTCCCCGCCCACCAAACGCTACAGTTTTGCCCCGGTTCTGGGAATCGAGGCCGCGAGGATTGGATCGCGGATCTGCGCGGCCTGGATCGCACCGTGCCGCTGCTGGGAATTCTTGAGGCCAGTTCCTTATCCCCAGCGACTCTCCTCGCGCCGGACACAGCCCAGGGGTTTTCGATGGTGGCTCTCCTCCAGGCCCTTGAGGCCCTCGGCTGGCGGTCCCCTCAGCCCCGGCTTTGGATGCTCACTGATCCTGCCTCCGAGCCCCCCGCGCAGTTGGGGCTGGCGGCCCTTGCTGGCCTGGGTAAAGGCATTCAGCTAGAGCATCCGGAATGCTGGGGCGGTTTAATCCAGATGGCGGATCCGCGGTCCCAATGGCTCCAGGTGGTCGCCGAGATCAACAGCGTGCATCAGCCGGAGTCGCGCATTGTGTATCGCCAGGGCGATCGCTATGTGGACCGCTTGCTTCCCTGGAAGCCCCCCACAGATCTAACCTCTCAGCTTCCCCTGTGCCACGAGCAAGGACTGTACCTGATCACCGGGGGGCTGGGATCACTGGGACTACAGACGGCCCAGTGGTTGGTTCGCCAGGGTGCCCAAGCTCTCCTGCTGGTGGGGCGCACGGCCCCTTCTCCCCAGGCCCAGCGGATCTTAGCCAAGCTAGAGGCGCAAGGGGTGGCCCTGACGGTGATTCAGGCCGACATTGCTCAGGCGCAAACCCTGGATCAACTGCGGCGGCAAATTTTTAGCCAGGGTCGGTCCCTACTCGGCATCATCCATGCGGCTGGCGTGATCGAAGACCATGCGCTTTTAAACTTATCGGTGGATCATTGGAAACAGGTGATGGCCCCCAAGGTGCAGGGCGCCTGGCTCTTACATGAATTGAGTTTGGACCATTCCCTGGACTTCTTTGTTTGCTTTTCCTCGGTGGCCTCTGTGTTGGGGTCCCCAGGGCAAAGTCATTACAGCGCCGCCAACGCCGGTCTGGATGCCCTAGCGCACTATCGCCAGAGCCAGGGATTGCCAGCGCTGAGCATTAACTGGGGGCCTTGGTCTGAAGCGGGGATGGCGACCTCGCCCACGGTGCAGCGATCGATCCAGCGCTTTGGCCTGCAGTTTCTCACCCCAACCCAGGGCTTCCAGCAGCTCGATCTACTCCTGCGGGCGGCGCGGGATCCAAAATCGACGGTGCCAGCCCAGATTGGCTGTTTTATCGTGGACTGGGCCACCTTATCCCAAGCCCCAGGCACTCAAGGGCTGCATCCGTTCCTCAGTGCGGTGCTTGATTCGGCCTCCAGGCCACACACCAAAAGCCCATCTCCCCTTGATTTGGACCAACTTCAGCGCCTTTCCATCGATCAGAGCGCCCAGGTCCTGTTGGAGTATTTGAAACAAACCCTGGCCCGGATCCTGCAGGTGCCAGCAGCCCAGCTGCAAGATCAAGATCATCTGATGGAAATGGGGGCAGACTCTCTGATGGTGATGGACGCCATTGCCCAGATCCAGAAGGACCTGGATTTGATGGTCTATCCCCGAGAAATTTACGAGCACCCGCACCTGGAAAGCCTGGCCCGATATCTGGCCCGAGAGTTCCACAGCACTCACGGATCTTTGACACCAGAGGCGTCTGAGCCCCAGGCCCCCTCCCGGATTGCCGAGATCCCCCGCGCCATGGCCCCGCGATCCACCTCGCTGCTGCTGCCGTCCCAAAAGCTGCCGGGGGCGGTTCTGATTCTTTCCAGTCCCCGAGCAGGGTCAACGCTGCTGCGGGTGATGCTTGCCGGGCACGATCGCCTTTTTTCTCCCCCAGAGCTGCATCTGTTGCCCTTTGGCACCATGGCTGAGCGGGAACGGGATCTTTTGGAGTCTCATCTGGGGGAAGGCTTGCAGCGGGCCTTAATGGATCTTTGCCAGCTAAGTGCCGCAGAGAGTCAGGCCCAGATTCAGCGCTGGCAGGAAGAACAAACGCCCATCTACGAGATTTATCGCCAGCTCCAAACCCTGGCAGGCGATCGCCTCCTGGTGGACAAATCCCCCACCTATGCCATGCAGCTCGACACGCTGCAGCGGGCGGAGGCCCTCTTTGATCAGCCTAAATACATTCATCTGGTGCGTCACCCCTACGCCATGATTGAATCCTTTGTCAAGCTGCGGATGGATAAGCTGATTGGGGCGCCAGGGATGTCTCCTTACTCAGTGGCTGAGCAAATTTGGACCCAGAGCAACCAAAATATTCTCCAGTTTCGCGATCGCATTGACCCTCACCGCCTCCATTGCCTCACCTATGAGACCCTGGTCACCCATCCCCGTACCGCCCTCAAGGGCCTGTGTGACTTTTTGGAGATTCCCTTCCGCGACACCCTCCTCCATCCCTATGAGGGCGATCGCCTCACGGATGGGGTGCATCGCCAGTCCATGTCCGTGGGAGACCCCAACTTTCTCAAGCATCGTCAGATTGACGCCACCCTGGCCGATCAATGGCGACGGATTCACCTGCCGCAGCCGCTTCGGCCCGAGACGCAGCAGCTGGCAATGCAGTTGGGCTACGAACTGCCCACACCCGCCCTGGTCAGTCCCCCCCGCGGGGAGAGTCTCCCCGCCCCAGATCCGGCTGCTTCAGCCCCGATGCGAGAATCGGTTTTAAATGTGCGGGGACTGGACCTATGTCTTTGTGAATGGGGTCCTCGGGATGGAGATCCCATTCTCTGTCTGCACGGCATTCTCGACCAGGGGTTAATCTGGGAGCCGGTGGCCATGGAGCTGGTGGAGGCGGGCTATCGGGTGGTGGCCCCCGACCTGAGAGGCCATGGCAAGTCGGACCATGTGGGACCGGGGGGCGGCTACCATCTGCTGGATTTCTTGGGAGATATCGTCACCCTGGTGGAGGGCATGATTGATCGCCCCATGTTTGTGATTGGGCATTCCCTCGGTTCCGTGGTGGCAGGCATCTTTACTCGCCTGCGATCCCAGCTGGTGCGGCATCTTATTCTGGTGGAACCGGTTTTACCCCGTCCGCCCCAGGCGGAGGATGCCCTAGAGGCAATCCAGACCTTCTTGGAATACACCACCTCCCCACCCAAGCATACGGTGATGAAGGACTTGACCATGGCGGTGGACCGACTGCGCAAGGCCATTCCTTCCCTATCCCTGCCCTTTGCCCAACGGCTGGCTGAGCGAGGCACCAAGCCCCACGGGAGCGGTTTAATCTGGCGCTGGGACGCGGTTTTGCGATCGCGCATGAGCCTGACTCAGCAGGGGGGACCCCTGACGCGAGCGAGCTATCTGAAGATTCTCAGCGAAATTCCCGTGCCTCTAACCGCCGTCTATGGCGATCGCAGCACCTTTAATCGTCCCGAGGATCTGGCGGCTCAGCACAGTGCCCTTCCCCACGCCCAGCGAATTATTTTGCCTGGAGGACACAACATTGCCCTGGATGCCGCCTCTGATCTGGCCCAGTGCGTCCTTGATGCAGCCGATCGACTCACCTCTTCCCAGCCAACCCCATGACCCAGTCTGCTTCCTCTGCATCATCCCTGAGATCCGGACGCTTGCTCTGGGAGATGCCTCTGGCAATGGCTTCCTGGATCTTCTTCCACCTCAATAAGTGGATCATTGGCGTGGCCTATCAACAATATCTGCAGCGAAATTCAAAGCGGGCGACCACCTGGCGAGTGCTGAGCCAGGACACCTTAGCCATCCCGATTACGCTGCCCGTGCTGATGACCAAAGGTCCCCGCTGGAACACCCACGGGGTCATTGGCACCCTTGGTCCCTTTGCCCTGCAGCAGCAGATCACCCTTGAGGTGGGTACAGCCCGGCGAAGTGCCCAGTCCTGGACCATGGTCATTTATCGCTATCCAGACTTTAAAACGGTCACCCAGTTAAGCTGGCTGCAGCCCCTGGACTCCCAGGATGTGGCTACCCTGGATCTGCCCGCCGGACGCTATTCTTTGGGAATCCGCTACTACGGTCTGCGCCCCGAGGCTGCGATGCCCGGCCTGATCCTGGATGGGCAGCACCCCATTGAGGGGGTCGCCGTTCCGGCTGATCCCAATCAGGTTTACCAGTCCCTGCACCAGCGCACCAACCTGTATTACCGAGCGCTGCACTATTACATCTACCCCATGCTCCGGCTGAGATCGTACCTGCCGCAGGCCTGGGTGCAGCGCGAGTATTTGCCCGTGGGCGACCCGGATACCACCTTTTTATACGATTTTGTGGAGGCGGGCGATCAGCTTCAAGTGGAGGTGCAGCCCGATCTGTTGCCCCACTATTGGGTCTATCTCACGGGATACAACCGGGCCAGTCTGCCGGTACTCTCCCAGGAAATTACAGCTTCAACGGTAACCTCTCCCTTTGATCAGCGTGGATTTTATCTGGTTCGGATTCGTCCGAAGCGATCAAGGGTACCGGATCTTCAGCCCCAGGATATTCAGATTAGCAGGCAGGTCTCTGCTGCGGCGACGGATCGCCCCCTAGCCTAGCCGACTTCCTTTCTACCCAGTTCAAGGGGGCCTCTCCTCTGAGGAAACCAGGAGGATCCTTGGCTGTCACTGGGATCCCTTAGGCTGTTTGTGTTTCGAGCAGTTATTATGTATTTAACCCCCAGGGTGAACTTAAACCCCAGGGTGAACTCATTGGACCAGGGGCTTCCCAAGCCGCAGCATGAACGTTCTTTTAATCCATGGACTTGGTCGTACCCCGCTCTCCATGGGGGGAGTGGGTCAGGTGTTACGGCGAAGGGGGCACTTCCCTCATTTCTTTGGCTATGCCGCCTGGCAACATTCCTATGGCGACATTGTGATCCGCTTACGGCAGGAGATGGTGCAGATTGCTGACACGGGTCCCTATGCCATCGTGGCCCATTCCTTGGGGGGGGTTCTGAGCCGATCAGCTCTCCAGGACTGGAGTGGCCCTAGACCTGAGCATATTATTATGCTGGGGACGCCGAATCAGTCTCCGCGCCTAGCGGCGATCGCCCAGCCCATTCCACTCTTTCAGTGGTTTGCCGCCGAGTGCGGGGCCAATCTTGCCAGTGCTGAATTCTATCGGCATCTGGCCCCGCCACCGGTTCCCTACACAATTATTGCCGGTACGGCAGGCCCTCAACTATGGCTGAGTCCCTTTGGCGCTGAGCCCAATGATGGCATCGTTGCGCTCTCGGAAACTAAAATTCACGCGGGCGATCGCCCGGTGCAGATTCAAACGCTGCACACCTTTATGATGAATCACGGGAGTGTACAGTCTTTCATTTTAAGTCGGCTAGGTGAGGCCTGAGGGTTCACTTTTCTTAATATAAATCGGGGCTAGTGGACGTAAATATACAGCGCATCAGGGAACTTTAAATAAAACCTGTGTTGAAGATCTAAAATGAAACACCAAAAGGACCCCCAAAGGCACCTTGGGAAAGTCAGCCGTTCCAATCCCGACTCTCTGCCGCATGGCTCAAAAGAGCTGGCAAAAGACTTGTTCGGGCAGTATGTAGATTTGAACTCTGAGAACTCAGGCTTCTTCAGTCAAATCAAGCAAGGCAACGAAATCCAGCATAATTAATTGCGATTGCCCCATTGCCCGCCGTCCTGTAAGGAAGGTAGCAGGATTAACTACTACAGTTGACTGTTTTCCCCTGCAATTCCCGAATAGTACAAGATAAACCGGAAAAATACGGGGAAGAGAAGGAATTTCCAACCTATTGACAATAGGAATCCACAGACCGCTAGAACCTCCTCCGACCCTAGACATCATTTTGGCGATTGATTGCTTAGACCCGCACTTGAGGAGTAAAGATTGGCGTTTGGAAGAAAGGAGAAAACTTATACTTTAGGGCTTTATTGCATGAATACCTGGAATCTCCGTATATCAAGGATCGTCAATTGAGCTGCTTGATTAAGAAACCGTTGCAAAACTAGGCTTTCAGGCGAAAAGTAGAGTCATTATGCAACAAAGCCATATTTCTAGATTAAACAAACTGTCAAGCCTTTTAAGCCGACTATAAAAAGAGATGATTGTATAAAAACAGTCTGGATAACCGAATAGCCGCCATTTCAGGCTATAAACACGAATTATAACCATTAAAAGCTATTTGGCTTTAAAGATATGCATCTTGATTCTTACTTAAGGAGTTACCTCGAAATACCCGTCGTTTTAGGAGTAGCACTTTGTCAAGACAAAAAACCGAAGTATCTTTTTCTTGATAACCAGCTCAATAGCTGTTCAGAGAAAATACGCTTGATGGGGCGCTTGAAAGAGATTCTATTAACAACGGATAAAATTTCTGTAGATGGCGATCCCGTTGAGATGCCTATCTCCAACTACTATCTTTATCTGTACCCATTAGATGAGAAACATGATTTCCTAACCTTGGTATTACATGAAAATAATGTCATTAAGTCATTCCGAGCGAAGCAACTACAAAGAAAGCTTCGTGAGGATATCGCTTTGTCACTTCAGTATTTTCAGGAACTCTCAACCAAACGTTCGATACTGGGACAGCATGTAGGCACTGAAACGAGAGAGAGAATAGCAAGCGATAAATCTAATGGAAAATCTAATGGAAAATCAAATGAAAGAGATTCAGATTTTACGCAGGAAAATCTTTCTATCGATGAAGTACTCACAGCATTGAACGATCTGAGCAGGTTTGTGGCTCGCTACTTGGGTACAAAAATCACTTCCAATTACTGGAATCTCGCAAAGCCAGAAGATAAATACCTCAGCAGCTTTACGATTAGATATTCTGCTGAAATCAGCTACTCAGGTCAGCCTAGTGACTCTATCAATCCCTTAGGGATTTTAGCCTTGAGAAAATGGACACAGAGCTTTATGAAACTCTGCTATGGCGTTGTCAATGATATGCCAGAACGATTTGAAAAGGAAGGAATTAATGAGAAGTATAGAAAAATCATATCGATTTATACTTCCGACTACCTGCACGGAGAAGGCGCAGTCACGGGACAAGAAGAAAGTTTATTTGGGGATTTGCTCATTTAAGTATATGCATTTAAAGGATTGAGAGGACAGCTTGTCATGATTAAGAGTCCAGAAATACCGTTAATGACGAAATATTGGATAAGAAAAATACTGATAAAATATGAAGACAGGATTAACCAAAAACAGTTAGGAAAACCTGAGATCAATGCAAAAAAAATTCAAATTGATCAGCTGCTTGAACGGTTGCATTATAAACCTGAAGATCAACTAATTTGTGCAAAACAGTTAGAATCACTAGTGAATACTTATCAAGTTTATTGTAAGCAAAAGCTTCCACGGGAATCCGAGAAAATCGAACTCAAAATTTTATACGTACTGGGCTATACAGATCAAGATTAGCATGGTGGAACATTCCATAGTTAAAAATCTGAATTCAACTGGTTTTATATAAAACTGGATATCTAGCCAAGCATGCCTTAAGTAGGTAGATATTGCAGTCCTCAAGCAAAAAATCACAAAAAATTGAACCATAATCCACTAATGGTAGGGATCACATGATCTAGTTTACCAAAGCCTTCCTAGTCCTTTTTAGGGCTAGATTAGTTTAATAAACGGATCAAAATTTTAACTAGATTAGCATCCTACTGTTGCCAGAAAGAATCTATATTTTTAATAATTATTTGGTGACTTAAGAGTAGTCTTTTTAGTCGAAAGCTGTTTTGTATACTGCTGATTAGCTTATCTGTTGAGATCTATATGCGGTCACTAACCCTTTGAAAGATAGATTTATTTATAATGTATAAAAACCTGGCAGAGCCCACAAAGGCAAGTATATTAGTCGTTGACGATATTCCCGAAAACTTAGCCGTCCTGAATAAAATTCTCTCCCTCCAAGGCTATGAAGTTTGCATGGCGCTCTCAGGAGAAATAGCCATACAGTCTGCCTGTACAAAGAAGCCAGATCTAGTCTTGCTGGATATTCTTCTTCCTGACATGGATGGTTATACAGTTTGTGAAGCAATAAAGGCGATCCCAGGTTTACAGCATATCCCAATTATATTTATCAGTTCCCTAGAGGATCCTCAAAATAAGGTCCAGGCTTTTAATGTTGGCGCTGCGGATTATTTATCTAAGCCAGTTATTATTTCTGAAACAATATCTAGAATTGAGTATCAGTTAGGGTTAAGCCATCTTTACCAAAGCTTGAGCAATCAAAATGAAAACCTAAAACGAGAAATTGCAAATATCAAATACGCTCTGGATCAGTTTGCAGCTATCGCAATTACCGATGCTAGAGGTTACATTACCTATGTCAACGATAGATTCTGTCAAATTTCTAAGTATGCACCTTATGAGCTGTTGGGGAAAAACCATAGTATCGTAAACTCGGGCTATCACCCAAGGATATTCTTTCAACAGTTGTGGCAGACAATTTCTCAAGGCAATGTCTGGAAAGGTGAGATCCAAAATCGAGCAAAAGACAGCTCCTTATACTGGGTTGATACAGTAATTATTCCCATACTCGGAGAGACAGGAGATCCTTCTCAATATTTCTCAGTTTGCTACGAGATTACAGAACGAAATTATCCTGCAATGGATAAAATTCGTGCAAAACTAGCGAATTGGCATCGAACGCAAGCAGAGGAGCAGCTTCGGCTCTTAGAATCGGTTGCCATTAACGCTAATGATGCAGTAGTCATTACTAAAGCTGAACCCTTTGATCTCCCTGGACCCGAGATTATCTATGTCAATCAAGCTTTTACCCGAATGACTGGCTATTCAAGGGATGAAATAGTGGGTCAAACGCCACGGATTTTACAAGGCCCAAAGACCGACTGCGAAGCTCGCAGCAGAATCCGCAAGGCTTTAGAGTCATGGCAACCTATTCAAGTGGAGCTGTTGAACTATACGAAGGAGGGAACAGAGTTTTGGGGTGAAATTAGTATTACCCCCCTTTGCAATGAGGAGGGTGAGGTCACCCATTGGATCTCCATTCAACGGGATATAACGGAACGTAAAGAGTTTGAACTACTCCTACAGAGCCAGGCTCAAATTATAGACCAAATTCATGACTCGGTTTTAATCTTAAATCTATCGGGTCAGATTAACCGATGGAATTGTGGTGCCGTCAAGCAGTTCGGATATCTGTCAGAGCATATCCTTGGGAAATCTTTCTCAGAGCTAATGGCCGACGAGGATCAGCTTGAATTTGACCAGGTCATTCTTCCACCTCTCCTCACTCATGGTCAGTATGAACTTGAACTATCTTTAAAGACTATTCATAACCATATTTTTCCTGCTCGTCTGTCACTTTCTACCTTAAACAACGATCAGGGAAAGCCGGTCGGTGTAATCGCCTACATTATTGATATCAGTAAAAGTAAAAATGCAGAAGAGGAAATCCTGAAGAGCCTGAATCGAGAAAGAGAACTGAATGAGCTAAAGACCCGATTTGTATCTATGGTCTCCCATGAATATCGGACGCCGCTTACCACAATTCTCTCTTCGGTAGATTTGCTGGAATACTATGATCACTGCTCAGACCCAGAGGATAAACAGGCCTTATTTGGACAAATTAGAACAGCTGTTCAACGGATGACCAGTCTGTTGAACGATGTCCTACTAATGAGTCAGTCAGAAGCTGGAAAAACTTCCTTCAACCCAAAATCTCTTGACCTGATTGACTTCTGTCGTGAGCTAGTTCAGGAATTTCGGCAAAACATAAAAACATCGCACTGCCTTTCCCTTGAATTTGGGGATAGAGCGATGCCACCTGTCGAAATGGATGAGAAGATACTCCGACACATCTTTTCTAACTTGATCGCAAACGCTGTTAAGTATACTCCCCAAGGGGGCACAATAAATTTTAAAGTGGCTTTCCGTGAAGATTCTGTCCAATTCTCTATTCAAGACTCTGGAATCGGCATACCCGAAGATTCACTTCAGCAAATTTTTCAGTCATTCTTCAGAGCAGAAAATGTGGGAAGTATAGCAGGGACTGGGCTTGGCCTTTCAATTGTTAAACGACTCGTGGAAATTCATCAGGGAAGCGTAATGGTGCAAAGCCAGGTAGGTTTAGGATCAACCTTTACAGTGATTTTACCGCTCCAGTTATCAGTATTGGCATAGCCCAGATGTATTCAGAACTGCCCAGTTCACTCATATCGATTTGAGCGCATAATTGAGTAAAGGACCTGTAGATGAAACAAATTCTAGTTATCGAAGACGAACAATCCGTTCGTGCAAATATTCTTAAAATCCTAGAATTTGAGGGATTTAAGACTATTGAAGCTGAGAATGGAGAGGTTGGAGTTAGACTAGCCCGGGAGTTTCTTCCTGACCTAATTTTTTGTGATATTATGATGCCCGTCCTGAATGGTTATGAGGTTCAGATGGAGTTAGGCGAGGATCCTAGAACCAATACCATTCCCTTTATTTTTCTCACGGCAAAAGCGGAACGGGACGATATCCGGTTAGCCATGAACCTAGGTGCAGACGACTATTTAGCCAAGCCGTTTAACAGGGATGAACTTCTTGAAAGTGTATTCTCTCGCTTGGATAAGAACGCTAAGATCCAGAAAAAATTTCGAAAAAAGGTCAATAACATTCGAAATAGTATTACGAGCTCGCTACCTGCAGAACTCTTGGTTCCACTAGGAAATGTGCGACTATTTCTTGAGCAGCTTGAGGGGACTACCGATATTATACTGCCTCTGCCGATGAGGGAAAAACTACAGGAATGTATAGACTCCAGTGTACAGCTAGAGAGAATTATTCAAAATTTCTTATTTTATTCCTTATTAGAAATCGCTAGGCATGATTCTGAGCAGGCAAAGGCCATTAAAGGCTGGAGCACTATAGAAACTTCGCGGGTGATTCGTGAAATCTCTAGTATAAAGGCACTTGAAGCTCAGAGAAGTGAAGATTTGCTTCTAGATCTTCAATCGGCAAAAATCCAAATTTTGGAGGCAAATTTCGTAAAGATTATTGAAGAAGTTTTGGATAATGCCTTTAAATTTTCGTCTCCTGGAAGCATCGTTCAAGTAAAAAGTTCTGTTGACTCTGGAGATTTAAAAATCCTAATTTCTGATCAAGGTCAAGGTCTTTCTGGTACTCAAGTGAATGCCATAGCAACTTGCAAACCTCTGAGCCATCGATTGCAAGGACAGAGCTATATCGGGTTAGGACTACCTATTGCAAAGAGACTTGCAGAAATTCATCAAGGATGTTTTGAAATCCGCTGTGACAACAATTTTACAGAAGTTGAAATCAGATTACCCATTGTGTTGGAGCCTCAAAATAGTGGAGAAAGGAAAGGCAGTGAATGGATAGATTCCATGGAGAGTGTGAGCAAAAAATTTTAGGAGTCTAATGGATTTAAATTACTAATTTTGGGCAATATAGAAGTACAGCTTTCATGACTGAATATTTAAGCACTTCCTCAGGAATAAATTTTTCAAGATTTCTGGCTAGAGAACGAATTCCTTTCTATTCTGGTTAATACTCATGCCTATTTTTATTAACAATGAATAACAATTTACAACAGAGGCAAGGCTAAATAGAGGTAAAGGCCTCTTGTTTTACTAGACAAGCTACGGCAATGATAGTTTGTGATTACCCCAAGGAGTTATAAGAGTGATTGTATCAACCCCAAATAAAATAAATGAACATATTGAATTTCAAGATAGCTTTCATTCTCTAAAGCAGCGATATCCGCACAAAAAAAATCATTATAAGTTTGAAGATTTCTTTCAGCATAATCCTCAGAGTGGAACGATTACAGATTGGAATGGTGCAAGAAACATCATAGCTACAGAAGATTTCATCGTAGCATTGATTGAAGGACTTGAAAAAGAAGTGGGTAGTGCCTCAACGGTATTGCTTTACAATATTGGTCGAGAGTGGGGATATCAAGACACTGAATTATTTAAGAGCTGGTTTGAAACTGAATATAAAGTCTCAATCCAAGAAACTCATCCTTCTTTTTTATTCGAGGCTTGGTGGTGGCCTTTTACAAGTCAAGGATGGGGCAACTGGGAAATTGACCTCAGTGATCAAAGAAACGGATTTATGTTTGTCAACATTTTTGACTCTGCAGTTGCTAGAACTTTGGGTGATGTGGGTAAACCTGTATGCCATCTTTATGCCGGACTGTTTGCAGGCTTCTTTAGCAAGATTGTGAACAAAGACTTGGGCTGCATCGAAATTCAGTGCTATGCGATGGGAGAAACCTATTGTCGATTTTTGCTGGGTCGCAAAGAGAAGATTGATGCAGCCACATTTTGGCAGAATGAGGGTGCCACTGCTAGAGATATTGAAAAACGCCTAGTGAGCGGAGAGTATCTGAAGTGATGACAATATCAACATGGCATTCCTTTACAGTACAGGATTTTTTTCGTCGCATCAATTGGCAGGGACATGGCCTTATTGAGCAAAGCCAAGAAGATTCCAGAAATTTGCCTTGGCATACCCAAACAGTGGCTGAGTTTTTTGCTCTAGGTCTATGGCTAGAGACTGCTTTGGGAGATAAAAGTTCGGGCCAAAAAGTCTTCTCTTGGTCAGATAGTCTCGGAGACTGCTTACAGGCTTTTAGCTGGCATCGGCCTTTTTCTGGCGGGGCGCAGTCAATGACTGAGACGCCTCAAGCGGAACTTCAAACTTCTACTCAGCAATTTAACCTTCAAGATCTTTCAGATTTATTTTAGATTTTTATGCATACTCAACTTGAACAATTTCTGTATCAGGCAGAAGATCGGTATTTATCTTCCCAGGAGATTAACCAGTATAGTGACTGTATTTCAAACCTGGAAAGGTCTCTGACAGCATATAAGCGACTCAGGGATCAAGAAATGCATATTTTTCATATTATTGCTGATGAAGTTCAAAATGAACATCCACACGAAGACAGCATAGATCTTGGTGAATCGATTCTTCAGTGGATGTCCTTGCTTCGCTACTGCTCCATGGCAATGCTAATGAGTAATATCGACTATCTAGATCAGCAGCTGAATGGATGGTTTAAGGAAATAGTTCAGATGCGTAAAGTACAGTTTCTAGATCGGTTGATATTTGAGACTTTAAATGAGGTTGTTCTTGAAGTTTTATCGAAGGATCTAGTTCCTGCTATTCAACCTTATCTACAGCGGTTAGATGAATCTCTATTTGCCAACTCTAGCCAGTCACTGTTATCCAATAGGCTATATGTCCAATAGGTTATATTAAGAGGCTCAGATATGATTGATGTCGCTGAATTACTCAAAGCTCCTCCACTAAAAGGGAATCCCTTTGCACCCGCCACCTACATTCATGGCGAGATTGAACTGGGCTTACTGGAAACTCGTATGGGATCGCGGTTGCTAGCTCTCCCGGATACTCTCTTTAAAGCCATAGACCGAACCCTAGATGATGAAGTCGGGCCTGCTAAATCGCTTATTCAACAACAATGTGGTCGGTGGTGGGGGAAGTCATTCTATCGCCGATTTCTAGAAGAAGTGGGTGAATATTATCAAACTCCGCTTAGGGATTTGACCATGCTCCAGTTTGTGCAGTGCTTTCAGCAATGCTGGTCAACCCTTGGATGGGGAAAAATAAAAATCAGGTTTGACGGCTATCAGTACGGACTCATTGTTTTGGAAGTGCAGGGAGCAGTTTCAGAAACCTATCTTCTTCAACAAGATTCTGTATCTTGTGATATAGAAATTGGATTCTTTGGTGGATTCTTCAGTCAGTTGGCGGGTCAAGATCTTCAGGCGGTCCAAGTCTCGGGAGCATCAACAGACCAAGATAGTTATTACTTTATAGTGTCGGTAGCTGAAAAGGCCAAAACTATTGCAAGCTTGGTTGAGGAGGGCTACAACTACCACACGATTATGGAACGGTTATGCCCAAATCAAGTGTGATGAACTTACTCTTGATCTACTTAAGGAAATCTCAATATCAAATGATTATTCGCTACCCATGAGTAAACTAGTTATCCTTGAGCCCATTGGGGTTGAGTCTGCTGTTGCGACTAACGCGAACCTTCTAACTGCGCTAAATAATGAAAATATTCAGATGGTTCAAGGATGTGGAGGTCGCGGCTTGTGTGCAACGTGCCATGTCTTTGTACGGGAAGGTATGGACAACTTGTCACCCCTAAGTTCCCGAGAGAAGCGAACCTTAGGCGTTGTAACCAGTTGTAATGCTGAATCTCGCCTTGCCTGCCAAGCCCTCATTCAGGGAGACGGGGTTGTTGTTCAAGTTCCCTCAGGTTTGTACGTTACTGAAAGCACAAATTTTGAATCTATGATTGGGCAACGGGCAGAAGAGGACATTCTACATCCAGTGTCGGGGGAGATTCTTGTGGAAAAACGCAAGCTTATCACCCGATCGATGATTAGTCAGTTAGGTAATGTTCGAGACAAGTTTACGGATTATCTCAATCAAGCCTCTAATATCTAACGTAGACATTTTACCCAAATAGTGATTGAAGTACCATGCTAAAGCAGTTTAAGCAATTGGCCCTTGAAACTGAGGGGCGATATGCCACAGAGTCTGAGCTTGATTTTATCCATGTCTTTATTGAGTCTGCTCAGAATCGAATTAAGACCTACGAAAAAATTCGAAATGAGGAAGAGTCTCTGCTCGATGACATACAAGCTACAGCTATAGAGATTGATGCTCATGCCTTCTATCGAGACAATCAGGACATGCAGGCGGTCGGTCGACGCGATCGCAAGTTCTTGTTACGCCATATTGCGGCTAGCCTACTGATTGCTGATATTGACCGCCTTCGGGATGGTCTATTAATTTGGCTCAGCACTATCATGAAGGCACAGCGGGTAGAAAGATTATCGAGTATTCTTTGCCAAGCTGAACGACGAGTGCTGGAACAACGTCTAAGCACAACGGAATTTGAAACGATAAAATCCGCTTTGGCTGTGAGTCAATCTCTGATCGGCTGATTGCAAGGGCCATTTTTCTATACTTTGGAGATAAATAAATGACTAAGATATCACCTAATCTCAAGGATAAACCGTCTTCTAAGCTGCCCCTCGTAATTGATAGCGTCTCCTACGTTGGTATTGTAGGGGGTACAATAGCCTCCCTCGTAACTCAGCAAGCTGCGCTGGCTACTCTTCCGCTGTCGCTCATGTTTGTACTGCAGTTATTCAACCGCCATAGGCTGGGGTCTACGTTAAGCGACCAAATTGAAAGGGTGGATTCATTATCTCACCATAATCAGCTTCATTTAGAGAAACTACAGCTTGAGGCTCACGAAAACCAAACGGAGCTGCGTGGAATCAAAGGTAACGTTGAGCGCAACGAGCAAGAATATCTTGGATTTCAGGAGAGGGTGAACTCTAGGCTCCCGGATAATCTTCCGGAAAAACTTGAGCATTTCGAGAGAACGCTGGATACCCTCAAGGAGATTATTGCCGCGGGGAATCTAGACCAAAACTCAGCTTCGGCAGAGATGTATTTTAATCGGGGTGTTAATCAAGATTATCTAGGACATTTTAAGTCTGCAATTTCAGACTTTACTCAAGCTATTGAAATGTCTCCTAGCTATGCGTGGGCTTATTTTCGTCGAGGAAACGTAAAACTTGCTATTGGCCAAAAGCAATCTGCCTTGATTGATTTGAACTTGGCCGCAAAATACTTTTTTGAAGCAGGTGATCTGGGCAATTATCAACAGGCCAAAGATAAAGCCGCTAGCATTCATAGCCTGGATTCCTTTTCAGATTCGCCGAAGTCTACCAGCTCACCTTCTTCAGAAAACGCAAGGTATGCGAGCGTTAACGTTCTATTTGGTGAATAGCAGCAGACTTAGTTTCCTTTTACAGTCTAATCCTGGAATTCATGCTCAGTTAATGAGTAACCACCAGGTATTTCTCTCCTTTGCCCTAAAGCAGTGCTGATCTCAGCGATGGATCTCTTGAGTGCTGATATCTAGAGGTCTAAAAGATCTCCAAGGAGGAAACGATACCTTTATCTTTGGGATGTTTCCCATGCTATTAGCGCGATATAAAGTTCTCGAAGTGATAGGCCGGGGGCAGTATGGTCAGGTGTTTCGGGGTCAGGATTTAGCTACGGGACAAGTCGTCGCAATCAAAGAGCTCAGCCTCAATCATTTTTCGACCCGTGATTTCATCCGCGAAATACAAGTCTTATCTCGTTTACAGCATCCGAACTTACTGAGCTTGGTTGGGGTCGAGTATGGCCCCGCCACACGCTATATTATTATGGAATATTGCGATGGAGGTACGCTTCGAGATGTCATCGCGAGTCCAGAGCCCCTATCGCTTCTGACCAAGCTGGAGCTCATGATTGATATTCTCCAGGGACTACACTATCTTCATTGCGTTGATGTTTTTCATTGCGATCTCAAGCCTGAGAACATCTTTCTTAGTGATGCGGTTGATCGCAAGGTTGCGAAGATTGGAGATTTTGGAAGCGTACGCACTGATGTTACTTTTCGAGAGAATATAGGCGATCACCAAGGATTAGGATCTCCTGCCTACATGGCTCCTGAACGATTCTATGGTTCCTATTCTAAGACAGTCGATCTCTATGCCTTGGGCATTATTATGTATGAAACTTTCACGGGTGATCGTCCTTTTCTGGGATCGCCCAACCAGCTTGCCCAGAATCATTTAACAAAGCCTATTTCACCTCCTAAAAATCTGCCGCTACATCTACAAACGCTGGTAATGAAGGCTTTAGAAAAGCTACCTCAGCGGCGGTTTCAAACTGCAGAGGAGATGCTTCGATCTTGTCATCTCTCTCACCTAATTCTGATGGCGGAGCAGCGATCTTTTCCAGATCTCAGGGAGGATCTGTTTTCTGAGTGACCGGGTGTGCGCTAGGATCCTCTAGGCGCAAGAGCCTAAGAGATCGAGGATCCGTCTATTTGGGATTGATCGCGTTTTTTTGCTGCTGGTAGAGCCTCTTAAAGGTTTGCTGCTGCTGCTGGTGATTCACAATGGGATCGGGATATCCAACGCGATCGCGCACTGCCTTCGGAAGGTTCCCCTTCACCAGTCGCTCGCTGTCAACGGATTTCAGTTCAGGAATCCACTGGCGAATGTAGTCTGCTTCCGGGTCGAATTTTTGAGCCTGACTGGCTGGATTAAAAATACGCAAGGGTTTTGGATCCATGCCGCTGGACGCACTCCATTGCCATCCACCGTTGTTGGCCGCCAAGTCCCCATCGCAGAGCTGCTGCATAAAATATTTCTCACCCCATTGCCAGTTTAAAATCAAATCCTTAGTCAGAAAGCTGGCCACAATCATCCGGCAGCGGTTGTGCATCCAGCCGGTTTGATTGAGCTGGCGCATGGCAGCATCTACGATGGGATAGCCGGTCATCCCCGCGCACCAGGCTGCAAACTGATCTCGATTCTCACGCCAGGGAAATCCTTTCCAGACGGGACGGTAGGGACCATCAGCTAAGGCTGGAAAAAAGTAGAGCACATGCTGATAAAACTCGCGCCAGGCTAGTTCCTTTTGCCAAACTTCGACGCCGTTACGCTCCTCATCACTGCGGCAGCGGACCAGCACCTGTTCGGCCTGGCGCCAAACCGTGCGAATCCCAAGGGTGCCAAACTTCAGGGCTGCACTGAGGCGTGAGGTTCCAGGCCGAGCGGGATAGTTGCGATCTTCATCGTACTGGCCAATGGTAGTCCCTTGACAAAATTGATCCAGCTGCTGCCGTGCGGCGGCTTCTCCCACAGGAATTTCCAAGGGATTGGTCCAGATCACCTGGAAGGTCTGGGGATCGGGCAGGGCAATGGTTCCTAGCGTCTCTTCTGTCTCGGTGTGGCCTTGGAGAGCTGGAGGGGCCGGGACCGGATCCTGCTTGGGTTGGGCGCGCCAGTTTTTCCAAAAAGGGCCATAGACCGTATAGGGAGATCCACTTCCCGTCAAGATGGTGCCCGGCGGGTGCAAAAGTTGATCCCAGATTTGCTGAACGGCAATGCCCTGTTCCTTGAGCCCTGCGGCTACTTGTTCATCGCGTCGGCGTCCATAGGGTTCCACATCCTGGTTCCAGAAAACAGATCGCACCTTGAGGGCCTTGGCCAAGGCAGGAAGTCCGGTGACGGGGGACTGGTGCAGGATTAACAGATCGCTTCCGAGGCGGGCATAGCCTGCTTGCAGTTCTCGCAGGGAGTCCAGCAGAAAGACCAGTCGGGCCGGAGCCAGGTCCTCTCGATTCAAGATCGCCGGGTCCAGGCAAAAAACGCCGGTGACTTGGCGGGTTCGTTGGCAGGCCGCCGTCAACCCCAGATTATCGGCAAGGCGCAGGTCACGGCGGTGCCAGAACAAAATGCGATCGCTCATGCTTAGAAAATCCCGTTGCGCCTAGAGGATTCTATCACCGTTACACCCGAGAGGTGTCTGCGCCCTCTAGATCCCTGGTCAACCCCAAGGGTGCAGGTGTTCTGTCAAGCGCACAAAAAGGGGGCACCTGGGAAATTCTAAGCGAGCCGAAGGATAAGCCCGTCACAGGTGCTGCGACGGGTTAAGGTGGCAATGACGATCCTACGGGCTGCACCCACGCGTCTGGTTGTCGCCTCGGCAATTGGCGGATTAAGCAGCCGCGTGATTCAGTTCGATATGCAAATCCACGAGATCTGAAAACTCGTGCTCATCAATATCACCGGTGATGAAATGGGCGTAGAACCAGGAGATGCCAGCAATGAGATCGGCTTCACCCTTATGGGAGCAGGCTACTGGGTTAACGTCTTGTGAATTCATCATGAGTCATCCCTCACTGAAAAATGGATCAGTACTGAACCTTGAACAAAACCTCGTTTCGTTGCTTGTCACAATAAGGGGAAAAGGAAGGGGTTGGATCAGCGTAAATACGGAATTTAGGGAATAAAAAATTATTTCATGCCCTGTGCCTCCATGATTGCCCCAGTGCAACCGACATTGAGGCAAAACCGAGGAGGGATGCCTTAGGGATACCTTCATTCTGAGGACTCAGCGCTTCACCCTTGATCTGCAGGGGCTTGGGGTCTGTTACTGCTAATCAGGATAAATTCTCTGAAAATCAGCCACTTCTTCCGCAGAAACCCAATACTTTAAGCTGTCATGGCGCGATCGCAACAGAGTCTGAGCCAACTTAGCCGTCTTCGACTCCGGCAGGTGAGCCATCGCCAGCTCATTCCCTAGCTTTTGGTAAAACTCCTCGATCTCACGGTGCAGCCGAAAGCGGATCTGCTGCTCCACCGGCCAATTCACCCAGTCCTGGGGCCTGAGAAATACCTCGTAGAGTTGGGCCTCGGGGGTGCCTGGTTCCGGACTGTAGTCATACTCCCAGCGCACATCCGGCGGCAATGACATCAAAATGGACTCGGTCCGCCCCTGGGTTTGCAGCCCAAAAATGGTGCCGCGATCGTAGACCAGATTAAATTCCACATAGCGGCCGCGTCGATAGCGCTGAAATTCTCGCTCGCGATCGCCGTAGGGCTGATGGCAGCGCTGTTCGGCAATGGGCAGATAGGCCGGCAAAAATGCCTCTCCGCAGCCCTGCACAAAGCTAAACAGGCTCTCCCAGTCTCGACTGACCGGCCCAATCTGCTGACTCAAGCGAGCCGCTTCGCTCGCCGCCTCTGCACCGCCATAGATCAAGCCGCGATCGCTTTGGTAATCGAAGAAAATCCCCCCAATGCCTCGCTGCTCCTGACGGTGCTTGAGATAGAAATATTCATCGCACCAGGCTTTGAAAACGCGGTAGTAGTCCGGATGAGCCGCATCACAGGCCTGCTTGAGGGTGTGATGAAAGTGAAATGCATCCTCGGCGTAGGGATAGTAGGGCGTCAGGTCAGCTCCGCCCCCAAACCACCAAACCGGGCCCGCTTCAAAATAGCGATAGTTAAGATGCACCGTGGGCACATAGGGATTGCGCGGATGCAGAACCAGGGATGTTCCGGTGCCAAAAAACGGCTGCCCCGCCGCCTCTGGGCATTGGGTCAAGATACTGGGGGGCAAGGTTTCGCCCCAGACCTCCGAATAGTTAACGCCGCCCTGCTCAAAGACGCGGCCGTTACGGATTACCCGCGTGCGCCCCTCGCCGCCGCCGGGCCGCTGCCACACCTCCTCCTGAAAATGTGCAGATCCATCCAGTTGCTCCAGCGCATCACAGATTTGATCCTGAATTTGCTGCATCCATTGCTTCACGCGCTGGCGGGAATTCTGGGGAATGGCAGAAGCAGAGAATTGATCCCCTTTCCGATGGGTCCCCGGATCCGAACCCAGGGCAGACACGGGGGACTGAGCAGACTCAAGCATGGACATCAGACTCCGATAATTAAAGCGTCAACCACATAACCGTATAGCGATACTTAAAGAGTTGATCACCCTGTCGCAAAAATTCACAATCCTAAATCGGGGTAAGGCCAGGGAATGGATTGGGAAGAAAAGCACTCAAAAGTCTTCTAACCCCTACTTTCGAAGGAGAATCTACCAGGGATCCAAAGAATGGTTTAGATGGCTAAATCCTATGGAGTTCACGGGCATAGTTACTGGAACAGAGAATTTAGTGTTTAATAACTGTAGATTGATATAGCGATAGGACAGGTATTCATGCCCCCCACTTCCCTAGCCCCTGAGCAGACCAAGACCCAGGTTGAAGAAAATTTGCTGACGCCGCGGTTTTACACCACAGACTTTGCCAAGGCCGCAGCCATGGACTGGTCGCCCCAAGAATCCGAGCTGCAGGCCATGCTGGCGGAAATGAGAGCCGACTATAATCGCTTCCACTTTGTACGCAATGAGGAATTCAAACGATCCTGGGATCACATTACGGGGGAAGATCGGCAGGCCTTCCTGGATTACCTAGAGCGGTCCTGCGTCTCGGAATTTTCTGGTTTTCTGCTGTTTAAAGAGCTATCGCGGAAGCTTAAGGATAAAAACCCCCTGCTGGCCGAAATTTTTCACCTCATGGCCCGCGACGAAGCCCGCCATGCGGGATTTCTGAACAAGGCAATGGGAGATTTTAAGCTTTCCCTGGACTTAGGAGCCCTAACGAAGCGACGCACCTATACCTTTTTTCCGGTGGAATGGATTATCTATGCGGTCTATCTCTCCGAAAAAATTGGCTACTGGCGCTACATCCTGATTCATCGCCATCTGCAATGTCACCCGGAAAATCGCTTCTATCCCCTGTTCAATTATTTTGAAAGCTGGTGTCAGGATGAAAACCGCCATGGCGATATTTTCAAGGCCCTGCTGCGATCGCAGCCGAAGATGTGGAAGTCCTTGGGCGGAAGACTCTGGAGCCGATTCTTTCTTCTGTCGGTATTTGCCACCCACACCATGACGGTGGAGGAGCGGGCCAAGTTTTATGATTTGCTGGGTCTGGAGGCCGAAGCCTTTGATCGCGAGGTCATCCGCCAAACCAATGACACGGCCGCCCGCTGCTTTCCCATCAAGCTCAACGTCGACCATCCTCAATTTTTCCGGCGCTTATCGCGCTGCTCTAGGCGGAACCAAGCCCTCAAAGCCCTGGCGCAGCAGCCCAGGTTTTGGGGAGTGAAGCTGATGCTCAAGGGAACATTGATGGCGGGCATGATCTGGGATCTGATCTACCTTTACTGGCTCAAGCCCATTGATGTGGAAACCAGTCGAGGCACGATTCGTTAGGCCCCATTGCCCTCTGGCAGAAGGGCCCCGGTCAGAATCGCGTCCTCCAGGAGGGTGCCGGTGAGATCGGCCCCTTGCAAATTTGCCTCTTTGAGAATCGCCCCGCGTAAATCAGCAAAGCTAAGGTCAGCCTTGCTTAAATCAGCCCCGGTAAAGTCCGTGGGAAGGTTGCCCTGCCAACTGGAAAGATTGGCATGGCAACGACAGAGCTTGGCATGACTCAGATTGGCAGCGCAGAGTGAGGCGCCACTCAGGTTCGCGTAACTTAAATCAGCAAAGCTGAGGTCGGCTCGCCCAAGATCAGTGCGTTGATCGAGGGTGGGGCGGAGATCCACTTCAATCATGAGGGCCTGGGACAAATTGGCAGCGCTGAGGTTAACGCCAGAGAGACAGGCCTTGAGCAAACAGGCACGGGAGAGGTTGGCCTGCATGAGCTGGGCCCCGCTGAGGTCGGCCTCACGCATGATTACGGCCTGTAAGTTGGCATCGGATAGGTTAGTGCCCCAGAGCAGGGCTTCGCTCAAGTCGGTTTCCTCCAAGGTGGCGCGACGGAGGTCGGCTCGTCCCAGACGAGCCTGACGGAGATCGCAGGCACTGAGGTGGATTGCAGGGAAGGCATATCCCGTAAGTTCAATTTCAAAGAGATTGAGGTGTGAAAAGTCTCGGCATCCCTGGCTATATTGGGTGCGAAGTTCATCGGCGTCCATGGGTTTCTCCCCATTGCGTTTACCTTGCATAATCTTCCTTTATTTTTTCCTTTATTTTCTGGAAAAGTCGATGGGTTGACACCGGTTCTGTCTCCCCCTCAAAATCCTAAACCTCGGCAGGTTGGCAACCGCGCCCCTTGAGTCCCCAGATCCGAGTCCCCAAGAACTTGGACGTAGCTATCCCGGAGACCTTATTACGGTATGGAACCCAATACGAAGCTGCTTCGGCTCCTTCCCCTGGTGATCGGGCTGATCATTCTGCTTTTGCTGCAGCCTGTGACCCTGGTCGGTCCTGGAGAGCGTGGCGTGGTGACCCATTTTGGCGCAGTCGATCCTCGCCCCCTCAATGAGGGTCTGCACGTAGTTGTCCCCCTACGCGATCGCGTGGTTATTCTGGATGTCAAGGTGCAAAAGCACGAGGTTCCGGCGAAGGGGTCCACCAAAGATCTGCAAGATCTCAAAGCCGTGTTTGCCGTGAACTTTGCCCTGCGCCCCGACACCATTGCCCAAACCTTTCAGCAGCAGGGCAATCTCGGCGCAATTGTTGAGCGCATTGTGGCTCCCCAAACCCAGGAATCCTTTAAAACCGCCGTGGCTCAGTTCACAGCTGAAGAGTCGATTGTCAAGCGTCCACAACTGAAGGAAAACTTTGACCAAATCTTAAGCGATCGCCTGGATAAATACGGGATAGATATCTACGACACCAGCGTGGTCGACATTCTGTTTTCCAACGAGTTTGCCCAAGCGGTGGAGCGCAAGCAGGTGGCCGAGCAAGAGGCCCAGCGGGCCATCTATATTGCCAAGAAAGCGGAGCAAGAGGCCCAAGCTCGCGTGAATCAGGCCACGGGCGAAGCGGAGGCGCAGCGGTTGCTCCAGCAGTCCCTCACCCCAGCAATTTTGCGCAAACAAGAGCTCGATAACCAGCGTCTGGCCATTGAGAAATGGGATGGTCAGCTGCCAGGGGTCAATTCCGGTGCGCTTCCGTTTTTAGAGATTGCCCCCGACGATGAGGAGACGAACCGCTACGGAGGTGGGGCAAAACCGTCCCAGGAAGCTTTGTGATGGCGGTTCAGCCATCCCCGCCGCCCCGCGGGAGAACCTCGGCGAGAGGGCCTCAACGGGATCAATGGCCTCATCCATCCGATAGAGTAAGTGGGTGGGGAAATGGAGAGAACAAAGATGGTGAAACTTGTGCGACTTGTCCCGATGGTACTGGGAGGGATCCTGATAGCGGCCTCGCCCCTTGCGGCCGCCCCCCTACAGTTCAGGCTAGCCCAGGGCGATGATCCTTCGGCGGCAGGGCAAGCTCAGTCCAGCTTGAGCGAAGGCATTGAGCTGTACAAGCAGGGCGATGTGCGTGGCGCCATTGCAGCCTACAGCCGCGCCATTGAACTCGATCCCAGCTATGCCTTTGCCTACAATAACCGGGGGCTCGCACAGCTAGATATGGGCAACTACCAGCAGGCGGTCCAGGATCTCAGCCGCGCCCTTGAGATCAATCCCGGCTATCTGTTTGCCTACAATAACCGGGCCAGAGCCTACGAACGGTTGGGCAACTATCAGGCCGTGGTGGCCGACCTGAGTCAGGTGCTTCGGCTAGATGCGAATCAAGTTGAAGCTTACGAGAATCGCGGCGTGGCCTACGCAAACCTGGGCCAGTATGCAGCGGCTCTGCAAGATTTCAACCAATTTTTAGCCACCCGTCCCCAAAGTTCACGCACCCTCTTTAATCGCGGCAACGTGTTCGCGCGCCTTCAACAGTGGCCAGAGGCCATCGCCAGCTATAGTCAGGCCCTGGTCTTAGTCCCCGGAAATAGCGCAATTCTGACCAACCGCGGCAATGCCTACGCCCGGTCCGGAAAGCTGCAGCGGGCCCTGGAGGATTTTGAAGCCATTCTGGCCATTAAACCCAACGATGCCGTGGCCTTGCAAAATCGCGGGAATGTGTTGTTTGAGTTGCAAGACTTCAAAGCCGCCCTGGGCAGCTATGGACGCGCCCTTGATCTGCAGCCCACCCTGGCCAAGGCGCGATTTAATCGCGGGTTAACCCACGAGAAACTGGGGAATCGGCAGCAGGCGATCGCCGATGTCCAGGCTTCCCGCCAGCTCTTTGCAACCCAGGGAGATGTGACCTCCCAGGCCCAGGCCCAGAAAATCCTGGATCAATGGCAGACTCCGTAAGCCTGCCAGGAGGAGCGCACCAGCCCTTGGTGGGGGTGATTGGCGCAGGCCACGGTGATGGGGGGACCCTTCACGATCTGGCCTACCAGGTGGGGGCCCTCCTTGCTGCTCAGCGCTATCTCCTGATTTGTGGCGGATTAGGAGGGGTCATGGCCGCTGCCTGCCAGGGGGCAAAGGCGGCGGGCGGGATGACCCTGGGACTATTGCCCGGTCGTGATGCTGCTGCTGCTAATCCCTGGGTGGATATTGCCATTCCCACCGGCCTGGGCGAAGCCCGAAATTTAGTGCTGGTTCGCAGCGCCGCCGCGCTGATTGCGCTAGGTGGATCCTACGGCACCCTCTCGGAAATTGCCTTTGCCCTGCAACTGGGCAAACCACTGGTGGGGATTCACACTTGGCAGCCCCTTCGCCCCGGCGCCTCCGGTCCTGATTTTTTTCAGGTTGAAACCGCTCAAGCCGCCGTTGACTGGGCGATTGCCCAAATAAACGCCCGCTCCTAGACGGTTTCCCCTGGTCAAAAGTGTTCCCAATAACCCGCGAGGGGGGGTTAGATCTTGTATCTTAAATAAAATTTGCAAAATAATCTGTTTAAGCAACCCCTATATAAATGTATACAGAAGCCAGAATACCGGCAGAGACCATTTATTTTCAGAGCGCTGACCTCGAAGCATGGCGGAACGGCACCTATTACCACTCCTATGAAAAGCTAGGGGCCCATGTCCGGTCCCATGCCGGTCAGCCCGGCGTGTACTTTGCGGTTTGGGCCCCCCACGCCCAGGCAGTTTCCGTGGTTGGGGATTTTAATGGGTGGCAGTTTGGTCAGCATCCCATGGCCCGGAACGAGGCGGGAATTTGGGAGTTGTTTATTCCAGGCCTTCAGGCGGGAGAAAAGTACAAATACGCGATCCAAACGGGTTGGGGAGAGGTGATCCTCAAAACCGATCCCTATGGTCATCAGCAGGAACTTCGACCCGATACCGCTTCCCTGGTGGCCGATTTAAGCTATCGCTGGTCCGATGAGGCTTGGCTAACGCAGCGGCGGCAGCGCAATCCCCAGGATTTACCCATTTCGGTTTACGAAGTGCATCTGGGGTCCTGGCTCCATGACAGTTTAGATAATCCGCCCTCGGAACAACGGTCGGTTCCGGTGACCTCAAAGCCTGGGGCACGCCATCTCACCTACCGGGAACTGGGCGATCGCCTCATTCCCTACATCCAGGAGATGGGCTTTACCCACATTGAGCTGTTGCCCATTACCGAGCATCCCTTCGACGGTTCCTGGGGCTATCAGGTGGTGGGATTCTTTGCCCCCACCTCGCGCTACGGCACGCCCCAGGATTTTATGGCCTTTGTGGATCGCTGCCATCAGGCAGGAATTGGGGTGATTATTGACTGGGTGCCGGGGCACTTTCCCAAGGACGGCCATGGTCTGGCCCGCTTTGATGGATCAACCCTATTTGAGTACCCCGATCCGCGCAAGGGCGAGCATAAGGGCTGGGGAACCCTGGTGTTTGACTATGGCAAGCCCCAGGTGTGCAATTTCCTACTCTCCAGCGCCCTGTTTTGGCTGGAGAAATACCACATTGACGGCATTCGCGTCGATGCGGTGGCCTCCATGCTCTATCTGGACTATGACCGCGAAGAGTGGCTACCTAACCAGTACGGTGGCCGCGAAAACCTGGAGGCCGTCGCCTTTTTGCGCCATTTGAACGAGAAGATTTTTGAGCAGCATCCTGGGATTCTTTCGATTGCAGAGGAGTCCACAGCCTGGGAAAAGGTTTCCCATCCCACCTATGCCGGGGGGCTTGGCTTTAATTTCAAGTGGAATATGGGCTGGATGAACGATACCTTGCGCTACTTCCAGGTTCATCCCCAGGATCGATCAAACCACCATGGCAGCCTCACCTTCAGTCTCTGGTATGCCTTTAGCGAACACTTTATGCTCTCGCTCTCCCACGATGAGGTGGTTCACGGCAAAGGGCATCTGTTCCAGAAAATGCCAGGGGATGACCGTCAGAAGCTGGCCAATTTGCGATCGCTGCTGGGCTATCTGTTTACCCACCCTGGCAAGAAAACCCTGTTTATGGGCATGGAGTTTGGCCAAACCCGCGAGTGGAATGTGGAGATGGATTTAGACTGGTGGCTCCTGGACCACGATCCCCATCGCCAGATCCACCAGCTGGTTCAAGATCTCAACCGGGTCTATCGCCAGGAATCGGCCCTGTACGCTGAGGACTTTAGCTCCGATGGGTTTGAGTGGATTGACTGCAATGATCAGGCCCGAGGGTTGATTTCCTTTATTCGCAAAGACCCCGCCACCGGGGAATCGGTGGTGGTGGTTTGTAACTTCAAGCCGAATCAGTACCGGAACTACTGGCTGGGCGTTAGGGAGCCTGGACGGTATGAGGAACGGATCAACACCGACGCCGCCTGCTATGGCGGAGACGGGCTGGTGCACCCCCAACCGCTGGAAACGCGCGCCTGGGAGGCCGCGGCCTGGCCCTATGCCCTGGAGGTGAATGTTCCAGCGATCGCCGTGGTGATGTTTAAGCTCCAGAGCCCACAGCAGCCGGGCTAGGGCCGGGTTCGCCTCTGTTCTCCGGCAGGCTCTCCCAGGATTGCACTAGACTTCAGGTAGGGGGCCGTAGGGGGGCACAGACCATGAACGAGTTTATTCTCAAGGTTCCGAAGGTGGAGCTGCATCTGCATATTGAAGGCACTCTGGAGCCGGAGATGATGTGGATGCTGGGCGATCGCAATCAGATTCAGCTTCCCTACCCCTCCGTGGACGCAATACGCCGGGCCTATCGGTTTCAAGATCTCCAGTCCTTTCTGGAGGTGTACTACGCTGGCATGAGCGTCCTGCAAACCGAGCAGGACTTTTACGATCTCACCTGGGCCTACCTACAAAAAGCACAGCAGCAGACCATCCGCCATGTGGAGCTGTTTTTTGATCCCCAGGCCCATACCCAGCGTGGCATTCCCTTTCCCGTGGTCTACTACGGCATTCACCAAGCCTTGCAAGAGGCCCAGAAACAGTATGGCCTCTCCAGCCAGCTGATTCTTTGCTTCCTGCGCGATCGTCCCCCGGCATCGGCCCTGCAAACCCTGGAACAGGCACTGCCCTACCGGGCCGGCATCCGCGCCGTGGGTCTAGATTCTGCCGAACGGGATTATCCGCCCAGTCACTTTCGCTTTGTGTTTGAGCGTGCGCGGCGGGAGGGCTTTCTCACCGTTGCCCATGCCGGAGAGGAAGGCCCCCCCAGCTACATTTGGGAAGCGATTCAGCTGCTGCGAGTCTCTCGAATAGACCACGGGGTGCGCTGTATTGAAGATCCGCAACTGCTGGCTTACCTGCAGCAAACCCAAATCCCGCTCACGGTTTGCCCGCTCTCTAACGTAAAGCTGCGAGTCTTTGATCAAATGGCGGACCACAACCTCAAAACCTTGCTAGATCTGGGGATTGCCGTAACCATCAACTCCGATGATCCGGCCTACTTCGGCGGCTATCTGGGCGAAAATCTGGAGGCTGCTCAAACGGCCCTACACTTAAGTCAAGCAGAGATTGTTCAACTGCTCAAAAACGCCATTGAGGCGGCCTTTGTCAGCGCCCAGCGGCGTACCGATCTGCTCACGGAGCTCGAGTCCTTTGTGGCCCAATCGGGTCCCGTCCCGTCGGAAACGCCCTGGTCTGAGTCATGAATCCTGAACTCCAGCTACTCATTTCCCAGGAGGAAATTGCCCAAACGGTGGATGGGCTCGCCCGAGCCATTAATCAGGACTATCGGGATCAGCCGCTGATTTTGGTGGGCATTCTCAAGGGCGCCTTTGTCTTTTTGGCAGACCTGATGCGCCAGCTGCAGGTGCCGGTGCAGCGCGTTGAGCTGATTCGCCTATCCAGCTACGGCACCCGCACCCGCAGCAGCGGCACCGTACAAGTGCTCCTCGATCTCCCGCCCCAGTTGCTGCGTCATCAGCCAGTGCTGCTGGTGGAAGATATAGTGGACACGGGACTCTCAACGGCCAAGGCCTTGCAGATGCTCCAGCAGCAGCAGCCCGCCTCCCTGCGGCTCTGCGCCCTCCTCGATAAGCCTGCGCGGCGGCAGGTGCCGGTGCACATTGACTACCTCGGCTGCACCGTGCCCGATCAGTTCATTGTCGGCTATGGCATTGACTGGAAGGAGCAGTATCGTCACCTACCTGCCATCTACACCGTGCAGCAACTGGAGGCCGACGCCTGAATTGCTAAGAATTTATATCCGCTTTAGCCCAATCCTGCTGGGGATCTCTTAGGATAATGGGGAGATTTTGCGCCCTGGGCTGATGGGGCCATGATTTCTAGTTGCACCCGTCTGTCATTACATAAGGATTGCCTATGCCCTTCCCCCGTTCCAGTGGGATCATTCTCCACCCGACCTCCCTCCCTAGCCCCTTTGGAATTGGCGATCTAGGACGCGGTGCCTACGAATTTGTGGATTTTTTAGCCCATAGCGCCCAGCAAATTTGGCAGGTGCTGCCCCTGGGGCCAGTGAGCTATGGCGACTCTCCCTACATGACCTACTCGTCGATGGCTGGCAATCCGCTTCTCGTTAGTCCTGAAATCCTGGTGGAAGATGGATTTTTAAGGCCTGAGGATCTGGCCGCCTACCCAAAGATGCCCAGCGATCGCGTCAAGTATGATGAGGTCTCAGCAGCGAAGCGACCGCTCTTTCAGATTGCGGCGCACAACTTCCAGCAGTCAGCTTCTCCGGCCCAGCGCCAAGAATTCCAGGCCTTTTGCCAAGAGCAGGCTTACTGGCTGGATGACTATGTTTTTTACATGGCCTATCGAGAATCCCAGGGCGGCAAAAGCTGGCACCTGTGGGATACCCCCATTGCCAACCGCCATCCCGAGGCGATCGCCCAGGCAAAGGCGGGGCTGGAATCAGCCATCTTCTATCACACCTTCCTGCAGTACGAATTTTTCCGCCAGTGGGCCAATCTGAAGGCCTATGCTAACCAGAAGGGGATTCAAATTTTAGGCGATATCCCAATCTATGTGGCCCATGACAGCGTAGATGTTTGGGCGCATCCCGACAACTACTACCTGGATCGGCAAACGGCTGAGCCCGAGCTGATGGCCGGGGTGCCACCCGACTACTTTAGTGAAACCGGTCAGCTCTGGGGCAATCCCATTTATAAGTGGCGGCGCTTGGAACTCAATGGCTATGACTGGTGGATTCAACGCTTCCGGGCCACGCTCACCTACGTCGATCTGGTGCGCATCGACCACTTTCGGGCCTTTGCCGGATTTTGGATCGTCGAACAAGGCGAGGACGATGCCCGTCGCGGTGCCTGGATGCCGGGACCAGGAGAGCGCTTTTTTAAGGTGCTGCGCGATAAGCTCGGTGGATTGCCGATCATTGCCGAGGACCTAGGGGTGATCACGCCCGATGTCATTGAACTGCGCGATGCCTTTGACTTTCCCGGCATGAAAATTCTGCAGTTTGCCTTTGGGGAAGGCCGCTGTGATGATTATTTTCCCACCAACTTCCCCGATGAAAACTGTGTGGTTTACACCGGCACCCACGACAATGACACCACCGTGGGCTGGTTTAACAAGTTTGAGCCCCAGATGCAGGAAGACATTATGACCGGCCTGGAAACGCTGTACGAAGAAGACGTTCCGGATCTGCGAGAACTGGGCGATCACTGGGTCTTTATTTGGCTGGCCATGCAGTCCATCGCCAATCAAGCGATCTTTCCCCTGCAAGATATCCTGGGCCTGGACAGTGAGGCCCGCATGAACACACCTAGCAGTATGCAAGGAAACTGGGCCTGGCGCTTTCCGGCAGGGGCCTTGACCTCCGCCCTGGGCGATCGCCTTCGGGAGATCACGCTCCAGTGCAATCGGGGACTGCCCCCAGCCTAACTCTAGGTCAGTGGTACGATCACAAAGACCCTCAAGGGATGACCCCTCTGGGTTAATCCTCACTAGTCTTCTCTATCCACTGCCTCCCCTGATGCTTGCAAACCTTGCCCACCATGACTGCTAAACGCTGGTTCTTTGCGGTGCTTCTCTGCGGCCTGCTCCTGTTTGGCTGTCATTCCTCCCATAGTCTGGCAGATCCTAGCCTGGCCAATCGCCCTGAAGCCGCCCACCCTCCTGAGCCTGTTCTGGCGGAAGCCACCTTTGCCGGGGGGTGCTTCTGGTGCATGGAAAAACCCTTTGATCTCCTGGCAGGAGTGGTGGAAACAACGTCAGGCTACACCGGGGGATCAGGGCAAAATCCCACCTATCGCCAGGTTTCCTCCGGGGGCACCGGCCATGTGGAAGCGGTGCGGGTGCGCTATGACCCGGATCGGGTGAGCTATGATCAGCTGCTATCGGTGTTTTGGAAGAACGTGGATCCCCTAGATGCCCAGGGGCAGTTTTGCGATCGCGGCAGCCAGTACCAGGCTCGAATCTTCTACCACAATTCCCCGCAACAACAGCAGGCAGAGGCCTCCAAACAGGCCTTAGAAGCCTCCGGTCAACTTCCTGGGCCAATTACAACCCAAATTGTCGCCGCCACCCCCTTTTATCCAGCGGAAGACTATCATCAAGATTACTATCAGAAAAACCCGCTGCAATATCAGTTCTATCGCCTCTCCTGTGGTCGCGATCACCGGCTGTCTGAGCTGTGGGGGAACGCCCAGTCCGTTAGCCTGCGACCCTAAGACCCATGGAAGGGAATCTAGAAATCACCCTCCTGATTGTGATCACCGTCGTCGCGGGCATTGGTGCCCAAATCGTTGCGGCCCTGTGTAAAGTTCCCAGCATTGTCTTTTTGCTCCTGTTTGGAATTACCCTCGGACGATCTGGGTTGGGAATTGTGCAGCCAGCGCTTCTGGGCAATGGCCTGGAGGTGATTGTGTCCCTCTCCGTTGCGCTCATCCTCTTTGAGGGGGGACTGAATCTAAAGTGGAGCGAAATTTCTGAGGTCTCCGTTAGTCTGAGAAACCTGGTGACCCTGGGTAGCTTGATCACGCTCTTTGGCGCCGGAGCCGCTGCCCATTGGCTGAGTGAATTTCCCTGGCAGTTGGCCATTTTGTATGGATCGCTGGTGGTGGTCACAGGCCCCACGGTGGTGGCCCCCCTGCTGAAGCAGGTACAGGCTGACCGCCGAGTTTCCACACTGTTAGAAGGGGAAGGAGTGCTCATTGACCCCATTGGCGCCATCTTGGCCGTGGTGGTCCTGAATATTGTGCTCCAGGAGCATCCTGCCCCCCTGACGGTGGCCACCGGCCTGATCTCTCGATTGGGGCTAGGGATTGTCATTGGTGGCAGCGGCGGGTGGCTACTCAGCCGCTTTTTGCGACGGGCCACCTTTCTCTCCGATGACCTTAAAAATCTCTCCGTTCTGGCGGGGGTTTGGGGACTGTTTGGCCTCTCTCAATATCTCATTAGCGAATCCGGTCTGATGACGGCAGTGGCCGCGGGCGTGGTCCTTCGGAATGCAGAACTGCCTGCCGAGCGCCGCCTGCTGCGGTTCAAAAACCAGCTCAGCATTCTGGCCATCTCTGTCCTGTTTATCCTGCTGTCAGCCGATCTTTCCCTGCCCAGCCTGGTGGCCCTGGGCTGGGGAGGATTATTGACGGTGGCGGCGTTGATGCTGATTGTGCGTCCGCTGAACATTCTACTTTCCACCTTTCGGAGTGATTTAAACCTTCGTCAAAAGGCTTTTTTATCCTGGGTGGCACCGCGGGGCATTGTGGCGGCTTCGGTGGCCTCCCTGTTTTCCATTTCCTTAACCAAGCAGGAAATTACCGGTGGCGAAGCCATCAAAGCCCTGGTTTTTTTGACCATTATTCTGACGGTTTGCCTCCAGGGCTTAAGTGCTCGCTGGGTGGCGGGCTGGCTCAAGATACGCTCCTCAGAGGCCACCGGCGCCATTATTATTGGTTGCCATCCCCTAGGACGACTGGTGGCAGGGTTAATCCAGGATCGGGGCGAATCGGTGGTGATGATTGATAGCGATCCGGACCGCTGTCGGGAAGCAGAAGCGGACCACTTTCAGGTTTATTTGAGCAGCGCCCTGAATACGGAAGTGCTCAACGAAGCCGGTGTCACCTCCATTGGTTCAGTCTTGGCCATTACCAGCAACGCAGAGGTGAATGCGGTACTGGCCAGCAGCGTCATTGAAGAGTTTTCCCCGCCGCGGGTTTTGGCCTTTTGTCCCGACCAAGTGCGGGACAATGCCAGTGCCCCCAGCCTGGACAAGCGCATGCGGCCCGAGGTCAAGCGGGCCTTTGCTCCAAATTTCTCCGTAAAACGCTGGAATGAGTATTACGTCCAGGGAGAAATCAAGCTGCTCCATATTCCCTTACAGCAGGAGCCAGAAGCCTTTGAGCAGCAGCGGCTTCATTTGCAAGCGCTGATCAATGTGGGGCAAATCATGCCCATTTTAGTGGAGCAGAAAGACTCTCTGCGCATTTGTACTGCTCACCAGGAATGGCATCCTGGCGATCGGGTCATTGCCGCTCTGTACACCCCAAAGGGGTCGCCTGCCACTCGTTTACATCTGGAGATGAACCGGCCCCTGGCGATGCCCCTGATTCCAGATTGACCTCCTTTCCCTCTGACCTTTCAAGGACAGAGAGAGCGTCCCGGGTTCACACCAAAGATGTCCTGCTTCAGTGCCAGGTAGAGGCTTCCTGGCTAGATCCAGGATCTGGCCTTAGCCGGTCCTCTGGGGGATCAATCTAAATACTGCCCCCATTCTTCCAGAGGGGCTTGGGACCCATACCAGCGTTTTTGGGGCTGCGCGGCAGTGGGAGGCGAATGCAGGACGCCCTCAAGGGTCAGATTGTGGCCGCCGGTGAGATGGGCCGCCTGAATCGGCGTGACGCCATCCCCCCAACAGCGGCCCTCGCCGCAGGTGATCTGGTAGCTGTTGTAGGTAAACCAGTCCCCTAGGCGCCAGCTCCGCCGACCTAAAATGCTCTTGCCAGCGACACAAACGTAGTTGATTTGGGGATAAAACGCGCCGGGGTAGTTCTGATTGACAAAGTCAAGATTGTCCTGGGTCCACCGCTCCTGACTGCGGTGCGGGGTTCCCAGGGTGACCAAGGTGCTCACGCAGGAACGTCCCTGCCAGCGATCGCCGCAGTAGGGCTGGTCTCCCAGATAAATGCGGGCAATCCACCCCCCTGCGGAATGCCCAATCAGGTTAATCTGTGCCGCGCCCGTTTCCTGGATGATCTGGCGCACAGTTTGATCGAGCTGCTGGAGAATGGGCGTCACCGGTCGCCCTCCCAGGGTGATCAACCAGTCCTGCCGCCTCAGAGGGACGGTCCGCACCGGTGCCTGGGTCAAGGTCTGGAGGCGGCGCTCAAGGTCTCGATATTCCCGTGCAGCCGCCAGGTATCCCGGCAAAATGACCGTGGGTTTCATGCAAGTTTTAAGGCTAAGGGTTTGGGGTGAGGGTGGGTTCAGGGGACGCTTCCGGTTGATTGGTCGTTGTGCTGGGGGATCGGCCCTGCATGCGATCTAGATCCGCTTGGGCACGCTGGGCTAGGGCGGTATTGCCCGACTGTTCTAGGAATTGCTTCGCCTGTCTCAGGTCGGCCAGGGTGCCAGCCAAATCACCCAGTTTCGACTTTGCAGACGCCCGATAGAGGTAAGCCTGACCATACTTGGGATCAAGTCGCAGAGCCTGGTCATAGTCCAAAATGGCACCTTGCAAATCCCCTTGCCCAATCAGCTTTTCATTCCCGCGATAGAAATAGAGGCTAGCGGTTTCAGGGCCCAGATCAATCGCTTGATTATAGTCGGCAATGGCCTGTTCGGAGTTCTTCAGGGCCGCCTGGGTCAGCCCCCGTCGAAATAGAGCGGTGGGGTTATTTCGGTCTAGCGCCAGGGCTGCATTGAAGTCCTCCAGTGCCGCCTCTTCTTCCCCTAAACTCAGCTGGGCTGTGCCTCGGGCGATGTGGGCCGAAACCCGTTTGGGGTCAAGCCGGATTGCCTCTCCATAGTTGGCCCGTGCCCCCTGCAAATCTCCCTGAGCAAACCTGGCATCCCCCAGAGCCATGTGAGCCGCAGGGTCCCTAGGGGCAAGCTTGAGGGCCTGATCATAGTCGGCGATCGCCCCCTCAATGTCCTCAAACTGGGCCTTAATTTGCCCTCGACGCAGATACAGACCAGCACTCTGCTTGAGATCCAAAGCTCGGTTGAGGTCCGTCAGCGCGCCCTGAAAATTCCCCTGTCCCGCCTTAGCCTCTGCCAGGCCGAGCAGGGCGTTGGTCTGCTTGGGATCTAGCTTCAGGGCTGCCTCAAAATTCGTCGCGGCTGCCGCATATTGCTGACGGACCAGTTTTGCCCCCCCCCGTCCCAGCAAAGCCGCCGTATTTTTAGAATCTAGCTTCAGCACCGTGTCAAAGTCCTGCTCAGCGCCGCTGTAGTTATTCAGGGACCATTTAGCAATGCCGCGATTGAGGTAGGCAACGGCCAGTTTGGGATTAATCTCAATGGCGCGATCATAGGCTTTAATCGCCCCAGCATAGTCCCCTGCTTGATACTTTTTGCCGCCTTCTTGAAAGGCCGCATCTAGGGTTTGGGCCTGGACCTGCGCCACAGGCATGACCGGGAGGGACAAAAGCGCGCTGGTGAATAGCACCCCGCTCCCCACGAAGCTTGCCAGCAGCAGTCGGATGGGTTGCGCCATGGAACGCCGTCCCCAGGAACGGCATGGGGAGGTCAACGGACCCAATTGAGCGTTGAAAATCTGAGACATCATAAAAACTCCCTGGCAATCTTAATGGATTCACGCTGGTTAAACTCTAGTCAAACCCTGTGGCGCGTTATTTTCACAGCGGTCTTAAACGACCCATTTTGAACCTCTGCACCCATTTCCCCCAGGCAGAGATCGGAACAATTTAAACCTATCCTACCGAAAATCAATCCTTTCCTCAGAATTCCTACCTTCCCCAAAATCGGGGAGAAGAAACTTGTTATTGTAAAGAGTGATCCTGATTGCACCTCTAAATTGTGAATACACTGCCTACCGTCTCTGATACCAAGCGTGCGTTTTATAGCCGCCATACCCGCCCTGTCAACTCAGTGTATCGGCGCGTTGTAGAGGAACTGCTCGTGGAGATGCACTTACTTCGGGTCAACGCAGACTTTCGCTACGATGCAATCTATGCCCTCGGGATTGTGACCTCCTTTAACCGATTCATGGAAGGTTACGAACCGGCAGCGGATGTTGACAGTATTTTTGAGGCCCTTGTCCGGGCTGAGGCCCTTGAGCCAGAGACGATTAAGTCTAACGCGAAGCATCTGTTGGAGACGGTTCGGCCTCAGTCCCTGTCTCAACTGATGGACTGGTTTACCTCAGCCGCCACTTCCGGGGGCGGAGAATTTGAGTCTCAAATTAAAGCGATCGCGGATTCTCCTTCCTTCAAATATAGTCGGCTGTTTGGCATTGGCCTGTACACCCTCTTGGAAACAGTTGCCCCAGAAGCGATTAAATCCGAAGAGACCCTTAAGGAGAACCTGACGACCCTGGGCACGATCCTGCCGCTTTCCCTAGACAAGCTGACCAAGGATATTGAATTTTATCGAGCCAATCTTGAAAAGGTGCAGCAAGCCCGGCAAACCCTGGCCGATATTGTCGAAGCCGATCGCAAACGCAATGCCCAGCGCCTAGCTGAGCAGCAATCCCCCCGCGAGGTAGAAGCCAGTTCCGCCCCCTCAGAAACGGGAGAAGAATCCAGCTCTGCGCCTTCCAATTGAGGGGAGGGGCCTGTTACCTTTGGGGCTGGCCTTGAATTCATAACACGCTGAGCCCAGTTACCCCTGACCTCCTTACCTGCTGCCCATGACCCTGCCTACGACTGCAACGGTTAGCTTACTGTCGGCCAATTCCTACGCGCTTGAGGCCCTGCAAGCCCAGGTGATCCGCCTTCTGGCACCTTGGGGGGGAATCGAGTCCTTTGTCAAGCCTGGTCATCGCGTTCTGCTCAAGCCTAACCTGCTGACTGGAGCGAAGCCGGGGCGAGAGTGCACCACTCGACCCGAGTTGGTCTATGCCGTGGCTAAACTGGTGATCGCAGCTGGGGGATCCCCATTTTTGGGAGATAGCCCCGCCTTTGGAAGCGCGCTGGGGGTGGCTCGGGCCAACGGATACCAATTTTTACTCGAGGACCTCAACATTCCAGTGGTTGAATTTCAGGGGCAGCGGTACCAGAGTGTGAGTCAGAGCTTTGATCACCTCCGGCTGTGCAAGGAAGCCATGGAGGCAGACGTGGTGATTAATCTTCCCAAGATCAAGTCCCATGTCCAATTAACCCTCACCCTAGGGGTTAAGAATTTGTTTGGCTGCGTACCCGGCAAGATGAAGGCCTGGTGGCACCTGGAAGCGGGCAAAAATGCCGATCGCTTTGGCGAAATGCTGGTGGAAACGGCGCGGGCAATTGCACCAGACTTGACGATTGCCGATGGCATTATCGGCCACGAGGGCAACGGACCGAGCGGGGGCACCCCTCGTCCCCTGGGTTTGCTAGCCGCCTCTGACCATGTTTTTGCCCTGGACCGAGGGCTGGTGGAAATTTTGGGCGTGGATCCATGGCGGGTACCCACGGTGCGCATGGCCGATCGCCTCGGGTATTGCCCCACGCTTGCACAGATTCAGTTTCCCCTAGCCCAGCCAGAGGCACTGGCGATCACGGACTGGCAGATCCCTGAAAAATTGACGCCCATTGATTTTGGCGCGCCGCGGGTATTGCGATCCACCTTTAAACATCTGTATATCCGCTGGATTCGCGAGCCGCTTGCGGCCTATGCCAGTCGTTAACCCAGACCCACTCCCCTGGCTCGATCGTCTGCGCCAGGCCCAGGCCATCGCGGTCATTCGCACATCCGCCTGGCAGCAGGGGCTGTGGATGGCTCAGGCGGTGGTGCAGGCGGGGTTTTCCATGGTGGAAATCACCTGGAATAGCGATCGCCCGGCCCATCTGGTGAACCAGCTTCGCCAGCGCTACCCGGCGTGCTGCATCGGCGTCGGCACCATTCTCTCAAGCTCAGATCTGCAGGAGGCGATCGCGGCGGGGGCTCAGTTTATTTTTACCCCCCACACCGATCCGGCGCTCATTGCGCAGGCTCGTCAGCGGAACCTTCCCATGGTGCCGGGAGCGCTGACGCCCACGGAAATTATTCAAGCCTGGAGGGCGGGATCTAGCGGCGTGAAAGTCTTTCCGGCTCAGTCCGTCGGCGGCCCCCAGTACATCCACCATCTCCAAGGTCCCCTGGGACATATTCCCCTGATTCCCACTGGCGGCGTCACCCAGACCACCGCTCGCCGCTATTTAGAGGCCGGAGCGATCGCCGTTGGGGTGGCAGGCTGCCTCTTCGACCGCGAGATTCTCGCCAGTCAAAACTCTGCGCGACTGGAGCAACACCTAACGCAGTTTCGGGCCAGCTTACCCTGAGGAACTGCTGCGTCATGCCGCTGAGTCAGACTAGGCAATCATCCTGGAATCATGGATCTGCAGTCTCAGGCACCGGCTCTTCCTAGGCAAGCTGGGTGCGGTGAAAATCATCCTGCACCTTCGCCGTTAAGCGCTTGGAGACCTGACGCACAATTTGCGCCAGTACTTGATCGCCCGTGTACTGGATCAGCTTTTGGGGAAGTCGATGGATAAACTTGGGAAACTGAAGGGCAACGCCCAAATCCAACACCCATTCCACCCGCGTCAGGGGATTGTCAGGGTGAGAACCCGCATCCTCCACCAGTTCCAGGGAGGCATTAAAGTCAACCTGATAGCATTGATGGCTCCCTTCTCCGAGATCCAGCGTCTCAATTCGGTACACCCCTGCTTCCTGAGGCAATAGATGAAGCCCAATCCTTGGCTCCACTTCAAATCCGTGGGATCCGTATCGTCCCACCACAATTTCGTAACCGTTATCGCCCAGAGGATGCACCTGCATGGGCTGAGCGCAGCGGCAAAACCACCCCTGGTGAGCGTCCAGGTAGGTCATCACCGTAGCGCGATCGCCCCGCAGTTCCATGACGCCCTCAAAGGTACTGCGAAACCGTGTGGGGGATGGCTTCACCCCGTCCTCGGTCGCGGCTACCTGAGGAATAAATCCTACCCAAGGAGACAAGCGGGTTGCTGAATCTGGATGATTTGCCTTGGTCAACGTTCTAGTTCCATCTAGAGAGTCACAGACAATATCAGGCTGCATAAGCAAAGCACTTCCCCACAATGATGATACGTTAACCTTGGTTTGGTCTACAATGCCGGAACAAACCGGTCATCATCACAGACCTAGAGAAAGACCCCGTTGACGAATCGGTGGGGACCAGATGTTCCCCATCCCGTTAGTTCACAGGTGGCTTCTCCAACCTGCCTTATTGTTCCTCAACCAGAGGTGATAAGGGTCACTGTTTGCACATTTTTTTGTTTGGGATGAAAAAAATGCTACAGGATACGATTTCGTTCAAAAAGTTAGGGGTGCTGGCAGGACTGACCCTCTGGAGTTTTGCAGGAGGAAGCGTCCTGGCCCAAACCAACGCCAGCGATCTGCGTCCCTGGGAAGGCAGCCAAACCGATAGTACCTCCAACAGTCCCGAACAGGTTTTCAATGGACAGGGAACGCCCTCCTCATTATTTGACCTGATTAATCAGATTCAACAGATGAATGGCAGGAGTCCGGCTGAATATGCCAAGGAGCAAAACCGTCAATTCAACAAAGCGGTGGACAATTTCTATCAAAAGCAGCGTCAAGTCATTCAATCCCAGGAGGAAGCGGCTGGTTCTTCTTCCCCAGATGGGGCAGTTGATCCTTAGGGAAGAAGCTTTCGTATGGGGACAAATTTGGGTATGTCGATTCTTCGGTCCTGCCTAACGGCAGGATTTCTCACCCTCTCAGTGTTGCCGGCCTGGGCAAACACCAGCAGTGGAAATCAAATCATCTTAAATGGTAAAACCTATCCTGGATATTGGTTTCAAAGCTCAGCGGCCGGATCTACTACCCTGGCCATTAGCGATGGGGACCTAGAGGAGGATTTCGGGCTATACCTGTTAGATAACAGCACGCCCCAACAGCAGCCCGTGCAGTGGTATTCTTCCCAAGCGGAAACCCTCTCAGCTAATTTCCCCAAAAATGGAGCGGTGCGGTATCTAGACATTTCGCAGTTTAGCCAGCGCCTGGGGTGGCAAGTCCAGCCCCGCGGGAATGCCCTGGTGATCAATTCGGGGTCGGCTCAAGTACGGACCCTAAAAACCGGCATCCAGCCCTGGGGGCGACGCATTGTGCTAGAGCTGGATCGACCGTCTCCCTGGCGATTAACGGAGTTGACCAACAGTCGCTCGGGAAAAACGGACCGCAACTTGACCCTGACCGTGGATGCCAGCCTGGGCAGTGCCGCAACCCAGGGAGTCAACACCAACCCTGGAGGCGGCCTCCTCTCGCTGGGTATGGCCAAAAGCGGGGGGCAGACTACGCTGAAGGCCTCCTTCGCCGGGGGAATGCGCCCGGAAGTGTGGACCTTGAGTAATCCACCGCGCCTGGTGGTGGATATTCGTCCAGACCCGATGCGATCGCGCAATATTGCCTGGGCACCGGGTCTGCGCTGGCGTGAGTCCGTGATTTCCCTGGGCAGCCAGCGCTTTCCAGTTTCCTGGCTGGAAGTCAATTTAAACCAGGGAGGCTTAAAGCTACAACCCATCTGGGGGAACGATCCCAACCAGCTTGTGGGCACGCATCCTTTACTCTCAACGGCAGCAAGGGCGCAGTCTGCCGCGGCCATCAATGCCGGTTTTTTTGATCAAAAGCGCCAGACCCCCCTCGGAGCCATCCGCCGCAACGGCACCTGGATTTCTAGCCCCATTCTCAACCGTGGGGTCATTGCCTGGAATGATGCTGGGCAGGTGCAGGTGGGTCGGCTCAGTTTACGGGAAACCCTCGCCACCTCCACGGGACAAAGCCTCACCGTTGTCTCCCAGGATAGCGGCTATCCCCAGGCCGGCATTGCTCGCTATACCCCCCTTTGGGGACGAACCTACCGGCCAATCCTGGGCACCGAGCAAATCGTGACCGTCGTGGACAACCGCGTGGTGAGTCAGGTTGCCAGCAGCAGTGCCGCGGAATTTCCCATCCCCCGCAACGGATCGCTCTTGGTGGCTCGATCCTTGGATGTCAAAAGTACCCTGGCTGCGGGAACCACCTACCAGAGTCAGTGGAGTGCAAACCCCAGCAGTTTGGGGGCATTTCCCAATATTATGGGGGCAGGGCCGCTCCTGGTGGCCAATAGCCAAGTGGTTCTGAATGTAGAGGCTGAATCCTTTCAGCGTGCCTTTGAGGCTGCAGCCGCCCCTCGCAGTGCGATCGCCCAGCGTGCCGATGGAACAGTTCTGTTGGTAACCAGTCACAACCGCGTGGGTGGAGCCGGTCCCACCTTAACGGAATGGGCCAGGGTGCTCCAGGCCATGGGGGGCGTCAATGCTCTCAATCTCGATGGGGGGAGCTCCACAACGCTATACCTGGGAGGAAGACTGGTCGACCGCCATCCCGTGACGGCGGCTCGTGTCCAGAATGCCCTCGGCGTGTTTCTCGATTCCAATTAGTGTTTAAGCTTAGTGTTCAAGCTTAGACTTCCAAGAAACCTGCGATCTCTGACCCTGAGATAGGACAAGGGTGTTGAGCGCGACCGACCCTAAAGTGCGAAGTTTCTTAAACTGGGTCAACCGATCTTCGCACAATCAAAAGTACCTTAGGGTAGTCTCATAGGGAATCATGTATGTTTAACTCTATGCCGATCGCGTTCTAAATTCATCCTTGATTTATGACCAGGCAATACAAAATTGGCCAGCGCGTCTTTTCCTCTGAACTTATTATTCCTTTGCTGCAACAGTATCAGCTATTGCCTCAGTTTCTGCGAGAGTGCTTGATTGAGCAGGCCCTAGAGGACATTGATCTGTCTGCCGAAGAGGAGCAGCAAGCGGTACAGGAATTTTGCCTACAAAATCAGTTAGAAGATCCCCAAGCCCAGCAGCGCTGGCGAGATCACTATGGCATGACCCCCAATCAGCTTAAGGCCTTGGCCCTGCGCACCTTTCGGCTCCAGCGATTTAAGCAGCAAACCTGGGGGGCGAAGGTGGAGTCTTTATTTCTCAAGGAAAAGGAGAAGTTTGATCAGGTGGTCTATTCCCTGGTGCGGACTGACAGTTCAGAGATTGCTCAGGAGCTTTTTTTCCGGCTCCAGGAGCAGGAACAGGGATTTTCCGAGGTGGCGGCCACCTACTCCAAGGGGCCTGAAGCGCAAACCGGGGGGCTGATTGGTCCAGTTGAGGTCACCAAGCTTCACCCTAAACTAGCTCAGGTACTGCTCTCCAGCGAACCCGGCAAAATTCGTCCTCCCCTTCGCATTGACCAATGGATTGTCCTGGTCAAACTTGAACGCCTCCTGCCCGCCACTCTGGATGATGGATTACGGGAGCGGCTCGTTGAACAGCAGTTTCAAGATTGGCTTCGTTTGCAAATGGAACAAACTCAACTTGAAGTGATCGACCCCAGTCAGGCCGCAGTCGTGTAATGCAAACCAACTCCAACACCACCGTTACGGACTTCCTTAAAACCGTTCCTGGGTTTCGTGAGATGCCCCTCACGCGCGTCGAGGAAATTGCCGCACAGTTTCAGCCCCTGCGCTATCCTCTAGGCCGCACGGTGCTCACAGCAAAATCGCTACCGACCCAGTTTTATCTGGTTTTTCAGGGCCAAATTCGATTACTCGGATCCGACCCGCGCAATGACCAACCGGTTACCCTCAGCCTCCTCAATCCAGGAGATGCCCTGGGCTGGGTGGGGTTGGTACGTCAGGTGCCCTGCGAAACGGCCATTGCCTCCACAGACACCATCTGTTTGACTCTATCGGCTCCAGATTTTCTGGCGCTCTGTCGCCAGGAAGCAAGTGTGGCTGAATATTACAGCCATCAAATTGGTCTGGTGGAGGTGTTTGATCTGCTGGGAGAGCAGCTCAAGATCCATGCAGAGGGCCAAACCAACCTCAAGGAATTAGCCCTGACCCTTTGGCCCAGGGCGGTGCTGCATCAAGCCTGCGTTTCCCCAGAGGCGGCCCCCCTTGACCCAAGCTTGAACTGGTACATCAGCCGCGGACCAGAGCAAAGGCCGGGTTCACTGCTCACAGAGGAGCAGGTGCGATCGCCGGGGACTTCCCTCCCCAACGGGGACTACCGGCTGGTGGGCCTGCCCAGTTGGACCCAAGAAGCGGCCCGGCAGTCTTCAGCGGTGGTGACCCAGCCCGTGGCCCTGAACTGGGAAAATATTCCGGAAGCACCGGAGCGGCCTGAGCGTGCTGATCCCCAATCCCCCCGTGGGCGCAAAGACTATCCCTTTGTCAGTGGTCGCGGCCAAATTGATGCGCCCCTGGCCTGCTTCCATATGCTCAGCGAGTTTCTGAACCTGCCCTTTCGCCGTGATGTCATCCGCCGAATTTTGGTCAGCCAAATCCAGCGCCAGGGAGAAATCTCCTTACCAGTGTGCGGAGCCATTGCCGAAGTCATGGGCCTGCGTGCCAACCTGGTTCAGGTGCCCGCTAACGCCTTTGCCCAAATTCCTGGTCCAGCTCTCACCCTGGTCGATGGCAGTATCGCGGTCGTGTATGACGCCAACGCAAAGCAGGTGACCCTGGGCATTCCGGAGCATGGCCTGATCAAGCAAAAAACCTCAGCCTTTCTTGAGCATTGGACTCCAGACAGTGGGGTTTTGCTGCTGGAGAAAACCCATCAGACCCCGCAAAGGCGATTTAATCTGAACTGGTTTTGGCCCTCGATCAAAAAACATCGGGGCATCTTAACGGAAGTTTTGTTGGCATCCTTTGTGGTGCAGCTGTTCCAGCTGGCCAATCCCTTAATCACCCAGGTGATTATTGACAAGGTGCTGGTGGAGAACAGCATCTCAACACTGAATGTCCTGGGCATTTTGCTCCTGGTTGTAGCCCTGTTTGAGGCTCTGCTGGGGGCCTTTCGCACCTATCTCTTTGTTGACACCACCAATCGCATTGATCTGTCCCTGGGGGCCGAGGTCATTGATCACCTACTGCGTCTTCCCTTAGGCTATTTTGACCGCCGTCCCGTGGGAGAGTTAGCGACCCGCGTCAATGAGCTGGAAAATATCCGCCAGTTTCTCACCGGAACCGCATTAACCGTCGTTTTAGATGCGGTGTTCTCGGTCATTTACATTGTGGTGATGGTGATCTACAGCTGGCTGTTGACGATTGTTGCCCTCGCCACCGTGCCGCTCTTTGCCCTGCTCACCCTGCTAGTGTCCCCCCTCATTCGACGCCAGGTGCGGGTGAAAGCAGAACGTAACGCAGAAACCCAATCCTATCTCGTTGAGGCCGTATCGGGCATTCAGACCGTCAAGGCTCAAAATATTGAACTCAAGGCCCGCTGGCGCTGGCAGGAACGCTATTCCCGCTACATCAGTGCTGGATTTGACGCGGTGATCACCTCAACGACGGCGGGATCGGTCAGTAATTTTCTCAATAAGCTGTCTGGACTCTTGCTACTCTGGGTCGGGGCCTACCTGGTCATTAGTCAGCAGCTTTCCCTGGGAGAACTCATTGCCTTTCGAATTATTGCCGGGTACACCACCAGTCCCCTGTTGCGTTTGATTCAGCTCTGGCAAAACTTCCAAGAAACGGCTCTCTCCCTGGAGCGCCTGAGCGATATTTTAGATCATCCCCAGGAGGTGAGGGAGGAAGAGCGGGATAATATTCCCCTGCCGCCTGTGCAAGGGGCGATTGTTTACCGAGATGTGTGCTTCCGATTTAAAGACCATGGTCCCCTGCAGCTGCACAATATTAACCTCACCATAGAGCCGGGTACCTTTGTGGGAATTGCCGGACAAAGCGGATCGGGCAAAAGTACGCTGGTAAAACTCCTGATGCGCCTATACGAACCTCTGTCTGGGCAGATTCTGATTGATCGCTATGACATCAGCAAAGTGGAACTCTACTCTCTGCGACGACAGATTGGGATTGTGCTCCAGGATAGTCTCCTGTTTGATGGGACGGTGCGCGAGAATATTGCCCTGTCCCAGCCCGATGCTTCCGATGAGGAAATTATTCAGGCGGCCACGATTGCCTTTGCCCATGACTTCATCATGGAACTGCCCCAGGGCTATAACAGCCGCGTGGGAGAGCGGGGGGCAGCGCTGTCCGGGGGGCAACGCCAGCGAATTGCCATTGCACGCACGGTTCTGCAAAATCCGCAGCTGCTGATTATGGATGAAGCCACCAGCGCACTGGACTTTAACGCAGAGCGCCAGGTATTTCAAAACCTGGGCTCTGCCTTTGCCGATCGCACTATTTTGTTTGTGACCCATCGTCTGGCAACCTTGCGAGGAGCCGATACAATCTTGATGCTCGATCAAGGGCGAATTGTGGAGATGGGAACCCACGCTGAGCTGATGGCTCAGCAGGGTCGCTACTACTGGCTGTATCAACAGCAGGAAGCTGCACTCTAGCCACAAGGTCAGTCTATTCCTAGTGTTTTAATGTCTAGCCCCACTCAAACGGATCTACAAGGAGAAAGTCATGATTCGCATTTTGCTGGCTGACGACAGCATCACGGTTCGTCAGAAACTCCAATATATGCTGGAGCCAGAGGCGGATTTTGAGATTATCGGTACCGCAGATAGCGGCGAGAAGACGGTTGAGCTGGCGGGCAGCCTGGCGCCTGACGTGGCGCTTGTGGATATTGAAATGCCGAACGTGGACGGGTTGACAGCTACCAAACAAATTAGTCAGCGCTACCCGGACGTGAAGGTACTCATTCTTAGCAGTTACGGAGATGAAGCCTATATTCAGCAAGCTCTGAAGGCGGGCGCCCGCGGATATCTGCTCAAAAATACGCCTGCAGCGGAGCTGTTCCACGCCATTCGATTTGTCCAGAAGGGCTACCTGCAGCTTGGCCCCGGCCTATTTGAAAAGTACGCCCATAGTGATGCTGAGTCCCAGCAGGCCCAGGGGTTGACCGATCGCGAAGATCTCTCCTCGAACCCCGCTGACCCATCCCAGGGGCAGGACCTTCCAGTTTCCACCACCGTCCTTACGCCTGTCCCCGCTTCCCTACCGGCAAAGCAAGAGACAACCGCAATCCAGCCTTTACCGAGGGCCGAAGCCACACCGGTTCACGTAGAAGCCTTTGACCGGCCCGTGGTGCTGCGCCAGTCCCCCGTCTGGTCCCGTGCAATCGTATGGCTGATCATTTCGGTGGCGACGCTGACCACAGCCTGGGCCTTTATTTTTAAAATTGAAGAGGCCGTCCCAGCCCAGGGACAATTGGAACCGCGGGGAGCGGTGAAGGAGGTACAGGTGCCCGTGGGGGGGGTGGTGCAAAAAGTCATGGTTGAAGATGGAGACTCGGTTAAGGAGGGGCAGGTGTTGGCAACCCTTGATCCCCAAGCGGCCCAATCCGAGTTGAAAGCCAGCCAGAAGATTCGCCGAGATTTGCTGCAGGAAAACGAATTTTATCGCCGTCAGCTGAAGGGAGAATCGGGAGGCGATGTTAGCGTTGAGATTCCGGCTAAATTTATTTCGCTGACTAAAAATCGTCAGGCCTTGGTGCAGGAGAATGTGCTGTACCGGGCACAGATTAGCGGCACCACGAACCTCAGTCAATTTTCGCCGGAGCAGCGATCGCGGATTATCGCCAGTCGGACCCGCGAGAGCAGTAGTTCGCAGGCTGCCCAGTTACAGGTGGCACAGTTGCTAGAGCGAAAAGCGCAGAACGGATCTCGCCTCCAGCAAATCAAGACCCAGCAGCAACAGAACCTAACGCGCCAACAGGCACAGGAGATTGGCATCGAGAGCAGCAACAAAACCCTGACCTTTGAGAGGGCCACCCTGGTTGATATTACCGATGCCTACGAAAAAGGCGCGATCGCAGGATTACAATTTAAGCGTCAGCAGGATCAAGTTCAGGTGGCTCAGGCCACCTATGATCGGGCGGTTAAGGAACTCAATGAACTCAAGCAAGAGTACCAACGGCTGATCCAGGAAGAAAACCAGATTCGTCGGGAAGGAGACGAAATTCAAAAACAAATTGAACAAGCTCAGGCCCAGGTTGACAACACCGATTCCACCAACCAGGAAGACCTCCTGACCCGCATTGCGGAGAATCAAAAGCAGATTGACGAAATTGACAGTCAGCTCACCAAAGCAATTGTGGAAAACGAGAAGCAAATTGCAGAAATTGATAATCGCCTTAACCAAGCGCGTCTCACGCTCCAGTATCAAGAGATCCGCTCCCCCGTGGATGGCGTTGTGTTTGATCTCAAGGCCAGCAACAACTTTGTGGCCAATACCAGTGAACCGATTATGAAGGTAGTGCCCTCTGAGGATTTAGAGGCAAAACTCTACGTCACCAACCGCGATATTGGCTTTTTGCAGAATAACTATCTGCTGAAACAGGCAAAGGATCAGCCCTTGCCGGTGGATATCCGCATTGATTCCTTTCCCTACAGTGAATATGGAGATGTCAAGGGAGAAATCGTCTGGATTGGATCCGATGCCTTACCTCCCACGGAAACTCGCCCCTATCCTAGTTTTCCGGTGCGGGTCAAACTGGATAATCAACGCCTGCAGGTGCGCAAATCGGAGGAGAAACTGGCGCTGCAATCGGGCATGGCCATTAGCGCTAGTATCAAAGTCCGCGATCGCCCGATTATCAGCCTGATTACAGAGCGATTTACCCAACAGATTGAGAAGCTGAAGTTCCTGCGCAATTGAGATCGAGAAGATCCAACCTCGATTGCGGAGGGACAGCCCCCCGCTCAATATCAGGGTCTGTCATTTACGGTGAGGGGCAATTCAGGGGATTTGGCATTAGAGTGAGCTGGAATCAAAGCTATCTGATTCCTCCTGGGTTTGGGGTAAATGCAGTCCACACTCCTGCTTCATGCCCTGGAAGCGAGTTTGGCGTTCATGCTCATCCTTGTCGGTCATGGGTCGGCTGGAATGCCAGTCGCCCACCGTGGCATAGCCCATGTCCTTCATGGGATGATAGGGCAAGTCATAGGCGTTGAGATACTGATCCACCTCTTGAGCGCTCCAGGCCAAAATGGGATGAATCTTGTAAATCTCCTGCTGACGAGCGATATGTCCCAGATTTTGCCGGTAGGTGGTTTGATCTCGGCGGAGACCCGCCAGCCAGGCCCGGGCGCCCAGATCCTTCAGGGCTCGCTGCATCGGTTCCACCTTCCGAATGCGATCGTAAAGATTGAGCGCCTCCACTGTTCCTTGAGTCCAGAGTCGTCCATGAAGTGCCTCCATGCGGGCCGGACTCAGGGTGGCCTGGAAAACCTGCAAGTTAAGATGTAGCCGATCTGTTAAAGCTTGGGCAAAGCGGTAGGTGGCCGGGGGCAAATAGCCAGTATCAATCCAAATCACGGGAATATCTGGCACAATCTGGGTTGCCAAATGCAGCATAACCGCGGACTGAATGCCAAAACTGGTGGTCATCACCAGCTGAGATCCGAATACATCGGCAGCCCAGGTGATGATCTCCGCAGCACTCCGCTGGGACAGCGTTTGATTGATGGTGTCTAAATTCAATGGGTTGGCTTCGAGATTGATGCAGCTCAAGTGGATTCTCCTAAGACTTGCCCCATAGAACACTCTATTAAATTTTGGGTTCAATGCAGCGATCGTATCTCCGAATTGCCAGGCCCAGCCCGTTGCTCAATGCACTCTCTGAAGGCTCCCCCTTTCTCTCCCCTAGTCCGCCTGCCTTCTAGGTCATTTTAGCTTTAGGTTGGGGTTCATTTTGCTGCTTCTGGCAAGGAACGCACAGCCCGAAAAACTCAAGGGTGTGGTAATAAATCTGAAATTGAGAGGACCGTTGTAGCTGCTGTTCCAGGGCATGAACTGGACACTCTTCGTCCTGAAGCGCAATGGAGTTGCCGCATTGAACACAGGTCAAATGATGGCGGTCAGCCTGGGTGAGACTGTAGAGAGTTTCACCATTGGCCAGGAGGCGAGCCTGGACTGTGCCGCTCAGCTTGAGTCCCTCCAAGGCACGATACACCGTCGCTAATCCCAGAGGATGGTCCGTGCCTCGCAACTGCATATAGACCTGCTGAGCCGATAGTTCAGAATTTTGCTGTTTCAGTAGCTTTAGGACTTTATCTTGACTCCTCGGTCGCCGCGATTTCATGGGGTTCTATCGTTAACGCTACTCCCATTATCACCTGAGACCTTCCCCCCTGCTGCGATCCTTCAAACGGTGGGGTTAGTTGAGGAAGGTCGCACCAAATTTCTGGGATTTGCTGACATCCTCAGCCTTAAACTGCTATGTTTACAGAAGTTTAGATATCTAGCTCGCAAGTGCATAGGGGTCATGCATCGCAATCTCAGTCCGAAGGCAGTCTAGTCCAAAAACACTAGGCTGCAACGTTGTACAAGGTAGCGCTGATGAATGACCTAACCCGCATGGGGAATTTCCGACGAATCGTTGCTCGCCGAGCCTTACTCCTAGGAGGAGTCATCGGTGCTGGAATAATTGGCAGCTCAGTCAGCGTGGTTGAGCCCATGCCAATCTCGCCCATGTTAATCTCGACGCCCTTTGCGCCCGCCCGAGCAGAGGCCGCACCGTCAGTGGCCGCACCGTCAGTGGCCGCACCGTCAGTGGCCCAAGCCCTACCCCCGGCGTCTAGGGATCAAACCCTGACCCTGGAGACCGCCACCGAAATTGCCGAGAGAAACAACGAAGAGCTCAAGGTGGCAAAGCTTCAAGTTGAGCGCAGTCAAGCCGCATTGGAGGAATCCGAAGCCGCCAAGCTTCCCTTTGTGACCGCGAGAGGCAGCGCCTTCCGCAGCGATAATGCTAACTTCAGCCTTAACCCGGCTGCGACACCGGTGCGTTCAGGGGAGCAAGCCCAGGTGCAGCGGCAAACCCAGCTCAATGCTCAGCGTCAGCGTCAGCGGGCCCGGCAGCAGTTTCGTCAGCAGCTGCAGCGGTTACGGGTACTCCTGCGAGGAGATACGGATCTATCTGGCCAGGATAATTTTGACCAGCAGGTCACCGAACTCCAGCAGCGCGCCGGTGAGTCTGCCATTCTCCCTTCCCCCGATACAGTGGGGCCTCTATCTCCCTTTGATTCCTTTTCGCCGACCAGTGTGGCCGCCCTTAACAATCTCATTCAGAACACCATTCGAGCCAGTGTTTCGCTCAATTACAACATTCTGACTGGAGGCCAGCGTTCGGCTACCATTCGAGCCGCGCAAAAACAGCTTGAATTTGCCCAGCTTGACGTTGATCGCTTACGACTACAGCTGCGCCAAAATGTTGCGAATGACTACTACGACCTGCAAGAAGCTCGCGCACTCTTGCGAGTTGCCCTAGATGCCGTGCGCAATGCTCAGGCCTCCTTGCGCAACACGCTCCTGCGAGAACAAGCGGGCGTTAGCACTCAGTTTGAGGTGTTACAGGCCCAGGTGCAGCTTGCCAATGCCCAGCAGGCGCTAACCTTTGCCGAGGGGCTGCAACTCATCGCCCAGCGTCAACTCGCAGAGACCCTCAGCTTACCGTCAACGGTCAATCTTGTGCCCACCGATGCCGTCGCGGCCCGAGGCCGCTGGTCCATGGATTTACCCGAAAGTATTCTTGTCGCCCTGAATAATCGAGTGGAGCTAGATCAGATTCTGCTCACTCGAGAGATTGCCCAGGAACGTCGCACCATTGCTCAGGCCAGTCTACGCCCTCGTCTGCGAACCTTTGCTGGCCTCAGTGCCTCTGCCAGTGACGCGGAGCAGGGCGTGGGCGACCTTGGGTTTCAGGGAGAAGTGGGCTACAACCTCGGTCTTCAGGTGGATGTCAATACCTTTGATGGAGGGGAGTCTCGGGCTCAGGTGCAGGCTGAAGATGAGAATATTCGCATTGCCGAAACCCAGTATGCCGATCAAAAAAATCAGATTCGCTTTGCCGTGGAACAGGGCTATTTTTCCCTGGAGGAAAACCTGGAAAGCATTGAGACAGCGCGCAATGAACGGGATTTTGCCTTGGAAAGCCTAGCCCTGGCGCAACTTCGACTTCAGGCCGGCATTGGCACCCAGTTAGAGGTGATTCAGGCAGAAACTGACCTAACACGGGCCGAAGGCAATTTGATCTCGGCAATTCTTGACTATAATCGCGCCCTGGCAGCGCTCCAGCGAGCCACGAGCAATGATCTGCCGGTGCAGCCCTTCGAACCTGAAAATCCTTGAGGGGACGCTGGAATAGTCCCATTCCCCCAGACTAGGGCAAATATTTCTGGACCACAGACCATCCGGATAGGGAAACCAAAATCAAGGCAACCCCAAGGGCAACATTCATTCGAAGATGAAGGGGTCTTGCCCAGGGGCGCTGGGGATGGATCTGGCTTGCGGACCAGGCGGAGATTAGGGTTAAACCGACCACCGTAAGACCGGCCGGTAAATGCCAGGAATGGCCGAGGCTTCCGTAGTGCCCCAAGGTGCCCACCAGACCGATCAGCAGCAGTCCTAACACCAGGAGGACCAGGAGGACCCCCAACCCAAAGTGGAGACGGCGAATCCAGGGAGAGGTCGATCGTTGGCGTGACTGACGCTGCGATCGCCAGAGTAGCCCCAGCACAGCCAAAAGTCCGTAGCAAGTGACCGAGAGGCCCATGGACCAAGCTGCAATTCTCCACAGCCATAGAAAAGAGGGGAGATTGTCCGGAGTGAGGTTGATCAAGAGTAGCGCCATGAATTAATAAAAAAAGATCATCGCTGGTATCAGTGTTACCTTATAGGATGCAACCAATGCTGTGCTGGCTTTCCCGCAGCCCAGCAAGGCTCGCCTTTGGATCTCTCTCTATGTCCTGCTCCGGCTACCATGCAACCTGAGTCAACGCTGAACCAGCTCAAACAATTATGTCCTTCGGGACAACTCCCCTCCAGCTACGGAGTGTATTTCAAAAATACCCTGGTTGCACTGTGCCATGCCTTAGAAGATCATATTCTTGACACTTGCTCCTCAGATCCCCATCAGCAACCGTTGGTCCTGGTGACCTTTCAGCAGGGTAAGTGGTACTTACAGGAAGCCGACCGCTATTGGGATTTGGCTGCTTGCTGTCGCCATGTGGTGATCGCGGCAGTCCAGGACAGCGGTTTAATTGGACACCGCACTAGCCAGCGTGAGCAGGTATCCCTATGCCCGCTCGATCCCCAGGACTCCCTGGTTAACGAATGGAATCTGGTGATCCTGGCTCCCCAGTATGCGGCAATGGTGCTCTGCCATGAACTGGATGAAGCCGCCTATCATCCCCAGTCCATCCCTGGGGTGGATGCGGAGCGGAAGTTTTACGGCCTTTGGACCTTTGAGCGCGAGCTAGTTGAAGCAGCAGCCCATATCCTCATTGAGCGGATGAGGCCCTACAGTTCCCAGCAGGCTGATCAGCTCCAAGCCTATCAGGCAGCAATTGCCCAGGTGCAAAGGCCAGGGCAGATTGACCTGAGCAATGTGGTCACCCGCATCGTCTCCTATCTGCAAACCAGTCAAGAAAAGCTGGTGACCGTTAGTCGACAAACCCAGGAGATGTGGGAGCTCGAAGGGCAAGCTCTCAAGCTCAACCGCAATCTGGCTGCCAGCAAGCTGCAAGCATTTCTGAGGATGGCGCGGCGGGTCGATGAACAAGATACCGATAATCCCGTTGCCTCGCTACAGGTGGCGGCACTCAGTGAAACACTTGGGCAACTGCTGGATCTGTCCACGCTTCAACTGCGACGCCTGCGGCTGGCTGGGCTGCTGTTTCGCATTGGCCTGGCAGAGGCGCCCCAGGAGCTGTTTTTACGACCGCGGGAGCAGCTAGATGCTTCGATTCAATCCATGTGGCGCGATCGATCCCTCCTGAGTGCACGACTCTTGAGCAGCATGGCGGAACTCGCTCCTATAACCGCGATTGTGCGTCATTTTCTAGAATATTGGGATGGCAGCGGCACCCCGGATGGCCTGAAGGGGGAAGCGATTCCGATCGAGTCCAGAATTTTAGGTTTAGTGAGCTATTTTCAAGAGCTCACCCAGGCACGGGGCGATCGCCCCGCCCTGGGTTTAGGAGAGGCCCTAGAGCAATGTCGCCACCACAGCGCCTCTCGTTTCGACCCATCCCTGGTGGACACCCTGGCGAATGTTGTGCGGCTGGTTGAAATGGGACTGATGGAGCTTCCAAATCAGCCTGGCCAGCTGCCCTCTGTTTGGGTCGAAGACCCGTTAACTCCAGCCAACGCAGCAGCCAAATCCCTTTAAGATGACAGTGATTGAGACCCTCCAAGCCATTCGGGCAGGACAAATCAAAGACCTCCGGGGCGCCAATCTTGCCCAGGTCGATCTCTCAGGAACAGTGCTAACCGGAGTAAACCTGGCCGGGGCAAACCTGGCCGGAGCCAACTTGACCGGAGCCAACCTGGCCGGGGCCGATTTATCTGGGGCTGACCTCAGCCATGCCATCCTGCGCTGCAATCTCCGCGGGGCTGATTTAGGAGGATCTTGCCTGGTGGGCGCGGATCTGCGCAATGCCGATCTGCGGGCCGCGACCTGCCTAGACTGCCAGCTTGCGCAGGCGAGTCTCGCCGGAGCACTCCTCGCTGGCGCAACCCTGAGTCGACTCAATTTATCTCTGTTGGACCTGCGCGGCTGTGACCTGCGCGGCGCAAGCTTAACCCAAACGCTTTTGGTCCAGGCCGATCTTTCAGCGGCAAATGCCTCCGGGGCCGACTTCACTCAGGCCGACCTAGAAGAAGCAGTGCTGGTGCAGACGGTCTTTCGGGGAACTAACCTAACGCGCGCCAACCTATTGTGTGCCCAAATGGATCTGGCGCAGTGGGACGGGGCCTTGCTCATCGACACTTGCCTGGAGGGAACGGCCCTGGATGTGGGATCATCTCCGCAGCCCTGAGAGTCCTCCAGGGATACTCCATGGAGGGGGGGCTGTGTCCCCAGGTCACGGCTTCGACCAGGGCGTTTTGCCCTGCGAAGCGGTTTCGCTAAGGCGTTCATTCCTAGGATACGTGGCCGTTTTGCGCAACACATCTTTATAGACACAGACAGCAGTTTATGTTTGAATAGCGGTTACATTATCTCTAGGATGTTCGGTTAACTCAGGGCTCTGGGCATGATTAGCTTACCTCTGTGGGTGAATCATCCTAGTGTGGATGAGGGAGTGAGATCACGTGAGTTCCCCAGAATAAAGCGCCGGTTCTCGTAGACCTGTCGGTCTGCAAGGTGTGGATCTGCAGTGTGACAGATGGCACAGATTACAACTGACAACCATCATGGGCATTTCCTAGGGTGTCTTTTATTCTGGTAAGAATCAATCGCAGTACGACTATATTTACGGAGTCTTCCCATGAAACACCCGATTCGAGCCTGTGGCGCATTCCTGACCGTTGCCAGCCTTAGTGGAGCCACCGCCATTGCAATGATGGCTCCTCAAGTCGCAAAGGCCGAAACCCCAAGATATACCTATAGTGCTCAGATGGTGGAGCGCTATAATTCTGGCTGCCGCGAAAAACTTCAGGTTCGAGGCTACACCGAGGCTCAAGCCATCAAATTATGTCAGTGCTCCCTGACTCAAATGCAGATGCAGCATTCGCAAACGGCCGCGATTGTGATCTTGACTGGAGCACAACTCAACCCGATTAAGGATCCGCAGCTGGGTCTTCCGACCACCCTCAGCAAGTACTTTACTCCCTGCTTTGGCTAGGTCTGGTTTGGCTAGGATCTGGAGTGGATGGCCCGCTCTTGCACTCCCTGGGATGGGGGGAACCCTGAGAAGATGAAGTATTTCTAAGAGTGACCCATAAAAGTATCCGATGAAACCCTAGGGGCTTCACAGCCCCGTCACTCCAGATAAAATAAACCGCAGAGATTGACGCGAGCCCCCAGTTGGATTCAGCTGGGGGCTAGGTTTAGGGCGGCAAGTCAGCCAATCGCCTGCCCCTAGAGGATGTCCGAGGTCATCGGGCCGCCTTAGCGATTGGAAAGGAAAGGCTGGTCCCTAAGCGCCAACAGCTTCCTTGGCGGCATAAAGCACTTCAATGTTAATTTCCTGGATGCCGCGATCGCGGGCAAACTTTTCTGTATTCCGCTTGACCTTCCCGCGAACAAACCCCGGAATCTTATTTAGCTCCGCCAATCCGTCTGAAGACCAGCTTAGATCTGAATTGGCTGAGATCCCCTTAGTAATCACTTCTTTGGTATCGTGACCGCCAAAAATTTCCAGCAAATGATCCTCCATACCCAGGGTGAAGGAGTTATACACCAGGTCCGCAATTTGGTTGGTTCCCTCGTAGCCTAAAAAGGGTTTGTAGCCCACAGGAAAGTCTTGGATATGAACCGGAGATGAGATGACACCGCAGGGGATTTGCAGACGCTTCCCAACGTGACGCTCCATTTGAGTGCCAAAAATAGCGGCTGGCTCGGTACGGGCAATGGCATCACCAATTTCAGCATGGTTATCGCTAATGAGGACCTGATCACAATATTCACTGACCTGAGCATTGAACCAGTCGGCATCGTGCTTACAGTAAGTTCCCGCCCAGGCTACATGAATGCCCATCTCCCGACTGAGAATTTTAGTCATTGCCGCAGCATGGGTGCTATCCCCATAGACCACCGCTTTTTTGCCCGTTAAGTTCTGGCAGTCGATGGAGCGAGAAAACCAGGCGGCTTGAGACACATAAAGGGTTTGAGTTTCAATGTACCTTTCATAGTCCACCTGCACACCCTGCTGGTTCAGAATCCCTTGAATTCCCCGAATGAATCGTGCGGTTTCCACCACACCCATTGGCGTAATGTCAATCCAGGGCATTCCAAAATGTTCTTGGAGGTACTGCACCGTTCTTTGGCCCACTTCTCGATAGGGACAGAGATTAAACCAGGCCTGGGGCAGTTTCCTTAGGTTCTGTACCGAGGCTCCTTCCGGGATCACTTCATTGACCTCAATGTCGAGATCCGCTAACAGGCGACGAAGTTCTGTACAGTCGTGATGATTGTGAAATCCGAGCGTGGTCATCCCAATGATGTTGGCTGAAGGCTTCGAGGTTTTTTGGTCTGCGACCGTGCCGGTTTGAACCGCCTTCTGGAGATAGAACTGCACGATCTGCTCTAAGGTGCGGTCCGCAGCCTGCAGCTCATTAACCCGATAGTGATTGACATCAGCTAACAGCACATCGCTTTGGGTGGAGAGGGACGCTCGCTCTACGAAGTTTTGCAGGTCCTCTTGCAAGATGCTGGAGGTGCAGGTGGGAGTCAGCACAATCAAGTCTGGATGCTCTTCTGCGTCTTTGCGGGTGATATTGTCGACCACCTTTTCCTGGGAGCCCCGTGCAAGGACATGGCGATCGACAATGCTGGCCGTCACGGGGGTAAAGTCTCGCTCACGCTCCAGCATGGAACGCATCACGTTAAAGTAGTCATCCCCCAAAGGAGCATGCATAATCCCATGCACGTTTTTAAATGAGCTAGCAATCCGCAAGGTGCCAATGTGAGCTGGGCCAGAATACATCCAATAGGCTAGTTTCATGAACTGGAACTCCCTCGTTTCCGAGTTGTATAGTGAAAGCTAAAGCGTGAAGTGTTGTTTCCCTCCTTGAACCCGTCGCAACACCGCACGCCTTTCAGCCTATCGTCTCCCCCAAAACGCCAAGATCCCACGCAACAATATTTGATGTAACCTGCAACATCGATGAAGAAACATAAACCCCGACGGCATTGTGGGGTTGGCCCACCCTCTCCCGGCGACAGAGGCTAGACCTGGCGATCCAGATCAGCGATGCATAGCAGCAATGCAACGGTCCCCTGGGGTATGACCCTTAAATCATTTCCTGAATTGTTTAAGATGGGCCTAGCAATTCCGGATCACGATCCTTGAAGTCTAGGGTTTGAAATCATGGCAGAGCGCTTACAAAAGATTTTGGCTCACTGGGGAATTGCCTCCCGCCGTCAAGCCGAACAGATGATTCTTCAGGGACAGGTGCGCTTGAATGGCGTGACGGCCACCCTGGGACAGTGCGCCGATCCCCAGACCGATCACATCGAGGTTGAGGGCCGATCCCTCACAGCAAAGGCCAAACCTCAGAAGTATTATATTTTGCTCAATAAACCCAAGGGCGTGCTGTCGACCTGCCACGATCCCCAAGGACGGCCCACCGTCCTTTCCTTGCTGCCGCGATCGCTCCAAAACTCTCAAGGATTACATCCGGTCGGACGATTAGATCAAGACACCACCGGGCTATTACTGTTGACCAACGAAGGGCAGCTTACCTTTCAGCTTACCCATCCTCGACATCACATCTCTAAAACTTATCGAGTGTGGCTATCAGGACAACCCGATCCGGGCAAGATAAAGCAGTGGCGATCGGGAATTGATCTGGACGGTCAAAGAACCCTGCCGGCAGAGGTTCAGGTTCTTACGCCTGTCCCCGATCCCCCCCTCTCCCTCCCCCCTTTTCCCAAACCGCATTTCTGCCTACAGATTCGTTTATGGGAAGGGCGCAATCGTCAAATCCGCCGGGTCGCCGCACAACTGGGCTACGGAGTGTTACATTTGCATCGCAGTCATATCGGAACGCTTAGCCTGGAAGATTGGCCCCAGGATCGATCCTCTCAGCACAAAATCTGGCGATATCTAACCCCGACGGAGCTCAAGGATTTAACGCGTCGTCATTCTAAGGAGGAGTAGTATGATGAGAGCATCAATATTTCTTTCAAAATAAAAAATTTTATTCTGGTTGAGTTAACACTGAAAATAAGTCGTCCTTATCACTGTGTCGCTGAATTTGGTTTGTTTCCGATGTACCCCTCTCCCTCCTCCCATTCAGATGCTGCTCAATCCTTTGTCGCTATTGGCCAGCGTTTACAACAGCTGCGTCTTGATCAAGGTCTGGAGCTAGACCAAATTTCCCGTCGAACCCGGATTTCGGTCCGGCATTTAACCGCCATTGAAGCAGGGCAGCGATCCGCACTCCCGGAGCTGGTCTATATTCGCAGCTTCATTCGGCAATATGCCCAAACCTTACAGCAAGACCCGGCTAGCTTTGATCTCTCTTGCCTTGAGACCTCAAATGCGTCCACTCGCGGCAGGAGATTTCTCAACCCCACCACCGGATTAGTCTCGCAGAAAATGCAGTATCTGCTCTATGGGCTGCTAGTGATGCTGGTGGGTGGAGGGCTCATTTACTGGAATAACCGAGAGTTCCAGCCTGAACCGGTAAACTCCTTGAACCAAGTTCCCGTGGTGGAGACAGGCGATTCTCCCTCCTAGATCCCCCTGCTGGTGTTGCAGCTTAGACCTGAGTGCCCCTTAACAGCCGACTTAGGGGGCAAGGGTTCCCTTGCGCCAGCGATGCTGCTCATACCATTCGGCCACCTGGGGCATCCATGCCTTGAAGTGGGTCAACATCATTTCGGTCATGATGCGAGTCTCCATCTGCACGTCAAACTTACCGCGAATATCAAGCAGGTGCAGGATTGACCGAGCATTGCCTGACATCACCCAATGCTGGCGAATATCGAAGGGGACCAGCCCCCTGGCATGTTCCTCCGCTAGCCCTTCGTGAATGCGCTGCGCGTAGCGCTTGCAGCCCTCCATACACCAGGCCAGGTCCTGCTCACGCTGGTCCGGGCTATAGTGGTACTTTTTACCTTCGCGATCGCTGTAGTCCCCCACAGGCCGTAGATAAAAAACCTCCTCAAGATCTGTTTTTCCTTCTGCTGCATCTAGGATGCGTTTGCCCGTATAGCGGAAGGAATTGTGAACGACCATGCCGTTGGCCACAAAGTTGTGCCAGGGATCTTCGACTTCTAGGTCATAGGTCATTTGTACGCCTAAATATTCCACCTGAATCACTGGAATGGGATGGGCAATGAATGCTTTAGCTTTAGGCTGCCACTTTACGGAACTTGAAATAGGCTGAAATTCGAGAGCAAATTTATGTTCTGGGTAATTCTGGTGATATCTAGCTTTTCCCTTATTCCATGGGTTTAACTGTTCTTTTAGCCAGGATCGATGACGGTATAAACCCTTTTCTGCAACGGCCAAACCGTTACACATAACCTCTGCTGTACGGTTCAGATTAACCACATTGCCTGCGGCATCTGTCTCCAGGCCAACAGCGTCTCCCATGGTTTGCCAACCTTGGGGGGTATATAGACGGTGATTTGCGGTGCAATCTATCGCTTTGCCATCGGCTAACGTCACTCGATAAACCGGTTGCAAACCACTGCAAATAACATCTTTAATATGACTGGTTTCAAACTGCCCTGTGGCTTCATTGAGGACACGCAACCGCATTTTTTTAAGTCGTTTCTTGCAGTCTCTCCTGTCGGTCCCAAGATCCTCACCCTTATGACCACGAAGATGACGCTGCCGCTCAGAGGCTTCCCCATAAGTCCAGAGATCATAGAGTTCGCCGATGGTCTTCTTTAACTGAGGCGCTGTACGTCCTTGGGCATCAACGAAGGTGATGACACTATTGGCGGCTAAACATTGCACATCAAAGGACACATTACGGTGCGTGCGCATCTGCTGCATGGTGCTGTGCGGAAAGTAGCCAAAGTTAAGGATGATTTGCGGATGCTCCAACGGCCCATAGTGACCCCGATTTCCCTTGAGCAAATATTTGACAAGCAGCTCGCCTGCCTTTGCTTCATCGGGAAAGCGATCGCGATCTGCCCAGATAAATTCCTCAGCATAATCCTGATGCATGGCCGCATAGGCAACCTGCTGTGGATTTTGGGTTTGGGAGATCACCTCAACTCGAAATCGACTGTCCATGGCACAGACTCAATGGCTTAATCACGATTTGGCATCCTAGCATCGATGCAGTCTACGCTCCCCTGCGACCAAGTAGAACTTAAGAATTGCCAGACTTGCCGTAGACTTGCCGCAGTGAAGGCCCCTCTCGTGGCAATCCCAGTTCTCGGTCATCCCTGGGAAATAGAGAGCTGGTAGTCATCGCGAACGGCGCTGGCGTCGGGCCAGCGCCTAGCGGGGCGGGTTAACTGGGGGGGCATCGCCAAGGGCAGAGTGCGTGGTTCTTCGATGCGATCCGCTAGGCCCGTATCATCCCACCCGGGCAAGTCTTTTAAGGCAGATCGCACTTTAGATCGGATCTGGGGCTCCGGCTCGACCTGCAGCAGAAACTGAAGATACTCTTGAATCTCTTGTAAGTCGCGCCGGGAGAGATCGTCGATACAAAGCGCCTGATGCAGCTGTCGGACGGCAATTAGACGGCGCATGGGATTGTCGTGACCTAACGCCTGAAGGGAGGCTTCCCAGTCTAGAACCCCGGACGCATCTGGATCTGAAACAGCGGAGGAATGGGGGGGACGCCGCAGCCAGATCCCGGCCGCCGTCAAACCTTGCAGCATCAACAAGACAACAATCCAGCCTCGACCTGCGGTTTCGGTGACCCAAAACCCCAGTCCCAGCACCAAACTGGTACTGCCCCCCCACACCAGTGGACGGCCCAGGGGAAATTGGGATAGGCCATCGTAAAAGGTCCGACGGCGCGATCGCCATTCTGGATGGGACTGCTGAATCTGATCGCTCACCCAGCCCACAGCAACCCCACTGCCCAGAATCAGCATGAGCTTAAAATTCAACAGGAAAAGAAAGCACAGACCTATGCCCCAAAGGCCGAGGGTATAACCATTGGATCGGGAAAATTGTTGGAACTGGTCGTGGTAGAGGTCTGCCAGCCAATCCGAAAATAAAGTGGACTTCACGGCACTGTCTGCTGCTGTATGAACGATTGAGAATCCCTGTACTCTCTTATACCATTTCCCCTCGGGTCTGTTTTCCCCATTCCTGGCCCCAGGAACTGAGCTGATGCAACGCCCAGGGAAGAGTAGGCACTTGCGCTTTACAATCTTTGTTACGCTGATGTCCAGAGGCGTCACCCGCGCCAATTCTCTGTGCTGAAATAGCCTGCTTTTGTTATGACCTCTTCGATTCCGAAAGAAACGGACGTCTCTGCGCTCGACGCCGATGATCAGCTCATTGACGATGTGGAAATGTCTTTGTTTGATCATCTAGAGGAACTCCGCCTCCGGATTTTTTACAGCCTTGGGGCCATCTTGCTGGGCATTGGGATCTGTTTCTGGAAAGTGAACTGGATTGTGAATGTCCTAGAGCAGCCCGCCCACGGGGCCAAGTTTCTTCAGCTGGCACCGGGGGAGTACTTTTTCGTGTCTCTGAAGGTGGCGGGCTATAGCGGTGCCCTCCTGGCCAGTCCCTTCGTGCTCTATCAAATCATCCGCTTCGTATTGCCGGGGTTGACGCGTCGAGAGCGCCGATTTCTCGGCCCCATTGTGCTGGGGTCGACCCTTCTGTTTTGGGTGGGACTTTGGTTTGCCTATGTGGCGTTGATTCCCGCTGCGTTGAACTTCTTCATCACCTACGGAGGGGATGTGGTGGAGCAGCTCTGGTCCATTGATCGCTACTTTGAGTTTGTGCTGCTGCTGCTGTTTAGCACCGGAATTGCCTTTCAGATTCCGGTTATTCAGATTTTGCTGGGCCTGTTGGGGTTGGTTTCGGGCGGGCAGATGCTAGCGGCTTGGCGCACCGTCGTTCTAGCAGCGGTGATTTTAGGGGCGGTCCTGACCCCTTCGACCGATCCCTTGACCCAGAGCCTCTTGGGCGGTGCGGTCATCGCGCTCTATTTAGGGGGGACCGGAATGGTGATCCTGTTAACCCGCCACAGATCTGCTTAGAATTCATCCAGCAGCCATTCTGAGGCGCGATCGCCCAAATCCACGGGAATGCTCAGGGCGCGACCCAAGCGCGGCCGTTCGGCAGTTTCCAAAATGGCCTGGGTGACTTGGTCACTCACGCCCCAACCGTTGAGGTAAGTTGCAACCGCCTCCAAATGTTCCTGGTACTCATCGGCACCGATGGGAAAGGAAGCCTGCTCCAGATAGCGCCACATGACCAATACGTAGAGTTTTCCTTGCACCCGACGAAATTGAATATCGTAGGAGCGCCCCCACTTGCCAATGAGCAATTGTTGCAATTCCGTCCCCGTCATGGCTGATTACTCATGTGCAAGAGGTATGTTCATCAATTTAGCGCTCTGATTCGCATTCTAATGGCGCATTGTGATTCGCGCTTCGATCAACCTAGCCCGCATCGGTCTTCACGCTACCCCTCCCCCGTTTTGATCAGTGAGCTTGAGTCCTACGGGAAAGTTGATTTAAGTTAAGAAAGATACTTTGCGTTTATTTACATTTAGGGCGAAACAGCAGCCCAACAAGTGGGATAATACGTCAAGAAATGTTAAAAATGTCCTTCAAGATTCCGCGTAAGTCATGGCTCAAGTCTCAGGATCTCCGGATGTTCCCGATATGGGACGTCGCCAGTTTATGAACCTTTTGACCTTCGGTACGATCACAGGAACTGCCCTTGGGGCTCTGTATCCCATCGTGAAGTACTTTATCCCGCCCTCTTCCGGGGGCACCGGTGGGGGCGTCGTGGCAAAGGATGCGTTGGGGAACGACATCGTTGCAAGTGCCTACCTGGAAACCCATTCAGCTGGCGATCGATCGCTGGCCCAGGGGCTAAAGGGAGATCCCACCTATGTGGTTATCCAAGACGACCAAACCATTGGGGACTATGGTCTCAATGCCGTCTGTACTCACCTCGGCTGCGTGGTGCCCTGGAATGCCGGACAAAATAAGTTTATGTGTCCCTGCCATGGCTCTCAGTATGACAGCACCGGGAAAGTGGTGCGCGGTCCAGCGCCCCTTTCCCTCGCCCTCGTGCATGCCAACGTCTCTGAAGATGACAAGTTAGTCTTTACGCCTTGGACGGAAACGGATTTTCGGACCGGGAAGGAGCCCTGGTGGGCATAGAGGCTGAAGTTTTGCCCACCCCGGACAACCCAGGTTCGAATTCACTGATTTCAAATCAAGCTGGTTCTATTTGAGTGCACGATGAAAAAAAAGTTTTTACCGCAGGTTTGGAGCCGCGGTGCCCAATTTCTCTCTGCTTTGGCCCTGTTCCTTGCCAGCAGCCTTGTTTGGCCCCAGCCGGCTCAAGCCTATCCGTTCTGGGCCCAGGCTGCCTACGAAAATCCCCGTGAACCCACAGGCCGAATTGTTTGTGCAAACTGTCACCTGGCCGCTAAGCCCACGGAATTGGAAGTTCCCCAGTCGGTCAAGCCCGACACGGTCTTTAAGGCAGTGGTCAAGATTCCCTACGAACAAGGAGCGCAGCAGGTGCTCGGGGATGGGTCTAAGGGGCCTTTAAATGTGGGTGCCGTGATGGTACTGCCAGAGGGGTTCACCCTAGCGCCCCAGGATCGCCTTTCAGAGGAGCTTCAAGAGGAAACTAAGGGCGTTTACATTCAGCCCTACGCAGAAGACAAGCAAAATATTTTAATTGTGGGTCCGCTGGCAGGGGACGACCACCAGGAAATTGTCTTTCCCATCCTGTCGCCGAATCCCGCCGCAGATAAGTCCGTGAATTATGGAAAATACTCCATTCATGCAGGGGGAAATCGTGGCCGCGGGCAGGTCTATCCCACCGGTGAAAAATCCAATAACAATATCTTCACGGCCTCCACGGCTGGGGTTATTTCAGAAATCTCCGCCTCCGATGCCGGAGGATATCAAGTTGCCATTCAAACTGCCGCAGGGGAGACCGTGACTGAGTCGATTCCTGCCGGTCCAGAACTGCTCGTGTCTCAAGGGCAGTCCGTGGCTGAAGGCGATGCCCTCACGTCTAACCCCAATGTGGGCGGATTTGGCCAGCACGATACGGAAATTGTGCTGCAGAATCCCACAAGGGTGCTGTTTTTGATTGTGTTCTTCATTGGCATCATGCTGTCCCAGACCATGCTAGTGCTCAAGAAGAAGCAAATCGAAAAGGTCCAAGCTGCGGAAATGAATTTTTAAGCCTGCTTGGACAAACTAGCCCGACCCTGACTCTGAGGGAGGTCAAGAATATGAGGCGGTGGATCAGCATGGGTGACTCCACCGCCTCAGTTTTTTTAGAGCGCGGTGCTCGGTTGAATTCGTTGGGCGGAACGCAAGCAAGCCGATATCATAGGGCTAGCCCATCCCCGGTTAGGCGCCCAGGACTACATCCCCGGTGGCATGGAGCTTCCGCATCGTTAATCCCTTCTCCCGGATGCAATGCAGCCGAGGTTGCCAACGCCAGGAGTTGTCTTAACTCTGAGAATTACGTTAAATTTAGTTAAGATTTGTGAGCTGAATGATATGAAATCCTCTTGGAAAACGATTTTACTTTGGGTCTTGCCAATCTTGCTGATCGGATTTTTTATCTGGCAAGCAAGTTTTGCCTCCATGCCCGCTGACAACGTCAAGAACTCCGCCAATACACGCCTGACCTATGGACGCTTTTTGGAATATCTCCATGAGGGGAAGGTGGATCGAGTCGATTTGTTTGACGGTGGCAAAACCGCCATTGTGGAGTTGGGAGACGATCCCGATACCCTGTCAGGACAGATGAGTCGTTTTCAGCGCGCGAGGGTTGATCTGCCTGGCACCACGCCCCAGTTAATTGATGAGCTGTACCAGGAAAATGTGGATTTCGATGTCCATCCAGCTCGTAATACCGGTGCAGTGTGGGGCTTAATTGGGAACCTTATCTTCCCTGTCTTTTTACTGCTGGGTCTGTTTTTCCTGTTTCGCCGATCGAGCAATGTTCCCGGTGGCCCTGGACAGGCGATGAATTTTGGTAAGTCGCGGGCGCGCTTCCAAATGGAAGCAAAGACCGGCGTGATGTTTGACGACGTCGCCGGAGTCGAGGAAGCCAAGGAAGAGCTTCAAGAGGTGGTGACCTTTCTCAAAAAGCCGGAGCGTTTCACGGCTGTGGGGGCTCAAATTCCCAAGGGGGTTTTGCTGGTGGGGCCGCCAGGGACGGGTAAAACCTTGCTGGCGAAGGCGATCGCTGGCGAAGCCGGAGTCCCCTTTTTCAGCATTTCCGGCTCCGAATTTGTGGAAATGTTTGTGGGCGTGGGGGCCTCTCGGGTTCGAGATTTATTTAAAAAGGCAAAGGAAAACGCGCCCTGTATCATTTTCATTGATGAAATTGATGCCGTTGGGCGGCAGCGGGGAGCCGGTATCGGCGGTGGAAATGACGAGCGTGAGCAGACCCTGAATCAGTTGCTCACAGAAATGGATGGCTTCGAGGGCAATACTGGCATCATTATTATTGCCGCCACCAACCGTCCTGATGTCCTCGATAGCGCTCTCCTGCGTCCGGGGCGGTTTGATCGTCAGGTAACGGTGGACGCACCTGACATCAAAGGACGGCGCGCAGTGCTGGAGGTGCATGCACGCGATAAAAAGCTGGCCGAGGCCATTTCCCTTGAGGCCATTGCGCGCCGTACCCCTGGATTTACAGGGGCCGATCTAGCGAATCTTTTAAATGAGGCGGCCATTTTGACCGCGCGTCGTCGCAAGGAGGCCATCACCATGGTGGAAATCGACGATGCCGTGGATCGCGTTATTGCAGGAATGGAGGGCACTCCCCTTGTAGACAGCAAGAGCAAGCGGCTGATTGCTTACCATGAGGTGGGTCACGCCATTGTGGGAACGCTGATTAGGGAGCATGATCCCGTGCAAAAAGTCACCCTCATTCCCCGAGGTCAGGCGAAGGGACTGACTTGGTTTACCCCCTCCGAAGATCAAGCGCTTATTTCGCGATCGCAATTGATGGCGCGCATGGCTGGTGCTCTGGGAGGACGAGCAGCCGAGTATGTTGTGTTTGGCGATGCTGAGGTCACTACCGGCGCAGGCAATGACCTGCAGCAGGTCACGGCGATGGCCCGCCAGATGGTGACTCGATTCGGAATGTCAGATCTTGGGCCGCTCTCCCTTGAAAGTCAGCAGGGAGAAGTCTTTCTGGGTCGAGATTTAATGACCCGATCGGACTACTCCGAAGAAATTGCGGCCCGGATTGATGCTCAGGTGCGCGAGTTAATCCAGCACGCCTACGAAGAAGCGATTCGCATTGTTCGGGACCATCGGATTGCCATTGATCGGCTCGTAGAGCTGCTGGTTGAGAAGGAAACAATTGATGGTGAAGAGTTTCGACAGATTCTTGCTGAATACACGGTGATTCCCGAGAAGGAGCGCTTTGTTCCCCAGATCTAATCCAAGGTCTGAGCTTTTAGGCTAGCTTGAGAGCCGCGCTGGGCAGTCCAGGGCGGCTCTCGCTATTCAGGCCGTAGGATCTGAAATCAGGGTAACCTGTGCTTCAAGCATGCTAGGCTTTTGGGGTTGAGCATGCTTTCTTTGTTAGAACGGTTTAGGCTAAGAAGAAACTTTCATGAAATCCTATCTAGCGGCAGCAGTGCAGATGACCAGCTTGCCAGATTTAGACCATAACCTGGCTCAGGCGGAAGATCTGATTGAACTGGCTGTCCGACGCGGTGCAGAGCTGGTGGGGCTGCCAGAGAATTTTGCCTTTCTGGGAGATGAAGATAAAAAAATTGCCCAGGCGGAGGGAATTGCCCAACGAAGCGAAAAGTTTCTCAAAACCATGGCTCAACGCTTTCAGATCACGCTGCTCGGCGGTGGGTTTCCGGTTCCAACGGAGCATGGAAAAGTTTACAACACTGCCCTACTCGTATCTCCCAGCGGTCAGGAATTAGCCCGGTATCAAAAAATCCATCTGTTTGATGTGGATCTTCCCGATGGAAATGTCTATCACGAATCCCAAACCGTTTCCGCAGGAATTCAGTTGCCAGTGCCTTACCATTCTGATCTATTGGGTAAACTAGGCCTGTCTGTTTGTTACGATGTCCGCTTTCCGGAACTGTACCGATCCCTATCCAAGGACGGTGTGGATGTATTGTTTGTGCCCGCCGCCTTTACGGCCTTCACCGGGAAAGATCACTGGCAGGTACTTCTCCAGGCGCGAGCCATAGAAAATACAGCCTATATCATTGCTCCCGCCCAGACAGGATACCACAACTCCCGGCGTCAGTCCCATGGGCATGCGCTCATCGTCGATCCCTGGGGAGTGATTCTTGCCGATGCCGGAACTGAGAAAGGGGTGGCCATTGCGCCCATTGAACCGTCTCGGTTGCAGCAGGTCCGCTGTCAAATGCCCTGCCTCAAGCATCGGGTGGTGGGCTAGGCAGAGGACTATTCCGGGAAGGTGGACATTTGCGGGAAGTTTGATGCTATCTTAGATGCCTGTTCAGAGGGCAGGGGCTGAGGGGCTTTTCCAGAAGGGTCTTGAGTTACATCGACTTCTCTCCTGGGATAGATGTCATCAGACAGGGCTGTTCTTTGTAATCTGAGGAGCTGAAAGGCTGGGCGGACCAGGTTTGCTTCTGCAAGCTTTGAAACTTCCGGTGAGATTTCTGCGTCCTGACATCCTCTATCCACAGCGTTCCTCACGACGCTATTTCGAACTGAATCACATGAACGGAGTTCTGCAATGCGGTATTGGCTAGGGTCTACCCCGACCAAACAACCTCTGAAACAACAGGTCTGGTTATGGTTGCTTCCTAGCTTACTGGGAGGGTGGCTGTGGACAGAAATAGCCCAGGCGGCAGAGTTGCAGTTTTGGCGCTTCGAACCGGCTCAAAATCGGCTTGTCTTCAGTACCGATGTTTCGGTTCAGCCCCAGGTGCAGCTGATTCCAGATCCCACGCGCTTGGTGGTGGACCTGCCTGGAATTCAGCTGCGACAACCCACTGTGCGTCAAAGCTTGTCAGGCACCGTCCGTTCGGTCCGGGTTGGCCAGTTCGACAACTTTACCACTCGAATTGTGGTGGAACTTGATCCTGCTTACGTTGTGGACCCCAACCAGGTCAAAGTGGAAGGCACTTCGGGCAATAATTGGTCCATTGCGCTACCCACGCCTCAACGCATTGGGAGTACCCTGACGAGATCGCCTGTGTCTCCAGAGGCAGTGCAGACGCCGATTCTTCCCAGCCCCCCTTCCCCCGCTCAAAGGGCCACACCCCCTCGCGACACCGCCCCCCCTGAGATTTCTGCGCGCCCTGATCAGCCGGGATTAGAGGATATTTCCATCACCCAGGATGGGCTGTTTTTCAAAACCACGGGGAACACGCCGGAGGTCTCTGTCCAACGCAGTCGAAATCGTCGCCAGGTGGTTGTGACCCTGCGCGGATTGACGGCCAACCCCGAACTGACCCGGCGCACCTTTAATCCAGACTACTTTGGCATCCAACAACTGAAGGTTCGGCAGTCCCAGAATAGTCCATCCCAGACGGAAGTAGTCCTGGATGTCTCTCGATCTAGCCCTAACTGGTTTGCAAGCGTCAGTCGCTTTGGGGGCGTCAGCGTCTTACCCCAGGTGCGCGATCGCGCCCCACGTCCCACCAGCACCGTGAGCCTCTTGCAGGGAGAGACCCCCCAGGCTCCGGCCGCCACCTCACTGGCTCAGGTCACCCAGGTGCGGGCTGTGCAGCTCGGAGGCGATCAAATGCTGGTGCAGGCCGATCGACCCATTTCCTACCTGACAGCCTGGGAAGGATCGCAATATCGCCTCACCATTCGTGCGGCCCAACTTGCCTCTGGAGTGCAGCCACCACGGGTGGGCCTTGGCAGCCCCCTGAGTGCGGTCCAGTTCCGCCAGGATCAAACCGGGCTTTCAATTCTCTCAACCCCCGCCACAGGAGTGAGAATTGTGGGTGTCCAGCGGCGCTCCTCCGATTCCATTATTCTGCGGTTGGCCCGCGCCGGTTCTCCCGCCTCCACCGTCCAAATTCCAACGCCCGCGCCGACGCCCACAGCCCCCACGACTCCCCTACCTCGACCGGGGCGCAAGGTGGTGGTCATTGACCCTGGCCATGGTGGCAGAGATCCTGGGGCCATTGGGATTAATGGTCTTCGGGAAACCAATGTGGTTTTGCCGATTTCCCTGGACGTTTCCAGAATTTTGCAACAGCAAGGATTAACGGTCTACCTAACCCGCACCGATGAGCGTGAGATTGATCTTGAACCGCGTGTGTCCCTGGCAGAGCGGGTGCGAGCTGATGTATTTGTGAGCATTCATGCCAATGCCATCAGCATGAGTCGGCCCGACGTGAATGGGCTAGAAACCTACTATGCTCCGGGGTCATCCGCCGGGGCCAGACTTGCCCAAAGCATTCACAATAGCGTTTTGGGATCGATTAATATGGGCGATCGCGGCGTGCGGTCCGCTCGATTTTACGTCATTCGCCGCACCTCCATGCCTGCCGCGCTGGTAGAAACGGGGTTTGTCACCGGCGCCATTGACAATCCTCGTCTGGCTGATCCAGCCTTCCGTCGTCAAATGGCCGAGGCCATTGCCCGCGGTATTCTACGCTATCTCTCCGGCTCTTAAGGCAGTCAGGGATCCGTGATTGACTCGTGAATTTTTTGGCCCATCTCTATCTGGCGGAGGACTCCGAGGATCTGATGCTGGGCGGTCTCTACGGAGATTTCATGAAGGGAGTGCAGATCCAAACCTTCCCGCCTGGGATTCAGCGGGGCATTCGATTACACCAGTATATTGATGGCCAAACTGATGCCCACCCGGTCTTTCGCCGCAGCAAGCGACGGATTGCGGCGCCGCGGCGGCGGTTTTCTGGGATTCTAGTGGATATTTTTTACGATCATTTTTTAGCGGTTCACTGGGAGGACTATGCTGCGATGCCCCTATCCCCCTTTGTGGAGCGCGTGTACGCGCTGCTTGCAGCCCAAGGGGCTAATTTACCAGGACCGTTACAGCGGGTGGCTCCCCGTCTCATTCAAGAGGACTGGCTCTCATCCTATGCCAGTTTGAAGGGAATCGCGCTTACCCTCCAGCGCCTTACCCTCCGGATCACTCGTGAGAACTCGGTGCATCTTGGACTGGAAGATTTGCTCCGGAACTATCAGGAGTTAGAACAGGACTTCAGGCTATTTTTTCCAGAACTCCAGGCCTCCGTTCGCAGCTTCAGAACCGCTGACTTTGCCTGAGGCTGAGAGGGGACGGACAGCCGGGGCAAGAGGTTCCCAGGGGCAGAATGATCCCTTGATCATTTTGGATCTGCATCACGGTGCCCAGTTCGGCGGATTTTTGCTGGAGATCACGGAGCAGGGTTTCAGCCCGAGTTCCCCGTAATCGATAGGGACGAATCACATCGCAGCCTTTGCCAGCAATCGGCAACACCGTAATGGTGCGGACTGCCCGAGGCTCTAGCGTCACCTGGACCAGCATATTGTCGGTCCAGCCGGGTCTGCCGTAGGAAAAAGCCAGATTACCCAGGGAATAAAGAATCGGCTTGCCCTGGTGTAGCTCAATGCCGTAGGGGAGAGGGGGATGATGTCCAACAATAATGTCTGCTCCAGTCTCGATTAGCCGATGGGCGAAGGCTCGCATCTGGGGAGAAGGCCGAGCCTGGCCAATCTGTCCCCAGTGCAGCGAAACCACGACGGTCTCCACCTGCGATCGCACCCGGAGAATATCTGCCTGGATCAGCCGAGGGATCAGGGGGGCCGCCCCAGGACGCGTGGAGGTGGCCAGGCCTTGGAGAGAATTGTCCGTGGCGGTGTACGCGAGAAATGCCGTGCGACCGTTTCGGTGGGCAAGAATGGCTGGCTGGCGAGCCTGGGTCAGGGAAGCCCCGGTCCCCACCGTCCGCAAATTGGCGGCGGCCAAGGTGTGCAGGGTGTGCAGCACTCCAGGTTCCCCGGCATCAAAGGCGTGGTTGTTTGCCGTAGACACCACATCAATGCCAGCCTGCTGAAGCAGTAAGGCCAGGTTAGGATGGGCTTGGAAGGTGGGGGCCCAGAAGAGTGAAGACTGGCTGCCGGGGGGGGCAATCGGTGTTTCCAAGTTAACAAACGCAAGATCGGCTGACTGCAAAAGATCGATCAGGTCGGAAAAAAGGGGGGCAGCCTGAGTGAACCGGTTGACAGGCAAGGGAGGGCAGGCCAAGGTAGCGTTACCGTTCTTCACCAATGGCAGCTGGATGGTTTCGGTCCAAGCGATATCCCCCCCAAAGATGAACGTACTGGGCTGGCTTTGGCAGGGGTGAGGCCAGAGAGCCAGGGTTGTCGCTGCGAAACGTAGCAGTTTACAAATCATCAACTGGCGAAACGGTCGTGCCGAACGGCCCTGTCCCCAAGGCGAAGGCGCGCCCCCATCTAGTGACCTTCGTGGGTTTGAAGAGGGGTGATAAACTCGTTGCAAGCAAAAGTGCACGGGGCTCTTGTTCCTTGGGACAAGGGAGGGGGTAGATGGGAGTGTTCAGGTTATAGCAGGCGATTGTTGAGGTTTTCCGACGGTGTCAAATCCAATTCGTTTATTTCCAAACGCTCTCGTTCCTTTGGCTCAACTTGACGTCACAGAGCCAGAGGCGGCCCAGAACGGGATTGCACTTTCTGATAATACCCGCGTGGGTCCCTATAGCGTTTTACTCAAGGATGCGTTTGAACGGGCTAGGCCGGGGCAGGTGCTGGACCTGACACAGGGCGAGGGCAGCCTCGGTGAGCGGTTTGATCTGGTGGCCCTGACGCGCCCCTTGAGTCTGGCGGAGCAGCGTCAGGGGCTACAGCAGATTCCAGTCACCCGTGAAAAAATTGCCATCATTGTGGGACCTGACAATCCCTTTCAAGGCAGCCTTTCCCTGGCGCAAGTTGCCAAAATTTTTAAAGGGGAAATTCAAAACTGGCAGCAGGTGGGAGGCCCTGATCGGGCAATTCAGCTGATCCATCGACCCGAGTCTAATTCGGCCCGGCAAGCCTTGGATCGCTATTCAACCTTACTGCCCGTTACAGCGACGGATACCGTCATTCCAGAGGATCGAACCTCGGTCCTGATCGAGGCGCTGGGAGAGGGCGGCATTGGCTATGCCCCCGCCAGTGAAGTTCAAGATCAAGTCGATGCTCGGGTGGTGCGCATTGACGGGGTCAGCGTTGATAATCCCCTCTATCCCTTTTCCCAGCCACTGAATTACGTCTACGCCAATGCCCAAAATCCTCAGGTTCAAGACTTCTTGACGTTTCTCTCCTCAGCCGAGGCCCAAGACGCCCTGGAGTTTGCCCAGCGCCAGCCTGCGGACCCCACCCGTCTGCCCCTGGCCCCCCAGCTGGATCAGTTACAGGCTCCCAGCGAGGGCAAGGCTGAAGTTCCCCGCTCCGAAGAAGTCAACACGAACCTCTCAGCCCCCCCGACTTCGGCCCCCCCGGCTTCGGCTCCCCCGGCGCGAAGTCCGCTCCTGTACGAAGTCCTCCCGCTGTTCATCCTAGCCCTGGGACTGGGGATGATAGGGTGGTTAGCCGCCATGCGCGTGAAGCTAGAGGCAAAACGGCGGCGATCGCCGCGACCGGCCCCGAATTATGCGGCCCGGCTCCAGGCCCAAGGGCTACGAACAACACCATCAAAGTCGGCCCCGACGCAGACGGCAACCGTCCCGACATCAACGGCCACGGCTTCAAAGCAGCCATCCACCCAGGATCGATCAATGGATACGGTGATCCAGGCGGGGGAGCCCCCCCAACGGTCGGAACCAGCCCCGAAATCTGTGCATCCAGGGCATCAGCCGGATATCGACGCCGTAGACGAGGATGCCACCGTTCTACAGGGCTTCTTTGAGCCGCCAGACCCGTCGGGACCAGAAACCGTTCTCCAGTCGGCAGACTGGGACCCCTTTATCGGGCAAGACGGTGATCAGTCTTGGGTTGGAGCACCCGAGCCTGAGACAGATTCCGCCAGCCGCAGCGGTCCTGGGAACCATAGCTCCTCTGCCCCTCAATCTCCGGGCTGGAAGGAAATGGTAGATCCCTGGGAGGACTTGAAGTCCTAAGACTTCAGAAGACTTCAGAAGACTTCAGAAATCCCTTTCCCCACCCCCTTGAGGATGTCATGGTTCATCTCACCACGTTCTAACGATAGAGGGGCAAGGCTTGCAAAGGATCGCCCCGTTATCTTCCCTAGATCCCCTTGTTTAGGGGGGGATTAGGACGGAGGAGATTAGGCCATTGAGCCGCCCACAGGCATCATCAAAGACGGATTAGGCCGAAACAGGGCTGAGCAACCGATCAAGCGTGTGCAGGAGCTGCTCTGGGAGAATGGGTTTTTCCAGATATGCATCGGCTCCTGCATTTAAAAAGGGATGGGGGGCCGCTGTTAAATCTTCTGGAATCAGCACCAGCAGCTTGGTTTGGGCGATCGCGGGATCCTGCCGAATCTGCTGGATGAGGCGCAGGCAATGCTCCAGGGAGGGCTGAATATCCAGAATCACCACCAGGGGTTGCAAGATTTTCACCTGGGGAAAGGCCGTGGCCCCTTCAATCATCCAGATCAGCTGATAGCCCGCTGCCGTCAGAATGTCACAGATTAACCCCGCACTTTCATCCTGGTTTTCAATGAGCAAAATTCTGCTGCTCTCCTGGGCGGGGCTGAGTCGGGGAGCCGGAGCGGCGTGGGGGAGCCTTGGCGTTTGGTCAGGGAGGGTGACTGTAAAGATCGATCCCTGGCCTTCAGTGGATTGCACCTCAATGGATCCGTGGTGCATATCCACAAACTGCTTCACCAAAGCCAACCCCAGGCCCACACCTTCATAACTACGGTGGTAGGAGGTGTCCAGCTGCTGGAACTTTTGAAACAGCAGGGGCTGTTGCGCCTCTGCGATACCGATGCCCGTATCTTCCACTTGAAAGGTTACCGACTCCTCAACGCGCCAAACTCGCAGGGTAACGCTACCTCCAGCGGGGGTAAACTTGATGGAATTCGAAAGGAGATTAAATAAAATCTGCTTAACTCGCCGGGCGTCGGCTGTGAAGCGATCGCGGCCCGCTGAGAGGTTAATCTGGGCCTTGAGGGTAATGCCCGAACTTTGGGCGCTATCCCGCAGCATTTGCAAACTCTGATGGGCAAGGGAGGAAATGGAGAATAGCCCCATCCTCAGGCTGCCCTTTCCGGCCTCCAAATGAGAGAGATCAAGAATGTCGTTGATCAACTCCAGCAGATGTTCGCCGCTGTCGTGGATGGTTTGCAGGTAGCTGCGTTGCTTATCGGTGAGCGGCCCGAGGGACCAGCGTAACAGCGTAGCCGACATGCCGATGACGCAGGTGAGGGGCGTGCGCAGCTCGTGGCTCATGGTGGCCAGAAACTCACTTTTGGCCTGATTAGCGGCCTGCACCACCACAAGGGCCTCTTGCAGCTCTTGGGTGCGTTGCTGCACCTGATTTTCCAGGGTTTCCTTCTGTTTATGGAGCTGATGATAGAGCTGGGCCTGGGCGATCGCCACGGATAAATGCTCGCTAATTTGCTCTAGAAACGTAATGTCTGAGGGCTGCCAAGTGCGGGGATAAGAACATTGATGGGCAATGAGGAGTCCCCACAGTTGAGACTTGACCAGAATGGGCACAGCCACCTTAGATTGGACCTGGAGTTGCTGCAAGAAAGCCTGCATGCAGGGAAAGTCTTGGTAGCGGTGCTGAACATCACCAATGGATAGCACCTTCCCGCGCTGAAATTTTTGAATGGATTGGCTGGTGGGATTCCAGCAGTAACTCTCCTGGAACTCGAGAGCCGAGATCAGATCTTCATCGGCTCGCGATTCGTAGGTAACGCTCCCCAGGCTAGCGCCTGATTGTGTCGCCTTGTCCCAGGCGCGATCGTCCAATAGCCCTGGGTCGAGGGTCTGGAATTGATAGATTACCAGGCGTTCCACCCCCAGAATCTGACGCACCTGATGCGCCGCGGTGGCGAGAATTTCTGGCAGCTCTAGGCTTTGACGGATCTGGTTGGTGACGCGGTGAATCAGCCCCTCCTGGGCCAGCTGCTGGGTCAGGGCTGCATCCACCATGGGTTGACAAGTCGCGAGGGTGGGAGCTGCCGCGGTGTAGGCCTGCATCCCCCAGTCCAGCAGACTGTAGAGGAATCCTTGGACTGAGGATGAAATGACCTGGGATGGAGATTGGATCTGCGGGAGGAGACGGTGGATCTGCGCCTGGAGATCCGCCTGCCCAGGCTGCAGCTGGGACAAAACCTGCCCCACCTCCTCTGGGTCCAGATAAACCTGAACCTGAAGGAGCTGATCGGGAGACTGAGCTTGAACCTGCATTAAAATGACAAGGTCAGGGGCGATGACTGCGCAAAAGGTCCCTACTTGCAGCGCAAGGGCACAGGCTTGATTCGGAGAAAAAAGAACTTCAGCGGAGGCCGAGGCGGCCAAATCCAGCACCTGTGTCAGAAGTTGATCGAGACAAGAACGGGGAACCCAGCGTTCAAAATTGGCCATGGCTTCAGCTTGGAGGGAGTCGCCTTTACGACGGTGCGAACAACAATCGAGCCGAGAGCAAAAAGAACTCCCCTTAGTTGTAGCCTGTCGAGCCAGTAACCCAGGGAATGCACCAATTCCTTTAATCTTGAATAAAGATAAAGTTGCAGTCCTCTACAAATCGTAAGAGAGAAATTTCAGAATGCATCGTTTAGCGGCCATCCCCGGCGGGTTTGATCCGTCAACTCAGGCCGAAGGCGTCATTTTTATTGATCAAACGCCGGCCCCCATCGTGATTTTGACCGCTGCGGATACCGACATTCAGATGCTCGCGGCGGCCTTACCTACGCTGCCACCGAAGTTTCCGGCGGTGCGGGTTGTCAATCTGCTACAGCTCCAGCAGCAGATCACCCTCGACACCTATGCTGAAGCGGTGCTAGAGCAGGCACAGGTCATCATTGTGCGGCTTCTGGGAGGAAAAGCCTACTGGCCCTATGGCCTGGAAGTGATCCAGGACACTGCGGCTAAAACCCAGGCCGATCTCTGGGTTTTGCCAGGAGATGAGCACCCGGATCTAAGCTTGATGGATTGCTCAACCGTGGCCTGGCAGGACCTCAATCAGTTCTGGCGCTATTGGCTAGAGGGAGGCATCGAGAATCTTTGTCAGGGTCTTCAGTTTGTGGCCAATCGGAGCTTACAAGGGGCCTTTACCCCAGCGGCCCCCCAAAAAATTCCCCGGGTAGGCGTCCTGGCGGATGTCGCTCCGTCTCCGGTGGATCGGCCCTGGGGATGTGCCGCAGTGCTGTTTTACCGCGCCCATTATCTGGCCGGGAATCTGAGCCCCATTCGTGCCCTCTGTCAGGCCTTAGCACAGCAGGGCCTAGTTGCGTTGCCCATTTATGTGCAGTCGTTGCAAGATCCTGAGGTGCAGCAGCAGGTTCTTCAACTGATTCACACTCAGTCTCAGTCGGGAGCGCCCGTGGCGGTGATGGTGAATACCACGAGCTTTTCCCTGGCGAGGATCTCGGGGGAAACGCTGAATTTATCCCTGTGGAAACAACTCAACATCCCAATCTTGCAGGCGATTTGCAGCAGCGGCACGGAGATCCAGTGGCAGCAACAGCTCCGTGGACTTTCTCCCCGAGATATGGCAATGAATGTGGCCCTGCCGGAGGTGGATGGTCGAATTATTAGCCGCGCAATTTCCTTCAAAGGTGTAGAGCACTTTACCCAGGGGCTGGAAACAGCGGTGGTGACCTACCAACCCGTGAGCGATCGCATTGAGTTTGTGGCTGCCCTGGCCAAGGGCTGGGGGAAACTCCGGCAAACTCCGGTGGATCAAAAACGCGTGGCACTGGTGCTGGCCAACTATCCCAATCGAGATGGACGGCTGGCAAACGGAGTGGGCTTAGATACTCCCACCAGCTGTGTACGCATCCTACAGGCCCTGGATCAAGCGGGTTATTTCCTTTCCTCTGTGCCGGCTGATTCAGAGGCGCTCATGCAGGCGTTAACCGCTGGTATCACCAATGATCCCGAGGGCCGGGACTGGCGACCCGTGCATCAGTCCCTTTCCCAGCAGGATTATCTAGCGTATTTTTCGCAACTCCCGGAGGCGGTGCAGCGGGGCATTTGCGATCGCTGGGGGGCACCGGATCCGGCAGCGATCGGCTTTCCCATTGCCGGACTCAATCTGGGCCATGTGTTTGTCGGCATTCAGCCGGCAAGGGGCTACGACCTTGATCCTAGCTTGAACTATCATGCCCCAGATTTAGTCCCGCCCCATGCCTATCTGGCCTTTTATTTCTGGTTGCGGCACCAGTTTCAGGTTCAGGCAGTGGTGCATGTGGGCAAGCATGGCAATCTGGAGTGGCTCCCTGGTAAGAGCATTGCCCTATCACAAAACTGTTACCCGGAGGCGGTGTTGGGACCCTTGCCCCACCTTTATCCCTTTATCGTCAATGATCCGGGGGAGGGGGCCCAGGCAAAGCGGCGGTCCCAGGCCGTCATTATTGATCATCTCACCCCGCCCCTGACCCGCGCAGAACTCTATGGTCCTTTGCAAACGTTAGAAGCCCTCATTGATGAATATTACGATGCCCAGGCCCTCGATCCGCGCCGCCTGTCCGTCATCCGCGATCGCATTCTGGCCCTGATTGCCCAGGAGCAGCTGCACTACGACTTAGGGTTGAGCGCGTTAGGTTTGGGCACCCCAGAGGTCTCAGCCCCTTGTGATCTCGATGCATTCCTCAACCAGGCCGATGGCTATCTGTGTGAACTGAAGGAGGCCCAAATTCGAGACGGACTGCATATTTTTGGCCAATGTCCGCAGGGTCGGCAGCTGCGGGATTTAATTGTCTCCCTGGCTCGTTGTCCTGGCGCCCAGCGGCTTGGGTTAAGGGAAGCGATCGCCCAAGCTTGGTCTGTGGTCCTAGATCCAGGGGATCTGGGCGATCTGCTTTCGCCAGATCAGATCGATCGGTTTCGACAGCAGGGGGTTGAGGCTCCCCTGCGCAATCGCGGGGATGCGGTCGCACACCTAGAGGCAATGGCGGCGACACTGGTGGATCGCCTGCTGCAGGGAGATCCCCTCGAGTCCCTGATCAGCGGTGCGCCGCTGTTTCTCTCTCCCCAGGCCCCCCAGACACAGGGCCTCCGGGAAACCCTACAATGGCTACAAGCGGATTTGATTCCAGCCTTGCGCCAAACCCACGATGAAATCACGGCGCTGGTGCGTGCCCTGGCCGGAGAATATATTCCCAGCGGTGCTTCTGGTGCTCCGACGCGGGGTCGGCCCGATGTGTTGCCCACCGGACGAAATTTTTACTCGGTAGATATCCGCGCCCTGCCCACCGAAAGTGCCTGGGATGTTGGGCGAAGGGCAGCGGCGGCGGTAATTGAGCGCTATACCCAGGAGCAGGGGGAATATCCTAAAACCCTCGCCCTCTCGGTCTGGGGAACGGCCACGATGCGGACCGGGGGCGATGACATCGCCCAGGCTCTGGCACTGCTGGGCGTTCAGCCCCTTTGGGATGGCCCCTCGCGCCGGATGGTTGATTTCGAAATTATTCCCCTGACCGTACTGGGGCGTCCGCGGGTGGATGTCACCCTGCGCATCTCTGGCTTTTTCCGCGATGCGTTTCCCAATCTCATTCAGCTCTTTGACCAGGCCGTCCAGGCGGTGGCCCAACTGCAGGAGCCCGAGGATCAAAACCCGCTAGCGGCCAGGGTGAGCCTGGAAACCCAAACCTGGCTAGCAGAGGGGTTGTCCCTAGAGCAAGCCCAGCTGCGATCGCGCTTTCGAATTTTTGGATCTAAACCTGGAGCCTACGGGGCGGGACTGCAGGGGCTCATTGAGTCCCAAAATTGGATCAGTGATGGAGATCTGGCTCGGGCGTTTATGACCTGGAGCAGCTACGCCTACACTGGTCAGGCGGAGAGTCATGCCGCACCCGAGGCCTTGACCCGGCGTCTTGCGGGCCTGGAAATTGTGCTGCACAACCAGGATAACCGTGAGCATGATGTACTAGATTCCGACGATTACTACCAGTTTCAAGGAGGACTCACCGCCGCGGTGCGATCGATCCAAGGGCAAAATCCCAAAACCTACTTTGGTGACCACTCGCGGCCAGATCGTCCCACCGTGCGATCGCTTTCCGAGGAAATTGCGCGGGTTTACCGCTCTCGGGTGATCAATCCCAAGTGGATTCAGGGGGTCATGCGCCATGGATATAAAGGAGCCTTTGAAATGGCGGCAACGGTGGACTACCTGTTTGCCTACGATGCCGCAGCCCACTGCGCGGCTGATTTTATGTATGAGGGCATTGCCCACACCTATCTGCTGGATGAAACGGTGCAGGCCTTTGTGCGTGATTACAATCCCTGGGCACTGCGGGATATGGCCGAGCGGCTCTTGGAAGCCCACCAGCGAGGACTGTGGTCAGAGGCCAGCCCTGAACGGTTAGAGCAATTACGCAATCTCGTGCTGGAGGCTGAAGGGGTCATTGAGGCCAAACTGTAACCTGGCCCGCACGGCCTGCCCCCCTAGAATGTTGGCTGATGGCTTGACCAATGGCAGGAGACTGGGCTTAACCGAGGACGCGCTTCTCCGCTTGCCAATCTTTAAACAGCTTGAGAACGCTCAAAACCGTCACCGTAAGCCCCAGGACCATTGCCCCCAGAACCACAAGGAGCAAGCCATAGTCCAGGGGGGCCAAAGTCACATCCTTGGACTGGTAGAGCACCTGTTGCTGAAGTTGATCAGACCCAAGCAACAGCACCAGTAAGGGCGTGGTGACAATGAAATTGTGCAGGGCGTGGGTAAATACCGCCCACCAAAATCCATACTTCAGGCGAATATAGGCCAGAAAAAAGCCAAGGGTAACTTGGGGGAGGACTAAAACCGGCGCAAAGGCCCAAGCCCCCCGATGGTAATTGGTAATGTGGATCAGACCAAACAGGATGGCACTGCCATAAATCAGACCCTTGAGATGTCGAGCATACCAGCGATGGACATGATCCGTCCTGGTCCGCTGGGCCAGGCGAGCACCGAGACAGAAACTCAACAGAATAATCCCCAAAAGAACGCTCAGGAGAATCCAGGGCGCAGCCTGACCCAAAAAGAGAGGGCCAGCCAGACTCAGGACCAGGATGAGCGCAATGGAGAGATTGAGGGGAGAATAGCGCAGGGGCAGGCGAAAAATACTTTCCTCAAAGATCGGAGCAAACACCACCGCCAGAAAGACAAACCCCAGGAGGGGCATATTTTGCAAGATGTCTCGAAACTTATTGTCATCGAGCTTGATCACCGTGCTGCTGAGAATCTGGATCACGATCACGATGGGAATCAGCAGGGCGATCGCCAAGGAGTAGAGGCGCATGACATTGCCGAGGATTTGTCGCGGCATCAGTCCTGTCTCGGGCGCGTATCGAGGCTGGCGCAAAAAGCGGAAGAACTTCCCCAGTAAACTGCGGGTGAGGGGGGGGGAAGGGTTGTGGTGCAGGGATGTCATAGGGCTCTAAGCTACCCAGCCAAGCGGGCGCACAGGACTATAGTCGAGATTGCAAGGAAGATTTTCGAGATCGTCCTAGCCAGTAGGCCATTACAATACCGCCCACAAGCCCAAAAAAGTGGGCTGACCAGGAAATACCACGACCCGAGGGGAAGACTTGCCAAAGGATACTGCCATAAAACAGGCCAACCGCCAATGAGATTAGCGCAGAGCTGAACCGGCGTTCAAAGAAGCCGCGCAGCAGCAGGAACCCAAAATAGCCAAAAATAATACCGGATGCTCCAACGGTGATCGTCCAACCGGGGCTGACCAGCCAGGTTCCGAAGCCGCTAATTAGGGCACAGCCAAGGGTGACGGTCCAAAACCGTTGAGATCCCGAGGCGGCAATGAGTCCCCCAAACATTAAAAAGGGGGGGGTATTGGCCATAAGATGACTCCAGGAGCTATGGAGCAGGGGAGACACCAGAATACCCATTAGACCATTTACGCTGCGGGGATGAATGCCAAACCAATCCAGGCGAATCCAGGGAAAGAACCAGTCCACCAGTTCAATTCCCCACATGAGCGCCGTCAAGATGAACAGGCCATAGAATCGGGACCACAGAGCGGGAGACCGAGGAAATTTCTCATCCATAGGGGGTGTTGCAAGGACCGAAGGGTTGTCGCGGCGGGATACACAGGGCAATCGGAGCGTCGCGAAGAAAGTCCATGGCTCGAACACCAGATCTTTATCCCGACCCTCTCCGGCGCAAGAGGGTGCCGTCGACGGAGATCAATCGAATTCGCTCTCCATTTTAATGAGTCTTCCTGGCGCTTGCTAGTTCTCGCTTCATCTGGAGGCGATCGCCGTTGCGTGAGGGCCGATGGTATGGTAGATCCGCCCTCACGCAACCGACTTGCTAGATGTCTGCGATATCCCCCCGCCTCGGCCAACTTTACGGGATTAGCGTTGGACCTGGCGATCCTGAACTAATTACCGTCAAAGGTCTCAAGCGCCTGCAAACCTCCCCGGTGGTTGCCTTTCCCGCTGGGGTGCGAAGCCCTCTGGGGGTGGCCCAACGCATCATTCAGCCCTGGCTACAGCCCCATCAAACCCTGCTGCCTTTGGACTTTCCCATGGTTCAAGATGCGCCGCAACTCCAGCGCGCCTGGGATCAGGCGGCCCACAGATCGCTGCCCTATTTACAACAGGGGCAAGATATCGCCTTTGTGAGTGAAGGGGATGTGAGTTTTTACAGCACCTACACCTATCTAGCTCTCACCCTCAAGGGTCTCTGCCCGGACTTAAAAACAGAGGCAATTCCCGGCGTTTGCTCTCCCCTGGCCGCGGCGGCAGCCCTGGAGATTCCCCTCACCATCCAGAGCGATCGCCTGGTGGTGCTTCCGGCCCTTTATCAGGGAGAAGATCTGGCCGCGGCCCTGGAACAAGCAGACGTGCTGGTGTTGATGAAGGTGGGGGCGGTCTATGCTCAAGTTTGGCAACTTCTGCAGCGACTACATTTGCTGGATCGCAGCGCCCTGATTGTCCATGCCAGTCAGCCGCAGCAAAAAATCTACCGCGATTTAACCGCCTATGCCCACCTGGCCCCCCCCTATTTCTCATTGATGATTGTCCAAGTTAAGGGTGCAAAATTTTAATGCCCCTGATCTGGTTTGCCGTTGTCGGCTGTCCCTTGACGGTGGACAATAGGGGCTATCCAAAGGGGAAGTTTGCATGGCACAGGTGCTGGCCAATGCTAAAGCGCAGATTTTAGAGCTGATGCGTCGTTATCGGCATCGAGTTGATTTTCTGTCTATTCGTTTGGAAAATTCCCAATCTTCCCAGATTTTACTGCGCGGACAGCAGCCCGAGATGCTCAGCGAAACCAGCGAAGTGGGTGGACAGGTGCGGGCCTGCTACCGCGGGGGCTGGGGCTTTGTGAGCTTTAACCGTATTGACGCCCTAGCGCCCTACGTGGAAGAGGCGATCGCGGCGGCCCGAATTTTGGGGACTACCCGAACCCGTTTGGCGGCCGTTGAACCCGTGCAGTTCCATCAGCCCCTCACCATTCCTGGGAAAAATCCCCGAGAGGTTTCCATTGGCCAAAAGCAGATCCTTTGCGATCGCTATGCCCAGATCATGCGGGACTATTCCCCGCTCATCACCGGCACGGCGGTGCGCTATGGCGATAGTTTACAGCGGGTCATCCTTATTAACTCCGAGGGAACTGTGCTCGACCACAGTTGGGTCGATCTGGAGATGCGCTTCGCCGCCACCGCGAGGGATTCGCAATCGGTGCAAACCGGGCGCGAAACCACCGGATCACGCAGGGGCTACTGCGATCTGGAGCATCTTGATTCCATGGTGAAGCGGGCCGCCCAGCGGGCCGTTAACAGTTTGAGACTGCCCACGGTCAAAGGCGGACTCTATCCGATTGTGATCGATCCGGTTCTGACGGGCCTCTTTGTCCATGAAGCCTTTGGCCACCTGTCAGAGGCGGATATGATCTACGAAAATCCCGATTTACTAGAGGCTATGCCCCTGGGTCACCGCTTTGGCCCACCGGACCTGAATATCTATGATGGGGCGGCTCTCGAAGGCCATCGGGGAAGCTATCTTTACGACGACGAAGGGGTGCCTGCAACCATCACGCCCCTCATTCAAAACGGAATCCTGGTGGGGCGGCTCCATTCCCGTGAAACGGCGGGTGCTCTGGGGGCAAAGCCCACCGGTAATTCCCGCTGCCTGAACTATCACTTTCCGCCACTGGTGCGGATGACCAATACCTGGATTGGCCAGGGAACCACCCCAAGCCATAGTCTGATGGATGGGATTCAGGAGGGCCTCTATGCCCGTAATTGGCGCTCCGGTATGACCAATGGAGAAATGTTTACCTTTTCGGCCGGGGAGGCCTGGCGAATTCGCCACGGCAAGCTGGCGGAGCCGGTGCGCGATGTGACCCTGTCTGGCAACGCCTTTCGGACCTTGGCAAATATTGAGGCCATTGGAGATGATCTGGCCTGGGATGAGTCGGGCGGCTGTGGCAAGGGGGGACAAGATGGTCTGGCGGTTGGCTGCGGAGGGCCGAGCCTGCGGATTCGCGATGTGATCATTGGGGGAACCTGACGGGGGGCTGGCTCACTGGGATCTTGCTCACTGGGATCTTGCTCACCGGGACTTGCTTACCGGGGCTGGCTCATTGGGTTGCACGGCTTGGGAGGTCAGGAAATAAGAGGGGTAGCGGCAGTCTAGAGTCATCTGCACCACCTGGGGATACGCCAGGCTCCAGGGCTGGCCCACTGCGACGCGCGGCTGGTTCTGAGTTGGGGCACCGTAAAGCTGATAGCGCTGACCCGGTGACAGGCTTGCAAGCCTCACCTGCAGTTGATGGTGCTTGAACACCCGCTTTGCTCCCATGGGTTGAGCCAGCGGGTCACCCACGAATAAACCTTCCTGGGGCGAGGCCACGGATTTCCAGTAGGCTTCGAGCAGGGTTTCGCCTTGAAAATAGTGGGGAACTAGCACGTTAGGGTCGGGAAATTTTTGCGGATAGTTACAGGGTTCCACCACAGTTCCATAGCTGCCGGTAACCCCTGCTTCTAGCCAGCGCAGGATGCTCATTTGGGGACTGGTCAATAGCTGTCCGCCTAGGGAGGTCAGGTGATCGGCGATCGCACCGGGGAGATAGCGATTGGTCTGCAAGTCCGGCACCCATTTTAAACCCGTGAAATAGAACAGAATGTTGCGACGATGGCGCAGGACATCGGTTTTGCGACTGGGCGTTTGCGCGCCTAGAAACTGCACCTGCCAGAGATGGGGGGAGGGCCACCGCTGCTTGAGGTAAAAAAACTTGCCAAAGCGGACGCTGCGGGATGCGTCGGTGGTGTGAACCAAAAAGATCTGTCCTGCCGGGAAGGACCGATCGGATCTAACCCCACGGTCAATGAGATCCTTGACCTGCGCAATATTCCTGCCCGCCAGCATCATGGTGGGGCGAATCCCGTAATCGTGAAAGGGGACATGAGAAGCAGCCTGGTAGGTGGGAATGGATTGCGGAAGGCGACAAGCCGAGGGGCGCTGGCGCGCACAAAAGTTGGGGTCATAGCCTAGGGCAAAGGCACTGGTGATGCTCATGCAGTTAACCCGGATGGGTTGGGAAAAACTCAGGGCGATCGCCTCAATTTCAGTTCCCAAGGCCGCTTGCACCTGAGCATAAACCGGGGCAAACTGGGCCGGGGACAAAGTCTCTTGATCTACCGGCAGATCAATGTGAACCAGATTCTGAGGCGGAATACGGCGCTGGGTCTGATAATAGCGAGCCACCTCAACCGACTGGGGATCACGGTCGTTCACCAGCAGGGCTAAATTTTGAGCGCTCCAGGATTCCGGGGGAAGCTGAACCTGCGGCGGCCTTTGGCAGGACTTCGCTCCCGCCGCGGGAAGGGTCACCTGGAACGGTGGAGGCGGGGGATCTTGATCTGGGACGACCGTGTGATTTCCCCAGAGCAAGATCCCCATCCCGGACACCATCAACAGTCCGACCAGCATAAAAATCCAAGGCTTGCGCGTCAACATCGCAGTATCAATTCGTCAGGGTTTCTTGGGATCGATTGATCCCATCGATCATGACAAATCCCTGGAGGATTTTTCCTGATGCCATCGGGGGAGATGCCTTTGGGCGGGTGGGGTTATGGGTTGGTTTCAAAATTTGCAACCCAGCGATGGGCGGCCTTATCTCTGGATACAGTGGGGGCAGTTGCACTCAAGGAGAACTTGAAAGGGCCATGCATCAGCACATGTTTCTTGTCGGTACACTGATTTCGCTAGGAGGGCTGCCGCTGCTGGCCCAGTGGAGTCCCTTGGCCTCATCCCTCAGTCCAGCTTCCGGTGCAGCCCCCATCAATCAGACCCCCACTATGGGAGCAGATTCCCTGCAGGCCAGTACCGTCTTAACCGGCCAAAACCCAACCGACGACCCTGGCTACCTTGGGGTCATTCAGCGAACCGTGTCCATGGTCTCTAACACCTCCGCCCAGAGATTGGCCGATGAATTGGGTCTAGATATTTTAGACATTACCTGGGAAGACACGGGCCGATTTAAAAATTCTGCCGTGGGGCCTAATATTAGCGACATGACGATTCAGGTGCAGCATAAAAACCCTCGGAATGATTCCTATTCCTTGCACCTGATGCCGGTGATTCGCTTCCCGAACTTTGCCGATAAAACGGCCGATATTCCCCTGGATCAGCTCTATATCAATGTTGGCAATGAAAAAGGGCGATCGCTGCGGAAAGTTCCCCTGCAGGACGTGCTGGGAAATCTGCGGCGCTATCTCACCCGACCCAGTTCCTGGAAAGGCCAGGAAACGTCGCTCCTGGCTCCTCGGGATAGCCACGCGCTGGTAAGCGCCCAGGCCGCCTTCTTGCCTATTCCCAAGGGCGGGGAGGCCCAGTTCAACCCGGTGCTATTTAACTATCAGTCCTACGCTAAAAATCCGGCGGTGTTGACGCTGCTGGCAACCCGCGAAGGGACGAGCGTCACGGTCATTGACAACCAGCGTGACGGCTTTGAAGCCGGACGCACCTGGGGGCAGCGCCTGTTTTTTAATCAACAAGGAGAGCGAGCCAGCTTTACGGGCCAGCGAATCAGCGACTTTCAGTCCTCAACACCCGGCGGCAATCGCCCGAATCAAGATCCCGATGAGACGGAGGGATTGAATATGGTCATGCTGATTCAGGTGCCGCTCAAGCAAAAGCCCCAAGCCCGCCAGCAGTTTAGTGAGGGGGGGGGGGGCGTGATGCCCCTAGCCGCACCAACCATGGAAAAATCCGCTAGCGATGTGGAGGCAGCCGTCATCGGTCATGGGGAGGTCGAAGGCCCCTTCACCGAGATTGACAACCTGGCCATCGAGCGCGATCCGCGCTTCCCCATTCGAGTGACGGTGCAATTTTATAAAGGCACCAGCAACGGCGAAGTTTCCCGCGCTGATCTGCAGCAAATTCGCGATCAAATTGATCAGGTCTACGCCGATGCAGACTATATCGGCAGTTTGGTGGTAGAGGGCGAGACCCGTCGGCCCACGGAATACGAGGGACCCAAGCATGAGCCACCCGGCTGGTGGGATGACTTCTGGCGACGCCACGAGGCCAACACGGGGCAGTCTCGGGAAGAGGCGATCCAAATGCTGCGCAAGCTCCGGGGTAAAAAGTGGTACCCGCTTACAGAAGAGGAACTGAACCGCAATTTGCAGCAAATTCCCCAGCGCAGCCAGCAGTAAGATTCCGTGCTATACCTGGAGATCGCAACACCTGTAGGGGATGATCATCCATGGGAGTCACCGCGACTCTGAGCAGAATTGATCTGTTTCCGATTAAGTCCCTCGACGGCATCAGCGTCTCTGAAGCGCGAGTGACCACGGGGGGAAGTTTGGCCATGGATCGCGAATTTGCGCTGGTGGATGCCGAGGGCAAGTTCGTCAATGCCAAGCGCACCGCTAAAATTCATCGGGTGCGATCCCGGTACCAGATTCCCCAAAGACTCGTTACCCTCTCTACCCCGGAACTGTCGCCCCAAACTTTTTCCCTCGATCAGGAGCGATCGCAACTCGCGGATTGGTTCAGCGATTTTTTTGGGTTTCCGATTACGCTGGTGCACAATCCCCACGCCGGATTCCCAGACGATCGCAATGCGCCAGGGCCAACGGTGATCAGCGCAGCCAGTTTGGCGACGGTCGCTTCCTGGTATCCAGAGGTGAACCTGGCCAATCTGCGATCGCGCTTTCGCACCAACCTGGAATTTTCAGGCGTGGCCCCCTTTTGGGAAGATGCTCTGTTCAGCTCCCCACTGCTGGAGTCAGGGTTTCACGTGGGGGAGGTGCGGATGCGGGGGATTAATCCCTGTCAACGCTGCGTTGTCCCCACGCGGGATGCCCAAACCGGTGCAGTGCTTACAGGGTTTCAGCAACGGTTTATTCAGCAGCGCCGCGCCTCATTACCAGACTGGGCCAACCGCAGCGCCTTTAATCACTTTTACCGCCTGGCAGTCAATACAGCGATCGCTGCCTCCGAGGCTGGAAAGGTGTTGCGCGTTGGAGATGTGCTTTCAGGCGAGGATTCTTAAAAGACAGCTGATCCTTTAAGCTAGGGGCATCCAGCCAATTCAACACTGAGTAACGTCCCAATCCTTCCTTTCAGACACACTGTTCTTGATCGACAAAAACTCCGGGGAAATCGAAAATTTGCAGACTATTTGCTGCTTTATAACAGCGATTTCCCATTGGCAATCCGAAGAAGTCCACATCCTCAGCCGCTTCTATGAGCGGATGCTAAAGGAAATGCGGGACGCTGCCGGAGATTCCGGGGAATTTTATACCCCTCGTCCGGTGGTTAAGTTCATGGTGGAAGTGACAGATCCGTACCATAAAACGGATCGGTTTAGCCGAACGTACCGGGCGCGGGGTAGACCTGATCTTTCAAGGCTTACTCCGCTATGGCAGACCCGAACCGGACTATTCCGGCAGCGATGCTTCCACCGTTCAAGTCGTACTGAGTTCCACAAAAGCCGATCTGCCCTTCCTCAAAATGATTATCGAAGAGGAAAATCGCAGTGACATACTCCCGACGCTCATGCTGACGCATAGAGCGCGGGCTTCTCAGTGACTCCTGCTATTGCATCGGACGTTGCCTGAGCTTTATTGACGGAATGCCCTACCGCCAAATGTTTGATATTAATTGCTGCATTGTGGTCACGGTCAATCGTCAGTCCGCATTCAGGACAAGCATGAAGCCTATCCGAAAGCATTTTTGGGACTTTTGTACCGCATCCAGAGCAGTTCTGAGACGTACCGTTTGGATTCACTGCAATCGTCAGCAACCCAGCTCTTTCAGCCTTGATTGCGAGAATTTGCAGGAATTGACTCCACCCAGCATCATTAACCGACTTGGCTAACCTTGACTTAGCCAATCCTTTGACATTCAGCTTTTCATGTGCAATATGTTTCCCCTGAGACAAAAGTTGTTTGGCAGTTTTGTAGTGAAAGTCCTTGCGGGTATTTGAGACTTTCAGATGCACCTTGGCAACCCGTTTAATCGATTTTTTGCGGCGATTAGAACCTTTCTTCTTGCGAGAGAGTGAACGCTGCAACCGCTTCAGTCGCTTTTCCGCTTTGCGATAATGCTGCGGGATAGCAACTTCTTCACCCGAATCATCCATGAGAAACGACTTCAGCCCCATATCAATCCCGATAGTATTCTCCATTTCTGGAGTATCAGGGCTGAGCATGGGAACAGTTGAATCTTGAAGCGACAGCGTGATGTAATAGCCGTCTACTTTCTTGATGATTGCAGCCGTTTTAACTTTGAAGCCATCGGGTAAAGGACGGTGCAGAATCATCTTGAGCTTCCCAATCTTCGGAATCTGGATGAACCTTCCGTCGATATGTTCTGGCTTAACGGGGTCAGGAAACGCAATCGAACGAAACCGACCCTGTCCCTTGAATCGTGGTTTGCCGCTACGCTTGCCATTGCTATCCCCACTTAACCATCGGTCAAACGTCTTCTCTACCCGTGCAACCACATCTTGCAAGGTGTGAGAGGGAAGTTCTTTATATTCAGGAAACAGCTTTTTCGAGTTCACCAGATCCCGCTTCTGTGAATAGAAATCAGGACGGTCTTTCAACTCTGGTAGATGACAGATTAGCGCACAAGCATTAATGTCACAGCGATTTTGCTCGTACCAGTTGAACCTCTCTGCCAACCGATAATTGTATTGACGACGACACAGCTCAAGCCAGTCATCGACGGTGGCTTGCTGTTGTCGGGTCAATCTTAATCGGTACTGGTAAGCGACTCTCATATCAGCGTAGCAAATTTAACTTACACTGATTATAGCAAGTGAATCGAAAAGCATCAATGAAAAACGATTTTGTCTCCAGTGGTCGGTCTGTATCTGATATGAAAGCCCATCTGGTCTTGACGACCAAATACCGTCGTAAGGCTTTCACGGGCGAGATGTTGACTCGGTTGCATGAAATCCTGTCCGATCTATGCCAGAAGTGGAACTGTAAGTTGATTGAGTTTAATGGGGAAGAAGACCACATCCATCTGTTGTTTCAGTACTATCCACAGATGGACTTAGCCAAGTTCGTCAACAATATCAAGTCTGTATCCAGCCGAAGGGTTAGGAGCGAGTTTGCCGAACACGTCAATAGCTTTTACTGGGAGGACGTGTTGTGGAATGAGTCTTACTTCATCGCTTCTTGCGGCGGTGTCACGGTATCAGTTTTGCGCCAATACATCGAAAGCCAAAACACCCCAGACTAAAGCTTATGGGAGTGGGTTCGTCTCGTCGTCGGTGTCTTTCCTGTTGGCTTACGCCAAAACGGTCAGACACCACTCCTCGACTCACTCGCATTCTTCCCGACGCTCATGCTTCCCATAGAGCGCGGGGCTGCTGCTGTTAAAGCTCAAATCACGCCACCTAGATCGTCCTACCCAGGGCTTTTGCGGGGAAGAGGGTCAATTTTTTCCCATTGTGCGTTTGTCAAGTGCACATGAGGGGTTGCTCTGGGATTGGGAGCGCCCCTACAAGCTTCTCAGGAGTTTTCTGTGTAAACAAGACTAGATTGGTCAGGGAAAATACGGACTCCAGATATAGGAATAAAGTCTTTCATATAACTACATACGAGTGATCACTGATTTTTTTATTATTCCAAAAACAAATAAATATAGAGCGATAATTACTGTTTGTCTCTGATTAACTTGGGAACTATAAAATTGAACATAAAGAAACAAAAACCACAGAGGCTTAGGGATAAACAGATTATCAAGCCAGATAATTGCATCTGATCATCTCCCTACCTCTTGCGAAATCCATGCTTTTAGATGATACGCATAGGGATGAGTTATATGTTATTGATTGAGTCAAAAAATCAAGAGAAATACATTTCTGACTATTTGGAAGTTGACTTGCCAGATATAGTTCATGAAGTCATATCAGATCAAAAATCCGATAAAAGCAGTCGTAGCTTATTTAAGCAAGACAGAAAAAATGACGACGCATCGCAAAGAAGCAGTTTCAGTTTAAAGCAACGTCTCTACTTAGAAGATATTCACAACTTAATTCCTGAGAGAGCCCCAGGATTAAGAATTACAAAAGCTGCCATTTGTGAAATTGAAGGAAGTCTATCAATCATTGCACCGTTTTATGTGTCCGAGGTCGATTGTGAAGGCCACATGCCTGGTTTTCCATTTTTACCTTTAGCTGAAGCTGGACGTGTTCTGGCCCAGGCCGGTGCTATTTTAGTAAGCTATCACGCAAAAGTAGTTGAAAACAAGTCTGATTGGATGACTCCCTTAGTTTATAAGGTGGGAGAAGTGCTATCAGGACAGCAGGGATATTTATTCCCCAATAACACAGTCTGTATTATTGCAACAATCAAAAAGCTAAGAGGACCACTCTACAGTACCGAGTGCCACGGATATTTGGATAAAAAACATATCTTTTCAATGCCAAAAATCCAATATTTTTTGTCCGATGATTCGCGTCTTTGGCGTGGAATTAAGTCTGTGTAAGTAGAGGAATCAAATGATACTTTTTGTCTACGACTTTCAAGTTCAAGTGAATCGACTCGAAGAGTTTCAGCAGTGGGCCGCTTCAAAGGGTATGAAATTTTGGGAAAAACAGGCAGGTGTCATCCGCTACCAAACATTTCGAAAAAATACAGCATCTCTGATGAGTCATAGAAATAAGCTATTGGGTTCCGTTAAATCTCTTGACGTTTTCAGCGAAGTTGAGATTCAAGATGAAGATCATCTTGAGCGGATTATTGATAGTTCAGAATTTCAGCAGATGCAGGAAGAATTATCCTATTTCATTGATCCCAACTCTTTGACCCATTCTGTTTTACACCAAGCCTATGACTCAATGGAAAGTCGTTCAGTTGCTTAAGAGTGAGTGGATTCCAGTCCCAAGGAAGGAAAAACATAATTGCAGATAAATTCATGGGTCTGATCTGCATTTAGCGGCTTAGAAAACCAAAAACCTTGGCCAAATTCGCAGCCGATGTCCTTCAATAGATCAAGCTGATTCTGCTGCTCAATGCCTTCTGCGATCGCGTAAATACCCAGATTTCTCACTAGCGTTACAATGGCTCTCACAATCTCTGTATCGCTAGAAGAAGATGCACCAGTTCCAGCCTGATGAATGTGGCTGATAAATGAACGATCAATCTTAATCGCATCTACAGGAAATCTTTGCAGATAACTCAGTGAGGAGTAACCTGTCCCGAAGTCGTCCATAAAAATTTTGATACCAATATCCTTTAATCGTGAAAACAATGTTGCGGCGTTGTCAGGACTTTGCATCAGGGTACTTTCAGTAATTTCCAGGCAGAGGTGAGTGGGAGAAATGTGATTTTCCTGAATCGACTGAAGAATTTCAGTCATTAATTCAGGTCTTCTAAATTGACGAGCAGAAATGTTAATGCTTACGTATAGATCCGCATATTTTTCTCCGAGCGTATGCCAGCGCGTTAATTGTTTTGTTGCTGTTTGGAGTACCCACCAACTGAGAGCATTAATGAGACCAGTCTCTTCCGCAATTGGAATAAAAAAGCTTGGGGAAATCAAGCCTTGATGAGGGTGTTTCCACCTGAGTAAAGCCTCCATTCCCCTTAGCTCACCAGTACTGATAGAGATGATCGGCTGATAGTGAACCTCTAGTTGCTCGGAGCCAATGGCTCTGGTTAACTCTGTTTCCATCTTCAGAAAATTAACAGCCTGCTGATGCATCTCAGCGTCAAAAATTTCGTATCGTGTCCGCCCATTTTCCTTAGCCCTATAAAGTGCTGTATCTGCATCGCGCAGGAGTTCTTCTGGGTTTTTTTGGCTATCGATCGTGGAAAGTGCAATACCCATGCTGGCTGAAGTATAAACCTCCCGCCCCTCCAGGGAAAAGGGTTGACTCAAAATACGACTAATGCGTTCAGCAACTTGAATTACCTGCTCAATTTTAGAAATATTGGTTAGAAGTAACGCAAACTCATCCCCCCCAAATCGTGCAATCGTATCAGATGGCCTCACACACTGCTGAAGGCGCTGGGCGACCTGCTGAAGAAGCTGATCTCCGGCAGCATGGCCCCAGCTATCATTAATCAGCTTAAAGCGATCTAAATCAAGAAAAATAAGGGCAAAAATATAAGACTTATCTCTTTTTCGTATACCAAACTGATTTTCTAAGGATTGCGAGAAAAAAGAACGGTTGAATAAGGTTGTAAGGGGATCTTTCCAAGCCAAAAACTGAAGCTTGCGCTCATCTAGTTTTCTTTGGTTCACATCCCTCGCATTAATCAAGATGCCGCTGACTGAGGAGTCATGAATCAAATTGATCCCTGTTATTTCAAAGATATTCCACGAGTTCTTTTTACTTTTCAGTCGGATTTCTGTGATCCGGGAGCTTCCATGATGCCTGTTCAGATTCAAAATATTTTCGTTAAATAGATCCAGATCTTGGGGGTGAATTAATTCTTGAATTTTAATACTATTGAGAGAATTTTCTGCATAACCTAAAATTGAATTCAATGACTGATTACTATAAAAAATATTGCCATTTTTAGAAACAATTAAAATAATATCAGTACTATGCTCGATTAAGGAACGAAATTTAGCCTCACTCTCTGCAAGCGCTCTTTCAAAGGCTTTACGATCAGAGATATTTCTGGAGTTGATCACTATGCCTTGTATATTTGGATCCTCTAACAGATTTGTCCCAACAACCTCTAGATAACACCAGTCTCCTGATTTCGTCATAAATCTAAATTCTGATGTATGTGTTTTATCTGGATACTTCAGAACCGACTGAAAATCTTCTATCACTGCATTTAAGTCTCCAGGATGAATAAACTGGAATACACTTTGATTCTCCAATTCATCAGGGGTAAATCCTGTGATATCCTTCACAGAGGGACTCTCATAAAGAATGATCCCATTCACATCTAAAATTGTAATAATATCAGTACTATGCTGTATAAGAGTGCGAAATACGATATCGCTAACCGGAGGCTGAATCATAATATTAAACCACGATTTTCCGTATTAAAAATGAGAGAAATCTACATAGTCTCGTACCCAACTAGATATTACTTTGGTATCTTTTAATACCAAACTCGACGCATACAGATGAATTAATAATAGCGAAAAAATACGATAGATATTCTTGAAATTTATAATAGAAAATTCTTTAGCTAAATTATAAGTCTGCATTTCGCGGCTTCGGTCTCCCAGGGGCGATTTTAGTTTTGTAGCCCTCTAATGATAGAGTGTAAGTCTTTATACTGACGCTGCCGACAGGGTTGCGTGGGCAAGTTGCAACCTTACCCATTGAATTGTGAGCCCCCTACACCATCTCATTTATTATCTCTTTTTTGGCCCCCTGCAAAGCATCGGTTCCAGGGAGGGGGAGGGCCGCGAAGCAAAAATGAGGGTTCCCTACTCTAGGGCAAACATCGCGCCTCTCTGTGATGAACTTCACCAGAATCTCCTAATTCGCAACACAGACCCTGACCGATCCTTCCCGTAAAGTATGAAGGCTGCTATCAAAGTTGGAGAAATGTAATGAGAGTAAAACGCTACCCACTACAATTTTTAGGGTCTATTACACAACACTCCGGACAGTTTTGAAAACAGAACCTGAAACCCTTGATTTTACGTTGGAGCTAAAACGCTGAAACCCTCATTCTACCGTTCAGAATTTAAAAGTGTCCGGACTATTGTTACAGTGATTACGTCTTTACTCAGTCTGACCTTACCTGGCTACGGTCAAGTCAAAGTTAATCAAGGTAACAATCAGCAACTTATCCAAAGATTGGAACGGACGCAGCCGAATTCAGTGCGCGGGTTTAAGCTGAAGGAAAATTCCTCAGTGCAAGATATCAGTATTCAAGATTGTCAGGTGCAAAATGATGGATCGACTTGGTGTAATTACAATATTGACGGAAATTTAAAGTGGGCCTGCTACTCTGACTGGGATGGAGGCTACTGTAATGGTGACGAGAGTGATGATAATGTCCCCGGTCCGAACTAGCATCAGGGATCTTCTTTCGGTCAACCTGTCGGGAAAAGCTCACTGCAGGCGATTGGGCAGCGTAGCCTGATCGCCCCTTTTCGGTGACCAGGGGTCCATCACAATCTGTGGCGATCGCGGCGGATCCAATCGGCTTCGATCTCTCACCAGGTGTTCCTGATTCACTGGCGGGTGGAAATGAGATCAAAGCAAACGGCGCAAGGCGTCCAAGTCAGATCCGCAGAGAGCCTTAAGGTGACGGGTGATCTTTGCGATATCCCAGTGCCACCATTGGAGTTGGAGAAGGGTTTGAATGCTGTCCTCATCAAAGCGTTTTCGAATCTCGCGAGCCGGGTTACCCCCAACCACCGTGTAGGGATCCACGGATTGGGTCACCACCGATTGGCTGGCAATAATCGCCCCATCCCCAATTTGTACGCCCGGCATCAGCGTGGCGCCGTAGCCGATCCATACGTCGTTGCCGATGACCGTATCACCCTTGTGGGGCCACTCCTCCGGCATGGCTGACTCCCAGCCCTGCCCAAACACCGGAAAGGGGTAGTTGGTGAGCCAGTCGGTGCGGTGATTGCCGCCATTCATGATGAATTTTACGTCGGAGGCAATGCAGCAAAACTTGCCGATAATCAGCTTGTCGCCGATAAAATCAAAGTGGTAGAGTACGTTGCGCTCAAAGTTTTGGGGGTTGTCAACGTCGTCGTAGTAGGTGTAGTCCCCCACGATGATATTGGGGTTGGTGACCGTGTTTTTCAGATACACCAGGCGGGTTTGGCCAGTAATGGGATGGCGCGTATCGGGAGTAGGGCCATGAGTCATAACAAAATCTCAGGGGGGTTAGAGTTCAGATGGATTCATCAGATGTATTCAGTTGAATCCATTCCAAGGATTTTTGCTCCATCGCTTTGATGAAGCTATCTTTGCCATCCATGTAAGCCTCAATATCATCGGGATAGGCCACGGCAAGGCGTTGTTTGAGCTGGCTGTAGGCCTGGGCCGCTTCAGGATGGGCAATCATATAATCTCGAAAGGCCAGATGGCGCAGAACCTCTGCTGATCCGGTTGAGAACACATGGAGATGATGGGTGCGGACGCCCACTGCGTTGTGTTTGCGAAAGTAGCGCCGTCCTGGAATGCCGTACTCTCCCATGGCTTCGTAGCCACGGGTTGTCAGACGGGGAATTTGAGCATCGACCCGGTCAAGGTCTGCAACCTCTGCCAGAATGTCGATGATGGGTTTGGCGTGAATGCCTGGAATGGCGGTGCTGCCCCCATGGTGGAGGCGGACCAGGTTATTGGCTAGTTCCTCCCGAAGGATCTGACCTTCCTGCGCAAACTGGCGCGACCAGTTGGGATGATGGGGCACGACGATCACCTGCTTGATCATGGATCAGACTCCGAGGGGGATTTGCCCTTTCTAGCCTCAGTTATTTGACCGGTTGGGTGCAAGGATGCGATCGCATGGCTAAACCCGTTCCGAAGCCTCAACCCATCTGGGCATCCAGGGTAAATCCGTACAGCCAGGATCATAGCGAAGCTGCGTTAGAAGTGTCGTTAATTGACCCCGATGATGGGTTTGATGATTGAATAGATGGGTAACCAGCAGCCATTTAGGCTGCGTGCGAGTGATCCCATCCATGCTGCTTGTCCACTGGAGTGGCTGATCAAGCCAAGCTGAAGTCAGCGTCTTACTCCAGTCCAGAATTTCACAATCCGTAATCTTTCGCTGATCCCAGAGTTCGTCAAAATTGCGATAGAGATCTTCCCGCAGCTGCCCCGCAAAGGGTTTTCCGGTGAAGCGTTCCATCCAGCGGCGATCGCCAAACAGGATATGGTTGAGCGTTCCGTGAATAGATTCAAAAAACGCACCCAAATTTTTCCTGCGGACTGGATCAGGGATTTCTGCACATAACCCGTAGAGCTTTTGGTTCATCCACTGGTTATATTGTGCCAATAGGGGATAGATATTCGCTGAAGGCATGGGTTTAAAGGCCGAAGAGTTAGGTTCAGCGTGAGTATCGCTGCTCGATCCAGTACCTCACCTCTGCCTCCGACCCAAAGGATGTCGAGCGTCTAGATTGGGGATCGTAGACTTGGTAGTAGGTATTACCGTGGCGATCCTGACGCTTCTTAATTTGGGGATCGGAATGGCTGTGGATAAAGCTGGTGATCGCCATTTTAAGGTACTCCCTGACCCCGGCTAGTCCTGTCCCGCGCTTGGGGTGGATGGATGGGGAGAGGCATGAAGCGATAAGCGACGTAGGCTGCACTGAGATCCGTTCACAATTCATAGTGCTTACTGCCGATCCGGGATCGGGTCCTTCTTTAGTTCCTTAATCTTCCTCGACTTCCGCATTGTCAGCCAGAGACAGCTAAGATGAATTGTTATGAGTACAGCCTTTTTTTATCAACTGTTATGCTCGTGAAACAGGCTGATTGTACTGACACCAATTTGAGCTGAGGAGAAGAGGGGGATGATCAATCCTGAACTACCCAGTAAGCAGCGACCTCTGACACTGTACGAACAAGTCTCTGAGCGAATTCGGAACCTGATTACGGAAGGAACGCTTCAACCCGGCGATCGCCTCCCATCGGTGCGTAAACTACACCAGCAGTTATCAGTGAGCGTATCCACCATCTTGGAGGCCTATCGACTCCTCGAAGATCAAGGCTGGATTAGTGCTCGGCCCCAGTCAGGCTATTACGTCAAGCAAGTGTTAACACAAGCACCTGAAGAACCCAGTCAATTGACACTCCTGCATTCTGAGCAGCCAGTGGAAATTTCCCTCGCCTATCGGGTCTACGCTAGCAAAGGGGATTCAAGCTTGATCCAGCTTGGGGCTGCAATCCCCAGCACCGAGTTATTTCCAGTGGCGGCCTTAAATCGCCTGATGGGTCAGGTGATTCGAAGTCAGCCTCAATTGGTGCATAACTACGAAGTCCCCTCCGGTTGCGAAGCGCTCCGACATCAAGTGGCACGTCGGCTCATGGAAGCCGGCTGCTCCCTGAGCCCCAATGAGATCGTCATTACCAATGGAACGACTGAAGCACTGTCGTTGTCCTTACAAGCTGTGACCCAACCTGGCGATACCGTGGCCATTGAATCCCCGGCCTACTACAACCTCATTGAGGTTTTAAATGCCCTCCATTTGAAAGTTCTAGAATTGCCCACGCATCCCCAAGAGGGTGTTTCATTGCCAGCCTTGGAATCGGCGCTACAGCGGGATCAGATTTCGGCCTGTGTTTTAGTCGCCAATTTTAATAATCCTCTGGGAAGCTGCATGAGTTCAGATAAGAAGCGGCAGCTGGTAAAACTGTTCAGTGCCTACGATATTCCGCTGATTGAGGACGATATCTACGGTGACTTAAACTTTGAAGGAACTCGACCCAAGGCGCTAAAAGCCTTTGATACATCAGGAATCGTGCTTTACTGTGCTTCGGTGAGTAAAACCCTTTCACCAGGATTACGCATTGGGTGGAGCGCTCCAGGGCGCTATCAGAGCAAAATTGAAATCTTAAAGATGTCCATGAATTTGAGTACAGCGCCCATTCCCCAGTTAACGGTGGCCGCCTTTTTATCCAACGGGGGGTATGACCGTCATCTCCGGCACATTCGACGGGTATTCCAGCTTCAAATTGCCCAGATGACGCAGGCCATCTGTTCCTACTTCCCCTCCGAAACCAAGGTAACAAGACCAAAGGGCGGGTTTATCCTGTGGCTACAATTCCCGGATAACTTTGACGCACTGGCGTTGTACGAGGAGGCCCTCTCCCACGGCATCACCATTGCTCCAGGGGTTATGTTTTCTCCCTCAGGCAATTATCGAAACTGCTTACGACTCAATTGTGGTCTACCCTGGTCGCCCAGAATTGATCAGGCAATGCAAACCCTGGGTCATTTGTGCAAGCGTCAGTTGGCCAAACTTTATTTAGCTGCTGAACAGTAGCAAATTCCCCATCCTCTCCTCGTAGAGGCACGGCAGGGGGTCGGGTTACGAGGTGACCGGGTCTAGATCGAGGGGAAAGCGATTGACATAATGGTGAAAATTTAAAGGCTAGCTTGCAGATCAAGAGCTTATCGTCTCTGGGTTTATTCCCTGATTAAATTTTAAGACAGTCGCCTCTAGCCGCGCCAAACCACCTGGCGTTCAGGAGTAAAATAGCCGTTCAGGAGTAAAACAATGGCTCAATCAACCCAATTTTGGGACGATATCGCCAGAAAATCAGAACTCTCTTCGGGCTTTCGGGTATCTGGGAGACCTGGCGGATGATCAGGAGTTTGGTTAGGTTAAGGCCTCAGGAGAGGGACACTGAGCGATCGGGGAAATAGCTCGCTCAGCGTCCTCTAGAGAGAGTCCTTGGGCCAGATGGGCAAAGAAATCCTCTAAACGCCGCCATCCAATGGCTGTTCCCGTGGCATCGGGCGTGCGAGCAATGAATTCGAAGAACTTAAACAAGGCATAGGCATTGTGATTGAACGGGCGGATGACTGCCGCTAACAGACTGATGACCCAGGCTGGCAGGGTTTGGATGTGAGGATCCTTCTGGAGAGATTGGAAGGCAAGTTCCGCGATCTGACGATGGGTAAAGGTTTCCCTCCCACCAATCTCATGAACCGTGTTTTTCAGCGCTGGCTGGCGGATGGCCTGAACCACCACCTCTCCAAAGTCCAGGGCACTCAAGGGGTTAATCCGCCCTGTACCATCCCCAAACAGCAGCAGTTTTTCCCGCCGTTGAGCTGCGAAGAAAAATTCTGCCATGTCATTGAAGAAGCCCGTGGGAGCAAAGATGGTGTAGTCCAGGCCTGAGGTTTTGACAGCCTGAGCCACTTGTTCGCGGGCCTTGGCAATTGGACTGAGGCGGGCCATGTCAGCCCCCTTCACCACGGAGACAAAGATAAAATGCTTGACGCCTGCTTGTTTGGCGATCGCCAGGAGGTTCAGATTAGCCTGATAATCCACCTCCCAAAGGGATGGGGTGCGGCGAAAGGAACGGGTGCCAATGGATGAAAAGACAACGTCGATCCCTTGGCACAGACCGGCAAGGGTCTCAGGACGGGTAGCATGGCCGACAAAAATGTCATCACAGTGGGATGGATCGCGGAGACGACTGGGATCGCGGCAGAGGGCTCGCACCCAAAAACCATGCTGGTGTAGCGCCTCCAAAACACCGCCACCAATATATCCAGTCCCGCCGGCCACTAGAACCCTGGGTAACTTTGTGGGAGTCATGGTTTTGAATTCCATTCTTACTTTCCAGTGTAGGGGGGATCACCTTTGAATGGCCAAACCCCTGCGCCTGCTGTTGTGCTGGTTGGAGTGTGGGAATGCATGGGCGCAGTTTCCGCACCCTCCGCTGAGGAGAACAGCTTCTAGGGGCAAACCCCAAATGCGGTTGCTCCTGGACAGCCCCATTCAGTAAGACAAGCCTGGCGTCTGGTAGAGGGAGGACTGATCGCAGAGTTGCTTCAAAATAAAATCCGCCACGTCAGAACGTAATCCTAATGGGGCCTTCTATCTAGACTCACTCGCAAATGTGCTAGCTGTGCAACTGTTGCGTCACTATGGATCCGTCCCAGCCTCGTTGCCGGATTATCGGGGCGGATTACCGGATTACCAGCTCAGGCAAGTTCTCAACTACATCGAGGCCAGTTTGGCGGAGGAAATTCAGCTAGCCGATCTGGCAGGATTGCTGAACATGAGCCCCTTTCATTTCGGCCGCATGTTCAAGCAATCCATGGGGATTTCGCCCCATCAGTACCTGATTCAGCAGCGGCTAGAACGCGCCAAATATTTCCTGAAACATAGCAACCTTGCCATTCTTGACATCGCCTTGGAATGTGGGTTTAGCAGTCACAGTCATCTCAGCAAACAATTTCGTCGAGTACATGGCACAACGCCCAACACCTTTAGAAGGCAGTCGATTTAGAGATGGAGGGTCAGACAAATAACGGTTTACGTTTTGGCTCGACAGTGAACAGCCTCGCCAGAGGAGTCCTGGAAAGGTGGTTCATTGCCGAACCAGAATGGGGATCTCCGCATCCCACAATCTTCAAGACCTAGCTGTGAGTTGTTCCTGCAGGACGCATAACCAAAGGAGATGCATTTTGCTTCTCCTCACCGGGTGCTGCCAACCGAATCAGCCAGGCTAGGAGACCTGGGGCAATGCGATGGCACCACACCGCCAAGTGGCTTTGCCAGCCGACCAGGATTTCAGCGGTGTTCCGATCTAAACTGGCAACGAAAGCCTGGGCAACTTTCTGAGGTGTCATGGGAATCACCCAGCGAAATAGCCTCAGATCGCGAGTCATATCAGTATCCGTTAACGAGGGCAGAAAGGCCATGACCTGGATATTATGCGCTGCCAATTCACTACGCAATGCCTGAGTAAACCCAAGCAGGGCAAACTTTGTGGCGCAATAGGTGGCCATTGTGGGTGCGGCTAGTTTACCCATCAGGCTAGACACATTGACAATGCGTCCTTCTTCCTTGCTAACCATCCGCTTCGCAATTAGACGTGTGACGGTGTAAGTTCCAATTAAATTAAGGGCAATTTCTTCTTGGGCCTGGGATACATGAGCCTCCAAAAAGGGGACTTGATGCGCTATGCCAGCACAGTTCACCAGTAGATGAATGGGGCCATGTCGTTGCCATGCCTGGGCAATGACAATATTGACAACCACAGGTTGAGTTAAATCGAGGGGCAGCGAGACCGCCTCCACACCCAGATCCGTAATCTCTGCCGCAACCTCAGCGAGATGTTGAGCATTTCGAGCCACCAAAATGATGCGATGCAGTCCCTGCTGGGCTAATGCTAGGGCAATGGCTCGACCAATACCCCGAGACGCTCCGGTCACCAGAGCCGTTTTACCTTGAAAAGACATGTCAAATACCTCCGCAATTGAGGTTTCATGGGAGGAGGAACGGTTCCGGGTCCACAGTTGAGACCGGACCAGACTCACCACTCATGAAACGCAAACAAACGTACGAATGGAGAAAACTAGAGATTAAAGTTCGAGATTCCTAAGCGCTCAGGTCCGGTTCGGAACCGTCAATGGGGGCTTCGCCTGAGCTGCCATGAGAGAACCGAATAGTGATCAATGAGGATGAAATCATCAAACAGACCGCCCTTGGGAGAGTTGAGGATCCAGATGATGACTGAAAACACGGTAGGCTGTTTAGATTCGATCCGTGCTTTGCAAGAGTGGATTTTAGCGTAAAGCAGTAGTGTTGTTGGATGAGCCGTTGCTGATCACTGGATTTGAGATCAAACAAGCCGTAGAGAATTGCAGAGAATGTAGGACATGGACTTTAGACCTCCTAGATTCGAATAATCCAGCAGAATAACTTCACTGCCATACCCTAGCACCCGAAACAAGAACCTGCAACATTTCTTATTAAGCATTATTGAATCGTAACAACCTTTGTCTCCTGGGGGTTGACAAGGTTCCCTCCGAGAATGTTCCCGCCCCTGCCAAGGGATAGGATTTGACCGTTCAGAATAATTGGGGAACTGGGTAGATCCCTCCAGCAGACTCAGGGCGGTCCGGATCCGTGAGCAAAAATTGACACAGTATAATTCGAAGGGGATCTTCCTTGGGATCTGGCGCTATCACCTTCATCTGCTCACTGGGGGCCATGGCTATGCATAATGTTACGCTTCACGCCTTTAATTGGAGATATTCAGAAATTATCGACAAGCTCGACGCCATTCGATCTGCTGGGTATGGGGCTATCTTAATTCCGCCACCGGTTTATACTGAGCCGACTGGCGCCCCATGGTGGCAACGGTATCAACCCAAGGATTACCGCATCCTTCTTTCCTATTTGGGCGGCAAGCGCGACCTGGAACGCCTCATTGCTGCCTGTCACAGTGGTTTACCTAAATTGCAGGTCTACGCCGATCTCGTAATTAACCACATGGCCAATGAAGACCGGCCCGATCGGTTTAATTTTCCAGGGGAAGCTGAACTGGCCCGCTACCGGCAGCACCCTGCCCTCTATGAAGAGAATCGGCTGTACGGGGATCTCAGCCATGGTCTTTTCTCTCCCTGGGATTTTAACCATGCCGGTGAAATTGATCCCCATGAATGGTCCGATCGCAATTCAGTGCAATTTCAAAATCTGTCGGGGCTTCCAGACTTGAAAGACGCGGATTGGGTCCTGGAACAACAGCGGAACTTGGTGAGCGCTTTGATCGAGATGGGGTTTGACGGCTTTCGCATTGACGCTATCAAGCACATTACTGAACGCATGATTGATAACATTGCAGACCCAGCCCAGTCGCGCGATCGCTTTTGGTTTGGAGAGGTTTTGACCGGCAGCGATCGCGATGAGGACATTTTTTTAGATCCCTTCTTAAGGGAAACCTGGATCTCAGCCTACGATTTTCCCCTCTTCCAAACGATTCGGGAAGCCTTTCGCTTTGGCGGATCTCTAAGACTCCTGGCCGATCCCCAGAGCCAGGGAAACGCGCTGCCATGGAATCGCGCCGTCACCTTTGTGGTGAATCACGATATTCCCCATAATGATGGCTTTCGATTTTGGCTCTTAGATCCCCAGGATGAGCATCTTGCCTATGCCTATATCCTGGGCCGCGATGGCGGAGTTCCCCTGATATATTCTGACCACAATGAATCCCATCACCCGGAGGATCGCGATCGCTGGTTTGAGATTTACAAACGACCTGACCTTGTTGCCATGATTCATTTCCACAATGCAGTCCATGGGCAACCCATGCAGGTTCTGGCGGTGAACGATGTCGTTTTAGTGTTTCGCAGGGGAGATCGAGGAATCGTCGCCATTAATAAAAGCGGGACTCAGCAGGAGGTTAGCTTTAATACCTGGGGGTTGACCAACCCCGGTCAATATCATGACCTGATCCATCCCCAGGAACTGCAGTTATCCGGTCATCATTGCACGCTGGCGATCCCCGCTCGCACGGCTCAGATGTGGCTATTGCGTTGAACGGAAGGGAGAGACTGGGATATTCGGTCTGGGGCGTGCAGGGTTTGGAGCGTACAGAGTCTGGAGCGTACAGGGCCAAGAGAGGCCTCCATCCACCGTCCCCCCTCGCCCCTCCTCAGGAATCAATGCGATAGCGGATGAGCCTGCGAATGGTCGGCAGCGATAGATGCAGCTCATGGGCGATCGCAGCTTCAATCTCCGTAAATTCAACCAGCGGATATTCAAACTCAAGTTCCTGAAGCGCACTACCGCTGGTTTGAACGGTTACCTCGGTTCTGCCTGAGTCGCGATCAATCTCGGCATCCAGGGAGGTAATCGTCAGGGATAGGGACAGCGTAATCGGCGGCTGGACCTGAGTGCTGAGTCTTTCCGGATCCCTAGCGGGTTGACCCATGACCCAATGACTGAGCCCCGCTGATCCCAGCCAGAAACCAGCGCCGATCAGGGGAAGCGGTAACCAGAATTCCAGGCCAAGCAGGGGGAGGATTCGTTTCGCCATGATATTCCAGGGGCAATTCACACGTTAAATTGATGATAAAGCCCCTCCTCCTGGCGTTCGCAAATGAAAATTTTGTTGGTTGAAGATGATCCCATTCAGCTTGATCCGCTCAAGGCTGCGCTCCTCAAGGCCGGACATGGGGTGGATGCGGTGGAGGATGGGGCGATGGCCCAGGATTTAATGGACCAGATCGACTATGATTTGCTGATTTTAGACTGGATGCTGCCAAACTACAGCGGCGTTGAGCTTTGTCGGCGCTATCGCCAAGGGGGAAAGGTGGCACCTGTACTGATGCTAACCGCCAAAGATGCGATTGCCGATCGCGTCACTGGTCTCGATGCGGGTGCGGATGATTACCTGGTCAAGCCCGTGAATCTAACGGAGTTTTTAGCGCGGGTGCGGGCCTTGGGACGGCGATCGCCTCTCTGGCAAGGGGATATCCTTACCCTGGCAGACTTACAGCTCGATCGTCACACCCTGACTTTGCAGCGACAGAATCAGAGCCTTCGCTTGTCCAACCGCGAATTTCAGCTGATGGAATACCTGATGCGCTATCCCCGGCAGGTGTTAACCCACGCGCAGATTGAACAGGCGCTTTGGGAATGGGATCGGGTGCCCGATAGCAAGGCCATTGTTACCCTGGTCTACCGTTTGCGCCAGCGCCTGCAAACACTAGGCGCTGAGGACTGGCTGCAGTCCATCTACGGCATGGGCTATCGTCTGGCGGAGCCGGGAACGGTGTAGTCTGGATGTTTGATCGTAGCCGCCGCCGCTTGGCCCAATGGTTTACGCTGTCCATGGGCAGTATCTTGATTCTTTTCGCGGTGCTGCTTTATCTGCGAGAAGCCCGCGATCGCTTACAAAACTTTGACAGCACCCTCTATGCCACCAGCCAAACCATGATGGGGGGTCTCGAAGAGCTTGAGTATCAGGGGCAGCGGCAGGTTGATCTGGAAGATGTGCCCCTGCTGGGCCAAGACTCTCGCCTGCTTGAGACCCGCCTGATCTTTGCCCGCTGGTACAGTTCCCAGCGACAGGTGCAGCAATTTTTCGGCCCCTTTCCTCCCGAACAACTCAGGGCCCCCATGGGCTTTGTCACCCTGTCCGATCCAGACAGCTCCGATCGATTACGGCAGCTGACCCTGCCCGTGTACCGGGGCGATGTCCTACTGGGGTATGTGCAGATTGCGGCTTCGCTGTCCTCCGTCCAGGTTCCCCTCCAAAACCTCCAGATTTTTCTGACCCTGGGGGTGCCGGTGGCGCTGGGGACCATCGCGCTCACGGGCTGGTGGTTAGGCGGACGAGCCATGGCCCCCATTCGCCAGTCCTATCAGCAACTGCAGCAGTTTACCGCTGCGGCCTCCCATGAACTGCGGGCGCCGCTAGCAGGCATTATCAGCAACGCCCAAGTGGGCCTGATGGACCCCATTGATCCCCAAGAACAGTCGACTCGGCTATCCACGATTGCAGCCGTGGCCGAAGAGATGAGTCACCTGGTCAGTCAGCTTCTGTTTCTGGCTCGCCAGCCGGGCACCTTACCTGCTAACGTGCTGCAAACGGTCGATGGGCAGCAGTTTCTGCAGCAGGTCATGGACACCCTTGCCCCCCAGGTCATGGCCAAACCGTTAACCCTCCAAACGAGCTTTCCGGCATCCCCGGTGGACTTAACGGTGGAGTCTGATTTAATGCGGCAGGCGATCGCCAATCTACTGAGCAACGCCTGTCGCTACACACCCGCGGGTGGAACCATTACGGTTTCGTTGAAGCCCTCGCACCGCTGGATTGTAATTGCCGTTGCGGATACCGGTATCGGCATTGCTGCCGCCGATCTGCCCCATATCTTCGATCATTTTTATCGCTGTGATGGGGTGCGATCGCGTCAGACCGGGGGCTTTGGATTGGGACTGGCCATTGCCCGACAGATTGTTGAGGCCCATCAAGGAACCCTCACCGTCACCAGTGCACCGGAGGTTGGATCCACCTTTGAGATTCGCCTCCCCCGCACCACTGATATTTTTCTGTGACTTTTGCCTGTCACACTAAATCATCCTAGATCATGCGTGATCCCGCGGGGATCTCGCGTCTCTCACATCTACTGGAGGTGTCTCATGAAGAAACGATTCATCGGCGCAGGGGTGGTGCTGGCCGCTGCGATCGCCATTCCCACCATCGCCCTCACTCAAAGCGGTCCAGACAGCCGAGGGACTCGCCAGGCCGCAAACGTTCCCCTAAAGCCCACCGGAACCCTGGCTCAGACCCACACCAGTATCGAAGACGCGCGGGCGCCGCACAGCACCACCCTATCGGGTACAATCACCCGCATTTCTGGAGATGACTTTATCCTGGATGACGGCACTGGGAAAATTTGGGTTGAAGCAGAGTTGCGCCCCCTTCGTCGCGCTAATCTGACCGAAGGTGAAACAGTGAGCGTTACTGGCTATCTGGATGAAAACGAGCTCGAAGCCTATCGCATCACCCGCGCCAATGGCGAAACCATTGACATCCTTGATGACTAGGGGGACTCAGAGGACTGGGGGGACTCCCCAAAGGGAGCCCCCCAAGGCACGCCCATCCCTAAGCTTGCTTCTAAGCAGTAGATCGATGTTTGGGGTGGCTCTAAAGAATAGGGCAAAGAAATTTAGTGAATCATCCATGACATTACCCCAATAGCCGTGTTGAGGGGTGGATATGGTTGTTTTCTTCATTGATTGCCCCTTGCTCACTGGCCTCAGTTCCGGTTTTCTAGGGGGATTCCCGGCCTTCGGCAGGGTGTCCCCTGGGTGGGCCAAGCCCTTACTGAGACTACCCAAGCTACGGGTTGTTAGATCCTCTGTCCCCGTTTCCCTGTGATGATGAAGCGTTTTCTCCCTCAACTGACTAGGTTTTGGCACACCAGGATTCGTTCTTCCCTGGCTGTCCTCATGTCCTGCGCCAGTGGACTCTGGTTCAGTATTTGCCTGTTGGTGCTCTACGCTCTTGCTGAGCTTTCGGATGAAGTGTTAGAACAAGAAGCCTTTGCCTTCGACAAAGCTATTCTGCTGTATCTACATCAGCACGCAACTCCAATGCTGGATGCACTGATGATCCACATTACGCGGCTGGCCGATCCCAAAACCGTCGTGCCGATCGCGATCGCTGTCTTCCTCTTTCTACGATGGCGCCACCATCGTTTAGAAGCCAGGTTCTTTGCCCTCAATGCGTTGGGGGGTGTGGTTCTGAGCTATGGACTCAAACTCATTTTCAATAAGCCCAGACCCCAACTTTGGTCCCAAATGATTTCCGAAGAATCCTTCAGCTATCCCAGCGGCCATGCCCTTGGCTCAGTGGTGATTTACGGCTTTCTGGCTCATCTCCTCGCCTATCTTTATCCCCCCTATTGCTTCCTATTTTACGGCATTGCTGGGGTGCTGATCGTCGCAATTGGGTTCAGTCGCCTTTACCTTGGAGTTCACTGGCCTACAGACGTTCTCGCTGGTTATGGAGTGGGATTTCTATGGGTTTCGGTTTGCCTTATGCTGATGCGGCTCCAAAAGATAAAGGATTCAGATCCAGCGTAAATTAAACATTCTGCGCTGGAGAAGGATCGCCTATCTGCTCTTCGGACTCTCCCTGGGAATCCTGTGTGCATCCTACTGTTGCCATGGCGAATTTTCCTGCCCCGATTCTCCTGCCCCGGTATGCCTCCCAGGCGCAAAATCCCTTGATGGATCAGACGGTTTGCGTCAACTAGCACGCTACCGAACTTGGCCCACAGCTTCAGCTCTGTAACCTTCACAGGATTAAATCCAGGCAACCGCACCTAAAAAGGGTGCAAACTTAACGCACGCAAATCTGAGGGGAAAGCCCACCCCCCAGCCCCTCTCCAATTTCAGGACCCAGGAGCCGCGCACCTGGATCAAGGCAAACACAGATTTTATGAAGCTGGATCTTGCCTTAGGGGATCGCGTCCACCAAATGGGCCGCAATCCAGCCATCCTGAGAGTAACCCGCAGGAGCCTTAATCTTATACCAGCGATAGTTCCCTCGATCTCGCCCGTTATTATCGAGAACCTGAATCGGCGTGTTGCCCCTGAGCTGGTAGAGAACGGGGTGGTCAGTGCCAGGCCCTTGACGCACATTTCTCAAATAGCGGGTGGGGCCAGTCACCTTGTAAGCAGTCGGGTGTTGCGGCGTCTGACTCCCCTGGGAACTCAGCAATAAACTAGCGTTCATGGCCTGTAATTTCTCAAGGGCCAACTGTTCTTCAATCTGTTTCGCCTCAAGCTCTTGAATAATCCGATTGATTTCTTCAATCTTACCGGTTTGCTTCTGCAGAGCCTCCAAGGCTCCCCGAATTTCATTGCGCTCGTATTCCACTTCCTTGCGAGCGGCGTCGGTTTTTTGGCGGGCGGCCTCAGCTTCTCGCCATTTAAACGTGGCAAAGAGACTTAACCCTAACAGTAGACACCCCACCGAAATCACCGCGCCTGTGAGCATCCGGGTTTTCATTTGTGCAGCTTGTTGACTGCGTTGCACAAATCGGGATTCTAGATCATTTAAATCAGTATACGTTTGCGCTTCTTCCAGCAAGGATCCCCGCAGCAGCACGTTGGGATCACGTTGGCGTTCCTTCCACTGCTCGGCAGCTGCGCTTAAACTAGACCGACGCCGCAGCGAAACTCGCTCGTCCTCGATCCACCCTAAAAATCGCGGCCAGTTGCGAATGAGCGCTTCATGGGAAATCTCTATTTGATTATTCTTGGCCGTTTTATGACTCGACTGTCGGATCAGTTGGACCTGGTCTAACTTACTCAGGACCCGATCAATCCGGTCATTATCGTCCGGAATCGAATATAGGTCTTCCTTCACAATTCTCTGGCTGGTGACTTCTAAGCCCTGATTGACCCGAACCATCCGCAACAGGATTCGTTTGGCCGTTTCCCGATCCTCTGGAATGAGCTGGTTATAGAATTCATCTGCACTGTGGGCCAGCGCTTCCCGAGCTCCTCCGAGGTTTTGGTAGGTCGAATAGGTGACAACATTCTGCTCCCGCTGCTCCCAAAGTTTCAGCAACACAAATTGGAGCAGAGGTAACGCAGCAGGTTCTCCCAGCACATCGGCAATTAATCGATCAACCACACCCTCTTCAAACTTGAGTCCCACCTTTTCCGCCGGCTTTTGAATAGCATCTCGAAGCTCAGCGGCATTGAGGGGCAAAACCCGAATCTGGGCCGTTTCAAAGAATTGATAAAAGTTAGAGAGCAGGGCAACCTTGTTTTCAAAGTCACTCCGCATGGTGAGAATTAGGTAGATCTGGGGCTTCGTTTCATCCTCTAGAAGAGCCACCAAGCTGTCAATAAAGGGGGAACGATGGGCTTGCTGGCAGAGGGTAAAGACTTCTTCGAACTGATCCATGACCAACACTGCCGGGCGATGGGCAGAAAGTTCTCGGATGAGGTCGGGCAGGTCCCCTGGCTGGTGACTCAGTCGCAGAGTCTGCGATTCTATCCAGCCTGACTCAGTTTGGTCCGGTGGACACAGGCCCTTCACCAGACTACGAATCGGATCGTTGCCAGGAACCATTGCCGGGAAATAATGCCACTGATCGCTGTGATCCAATCCTCCCGCTTTAAGGTTTGGAATAAGTCCTCCCAGAACAATTGAGGATTTTCCGCTGCCAGAGGATCCCACCACAGGAAGCAAGCGTTGGGATTGGAGGCGAGTCAACAACATTTTTACCATTCGCCGCCGACCAAAGAAGAAGGGGGCATCTCCTTCTCCGAAGGCGTTGAGCCCCCGGTAAGGGCAATCTTGATCCGCTAAAAGCGGGGCCAGGGCAATATCAAATTCTGCCAGAGAGACGTCCTGACTGGCACAGTTGGCTCGTAATAAAACGGAATTCCAGTAATCTAGCAACCCCTGGGCCGCAAGGCGATCCTCATCGTTATCGAGGAAGGTTCCTGTTTCCCGCCCTTGGAGGATAAAGCGCTTAATTTCAGAAAAGAGAGGCTTGTGCGCGGCAATACGGTTGAACTTTTGCAGTAAGGCTCGATGAGCAATTCGCATGGCTGAAAAAGAGGGAAAAGAGACCTCCTTCGCCGGGATCTCTGGGGGAGGGACGGGATGATTCATGAGATTTTCGTGACGATTAACTCAAGGGTGTGGCCAATTTTTTGCAATTCATCGCAGAATTTAACGAGGCGCAGATCCACGCTGGAAAAGCGCATGAGTGCCACTCGGCGGTAAATCCAAAAGCAGTGACGAATTCTGCTGGGATTCTGGATCTCTAAGGCTTGGTCTAGGTTCTGCTCCGCCTGTTGCAGCTGGAGGAGATCGGCCTCAGAGTCCTGTTGGCAGAGGGTGGCAATCTTTTCCTTAATATCGGTCCAGGACCACTCCAATTCCTCTGTATCACGGTTTAGATTGGTTTCAATACGGCGCAGGATGGAGTCAAGGGTTTGCCAACCGTCGTGGGTTTGAATCAGGTGATTGAGCTGTTGGTTGAGATTTTCGAGGGACTGTATGCCTGCTTGCAGGGGCTGCAAGCTACTGGGATTGCCAGCGATGAGCATCAGCAGGTCCTGGTGGAGTTGATTTAATGTTTGAGCGAGACTGGCTAATCTTAATGCCTTGGCGGTGGTGGTTAAGGCCATATTTAAGCGAATTGGCTGATCGGCTAAGAGAACGGTCATGAGATAAATGGTTTTCTTCAACCGTCTTTGGTCCAACTGGGTGATAGCAGCCTGAAGTTCATTACAAGCTTCTTCTAGCTTTGCAAGCCAGGCGCAATCGTATCCTGAACAAGCGGGTTGGACAACAATAGCCTGAGCCTCATGGATCACCGCCCGCAGGGCCAATTCATACTCATAAAAGGTGGTGACGGTAATGTCATCCTCGGGAAAGAGTCGAGCGGACTTAACCAGTTCCCGGTAATATTGAATTTCAACTTGGTGGAGCAGATCGTGCAATTGTTTGTAGAATCTCAGCCACATAATTTGTGCGCAAATGGCGCTAAATTCTGACTGAAATAGCGTTACCCTACTATTGACATCAGGAATCGACAGCAGCCCCACTAAAACATCTAGTCCTTCCTGGACATCTTGCCGCAAGGAATCGGGAAAGGCAGTAAGGGGGTCTTTAATCAGGAGGATGGGTAAGTGAGAGGCGATGGCGGCCTGCGGTTCTGGGGATTCTATCTCAGGAGCCAAAATATCGCGGGGTTTTTCTAGGGTACAGCTCTGGACCTGGATTTCCAGGCAGCCTGCTTCATGGGCACTGGGAATCGATCGGCCTGCCCCTAAGGCTCGGTAAAAACCATTGGCGTAGGCGATCGCCGCTGCATCGGCAATGGTAGAGTTGGCACCAATGACGTAATTTACATGCCCCTGGATCGCCTCTGCCTGGGCCTTAGAATAGCAAGCATTCAGAAGCACGCATTCCAATGTATCTGCAACCTGCTTAAACAATCCTGCAAGAATCTCTCCGGACAGGAGAACGCTCTGGCCTTGCTGGTTTTCAATAACCAATCCGGCTTGACCCGCACCATGACCACAAAAATGCACAATGCGTGGCTTCAGTTCAAGAATTGCCCGTTCCAGATCCTCCCAGCGCACTGCGTCTCTGCGTTCGCACTTAAAATCGTCTCGGTATTTTGATTTTTTGAGTTCTTCCTCCTGAATGTTGCGCAGTTCTCGATTGAGCTTTAAAGCAGCGGTATCATCAGGATTGGCCGCAAGAAACAAAATTGTTTTCATAAATTCACCTGGACCTCAAGATCCTGCACCGGTGCATCGATTGAGGAGGGCGGATCAATCATCAATATCCATGATTGACTAGGGAACGGGGAGACTCACTGGGAAAGGGCAGGACTGACGACGAAAAGGGGAATAAATTTAAAATAAGGCGATCGCCCCGAAATTCCACAGCATTGCATACAAACTTAAAAAATGTCAGACCGATGGCTTTCCTGGGGGTCCCCGGTCTTCACTTTTTTATACTGTGACTGGAGTAAAAAGCTACTCAATGCAATCAGCAAAATTGCTCCGGCAATGTAAATTAACTCAATCGCGCTCGTCACATTCAGCCCCAACATCTTTTTGAACAGGTTTACAATCAACGCCACCACAATCACCTGCACCAGCTTGGTTTTGAGCTCCTCCAGCGATTGACTGAGCAAAATATTGATATCCTGTTCAAACCGAATATCAATTTTGGAAATGAATAGCTCATAGATCCCAAAGCTGAAAATGAGCAGAACAATTCCAATCAGGTAGTAATCGATGCCCCCAATCACATAGGAAACAATTTTGTTGGTGACTCCCCCTTCCGGATCTTGAAGATCAAACTCCAGCACCAGCCCGGCCCAAATCTCCAGTGTGCCGATCACAAAAAATCGCACTGCACTAAACAATCCAAAAATCGTCGGCAGCAACACAAAGAACCGGAAGTTCCAGATGGTCGTTTCAAAGACTCTTTCGACTTTGCGCTGAAAGCTCATGGCATCTCTCTGTCAACTAAATCGGTCTGGCCATTGCGGCGAAGGCATCCCTGCCTCACTTTTCACCCCCTTGAACCTCTTCAGTGTCTCACGTGATTGTGCCCCACCGACTTGCGGCCCCGCTGGGGAGGAGGCGATCGCAGATCTGAGGCTAATCTGCGGGAAGAGTCACCGGCCTGGAGATCCAAGGCTCTGTCCATTGCCACCACCTCGGCGGTCCAATCAAACCGGTGTTCGTAGCGATTCGCGAATCTCCATAGATCCTCCTAGTTCTGCGCGCAGCGATGAAGGGTGCATCTCCAGAGGGCTGTATGTTCAGGATAGATGAGGCATCTCGTCAATTGGAGCAAGAAGTCGTTAATATCAGAGCAACGTAGCGATTTACCGCCCTAGAAGGAGGTTGAGATGGATCGACTGCAAGTGATCACCGCCGACATCACGCAACTTCACGTGGATGTGATTGTGAATGCGGCCAACGAGCGGATGTTGGGCGGCGGTGGTGTGGATGGGGCCATCCATGCGGCGGCAGGTGCGGCGCTGGTGGCGGCCTGCCGCGCGGTCCCGGAGGTGCGTCCGGGGGTTCGCTGCCCCACGGGAGAGGCTCGCATCACCCCAGCGTTTCAGCTTCCGGCTCGGTTTGTGGTGCATACGGTGGGGCCAGTTTGGCAAGGGGGGCAGTGCGGTGAACCCGATCTTTTGGCGGCCTGCTATCGCGCCTCCATCCAGATGGCGATCGCCCATAATGCTCGTTCCATTGCCTTTCCAGCAATCAGCACCGGTGTTTACGGTTACCCGCTACCTGCGGCCAGTCAAACTGCGGTGCGCGAGTGCGCGCAGGGACTGCAACGCCATTCCTCCCTGGAGAAAATTTTGCTGGTTGCTCGCCGCCAATCCCAGGCAGATCAGATCCAGCAGAGTCTTATGGACTGGTTTTCAGGTGCTTAGCAAAAAAGGCCAGAGTTTTTTCCCAGGCATCGTTGGCGGCCGCTGGATTATAGTTTTTCCCCGAGGGGTTGGCAAAGGCATGATCGGCCGCGTCGTAGAGATAAATCTCCGCGGGTTTATCGAGCGTGTTTAAGGTTTGCTCAAAGGCGTTGACCTCAGCCACTGGAATGCCCGCATCCTGACCGCCAAAAAATCCGGCAATCGGCATTGTTAAGGGCTTTAAGATCTGCGGATCCGTTTCCAGGCGCCCGTAGTAAATCACCAGAGCATCTAGCTGATCAGGCAACAGCAGCCCCGTCTGTAACGACCAGGCCCCACCAAAACACCAGCCAATGGATCCAACCTGGGGGGACTGTTTGTCCTTGACCAAATAGTCATAGGCCTGCCGCAGGTTCTCCTGGGCAGGCTGCGGCTGGCCCATCACGCGTTGCATCAGCTGACGGGCTTGATCGGGATCCTGGGCCACCTGACCGTCGTACAAATCCACGGCAAGAACGCTGTAGCCTTCCCCGGCTAGGCGCTCAGTGACGGCCTTGATGTTGTCATTCAGGCCCCACCATTCATGGATGGCAATGATTCCCGGCAAGGGGCGATCGGCCTGGACGGGCTGGGCAAAGAAGCCTTCCACCGGCTGGCCATTGACCGTTGCATACTTCACCCTTTGGGAGGTAACGGGCTGGGCCGGGGACTGACGGGCCATTTCGGTGGCTTCGGGTTTGTCGGTTCCATGGATCTCACTCATGCGGTCTGTAAAGCTTTCTCCAGCCTCAACGGAAGCTTCGGGGCGGGCGCAGGCCGTCAGACTCAGGCCCCACAGACCCAGCAGCAAGATACGCCAGAGTTGAATTCCCTGTGCATTGCGCCAGGGGCGATCGCCGGCCACCATCATCGATTTCCTCCAGAATTACGGGTGAGGTTCCTACGCTATCACTGGTTTGACTGACTGCGATCACTGCCGGAGCGCCGAACTTCCAGGATTCTAATCCCAAGAGAAGATCGAGAACCAGGGGCTATGTTACTACAGCATCGATTTCAGATCCATCGACTTCTGTATCAGGGCGGCTTCGGAACCACGTTTCTTGCCGTTGATACCCATACTCCTTCACGGCGGCTGTGCGTGGTTAAGCAGTTCTGTCCAGCCCTGCCCAACCAGCCATCGTTTCAGATTGCCCTACGCAAGTTCCAGGAGGAAGCGGCGGTGCTAGAGCGACTCGATCATCCTCAAATTCCCCGCCTCTATGGATATTTTGAGCATCAAGGGCAGTTTTACCTGAGTCAGCAATGGATCGAGGGACAAACGCTGGGATCGTGCCTTGCTCAGGGTCCCATGCCCGAGATAGAGGTAATTCGCATTCTAAGCCAGCTTTTACCCGTATTTGAATATCTCCACGCCCATCAGGTGATCCACCGCGATGTTAAGCCCGATAACATCATCCTGCGCGATGGAGATCGCTGTCCGGTCCTGATTGACTTTGGATCGGTTAAACAGCATGGCCAGGCAGCGGTGCACCCCTCCCAGGGCGTTGCCTGTTCGGTGGTCATCGGCACCGAGGGCTTTGTCTCCCCAGAACAGGTGGCTCAGCGGGTTTCCTATGCCAGCGATCTGTACAGTCTGGGCATCACCGCCATTTGTATGTTGACGGGTAAAATGCCCCACGAAATTCCCCTGCATCCGCAGACGGGCCAGTTTTTGTGGACCTCGCTGGTGCCTGGGGTCAGCCTGGCCCTGCAGGCCTTGCTCAACAAGGCAATCGCCTTTGACCCCTGCGATCGCTATGGTTCTGCCACCCAGATGCTGGCGGCCCTGCGCGCAATAGCTTCTCAGCCACCGCCAATCACCGTGCTTGAACCAAACGGTGTCAAGTCGGGGCACCCAGGTCAGGCGGTCCGGATCGCCCCCGCGGCTGCGCGTCGACTCAGGTCGCCGTCCCTGCCCCTGAGCGTGGCAGGACTCGCCATGGTTCTTTCAGGTCTCTTTTCCTTTCAGATAGGGGTGACCGTGACAGCCCACCGTTCCGATCCAGCACCGAGCGAAATCACGGCCCTCGAGGCGGCCCTGCAGCCGGACAATTAACTCCAGGGGGCAGGCACGAAACTCTTGCTTGACAGTATTGCCAGAGAGACTATATTGGACTCCAGGTTAAAGTTTTGTAACTAACCTGAACAAGAATTACTGTGCGAGGGGATAACCCATGGACCTGCAACGAGAATTTTTTCCCCGGGTACGAAAAACTGTGATGCCGCGTCCCTACTTTGCGGAGGAGACGGACGTTCTGGGGCAAAGTGGGTCGGCTTGGGCCGTCGATGCGGCAATTTATGGCCCAAATTGGACCCTAGATCGCGATCAGGGATTGATTGAGATTTACGGCGCAGGGGCGGCAATTAGTTTCTATCATCTGCTGCCGCGCAAAAATAAGTACGAAAAGGAGGGCCTGTACTTGCGGCTGCGGCTGGCCTATCGCACCACCGAGAACGCCAACGTGAATATTCGTACTTTCTCGGGCAATCATGTCACCCTTCCTAACAGCGTGGCCGGTCACATGTACGACGATCCTGAAAACTACTGGTGGGTGACCGACGATCTGACCCTGAATATTAATTCCATCTACACCGGCGAAAAACTCTGGCTGCAGCGGGTGGACTGGGAATGGACCAGTCAGGAAGTCGTTTATGCCGACGAAGTTCCCGATCAAGAGGCCTACCTGGAGCGATCGCCGGATGAGGTGTCTCAGCTTTACGGTGCCTCCGCCATTACCGAAGATTCAGTGAAGCAATTTTTGGTGCAAAAAATTCAGTCGGATGAAGCCTTTGCCAAGCGCTGCCTAGCCCTACTCACTCAAGAGCAGCTGCTGCAAAAGGACCTAACGGAAATTTTTCAGTACAGCCGTTCTGAAGGTTAGCGAGGAGAGGCGGACCACTGTCGAGGAGTGAACAGACTGGGGCCTCAGGACAATGGCGAAATTTGATCGGAAGCAGGGGCATTTTCCAGCCAGTCAAACATAGTGTTCAGTTGCGTCAGCGTCACCAGGCCGTACTGCCACAGGATGATGGGGAGATGGTTCAACAGGAGGGCCTGCTGTTTTTGGGCCAGTTCAACCACTTCCGTCGACAGTCCCAGGTCTGCATGCAGAAACTCGATGAAGGGATGAAAGTCGGAGGAGTTCATGGGTCGCAGCGGGATTTGAGTGAATTGCGATTATTCTGGCAGCTGGGGGTGGAAGGGGGTGTGATATTCCTCACTGGGGGCAGATGTGTGAGCGTAGAGGTGATTTAAACAGCAGGGCTGGCGCGGGAACATCTCCTAGACTGGTGCTTGTGTCCCTGTGGTCCCTGATGAAACAGCAATCTGGGGTGTTGCCCGGATCGAATGGATGAACCGATCTCAACTGATGTGGCTGCTATCATCCCTGTTGCTTCTGGGTTCCCGGTCAACTCAGCCCCTGACGCCTGCCATGCCTGTGCTCCAACTCCTCACAGATCCCTTTCTCCAGCTTCCCACCTCAAATTCAGTGCGAGTGGTTTGGTTTACAGAGTTTGAGGGAACGCAGCATCTGGTCCAGTACGGTGATCAACTGCACCATCAGGTGCGGGCCACCACTCAGATGCTCAGCAAAGTTCGCGAAGATCAGCGATCGCAGGTGGGTGGGCCGAAGATCAACAGCCAGGGAGATCCCCCACCGGTCAAACGTCAGATCTGGCGACATGAAGCCGTTGTTCCCGCTCCGCCGGATATCCGCGTTCCCTATCGGGTGGTGAGCCAGGCTGCAACCGGTCAAGTGGTCAGCGATCGCTTTACCCTCTCCGCCCTGCCCACACCGGGATCTCCACAAAAAATCCTGCTCACCTCCGACCATCAGCTCAAGCCCATGACTCCGGCCAACCTGCAAAAGGTCGTTGAAACCGTGGGCCAGGTAGATGCCGTTTTCTTTGCGGGAGATTTGGTCAATATTCCTGATCGCGCTTCGGAATGGTTTGACGATCGCCGCGGGAATGCTTTTTTTCCCACCCTTCAGGGACGGGCTCACTTTAAGTTAGGGTCGACCCTATATCGTGGCGGGGCGATTATTCAATCTGCACCTCTGTTTCCTGCCATTGGCAATCACGAAGTGATGGGACGCTTTTCGAAAACTCTCTCCCTCGCAGATCAGTTCAACGATGCCGTGCCTCGCGCCGTGGCTGAGAAACGCTACCATCAGAACGTCGGGGGTTCCTCTCCAGGGCAGGGGGTGCCCCCACAGGCCTGGATTCAGGATCATTCCTTTAATGTTGATACCTATCGGGAACTGTTTAGTCTCCCCACTGAATCACCGGGCCAGGAACGCTACTATGCCCTCACCTTTGGCGATATCCGCTTAATTTCTTTATATATCACCCACATCTGGCGACCACCGGGCCTCGGGCCCCAGACCAAGGGGCGCTACCGGGAGCGGGAAAGCGACCTAGCCCATCCAAACCGATGGGGACATGGCCAGCATATTTTTGAGGCGATCGCGCCGGGCAGTCCCCAGTCGGAATGGCTCCAACAGCAATTACAGCATCCTGCGTTTCGGCGGGCTAAATACCGGGTGGTGATGTTCCACCACCCGCCCCATACCCTGGGAGACAATGGCGTCCCTCCCTACACCGATCCGGTGCCTACCGTGAAGCGTGACCCCGACGGGACGGTAAAATCGGTGCGATATCAATACCCACCCGAAGCCGACAACCTGCAGCATCATCTGCTGCCCCTACTAGAGGAGGCCGGGGTGGATCTAGTCTTCTATGGGCATACCCATCTGTGGAACCGCTTTATCAGCCCCAAGGGGATGCATTTTTTAGAAACCTCCAATGTCGGCAACACCTATGGAGCCTACACCGCTACCAATGGCCAGAGGCGCCAGATTCCGCCAGAGTTTGAGGGGCACTATGCTGCCGTTGGAGACCCCAACGGCTTAGCACCCGTCGTTCCCACCCTTCGCCCACCGGTGGACGCCCACGGACAGGTACAACCCTACATCGCTAGCAACGACATTACCGTATTCAGTATTTTGGAAACCCAGACCGGAGCCATCAGTAGCTATCAATTTGATACCCGCCTGCCCGATTCCCCAGTGATCAAGTTCGATGAGTTCTATCTGGGGCGCCATTAGCAGGGGGGTGGGGGACTCCCTTATCCCATGAGGAGCACGGTATCGATACAGTGCACAATGCCGTTTTCCAGCTCAATATCGGCTGCAACGACCGCCGCATTCTTGACTTCAAAGTGATCCTGGGACTGCACCGAGAGGGGAGATCCCTCCACGGAAATTAACGTCATGCGCTCTTGAAACCGAGATTCGCGCCACAATCCCGGCACCACGTGATAGGTCAAGATGCGGCTGAGCTGAGGGATATTTTGCAGCAGGGTTTCAACGGTGCCAGGCGGCAGTTTTTCAAAGGCACTATCGAGGGGGGCAAAAACGGTGAAGGGGCCGGGGCTCTTCAAGGTGTCCACCAGTCCAGCGGCCTTCACAGCGGCCACGAGGGTCTTTAAATGGGGATGGGCGATCGCCGCATCAATGATATCGGGCATGAATAATTGTTCCAGGTATGAATTGAGCGATGAAATCAATCAGGCTCCTCTCCTTCCCTGGGGAATTGTTCCACGGGAAGCAACAGTGAGCCCTAGCGATAGCGGGCGCTTTGAATATCGATCAACCGCGCCTCAGGACGCTGGAAGCGGTCCAGCTGAGCCTCAAAGAAAGATCGGTTGGCCCGCAGATGCTCAGGGTTCGGGTCGTCCAGGGGATAGAGCAGTGCGGTGCGGAGCGCCTGGATGACCGCCGAGGTAACGCAGTACATCGACCGCTGAAAACTAATCCCGAGCTGGACCAGCATGTCGTCCTCACCCCGACAGTGCTGTTGATAGTAGTCCACCAGGTAGGGGGGGAGAAAATGCAGCATGTCTTGCATCAGTTGAGTGGGGGGGATTCCAGCGGTGCCCACCGGAAAAACATCGGCATAGAGAATGCCGTAGTGGAAGTCCTGCTGCTGCGCGGGCACCTGCTTGACCTGAGCATTGTAGGATTTTGTGCCGCGGAAGGGAGCCGTGCGGTAAAAGATGGCCTCCACGTAGGGCAGCGCGGCCTCGTAGAGCCACATAAACCCTTTGGATTTAGGAATCAGCTCGTAGCATTCCCCGCGAATGTGGACCTGATGGTAAATGGGCCGACCGGCGATCGCAAAGATGCCATTCACCAGGAAGGTCATGGCCTCAGGCACCGTGGTCATCTTCCCTTCATCGTAGAGATCAGACATCTCTAGAAACACCGGTGCCATGACCTCCCAAAATAGACCCAGGTTGGCATAGTAGGACATTTGGCGACACTGCTCTAAAAACATGTCCGGAAAGAGGCGATAGAGTCCGAGCATGGCCGGATTGCCTCGAAAGTAAGCGCGAATCGCACGGTCCGCATTGGCCCGATATTCCTCACTATCGAGAAAGGCATCAAATTTACCTAAGCCCATATCTGGCCCATGCCAGAGCATGGACCGCATACAGGCTTCGGCAAACTCCATGTTGATGCGATCATGCCAGAGATGATGCAAGATTTTGGGCATTTTGCGGGTTTCTCCAGTGGCGATAAAGGCCCGCAGTTCGGGATGAGCATCGGCCTCCCCCCGCCAAATTCGTAGATCCGCCCCGTCTCCGGCATAGTGATTGGGCCGATCCAGGTAGGAGTCGGGCAGAAAATATTTAAAGAAGGGGAACGGGTTCAGGAACACCTGCTCTGCAATGTAGAGCAGATCTCGCCAGTAAAAATCCATCGGCACAGCATAGGCCTTGTAAATGCCGATGATCTGCATCAGATTTTCAGGGGAATCCGGCAGCATGGCTCCCCCAGCTTCCAGGCGGTGAATCACCTCGGCAAACTTATGGGTGGAGGGCGGTAGTCCGTTGGTGGGTGGGGCTTGAACCATAGTGTTGATTTCAAACAAGAGTGGCAGAGGAGAAGGAGGGGCAAACTAAACGGCGGGTCTATCCCTGGGGGAGGGTGGGAGCGGTGGAAGAAAGGGCCGCGGCCATGGGCGCAGACCTGATTTGGGCCACGATGGCTGCAGAGGTGCTTTCACTCCACTGGGTCAGCCACAGGGGCTGTAGACCTAAAAACAAAATCGAGGCCATCAGGAGCAAGGAGGGGGCCTGTTCTGCGAAGGTCACCTTGGGGTAGTAAGCGGCGTGGCTATCTAGGCGCCCGAAGCAGGTGCGGTTAATCAAAATCACAAAGTAAACCGCCGTCAGGCCAGAGGAAATGATACAAAGGAGGGTTGGAATCGGGAAGCGGGCAAAGCTTCCCTGAAATACCAGATATTCCGCGATAAAGCCCACCAGTCCTGGAATTCCGGCGCTGGCCATTCCAGCCAGCACTAGCAGGGCGCTGGTCAGCGGCAAACCGCGAATCGGATTCATCAGGCCGTTGAGACGATTGAGATCGCGGGTGCCCACCTTGGCTTCCACAATGCCCAACAGGTGAAATAGCAAAGCGAGGATCAGCCCGTGACTGACCATCTGGGTGATGGCTCCGGTCAGACTCAAGGTATTGCCAGCGGCGGCGGCTACAAGAATGTATCCCATATGGCCAATGGAACTGTAGGCCACCATGCGCTTAACATCGCTTTGAGCGATGGCACTCATGGCCCCATAGATGACGCTCACCGTGCCAATAATGGCTAGACCCGGGGCCACCAAATTCCAGGTGTCTGGAAACAGCTCCAGGCCAAAGCGGATCAGACCGTAGGTCCCTAGCTTTGCCAGTACCCCCCCCAATAAAATGGCCACAGGGGGCGAGGCTTCCACGTAAACATCCGGCTGCCAGGTGTGCAGCGGCACCAGCGGCGTTTTAATCCCAAAGCCCAAGAGCAAAATAGTGAGCAAGATTAGCTGTAGTCCTTGGGGAATGGTGGTGGTATCCAGACTGCTGTAGTCGAAGCTGCTGCCCTCTCCGAGCCAGGTGAGTCCCAAAAACCCCATCAGAATCAAAATTCCAGACAGGGCAGTGTAGAGTAAAAACTTGGTGGCCGCGTAGCCCTTGCGCTCTCCGCCCCAAATGGACACCAGCAGGTAGAACGGAATCAACTCGAGTTCGTAGAACAGGAAAAAGAGCAGCAGATTCTGCGCTAGCAGCGAGCCTGAAACGCCAATATTGACCAGAAAAATGAGGCTGTAGTACAGTCTGGGACGATCCAGCTGAGCAGGACTGCTGAAAATAGCAATCCAGGTAAGGCTACTGCTGAGCGCTAGCAAGGGCATCGATAGACCATCGACGGCGAGGGCATAGTTCAGGCCCAGATTGGGCAACCAGGGCAAGAATTCGCCCATCTGAAGCTGGGCTTGGCCGGTCTGAAACAGACTGAGGGCATAAACAGTCCACAGCACTACCAGACTGGCAATGCCCTTAGCCAGGGACTGAACCTGGGACTCTTGGGGCCAGAGGGCAAGGATGATGGCCCCGAGGAGCGGAATGAGAAGAAAGGTACTGAGTATCATCGAGTTGGGCCTATCGTCAGGTTGATCAGCAGAAAAAACAGGGGATTAGGACAGGATTGGATAGGTGACCAGAAGCATCAAGAGCGATAGCCCAATCAGAATGGTGAGAATATAAAACTGCCCAAATCCGGTGTTGTTGTATCGGAGCGCCTGGCCACTAAGCAGCGTGGTGAATCCGACTCCATTCACCAGGCCATCTACAAAGTAGCGATCGCACCAATCAATCAGACGCGATGCCTGCTGAACGACCCAGATGATGGTGCCGCGGTAAATTTGGGCGGTGTATAGATCCTGGGCAAAGAAATCTTGCAGGGCGGGCCAGAATAGCCGAACCGGCTGTTGCGCCCAGTGGCGGCCGTAGATCACCCCGGCCAGTCCCCCCCCCATCAGGCAGGACCAGATCAAGAGCAACGCAAAGGGGCTGGTGACCACAGAGAGGGCCGGGACAATCGCCGCTCGGTGCAGCAGGAACGGCAGATGCAGCACGACGCCGCCGAGCACAGTCATGGGGAGAACCATGGGCCAGAGCACCTCTGGCGAGCGCACCGTCATCGGTCCGGGTTGACCGAGAAACACGCGGAAGAAGACGCGCATCAAACTGAAGGCTGTTAAGCTGTTGACCCCCAGCACAACGCCCACCAGGATGGGATGGCGCATCCAGAGGCTATCCATCAAGGTCAGCAGGCTCCAGAATCCTCCTAGAGGCGGCAATCCCACCAAGCCGGCCCCGCCCACCAGAAAACACAGGCCGGAAATCGGTCTGCGGGACCAGAGTCCCCCCATTTGGGTCAAGTCCTGGGTGATATTGCTCCAGATTAACGTTCCGGTACTCATCACCAGAAGCGCCATGGAGAGGGTATAGGTGAGCATCAGCACTAGGGCTGCTTGACTGTTGCCGCTGCCAATGGCGATGAACACGAGGCCCATGTAGGCGCTCACACTATAGGAGAGCGTTCGCTTTAGATCAATTTGGGCGATGGCGATGAGCGTCGCGCCAATCGCAGTGATGGCCCCAACCCCAATCACCGCTGCCGAAGCGATGGGAGAGAGGGCAATGACAGGCTGGACCTTAATCAGGACCCAGGCGCCTGTGCCCACAACCACAGCATTTCGCAGAATGCTGGCCGGTAGCGGTCCTTCCATCGCTTCATCAAGCCACAGATGCAGCGGAAACTGGGCGCACTTACCCAAGGGACCGGCCATGAGCGCGAGACCTACCAGCGTGAGTGTGTGTGGCGCAACCTCGGCTTGGGCCGCCCATTCGGCTAGCTCCCCATAATGCCAGGTGCCCGCTAAGGGCCACAGAGCCACCACCGCCATCAGCAAAATCAAGTCTCCGACTCGCTTGGTGAGAAAGGCATCTCGGGCGCCGGTCACCACAAGCGATTGATTAAACCAAATTCCAATCAGTAGATAGGTCCCCAGGGTAAGAATCTCCAGGATGACGTAGCTAAAAAAGAGGGAGTTGCACAGGGCCAGGGCGCACATACCCGATTCAAACAGACTCAGGGAGGCAAAGAATCTCGCCCAGCCCCAGTCCGTTTCCAAATAGCCCACTGCATAGAGCTGTGCCAGGATATTGAGCCCGGTGATCACGGCAATTGCCCCAATGCTCTGACTGGAATATTCCAGGGGAAGCAGGAGCTGGAGATCGGCCACTTGCAACCAGGTAAAGGACACCTGCTGCGCGGGCTGGCCCCAAATGGCGCCTAGCGCTAACAGACTGTGGGTAAAGCCCAAACTGGCCACGAGCAAATTTAAGTAGCCTGCTGGACGCGGTCCAGTGCGTCTAAAACAGGCTGGGGACCATAGGACCGATGCAATTCCGCCGAAAAGAGTATAAAGGGGAATCCACAGCACAGTGTGAAGACTAACCTGAAAAATCGCCTGATCCATAGTGATTCGCAGAGGAGGGAAACAGCGCTTGAGTTGTCTTTAGCATGGAACGGCCCCAGGATGATCGCCTCGCCTTAAGATTGACGATGAAATCTCCAGCCGCAAAGAGGGTAAACGCCCAAGCCTTTCAACCATATCGAAATTAATTCCGGCGTTGAATACAACAGAATCTATGGTTACCATATATTTTTATCTAGTCTTGCCGAGAAAACGCGCCCTGACTAAGCGACAAAAGCCTTATGGTGTAGGCCTTATCGGGATTAATACCGGGTTCTGTGCGGTCGACCCGAGATCTAAACTTAAGTCAATGATATTTGTTTATTAATAGATTTAAGTCTATTTATGAGCAGAATGACCGTGGGGTGGGGGTCGGGCCTGTGTCCTGGAATGGGGGCTAGACTACAAGCAGGGTGATCACCCCCAGACAGGGAGATCCACAGCTAAACAAGATAAATACAGGAGATCCCCTGAATGTCGACCTCATTGAAGCTGAGTAAAGAAGCGAAGTAAAACAGATCTCTTCCGGGAGGCTACCGCATGATTGTGAACGAAATTCAGCAACCACGTCCCTTTGACTTGGTGGGGAACCCAATTTTTATCGGCGGCCTGGGTTCAGGCTTTGAGGCAACCCTCAATTACCGGGTCCATGACGGACATGATGAACGCAGCGGCTTTTTTAACGTGGGGGGTGGAACCGGGGAGCATGGACAGTTCCAGATCTCGGTGGATGTGTCCGGGGCAAATTTCCAGCTCGATCGCCTTTTCATCGAAATTTTTGAAGTTAGCGCCCAAGACGGATCCGAAATCAACAAGGTGATTGTGCCGGTGATTTATGGACCACGGATTATCCAGGGGTATTTTGGCTATCGGCTGCATTCAGTGGTTCGCGGAGAGACGCTCTCGCAGATTGCCCGCACGAACTACGGCAATCCCAGCCGCTTTAATGACATTGTGCGGGCTAACCCGATGATTCTGTCCGATCCTAATCTCATCTTTCCGGGCCAGGTTCTCAAAATTCCCATGGGCACCGGAGGCATGCCTAAGAGAAATCCCTCAAGCAGGGAGTAGATCTGCTTGAGGGAGGATGGAGATCTGTCTGGCCCTGGGGTGACCTAATCTTCGTGGGCGAACCGATGATAGAGGAAATCCAGGGCGTAATTGCGCAGTTCGTAATACTGGGGATCTTCCATGATTTGCACGCGATCGCGGGGGCGCGGAAAGGGAATTTGCAGAATCTCACCAATTGTCGCGGATGGCCCATTGGTCATCATGACGAGTCGATCGGCTAAGAAGAGTGCTTCGTCAATGTCGTGGGTAATCATCAAGACCGTGCAGCGGTGATCGTTCCAAATCTTGAGCAGTTCCTCCTGCAGTTCTTCCTTCGTGATCGCATCCAGGGCGCCAAAGGGCTCATCTAAAATCAGCACCTCTGGACGAATGGCCAAGGCGCGGGCAATGGAGACTCGTTGTTTCATTCCCCCGGACAGTTGATCGGGCTTTTTGTCAGCGGCCTCCGCTAAGCCCACCATGGCCAGATGGTCCCTAGTGAGGGCGCGCTTTTCTGCGGTCATTTTTTTCGGATAGGCCTTATCTACAGCCAAGTAGACATTTTCAAAGGCGGTGAGCCAGGGGAGCAGGGCATAGCCTTGAAAAACCACCATGCGATCGCGTCCAGGCTTTCGAATCAGATTCCCCTTCAGAAACGCCCCTCCCTGCGTGGGTTGGTTAAAGCCGGACACCATGTCTAAAAGGGTCGATTTCCCGCAGCCCGAATGGCCAATGACGCAGATAAATTCCCCTTCCGCCACATCCAGATTAATATCCGCAAGGACTGAAAACTCTCCCTTGGGCGTGGGATAGACCTTAGAGAGATTTTGAATAGAAAGAAACGGGATCGTTTCAAGGGTACTGGAGTTAAGGGCCATAGATCTTGAGATAACTTCTTCGTGAAGCTTTGAGGCAGTACTTCTGCGGTTGGTTGTCATGGGGATGCTCCAAGGATGGGTCAAGAACAAAAAATATGCCAGGAACCGCTGTCCTGCTAAGCTGCCAGAGAGGGCTGATCTAGGATCACATCAGCCATGGTGAAATCCTGTCGAATTTCTAGCTGATTGAGGTAGTCAATGGGATTGTCGGCATTAAAGCGACTGCCATCAAATAGCTCAATGGGGTGACGTTGATAGGAGGTATCTAAACCCAACTCTCGTGCAGCGGTACTAAACACGCTAAGGCGGCAAAGGCGTTCTAAAATTTCCACCCAGTTACGCGGGAAGGGCGTATCGCCCCAGCGGGCCAACTGCACGATGTGCCAAAGCTGTTCGGTGCGACTGGGTCGGCAGAAGCGATCAAACAGATGATGCGAATCGTGAGTTTTAGCGTGATCTGCAGGATTGAGACGAATATAGGCAGCAGACATGCCGAGGTACTCTCGACCTGCGAGGATTTCACAAATCTCAGCTGTATGGCTGGGATCGGCACAATATTGTCCAGCTTGCAGCAATGCTTTCACCAGCGCAATGTGGGTATTGGGGTAGGCGTTGGCCCAGTCCTCTCTGACGCCCAGGACCTTTCCTGGATGGTTAGGCCAAACCTCTAAATCGCTGGCAATGACCCCCCCGATGCCTTCGAGTTCTGCCCGCAGATTCCAGGGGTCTCCCACGCAGAAACCATCGATGGTTCCCGCCTTGAGATCCACCAGCATTTGGGCCGGAGGAATGGTTTTTAGAACGACGTCTCGATCTGGATCGATGCCGCCTGCAGCGAGCCAATAGCGTAGCAGCAGATTATGCATGGAGGATCGATGCACGATGCCAAATCGATGGGGGCGATCGCGGGTTTCCTTAAGATAGGCCCGAAAATCTGTGGAGGTTTGAATCCCTTGATCAATGAGGGTTTTACTGAGAGTGATGGCATTGCCATTGCGGGTCAGGGTGAGGGAGGTCACCATGGGAGTGGAGGGCTTATCGCGGGCCCCGAGGGTGAGCCAGAGGGGCATTCCGGAGGGCATCTGAGCTGCATCGAGATACCCCCCTCGCATTCCGTCAGTAATGCCGCGCCAGCTGGTCTCACGCACCAGGTTAACTTCATCCAGGCCATGCTTTTGAAAGAACCCCTTTTCCTTGGCAATTGCTAAGGGGGCACAGGCCACCAAGGGAACATAGCCAATGTCCAGATTCACCTTTTCCAAGCCGTGACGTGCGATCGCTCCGAGGGGTCTAGCGCGCAGTTTCTTAATCCGCTTCTGCTGATTTAAAAAGTAGATCATTTCGCTGCGCAAGCTGTAGTAGCTGGGATGCTCGACCACCTCCATTCGCTTGCGAGGACGGGGAATATCGACCTCTAAGATCTGCCCAATCTTGGACCCAGGACCGTTGGTGAGCATCACGATGCGATCGGACAGCAGCACAGCCTCATCCACATCGTGGGTCACCATGATAGAGGTGACCTGGTATTCCTCACACATGCGCATCAGTTGCTCCTGCAAGTTCCCTCGAGTCAGGGCATCTAAGGCCCCAAAGGGTTCATCCAAAAGCAAAAGCTTGGGCCGAATAGCCAGGGCCCGCGCGATCGCAACGCGTTGCTTTTGTCCCCCCGAGAGCAAATCTGGGCGCTTGTCCGCATGGGCCTTAAGACCCACCATCTCAATCTGCTGCTCGATCAGGGCGCGGCGATCCTCCTTAGACATTTTGTCCATGACGCGATTAACCGCCAGGGCAATGTTCTGTCTCACCGTTAACCAGGGCAGAAGCGAATAGTTCTGAAACACCACCATCTTATCCGGGCCAGGTCGAGAAATTCGCTGGCCCTCCAGGGTGACCACCCCCTCGGTGGGTAAATCCAACCCGGCCACCATGTTGAGAAGCGTGGATTTACCGCAACCAGAATGGCCAATCAGAGAGACAAATTCTCCCCGTTTGATGGTTAGATCAATGCCCTTAAGCGCCAAATATTCCCCCCCTCCGTCGAGTTGAAAGACCTTTTCCAGCTGGTCAACTGCCACTAAGACTGACATTCTATTGCCTCCAAAATACTGTGACGACTTCTCAATTGCGCTGGCTACTTCGCTTTACCAGGGGCTAAAACCTTCTGTAAATAGGTCATTCCACGATCTAAGAGCAATCCCACCGCCCCAATGTAGACCACGGCCAACAAAATCTCACTGACATAGTTCTGCTGGTAAGCATCCCAGATAAAGAACCCAATGCCGACGATACCGGACATCACAATTTCCGCGGCAATGATCGCTAACCAGGCCAAACCAATGGCAATTCTGAGTCCCGTAAAAATATAGGGTAGAGCTGCCGGAATAATCACCTTAAAGAAAAACTCCTGACGAGACAGCTGCAACACCCGTCCCACATTGACGTAATCCCTGGGAACCTGGCGCACGCCCTCTGCGGTGTTAATTAAAATAGGCCACACAGAGGTAATAAAAATCACAAAGATCGCTGCCGGTTGGTTTTGCTGGAGTGCGACGAGGGCAATGGGAACCCAGGCCAGGGGAGCAACCATCCGTAGGAACTGAAAAAGCGGGTCCAGGGCTTTGTTTAAGATCGGGCTGGTGCCCACCAGTAAGCCGGTGCTAATGCCCACGAGGGCGGCTAGGGAATACCCTTGCGCCACTCGCCCTAAACTGGCAAGGGTCTGCCAAAACAGTCCCTTATCCAGGCCCCCGCGATCGTAGAACGGATACATCAGCAGCTCGCGCGTTCGGGGGTCGGTCCAAACACTTAAGGGACCTGGGAGGCGCGTAATGCCAGACCAGGAGATCAGCTGCCAAAGCGTTAAAAACCCTAAAATACCCAGTAAGGGCGGCACAATATCGGGCGCTTTCTTTTGCCAGTAGGACTGCAGGGCATTCGGCCGTGGGCGTTTGAGGGTGGAACTAAGGGTCATGGGTTGTTTCCTCGATTTCAAGTCAATCGTTCATGCAGAAAAAAGGCTTAGGAGTCATGCAATCAAACGGTCTAGGCTCGTTTGATCTTGAGGCTGTTGAGATAGGCCTGGGGATTTTCTGGATCAAATTTGATGCCATCAAAGAAGGTTTCAATGCCACGAGAGGTGGAAGTCGGAATGTCTGCGGCCGGGAAACCGGCTTCCTTTGCCGCCTCTACCCACAAATCCTGACGGTTTACCCGATCAATCATCTGCTTGATTTGGTCAAAATCCTTGATCTGTCCCTGGTGGAATCCCCAGCGAAGACTTTCGGTTAAAAACCAAAGATCGTGGCTTTGATAGGGATAGGAAATACTATTCCCGTCTGGATCTTTCCAGTAGAGGGGGCCAGCGTTAAAGTCATCAATGGCAGGCTTTCCATCTCCCATTTCATATTTGCCAGCGTAGGGAGGTTCAAGGATGGGAGCCGGAATGTTGAAGTAACTTCGACCTGCCACAATTTGAATCAGCTCAGCTCGATTTTCCGGCTTGTCGCACCATTGCTGAGCTTCCATCAGGGCTTTCAGCACGGCTTTGGTGGCCTTAGGGTTTTTATCCACCCAATCCGCTCGAATGGCCAGATATTCTTCAGGATGATACTTCCAGATTTGGGCGGTGAGCGCCGCCATGGATCCGATTTTATCGGCAACGATGCGATAGGGCCAGGGATCACCGGTACTGAAGGCATCCATTGTGCCATTGCGCATGCCCTGAACCGTCTCAGCCGGAGGAACAGCTAGCAGGTCAATATCTTGATCGGGGTCCACGCCTCCGGCAGAAAACCAATATCGAATCCAGAAATCTTGGTTGACGTTCGGGAAGGTATGCGCGGCCTTGAATTTGCGACCATTGGTCGATTGGAAGTTCTTGATATAATCAGCGGCCTTGGAAATATCGAGTCCTAAGCCCTTGCCTTCATGAATCCCGGCGATCGCAATTCCATTGCCCTGAGTTTCAAGCTGGGCCAGAACATACATTGGGACTTTCTTGCCATTGGTAATAATGCCCTCACTGATCAAATGGGGCATGGGCATTTGCCATTGACCTCCATCAATTCCACCGCCGCCAGAGCCAATGGTGACATTATCACGAGCAGAGGCCCAGTTCGCCTGCTTGGAAATTTCAACCTCCGTCATGCCGTAGCGGGCAAAAAATCCTTTCTCCTTGGCGATAATCAAGGCCGCCGATTCCACAATGGGGATATAACCCAGTTTGACAGTCGTCGTTTCGGGGGCCTCCCCACCCCCAACATTCACGGCCGGGGTCACCTGGCTCGATGAACTCTCCGGAGCGGGGGGATTGCCCAGACAGCCCTTCAAAAAAATAGTGCTAGCCGCAGCAGTGCCAGCGGTGAATAAAAATTTGCGACGAGACCAGTTAGGCTCCATAGTGTTGCACTTTCCTTTAAGCAGAATGGTTGTTAGGTCATCACCGGCAGGGAATCGGAAGGATCTATCCCACAGCCTGGGTAAAATCAAAAGCTCAACCCGACACGACTCATAGAAATAACAAATCCTTTAAGTCTTGAGTTTGATTGCTTCTTGAAGTTTATTCTTGGTCCCGAACTTGTGAGGATCCCTTACCTGTCCGCCACAAGCCCAAAGCTTCGTTGAAAACCTAACGATTATGACAATACACGAAATGCAAAATAGATAAAATATAATGTTTTTTAGATTGAAGATAGATATAAGTCTATTATAAGTAGAGATTATTATTTAGATGATATTTTCGGGTTAAACAGGTCGCCACCCTAGAACTGAAATTCTTTTCTGGCAAGTATCTCAGCGATCTACACCGACCTAACATAAGCCAGAAGGATAACTGATTAGATTAATTATTTTTTTTACTTATAACCTGAATAAAAGATTGACATTTTACGATTTATGATATCCAAGGCAATATAAAAGCGTTGATTGGATTCCTCCATTGCTCAGTTCAATTCTTAAGGAGCAAACCCTATGGCAACGTTGACATCCACTATTGCCCCCCAGGTAAACCCAGGTCGTTGCACCATTCAAGTACAGTCTATTGCGTCCGATATTACTGCTTTCCGCTGTCTGGACTGGGATCGCGATCGCTTTGATATTGAATTTGGTCTAGATCATGGAACCACTTACAATTCCTTTTTGATTGAGGGTGAAAAGCGAGCCCTGGTGGATACCAGTCATCGTAAGTTTGAGTCAATCTATCTCGATGCGATCGCGCAACACTTGGACTTGTCCAAGCTTGACTACCTGATTATTAGTCATACAGAACCGGATCACAGCGGCTTGGTGAAAGAGATTTTGGCCCAAGCTCCCCAGGTGACGGTGGTGGGGGCAAAGATTGCCATTCAGTTTCTGGAGAACATGGTGCACCAGCCCTTTCAATCCCAAATCGTGAAGCAGGGCGATCGCCTCGACCTCGGTCACGGCCATGAATTGACCTTCATTTCCGCCCCAAACCTTCACTGGCCAGACACCATTTTGACCTATGACTTACAGGCGCAGGTTCTCTTCACCTGCGATGTGTTTGGCATGCACTATTGCAATGATGTGATCTACGACGACGAAGCGGATTTGCTTGAACCCCATTCCCAGTATTACTACGATTGTTTAATGCGGCCCAATGCGCGATCGGTGTTAAGCGCCTTGAAGCGCATGGAGGGATTGGTGATTCAAACCATTGCCACAGGTCATGGCCCCCTCTTGCGCCATCATATTCCCCACTGGTTGCAGCTGTATAAACAGTGGAGCGAGGCGCAGGTGCAGGTCAGCCAGCTCGCGGTCCTGCTCTATGAGTCTGGCTATGGCTATGGTGAGCCCCTAACTCAGAGCATTGCCCAGGGCATTCTGAAAACTGGGGTGGAGGTCGAATGTATTGATCTAGAATATACGGATGCCCACGACCTGCGAGAACTGGTCCAAATGGCAATGGGAATCGTGATCGCGATGCCCGCTCAATCTAATCCCAGCAATACCGCTGCCCTGAGTACCATTCTCACCAGCGTCCATTCGAAGCAAGCCCTTGGCTTGGTGGAATCCGGGGGCGGAGAAGATGAACCTATTTATCCCCTGCGCAATGCCTTGCAAGGTCTTGGCGTTGTCGAAGCCTTTGCGCCTATTCTGGTAAAAGATCAGCCCGATCAAGCTCTGTTGCAGTTGTGCGAAGAGGCCGGTACTGACCTAGGACAATGGCTGACCCGCGATCGCACCATTCAGCAAATCAAGGCCATTGATACAGACTTAGAAAAAGCGCTCGGACGCTTGAGTGGAGGGCTCTATATTCTCACCGCCCAAAAAGAGGGAACCTCCAGCGCAATGCTGGCCTCTTGGGTGACCCAAGCCAGTCTTGAGCCTTTGGGCGTTGCCATTGCCGTGGCCAAGGACCGGGCCATTGAATCCCTGCTGCAGGTGGGCGATCGCTTTGTCCTCAATATTTTAGAAGAGGACAACGTGCAGCCGCTGATGCGTCATTTTCTGAAGCGGTTTCCCCCCGGTGCCGACCGCTTTGCCGGCCTTAAGGTTTATCCCGCCCAAAATGGTGCCGCCATCTTAGCTGACGCCTTAGCCTACCTCGAATGTCACATTACCCACCGAATGGAATGCCACGACCACTGGCTCGTCTACAGCACCGTGGAACTCGGTCGAGTTTCTAAACTCGAAGCCCTCACCGCGGTCCATCGTCGAAAAGTAGGGAGTCACTATTAAGTTCCCTGACCACACTACCCTCTGGAGATCAATCCCATGAATCACCTTGAAGCTTCCCGTCCCAACGTCCTGGGTTGGATGAGTCGCACACATCTCGTGAATTCCCTCGAACTGATTCAGGATTTGATCGTGATCTGTCTGTGCATTGGTTTATTTAGCTTTATGGTTTTGCAGCTCAAGGCAATGTTTATGTCGCTGTTGCCTCCCCTAAAGCTGCAAGTTGTAACCGCTGATATCCTGTTTCTGCTCATTTTGGTGGAGCTGTTTCGGCTCCTGATTATTTATCTGCGAGAAAAGCGCGTGTCCATTGGCGTTACCGTGGAAGTCTCGATTGTCTCGGTCTTGCGGGAGGTCATGGTCCATGGGGTTCTCGAAATGCCCTGGGTACAGGTCTTAGCCACCTGCGTCTTCCTCCTCTCACTGGCTTTGATCTTGGTGGTACGAGTCTGGTTGCCCCCCACCTTCGAAGGGATTGATCCCGAGGAAAGTATCTCCCAACGTCGCTTAAGTGAATTGGCCTCTGAGCATCGGTCGCCCAAGGTCCCTCTCTCCTCTCGCATTTAAACTGCCGTCTTTTACCCAGCCTCCCACCATGCAAACCAATCTTGTCTGCTCAACCTTGACCACTCGCCCGCGCGATGTGCAAGTGGAAGAAATTGCCCCTCAAACCTGGGTGCTGCGATCGCGAACCTGGGAGCCCCTCAAATTTGAAGTGGAATATGCCCGACAGCAAGGAACAACCGCCAATGCCTACCTGATTCGATCGGATAAAACGGTCTTGATCGACCCTCCGGGGGCCTCCTTTACCGATTTATTCCTGGAGGCCCTGCGGCAAACCGTTGCCCCCCATGCCATCGACGCCATTATTGTGCAGCATGTGAATCCCAATCGGATTGCCACGCTGCATCAGTTGCTCCCCCTCACCCCCAAGGCACAGCTAATCTGCTCAAAACCAGCAGCCATCGCGATCCAGCAGGCGATGCCCGAATTTGGACAGCAGATTCAGGTGGTGCGCGGCGGAGATTCTCTGCCCCTCAGTCACGATGGCCAAGGGTCAGGCGAAGGGCCGAGAGCCTTGCAATTTTCCTTTGTTCCCACTCCCCGGTGGGCGGATGCGCTCTGTAGCTTTGATACCCACACCAAGGTTCTATTTACGGATAAGCTGTTTGGGGCACATCTGTGTGGCGATGAGCTGTGGGATACTCAATGGAAACGGCTACAGCCTGACCGACAGCACTATTTTGATTGTCTCTTTGCCCCGCAGTCCAAGCAAACCGAGGCGGCTCTTGCCCGGATTGCGGACTACCCTGCCCGGATTTACGCCCCTGGCCATGGTCCGCTCATTCGCTACAGCTTGAGCCGTCTCACCCCAGAATATTGGCAATGGTGTGCGCAGCAGCAACAAAAAAACCTGAGTGTTGCCTTGCTCTATGCCTCTGCCTACGGGAATACCGCAACCATGGCCCAGGCCATCGCCCAGGGGTTAGTGCAATCGGGCGTTCAAGTGCAGTTGATTAATTGTGAAGCCATTGACCCCCTTGAACTTCCTGCAATTCTGGAGGAGGCAGATGGAATCATTATGGGATCGCCAACCTTAGGTGGGCACGCACCGGTTCAAATTCAAACAGCCCTGGGCATCATTCTGGCCTCCTCTGCCAAACGGAAGCTAGTTGGGGTCTTTGGATCCTACGGCTGGAGCGGCGAAGCGGTGGATTTCCTTGCGGCCAAGCTTAAGGATGCCAGCTTTAAGTTTGGCTTTAAACCCCTACGGATTCGCTTTAGTCCAACGCGCGAGGATTTAGACACCTGTCGCCAAGTGGGGGACACCTTTGCCAAGGCCTTGCTCAAGAGTAAAAAGCCCCGCAGCGTGGTCCGTCCGCTTGTGACGGCTCAGGTGGATCGCACGGCCCAAGCCATGGGACGCGTGATTGGATCGCTGTGCGTGATCACCTACGCCACCCCAGAAGGCTATCGGAGTTTGATCACCTCTTGGGTTTCCCAGGCCTCCTTCTCTCCTCCGGGGATTATGCTGGCGATCGCCCACCAGCAGGGCTTAGAGGATGTGGCGCAGCCCGGATCCGCCTTCGTGCTGAATCTATTGCAAGAGGGCAAAAACGTCCGACGTCACTTTGCTCGGGCGCGGGTGAGTGATCCTAGCCAATCCGAGATAGCCACGGCCTATACTGCGCAGGAGGGACTGGTGCTGCAAGAGGCCTTGGCTTATCTGGAATGTCGCACGGAGCAGCGCGTCCAATGTGGCGATCGCTGGCTGGTCTATGCCACGGTAGAATGCGGTAAAGTACTGGACCCCCTGGGTCAAACGGCCATTCATTACCGTGCCTCGGGACGGGAGGAGTAAGCAACATTGGTGGGGCAACCGCTTTGGTTTCAAAATCGTCAGGCTGTCATTGCAACCATGCATCAAAAGGAGGCGGTGATCACTCCCCTGTTAACCGAGGCCTTAGGGTGCTCCACGGTGGTTCCCCCCAGGTTCAATACCGATACATTGGGCACCTTCACCCGTGAGATTGAGCGACAAGGGTCACAACTGGACGCCGCTCGCGCTAAGGCAAGGGCGGCCCTGGAGATCACGGGAGAAACCTTAGCGATCGCCAGCGAAGGCAGTTTTGGACCCCACCCGCAATTGCCCTGGGTAGCGGCAAATTCAGAACTGGTGCTTTTGCTCGATCTGCACCATGGCTTTGAAGTCCATGCCACGCAGATCTCCCTGGACACGAATTATGCCCAGAGGCAGGTTGCCACCTTGGATGAGGCGGTTGCCTTTGCGGATCAGGTGCTGTTTCCCAGCCATGGCCTAGTGTTGAGCAGCAGTGCCCACCCCGACGCTGCCAGGGTAAAGGGAATTCAATCTTGGGATGTTTTGAAGCAAGTGTTTGCCAGAATGAAGGCCATGGCCCCCACGGGGCAGGTGCACATTGAAACCGATATGCGGGCCATGCACAATCCCAGTCGCATGCAGGTGATTCACCAGGCCACTGAACAGTTGATTCAAAAACTCCAGCAAACCTGTCCGGTGTGCAACACACCGGGCTTTTCCGTGATTGAAATTATTGCTGGATTACCCTGTCAATGGTGCAGCACCCCAACCTCCCTACCCCTGCACGAAGTGTTGGGCTGTCAGAGGTGTGATCATCAAGTGACCCGAACTCCCCCCCAAGGGCCAGCCTTGGCCGATCCTGGATCTTGTCCGGTGTGTAATCCTTAAGGGCTCGGCCTCAACAGGGATCGCCCCAAACCCGTCGTGCGCCCATGCACCTCTAGGCTTCCTGGGGAGTTCCTTCGAAGGCAGACAGATCTAAGGCGCTAAACTGCTGGAAAAAAGGCCGCAGGCGCTGGCAAATCAGGTCGATTCCTCCCGCACAATTGGATTCTATGTTTAAGGGCAGCACCGGATCATGGAGAGAAAGCCGCAGTAAAAACCACCCGGCTTCCTGCGGCGCAGCGCATCGAATCCGCACGCCTTCGTAGTTGTCAGGAACCACCTGCCAATCCGCTTGTGCGGCGCAGAACGCGGTCAGCCGTTCCATGACCTCATTGCCATAGGCCTGAAAATCTGCGGCCTGAATTTTCAGCCGCAGTTCCTGACTTTCCGCCGGTTCTTGCAGATCCTCAATCAAAGCGGTCAGCGACTGTCCGGTCAGCTGGCCTTGCGCGAGCTCAATGAGGAGCTTGCTGACTAAATAGGCGCCATCGTCGAGAAAATAATTTTCGCGCAGCGCCCCATGGCCTGAGGTTTCGATGGCCAGCCAGCACTCTTGCCCCGCTTCATTCAGGCGCTGCGCCTCATTAATTACATTTTTATACCCCCGTTTATAGCGGTGATGCCGACCCTGGAGCGTTTCTTCAATAAAGGAGGTGAGCCCTTCGGAGGTGATGGAATCAGTGACCACCGTAGATCCGGGATGTTCGCGCAAGACGATTGCCGCGATCAGGGCAATGAGGCGATTGCGGTTAATCTCTCGCCCCTGGGCATCCACGGCGGCGGCCCGGTCCACATCCGTATCAAAGATGATGCCAAAATCCGCCTGCTGCTCCGTCACCGCCGCGCACAGGGTCGCGATCGCCGCGGGGTCTTCCGGGTTAGGACTATGGTGGGGAAAGTGGCCATCGGGATCTAGGAACTGGCTGCCCTCCGTCCGCGCGCCGAGGGGCTCTAAAACGTGGCGAACGAAAAATCCGCCCGATCCATTCCCGGCATCTACCACAATATGCAGTCCCTGGAGCGGCCGATCCCAATCCTGGGGGTGGCGCACCCCCTCTCGAATCAGTTGCACCAGTCCAGCGGCGTAGGTTTCCAGAAAGGGATCTGATCGCACCTGACCTGGAGTGGCAGCCTGGCTAAACTCTCCGGCTGCGGCGTAGGTTAATATAGCGCTGATGTCTGCCTTTCCAAGACCGCCCACTGCGGTGAAGAACTTGCAGCCGTTGCGGTTAAAGGGCAGGTGACTGGCGGTGAGCATGATTGCCCCGTCCACCTGGAGTCCTGAGGAAAGGGTACTCATAAACATGGCCGGGGTTGACGCCAGACCCACATCCACGACGTTACAGCCCATCTGCGTCATCCCCTGGGCGATCGCCTCTAGGAGTACAGGTCCCGAAAGTCGACTATCGCGGCCCAGGGCCAAGGTCATGGATCGAGGATCTTGGTGGGTTTGCTGGCTTAACCACTGTACAAAGGCCTGACCAATTCGCCGGACGATAGCGGGGGTGAGGGTGACCGGTTCCGCCACGATTCCCTCTAGGGCAACTCCGCGAATATCAGAGCCATTTTGCAACTGTTGCCAGTTGAAGTTTTGCAGCATTGCCCCTTGGCTCATCAAACGCATCCTGTGAATCTGGTTCCTTCATCATGCCTGCAACCTTGCCTGGACCCCCAGAACCTACAGATTTTTTCAATACTGTTTCTGCTGGAACTGGATACCCCTTGGCCTCAGGGGTTTTCTCCATGAGGCGTCAAAGCGAAACCAGCCCCTGCTATCCAGCCCTAGGCCATGATGGTCAGGGTTGCAGCATGATTCATAATCCAGGCGGTTGCCTCGGCTTCGGGGAGCGGCTGGGAAAAGTAGTAGCCTTGCACCATGTCGCAGGCCATAGACCTGAGATATTCCGCTTGCTCTAGAGTTTCGACCCCTTCGGCAACAGTGGTCATGTTCAAGGTTTTGGCCAGGGTGGTAATGATTTTTACAATTTCGCGGCTCTGCTGGTCTGTCTCAATCCGGTTAATAAAGGAACGGTCAATTTTTATCTCATTGAGGGGAAAGCGATGCAAATAGCTCAAGGATGAATAGCCGGTCCCAAAGTCATCCAAGCTGAGGGTGACTTGGCGCTTAAGCAAAGACCGAAACAGGGAGGTAAGCGACTCGTGATTTCCCATTAAAATGCTTTCGGTGATTTCCAACTTCAGATACTGCCCGGAAATCCCGGTGGTGGTCAGGGCGCGATCGAGAGTTTCAACAAATTTCGCGTTTTGCAGTTGCTTACTAGAGAGATTAACGCTCACTGAGAGGTCCACGAGGTGAGGAAATTGCGTCAGCCACTGCTTGATTTGTCGACAAGCGGTCCACAGAATTTGATCTCCCAACGGTTCAATCAGGCCACTTTCCTCCGCAATGGGGATAAATTCTGCGGGGGAGACAAACCCTCGGCGGGGATGTATCCAGCGGACTAAAGCCTCAAATCCAAGGAAACGACCGGTTTCAAGGTGGATAATCGGCTGATAATAGAGAGAAAAGTCCTGATTCTCTAGGGACAGTCGCAGGTCCCGCTCCAGTTCTAGCTGACGCAGCGAACTTTCATACATGGACGGGTCAAATAGTTGCCAGCTGGCTTTGCCTCGCTTTTTGGATTGATACATGGCAATATCCGCATCTCTGAGCAATTCCTCCGCGCAGGCATAGTGGGGCGTGGCCATGACAATGCCAATGCTGGCGGTGGTAAAGAGCAGCTGTCCCTCAATCTGAAAGGGGATCGCCAATCGTTGATTAATGCGTTCCGCCACGCTAATGGCATCGTTGGTATGGTTGACCCGATCCAGTAAGACTGTAAATTCATCTCCCCCTAGTCGGGCAATGATATCTGCTGGACGAAGGGACTGCTGCAGGCGTTCGGCAACTTTCTGAAGTAGCTGATCGCCCAGATGATGGCCCAGGCTATCGTTAATGCTTTTAAAGCGATCGAGGTCAATAAACAGAACGGCAAAGCTTGAACCCGGTTCAATGCGGCTCTGCACTAGCCGCTGGGTGAGGGTGTCGATAAAGCAATTTCGATTGATCAGGCCGGTTAAACTATCGTGGTGGGCTTCATGGATGAGCTGGGTTTCGATCTCCTTGCGATCGCTGACGTCGTAGAGAATCCCATCGATCCTTAGCTGATTAGGTTTCTCGCGGGCGGCCTCCTCTAGGGTGTGGTCGTGAATATGCTGAGCCCTCACCCGGAGCCAGCGCGTGGATCCCTGTTGCGTAAGAATGCGATATTCCAGCTCAATGGCCGGAGTTTGGGTCAAGGACTCGAAGGCTTGCTGGACTGTACATCGGTCCTCAGGATGAACCATGTTGAACCAAAGCTGGGGATTGGCCATAAAGTGCGCCGCTGGGTAGCCTGAGATGGGTTCAATGGCGGGATTAATGTAAAGAAACTGGAGGGGATCCACGGTAACCGACCAGACCACTTCCTCCAGGGAGTTTAAGATACTTTCGAGTCGAGCTTCACTGCGGCGCAGCTTCTGTTCCGTTTGCTTGAGCTGCAAATGCACATTTACCCGAGCCAAGACCTCCTGCTCATGAAAGGGTTTGGCAATATAGTCCACAGCACCTAGCTCAAGGCCCTTAATTTTGCTGCCAGTATCCGCAAGGGCCGTCATAAAGATAATGGGAATGTTTTTCAGTCCCAGATCTTGACGAATGATCTGACAGGTCTGAAACCCATCGCAGCCCGGCATCATCACGTCCAGGAGCATGAGGTCGGGTTGACGGCGCTGGACCTGCTGGATGGCTCGTTTCCCACTGGTGGCGATCGCCACTTCATATCCTGCATCGCTCAGCGTTTCGGACATTACCTCTAGATTTGTGGGGTTATCATCCACAATAAGAATTAATGCTGCGTAGGAAGGAGGCATAGGACTCAGAATTTCTCTAAAGGGAGATTTCAATAATGTTGAACGCCGGTGATGGGTTGCGTTTGTAGGGATCTAGAACCGGACTTCATGAGCACTGGGAACTTAAGATGAGCAACGTCCGCGGCAAAGCGCCTGATTGTCCGTCATCCAGGCATTCTGTTTGAGTGCTGCAGTTTGAGTGCTGCAGTTTGAGTGCCGCAGCTGTGCACAGGCAGAGCAGACAAGCTCAGCTTGCACCAGGGCTGAGCCTCTGTGGGTTGATCGCATCTTCAGTCCATGGCACTCTGGAGAATCCGGTTGGGCAGAGGGAGAGAACGTGCGTTTACATCCCTCTTTCTGGGCCAAGGCCAATCCCTGTGACCGCCTTTGGACGCCCGGCCAGTCGTCTCTCCCCTGAAGTTGATCGGATCGCCGACTTGGGCCATGAATGACCTGGACGCAGGAAAGGCAGGGCATCGGGGTCTGACTGGCCCTGGAAGGATGAGCGATCCCAGAGACCTTGCAATTGCGGACGCCCCTTAAAACCCTGTCCACTCCCTCCACAACTCTATTCATTGAGCGCCCCCCGGTCGCCGGAACTTTGACTGTGTTCATTGTTCCCCGGCGGATCGAGTAACTGTCAGAACACTAATTTGGCAGTGCTGTAGCAAACCGCTCAATTTCAGCCCTCTCCCCTTGCTCCCAACCCTGACAGCGACCAAGATTGCGATTCGGAAGGGTTTATCGGGTCGGCTTCCGAATGTTGCACAGTGAAAAAATAGCGGAAATCTCTTTTAAAGTCCTTTCCTGTAAAGTCTTTTCCGGCCTGGGATCAAGGTAGACCCTCTTAAGAGGGAAAAGACCCTGGCTGATGAGATTGTTTTGTATTTTATCTAAATAATCTGGGGGATTGGAGGACTCAATGCAGAGGAAGATTGTTGTGAATAGGGACAAAAATTGATCTTTAGTTTGGGATCAGATTGATGATTTTTTTCAAATGAAACAAGAAATTCCGGCAAGGCGGTCCTGCTGGCCTTAGGCACCGATCCCCTTCGTCGGGCCTGAGGCGGGAACATATCCATGGGTTTGAAACCAAGTCACGGCATCTGCCAGGGCCTGTCGAATGGGGGTTTGAGGCAGTCCCAGGGTTTGGATGGCCCGATCCGAACAGTAAAACATATTTTGACGGGCCATCTGTACCCCAGACACCGGAACCGTAGGCGATTTGCCCAGGGCCGCCAGCACATATTCATCGATCCAGGCTGCGATCAGGGGAATCCAGAAGGGAACGGCATAGCGTGGCGCTGGCAGGCCAGTCAGGTCGGCCAGGATGTGGAGAATGTCCTGAAGGCTCAGATTTTGATTGCCCAGGATATAGCGATGGCCCGTCTTTCCCCGATGCAGAGCTTGAAGATGCCCCTGGGCCACATCTCGCACATCAATGAGATTCAGGCCTGTATCTAAATAGGCGGGCATCTGACGACGCAAAAACCGGAGAATAATTTCGCCCGTGGGGGTGGGCTTGATATCCCAGGGGCCAATGGGCGTACTGGGATTAACAATGACGATATCCTGACCCTGATCACTGGCTTTGTGGGCTTCCTGCTCAGCCCAGTATTTTGATTTTTTATAGGCTCCAATCAGCTTCTCTGGGGGGCTTTGATAGGTTTCGTCAGCAATATGACCATCCGCTGGCACCCCAATGGCCGCCACGGAGCTGGTGTAAACCGTGCGCTCAATGCCGGCGGCGCGAGCGGCCGCCAAGATATTGCGCGTTCCCAACACGTTGGACTGATAAAGCGCCTCGCCATCGCGTCGCCAAAGGCTGTAGTGGGCAGCCACATGAAAAAGCACCTGACAGCCGCGCAGCTGTTGCGCCAGCGCCTCATCATTGAGGGTGGCCGTCACCGTTTCCACCTCCAATCCCGTCAGGTTGTCCAAACAGCTATGGGGACGCACCAGCGCCTTAACGGTGTATCCCTGACTCACCAGCAATCGAATTAAATTAGCCCCGACAAATCCGGTGCCCCCGGTTACAAAACATTTCATGGTTCAATCCCCTATGCTATGGCTGCGCCTCGTTCATATCCACTCCCTGGGGGGGCTGTTGGGGAATCCTCCCGTCTTCGAGATACAAGACCCGATCCGCTAAATCCATGATCCGGGCATCGTGGGTGACCATGAGTACCGTGCAGCCCTCCTCCTTAGCCAGGGCGCGCAGCAGCTCTAAAATGGTTCGTCCCCGCCGCGAGTCGAGGGCTGCGGTGGGTTCGTCCGCCATAATCAGCGGCGGCTTTCCGGCCAGGGCGCGGGCGATCGCCACGCGCTGCTTCTGTCCCCCAGACAAATCCTGGGGTAGGCTATGGCGCTTATCGTCGAGTCCCACCTGGTTGAGCATGTATCGGGCCTGATCTTGGGCCTGCCGCCCCTTGAGTCCCTTCAGATTAAGGGCCACTTCAATATTCTCCACGGCAGTTAGCGCTGGAAACAGGTTAAATCCCTGGAAGATAAAGCCAATATTTTGAATCCGAAACTCCGCCAAGCGCCGCCGAGACAGACGAGTGATCTCCACGCCCAACAGCCTGACGTGACCGGCCGTGGGCGTCAGAATGCCTCCCAGAATGGACAAAAGCGTGGTTTTGCCGGACCCCGAAGGTCCCATCAAAAGATGAATGTCTCCACTGCGAATCTTTAAGTCAATCTCCGTCAGCGCCTGAAACACCAGATCTCCGTTCCGGTAGGTCATGGACACCTTCTCCGCCACAATGGCATGGGTTGGACGCTCCTGAACGGGATTCAACACAGGTTGGGAGATAAATGCCGGATTTAACTTAGACAAAAACATGAAGACGTGGCAGCTCAGGGGGAATCCCTAGGACTTGAACACAATAGCAGGATCGAGACGCGTCACTTTTTGAATGGCAAAAATCGCAGCCCCGCTGCACATCACCACCGTCACCACAAAAACCGCAGCTGCTGTGACCGGATTAATGAGAATCTGAATCGCTTGGGCATTGAGGGTCCAGGACCCTACGCCCATACTCAATAGCATACCGGGGATATACCCCAGCACCGCCATCCACAGCGCCTGTTCTAAAATGACCCGGTAAATAAACCAGTCTGAGGATCCCATGGCCTTGAGGGTGCCAAACTCCCGAATGTGGTCTGCAACGGAGGAGTAGAGGATTTGCCCCACCACCACGGTCCCCACAATCACCCCCACCACCGCTCCTAGGCCGAGAATGTAGCCGACACCGGTGCTATTGCGCCAGTAGTCCTGGGTAATTTGGGCCAGCTCGGCCTGAGTCACCACCCGACTACCGGGGAAGGTGTTCATTAAGCGCTGCTTGAGCGCCGCAAGGGAAGTATCTGACGTTGCCCGAATTAAGACAAAGCTAATTTCGCTCTCGCTAGAAAGGGGCGGGGGAGGATCGGGACTGTCTGAGGCGGGGGCGATGGGAGAGTTGAAGGCGTTGGCATTTTCCAGGGATGTAAAGACAAAGGGATTGGAGACAATGGAGCGAACCCCGTCGGTAATCCCCACCACCCTGGCGCGGTAGGATCCAATTTCCGCCGTATGGTTAATGCCGCTCACATCTAGGGATTCTTGGTCTAACGCATCAACGGTGATGGTGTAGGGCTGGTCGAGATCGGATAGCTGGCCTGCCACTAGAGGTTGGGGATTAAACAGATCCCCTTGCGGATCCAGGCCGATAATCCGAATCACGGAGAGTTCTCCAAAGGCGTAGCGCCAGATGGATCCTCGGCTCACTAAGGCCTCTGCCTCTGCAACCCCTTCCACGGTTTTGGCTTCGGTAGCCCATCGATAGGGAATGGGTAAGGTGAGATCCAGGTGTCGCATGTCTTCATGGGCCATCCACAGATCCGCCTCCGCGTGATCAATGAGGATCGTAGAGGAGCGTGTAAATCCGTTGTAGATCCCGGTTTGGATGGTGACCAGCCCCACGGCAAACATGATTCCGGCTTGGGCTACAATGAACCGCGGCAGGTCGAAAAACAAATTTTTGCGGGCAATCGAAACCATGGGCACAAGGCGCAACAACAGCAGTAGAGCTTACCTATAAGCTTAACGGTCTTTGCCGGGGGTGAGCATGCCTCCCCCCGGATCCGGGCAGTCTTCAAACAGCCCGGCTGGCTACTGTTTCAACAGCAGGTAGTAGAGTTTCCCAACATGATTTACCAGTCCTGCGCGGGTGCGAGCTGGTTCGCCTGTTCCCATGAAAATATCTACCCGCCCCGGTCCCTTGATGGCGCTGCCCGTGTCTTGGTCCAGAACAAAGCGGCTAATGGGTTGAAACTCAATTTGGCCTGGGGCAGTATAAACCGGTAGCTTGGTTTGCACCAGGGCTAAGGCCCCCGGCGGCATGAGGGATTTGTCGGTGGCGATGGATCGTTCGGCACTGACCGGAACGCCCAGGCTGCCTGTGGCCGGTGCCCCGTTGGTTTCTCTGAAAAAGATAAATCGGTTATTGCGCGGAATGTAGCTATCCAGCTGTTGGGGATTCTCTGTAAAATATTGAATCAGCTTCGGCAAACTCAGCTCATCGGCCTTAAATCGCCCATCTTGAATGAGCTCTTTGCCAAGACTGACGTAGTCGTAGTTTGTTTTGCCGTCAAACCCAATGCTCATGGTGCTGCCATCGGTGAGCTGCAGACGAGCCGATCCCTGCACCTGGACAAGATAGGCTTCCAAGCGATCCTTGAGCCAGACCAACTCATTTCCGCGCAGTTTTCCCCCCAGACCGTCCTTCCCCTCTAGCGTGGCTCGGGTGGGATGGGGCTGGGGCCAGGAAGATAGATCGCGGGGGGCGCGGTAGAGGGGATAGCGATAGGTTGAGGTGCGAATACGGCTGGCGGAATAGGTGGGCTCAAAATAGGCGGTAAACTCCACTCTCCCCTGACCATCCTTACCCACGGATTCGTAGAGTACAAATTCTTGTTGTACCCTCTGGGCTAGGTCCTGAGGCGTTTTGGCCAGGCGCACCAGTTCTCGAAAGCGACGCAGACTGCGGATGACGCGATCGCGCGTGAAGTCGGGGAGCGCATAGTTTTGATAGGCTTTAACGGCGGAGTCGGTGCCCAAATACCTCAGGCTATGGTCAATGGATCGCAGGAGGGTTTTGTAGTCCCCGCGCGATCCTGAGGCATAGGTCCACAGCTGCGTATCCACCAGCTGATCGGTGGACCAAGGACGGACGGTTGTCTGTCTCAAAGGCGCGGCCTGCACCTGGATGGCCCCTCCTACAGCCAGGTTTAAACTACAGACTAGAACAGCAGCGGATTTCAGCCAAACACTCAAGCGGACACCTCACGATTTTGCGCCATCAGAAACGGTCGACGCTAGAAGTGAAGACCGGTTCCACGCGAATTGCAACAATTTTTGAAGGCCGCACCACCATATACTCTCCCTGGATAGTTTTCAAGGGAACGTTAATAAACTCTTGGGAATCCGACCGCGGCACAATTTCATTGCTGTACCACTGCTGAAACTCCTGAATTGTGGCAAATCGAACTTCTTCACGGTGTCCTCCCTCCAGGATCAGGTGGACAGCAAATGCGTTGGGGGTACGGGCCATATGCGAGATCTTAAACTGGGTGAATTGAACTCATTATGCGCAAAACCCCTGCCAAAATTATCGTTAGGCTGGGAGGGATGCGGTTATCACCAGCCGCCATCGGTGCGGTGATGGATTGTGTCCATTGCAGCAACCCTCTACAGGAGTGACACCCAGTATGTCTTTGACGGAATCCCTGGCCCAAGCTGGCCATCTGCGGCAGCAGGTCCTTGATGCCCTTTTAGAGGCGGAGGGGACCGCAGCCGTTGCCCTGGAAACCTACAGCGCCCAGAAAATGGCTCAGCTCTCCCAGTCTGCCTACAAGGGCAGCGATCGCACCGAATTTGTCCTGGATCAGTTTTTAACCGCAGGCCGTATCGACGGGCAATCTCCCCTAGACTGGTACCTGAGCCAGCATGCAGAGCTATCAGCCCAGGCGCGATCGCAAATTCAATCCTGGCAGCAGGGATTTTTAGGGCTGTTTCAGGTCATGGATCAAAGGAATAATCTCACCTTTGAGGTGATGAACTGGCTGACCGCAAAGCGATATGCCCTGGGGGTCTTCCCCGCCCAGAGCCCGGCTAGGCCGCTGCAGGTGGGGGAAGTGATTCAAGGTCATCTGGTCCCCCTGGACTCCACCCTTTGGATGTTCACAGGGCCACAGCTGCGTCTGGGTAAGCTGGGCGAGGCGAAGCTGGCTGTGGTCATCGGGAGTTTTCGCCAGAACCACGGTGAGTTCCTGTACGGGGATGCCCCGGATTTACTCGCGGCGGCTTGGGCCTCGGTGGAGCGCAGCCACCAGAGTTTCATGGACTTTTTTGGCGGACCCGTGGTGACGCTCTCGGGTGCCCAACTGCATCGTCAGCTGGAGGACTTTCAAGCCCATTTAGCCCAGCAGCAGATCGACGCCAGCGGGCTGGACGGATCTAAAACCCTGCAGGATCTGTCGGCGGAGGCGGGGCAATCGACGCATGAAGTGACCTCCCGGCTTGCGGCCCTGGGCCTGGATGCTCAGGCTAGCGAGCGACTGATCTCGGAGCGATCGCTGGCCCAGATGATGCGCCCCACCCTGGAACTGCCCCCATCGCTGCGCCATGCTCCCCAGGTGACCGTGATCACCGATGCTCGGGGCGGCCAGGTGTTTCTAGAGAACTATCAGGCCCTGTGCCAGACCCTGGCGCAGATCGACCAAACTCCACCGGACCAGCTTCAGACCCTGGCCCAGGCTTACCTAAGCGATCCCAACTTTAAGCCCTTTGTTTGGCAGCAGCTGGCCGAAGCGAGGCCCGAGGCCCTGGAGCAGTTTTTGCGGCGGGGCCTCAATCAGCCGCAGTTTGAGCTGCATCGAGATTTGGCGTCTTTACTGGCCCAATCTTGGGATGATCTGAGGCCCCAGCTGCCTGAAACGGCCAGCGTCCCACTGCATCTGCATGAATTGTTTCAGCGCGCCGTGGCAAAGGTGGGGGCACCCGCTGCCTCCAAGCAGTCTAGAAACAAGAGACCGTCCAGGTCCAAAGGTGGCTTTGGCTAGGATGATGCTGCATCTGTGTAACTCCAAGCCTCAGGAAAACTGATTTTTCCGGCTTGACCGCAACGGTTTGTGTCCACCATGTCCCAACCCTTCTTTGATTTGCTCAAGCGCCTGGATAACTCGATCCTGCTGCGATTTTTGCTGTTTTTTGCCTCTGGATGGGCCTTAATTTTACTCCTCAATTATTTGCAAACCGTCGTTATCATCTTTGTCTGCGCCTCAATTCTCTCGTTCTTGCTCAACTATCCGACGCGCTGGCTCCAGCGGTTTGTGCCTCGTCCGGTGGCGGCGCTGCTGGTTTTCTGGGTGGGGGTCATCCTGCTATTGGGAATTTTAGTGACGGTGGTGTTTGCGGTGGTGGCCCAGGGACCGGCCTTTGTGAACCGGGTAACTGAATTTTTCAACGCCCTCACGGATCTGGCAATGCAGGCCGAGCTGTTCTTTAAGGCTCGCGGAATTACGCTGAATATCGATGGCATTGAAGAGGGGTTTCGCAATCAGGTGCTGAGCCAATTGGGTTCGGGCTTTACCTTAATCACAGAAATTTTTAGTAATGTGGTGGGTCTGGTGCTCATTCTAGTAATTTCCTTCTTTATGCTCCTGGACTACGAGAATTTTTGGGCTACTGCGCGGCGTTTTGTGCCAGTAGCCCACCGCGATCGCCTGGCGGCCTCCCTGGAGCGAAATTTCCTGGGCTTTTTTCTGGGGCGCTTTCTGCTGGCGCTGTTTTTAACTGGCACCAGCTTTATTGTGTTTGTTGTGCTGAAGATTCCCCAGCCCCTACTGCTGGCCTTAATTGCCGGGGTGTTTGATTTAATTCCTGGGATTGGGGCCACGCTGGGCATTACGCTAATCTCCCTGATTCTGCTTCCCCAGGGACCCTGGAAAGCTGGCCAGGTCCTCGTCTCTTGCATTGTGCTCCAGCAAATTGAAGAAAATATGCTGATGCCGCGGGTCATGCAACAGTCTTTGCAAATGAGTCCGGTGGTGGTGTTCCTGGCCTTGTTAGTCGGGGCGCGCATCGCCGGGCTATTTGGACTGTTTTTAGCCATCCCTCTGGCGGGCGTGATCCTGAGCTTAATCGATCCTGGCCAGGCCTCCCTCTCCGCCAAGGAGGACCCCTGCGAAGATTAGGCCGGACCGGGAGATCTCCCCAAAGGCGATCCGCTAGCGGTTCAGCCCCTTGAAGTAGGCATAGACCGTTTTCGACACCCGCTGCACATAGTCGCGCCCGCGGGGATCGTTATAGGGCCGCCGCAGTAGGACGGAGATGACGTAGTCTTGTCCCCCCGGCATAAACACAATGCCGGCATCGCCAAGGGCAAAGCCAATATCCCCGGTTTTATGGGCAATGCTGGCTCCCCGGCCAATCCCCGGCACCAAAAGCGATCGCGTCTGGGTCAGCTTCAAAATGTAGAGGGCTCGCTGCCGACCCTGGGACGACAATAGATTTCCCTTAACCACCTTCGTCAGGACTGTGGCCAGATCGTGGGAACTCACCGTATTGGTGCCGGACAGGTCCGGCAACCAGTTGCGAATTTGGGTATCTTTCAGGCCCCAGCTTTGGAAGCGCCGATTCAGGTAGGCTGGCCCTCCCAGTCGGTGAATAATCATATTGGTGGCCGTGTTGTCGCTGGTTTCAATCATCTGGGTGAGGGTGTAGCGAGCCGAGAATCGACTCCAGTCCGGCAAGTCTTGCATATAGCCGGACCCGGAGGCCACCAGTTCGGGCCGCATCACCAGTGTTTCATCCAGGCTCACTTTGCCCGCATCAAGATCCTGCAGGTAGGCAATCAAAATCGGTAGCTTGATGACGCTGGCGGCAGGAAAGGGCGCACCGCCCTGGAGATCGGCATAGTCCCCATTGTTGAGATTTAAAACAAACACGCTGGGATCAACCACGGCATACTGGCTGTGCAGGGCCGCCAAGCGCTGGGTGAGCCAGCGCATTTCATCGCCGGCCTTGAGCACCCCTCCAATGGTGCCACCGCTCATAAAATTAGGCAGCACGCGGGGCACTGCGACATCAACGGGGCGATCGGGCAAATATTTCTGCGGTTCGGGGCCAGGCAGCTGAATGGACCATTTCTGGCGCGTGGTGGCCCTCACCTGAATCTGCTTTGGATCTAACCCGTAGCCGCTGTTCAGTTCCACCACAAGTCGCGTCGTTTGGCTATTAAACTGGCCGCTGCGCACTTCCTTGACATGGTGCAAACTCACGGGGCGTTTCGTTTTCAGCCGTCCAAGCTTGATCCCCGGAAGATCAACAATGAGCCGCGTTGGCGATCCAATCAAGCGAACCTGGGGACTAAACTCTTCGTCTGCATGGACGCTCAAAATTTTGCGCTGGCCATCGTAGTTCCAGCTGGTGAGCCGATTGGCCTCGACGGGATCACCGGATCCAATCACCAGCAGCAGCGCTAAACTGAGAGGCCAGGGTCTGTGCTTGAACCATGCCATGAGACTCTCCTTCTCGCTTTTCCTCCGCCTGAACCGGATGCCCCCCGCCATGATCGCGTGGTGCGCACCCCTCGGGACGGCCGCTGAGCGATCCAGTCTGGTTCCCATTATCCCGGTCAACCTCCGGTAATCGCTTTAAAGTTTGTTATGACCTCCTCTCACCCGGCTGATTTGGGCCTGAATCCCGCTGATATTGGGGCCTGGTACCGTCAAAAGGCCACCGCCGATCCCCTGGCTCCTCGTCTGCGATCGCTGCTGTCCTCGCGAATCTGCATCATGGGTGCTGCAGGTCAGGTGGGGTCTCACCTGGTGGCGAAGCTCTATGAACTGGGGATTGACCTTGAACAGATCGATCTCAACGACAATCTGAGCCTGGGACGACGGGATAATCTGCCGCCGCCCTGCCGCGAGGGTCTGGTGGTGCGATCGCACCGGGATTATGCCCTCAATCCTCCCCATCGTCCCGATCTGCTGCTATTTGTGGGCGGGCGATCCAGCGCCCCCCACTTTACGGGTTTAGCAGACGTGTTGAGTGAGCTGGAGACCTGGGCCACCCTGTTAGACTGGTGCGTGGCGGAGAACATTCGTCTGGTCTTTGCCTCCACGAGCAGCCTCTGTAAACAGCGCCCCTCCCGTGAGGATCAGCGCGTTTGGCCCGGATCGCTCTATGAGCTGTGCAAACTGATGATGGAGGACATGGCCATTCAGCAAAGCCTGGATCGGGGACTTCAGCTGCAAATTTGCCGATTTTTCTCAGTCTATGGGGTAACCGAGGCCCACAAGGGTAAATTTGCCAATCTCTACACCCAGCTACTCTGGCATGCCCTGGATCAAACCCCCTTTGAGGTGTGGGGACAACCCGATCACTTTGATCCCGGTGAGCAGACCCGCGACCTCATCTTTGCACCGGACGTTGCCCGGGCCATGCTGCACCTGCTTACCCTGCCCGTGCCGTCGCCCCATCTACAGGATATTTCCGACCTGGTTTACAACATTGGTCAGGGCAAGCCCCTCTCCGTGAAGGAGATGATTGCCCACATGGAAGCCATTTTGCCCCCTCCCCTTGCTCCGAAACTGCAGACAGTGGAGGTGCCCAGCACCCTTCCTAACTACGTGGTCCACACCTGGGGAGATCCGCAAAAGTTGATCAACTCCGGCTATCAACCCCTGTTTCCTGAAAATATTGACAACCTGAAATTTATTAGCTGCGCTCTATTTTTACCACCCGATTGGTATTGGGATCAGTTAACTCAAGTTCGCCAGGCAATCCTATCAAGCACTGGCAACCTGGGAGGAGGTGCTTGAGGTGCCCTGGAAGAAGTATCCCGTCCCCCAGTCGGTGTGAATATATTCAGGGTTTTTGGGGTTATCGCCAATCTTGGAGCGCAACCGGGAAACATGCACATCCACCACCCGCATGTCCGCATAATGCCGGGGACTATAGCCCCACACCTTCTGTAAGATATCGGCGCGAGACACGGTTTTGCCAGCATTGCTAGCCAGCAGCTCCAGCAGATCAAATTCCATTCCCGTCAGGCTAATGCGCTTGCCCTTGAGGAAAACTTGGCGCTTGTAGACCTCAATGCGCAGAGGACCCGCTTGGAGAATACCCGGTACGTCATCTTGACTGGCGGGATGGGGCACTCCTGGCTTTTTAAAGCGCCGCAGAATGGCATTGATGCGCTCTTCGAGTTCTTTAGGAGAAAAGGGCTTGGGCAGGTAGTCATCGGCCCCAAGCTGAAGGCCAGTAATGCGGTCTGCCACATCCCCCAGGGCCGTCAGCATCACAATGGGAATATCCGTGATTTTCCGAAGTTCTTGACAAACCTCTAGCCCGTTAAGCTTGGGCATCATCACATCCAAAACCACCAAATCTGGGGACTCTTGCTTAAAGACTGTTAAGGCTTCCTCACCATCCGTTGCCAAGACCACATCATAGCCAGCCATAGTTAAGCGTGTCGAGAGAATCCGGCGAATCATGGGTTCATCATCGACAATTAGAATTTTACTCTTACTGCTCACTAATTTTGCCCCAACACTTTTATTAATCGTTTTTTGAAAATAAGCTTGTAGCGATCCTTTAATCCTTTCGGGTAGGAAACAGGTTTATAGGGGTTTGCCAGTCTAGATTTGTGATAACCCTCCATTTTTGCTGGAATTAAAGATTTTACTCATTGATTCACAGTGCTAAGGCAAACTAAGGTTTGTATATACTTGATTACAAATCATAACAGACTTTCGGCGGCCTCTGGAGGGAATTGAGAACGTTTCCCTGCCCGGATTTCCGCTGATTGCATCAATCCGGGCGGTGCAAGCACTGGTCTCCTCCAGGGGCGATCGCGCCGGGGGGAGGGGGCCAGTTTGGGTTCAGTTTGAGGGACGTTTGGGGCGGATCAGCACCACCGGGGTTTGCTCATCGCCATTGCCTGCGGGATTATCGCGCAGGGCGGATTCTAAAATGTTCAAGGAAACATCTGAGGAGGCCGCCAGGGTTTTCACTCGCTTCAAGTCATTCACATCCACGATGGCCGCCCCCAGTTTTGTGGCAGTTTGAATCTGATCCACCACCTGATCCGGCTGATCCGGACCCAGGACGATAAATTGGTCAAAGGGCGGCAGGGTTCCCGTAACATCGTCAATTAGACGGGCCTGCTCTCCGGCCAGGCGATAAAACATGCCAGGAATGCGGAAAATCTTGGCAACCGATCCCAGCAGAAATGCCAGCAGGACGCGGCCAGGTCCCACAATATCCACCAGGGCTTGCATACCGCAGGCTGTGGCCAGACTGGAGGTGGGCATAAAGAAATAGCAAAGGTGGGTCGCAACCCATCCGGGCTGAATCTCGCTAGGATGGCGCCAGCGCCCCTGCATGATGGCAATGGGAGTTTCTCCAATGGCAACAATGTCGCCTGGTTGGGCGTGGGGGACCACGTAGCGCTGCACAATTTCCACGTAGTCATCGAGAGGGTTCAGGAGGTGAGTGGGAATGGGCAAAATGTCCGCCTTGGGGGTGGACTTCCAGGCAGGCATGGCCTGGGGGTCAGGAAACTGCAGGGGAATAACCGCGTGCTGGGTTTTAGATAAGCGCCCCCTGGGACCGTAGGAAATATAGTGCAGCTTGACCCAAATGGCTTTGAGCGCTTCCAGGTTAGACCCTCGCAGATCCAGGGTGACTTTAATCTGGGTTTGCTTTTTCCGCTTGACAATATAGGCGAACCAGTAGTCGTCCTGGCGAGCGGGTTCATCCGGGTGTTGGGGAGTGACGGTGATTTCCGGGGTGATACCACGCACCGAAGCCTTAGACAACAGCTGAATCTCTGGCTTGAGTTCTGGAATCATGACCTCCAAATCATCCAGGGGGTTTCGGAAGGTTTGTATTCCCACCAGTTGATAGTGGTCTGGATCTTGCCGTGTCAATCTCCATTCCCCAGGCGGCACCTCCAGGGTGTTGCCCCGATGCCGCCGATACGGAATTTCCAGACCAATCCACCCGAGCAGAACAAGCGCGCCTGCCCCAAGAGCAATAATCCCCTGAATCATGAAATGTTTCTTCCTGCCTCACAATGAACTCAAGCCACGATCTTGCCCGCCAAGGGCATGGATTCACCCTAGGGGGGGCAATCTATACGATGCTCCCAAGCCTCCAGGGTTACTCCGAGGGGGGGAGGAAAGCATGGGCGACCGGCGCTGATCGTTGAACAGCTAATACCTTACAGAAAGAGGTCAAAGTTTGAAAGTCCTAGGACGCTTCTGGGTCTGAGATCGGCTTGGCCAGAGATAAAAAAGCCTGCCCAAAGGGACAGGCTTTGACTGGCATTCTTCAAGGTGAAACGCAATGATGGGGGACGGCCTCAATCGATTTCAAAGTCTTTGGTGAGACGCAAGTCCAGGTCTCGGTTTGGATCAATGGCGACCAGGTCATCGCGATCGCGACGGCGGAGGTCGCGGGATCGGCCAAATAAATCGCCGCCTCTGCCTAAGACCTCCCCAAGCCCTTGCCTCCGACCCAGTTCGCGGCTGAGAATAGTCCCGAGAATCACCGTTGCCACGTCTGAGGAGGGTCCGCGTCTAGCTTGCCGATACCGGGGATAAATCGTCTCGGATCGCGCGTTGAGGTTGTAGCGACGTCCGTTGGGCAGCCGGACATAGTCTGCTTCGTAGCGGATGCCGCCATCGTGAGACCTGAGGCGCCCTTCAATTTGGCTGCCCTTGGGAATCAGGATGTTGCGCGTCGTATCGCTGCGAATGTCCCGCTCCACCAGCAGGGTTAGGGACTCGGAGTCGTTTTTATCAATTAAGATGCGATCGCCGTAGCGCGACACGGTGGGGATTAAGGCCCCCTTATAGAGTTTGCCCTCAGGATTGTAATAGCCCCAATCTTGACGGTTTTCAGGCCAATTTCTCTCAAAACGGTCATTCCTTGGCCAGTTACGTTGATCGCGATCCTTGCGATCCGATCGCTGACAGAAATATCCACCGCTAATGCGCTCGCAGCGGTCGGTCACCTCATCAAACCAGTCATTGTCATCGGCTCGCGCTACGCCCGTGGTGAAGCTCAGCACAGAACTCAGCGCCATGATGCCCGCCAGCATCTTTCCCAATGTTCGGTGTGATCTGGTTCGATGTGATCTGGTTCGGTGTGCCGTTTTCATAAGCAATCATCCCCTTTCTCTAGAACCCGCATAAAAATTCTTGATGTACTTTACTGACGCACAAATCATTCAGAATGTTGCCAAGTCTTGGAGAGCCTTTTGATTCGAAGATTAGGGGTAAGTCCACGCCGAAAGATCTCTGGGGGGGCCGCGGTCCATTGCCGGTTGACCCACCTTCCTTAACGGGTAATGATAGGAGTCCGTACCCAACTGCATCAGCGCCGTCCTCGCAGCCTTCGAGGCAGCCTCTGTGTCCTCACGGCGGCGGGCAGCGCCAGCCCCCTGGGCGGCAGGATCCGGTGAGTTCTCTGAAGTCTTTATTTGTCCTCTTTCTCGGAGATTTTTTATATGAGTAGCCCCTTAGAGAATCAGGCGAAGGTTTGGGTACAAACCCTGTCGAGCCAACAGACTCTTTCTGCCTATCAAGCGGTTCTGGAATCGTTGCTGGCCACCCTTAGGGCTCTGTGGGAGGCCCTCAAGGTGACCTGGGATATTCTCAAGGAAACTGGCAAGCTGCTCTGGCTAGTCCTGTGTTTGGGCCTGGTGGCCTTTGACTGGATCTGGGATGGTGGAAGTCAGCTGGTGTCCAAAACCAAGGCGATTACAAAGCAAGCGTCAAATCCCAGTAGTGAGCACTACTTTGCAGATGCGAGTAAAGCCCTGCTAGAAGCGAGCAAGTCCAGTGCCGTCAAAGCGGTTGCCCAGGCCCGAGAGCAGCTGGGTCTACCGCAACAGGACCGCCCGGCTCGACCGGATCCTCAGCCGGGAAGTGCAGCGGTAGCGGTAGATCGTGTCAAAAGCGTGAAAAGTTCAGCGGCACCGGAGCCAGCCGCCGATCCCCAGGAGGCCAAAGCAGATTCCACTAAAGATTCGGCTACTTCCCCGGAAGCCGCAGATGCTTGATCTGCTTTTTTGTGGACTGAACTTTCACCGGTAGCCCCTCTGCCGAAATCCAGCCTGCTCTCAACCCCTGGGGCTAATTCCATCAAGGCCCTAGGCGTTTTGAGAATCTGGACTTAAGCGCCGCTTTGCAGCTTTGACAGAAAGGCTTCAAGGGCACGCAGGTGGGGTTGACCAATGGGTTGAATCTGGCCAGATTTTTGAGAGTAGCAGGCCCCTAACTCTATCTGAGACCGTGAGAGCAGGGCCATATCCCACCCTTCCTGCAGGATGAGGCTCTGGATCGGCACTCCAAGCTCGGCAGAAAACACGTGGCGATCAACCTGGCGATCGCCCTTGTTGCCCAGGTAGATAAGCTGATCAGGACGGTAGCAGATTTCCTCCCAGAGCTCACGGCGCAGTCCCTGCTCAGGGGATTCCCCTGGCTCTAGGTGCCCTCCAAACAGACCCCAGTGACCAGGGTAAACGATGGTGGGTAGGGGATCACGCAGCTGCATGAGAAAGCGCCAGGGATTGCGCTGATATAAAATGGCGATGGCAACGCGCTTCATCCCAGTTCTTGAGCCCTCCGTTGAACTTGAGCCCTCGGTTTGACAGGAGTATCCTAGCAGAATCTTCCCCGCTGGATAATTTCCCCTTGACATCCTTCATCGTTGCCAACCATGAAACAGGTCGACTGGTCTCAGGTCCGTAAAATTCATCGCAAGATAGCCCCTCTCCTATTCCTGCCCCTGTTGATCAGCGCGGCCACCGGAGTGCTGTATCGGATTGGACGCAGCTGGTTTCAGATCCCCCTGGCTTGGGCAAATTTGCTGTTGAATCTGCATCAAGGGGAGTATTTAGGAGAAAAATTGGTTCCCGTGTATGTCCTCTCCCTTGGATTAGGGCTCTTAGGGCTGCTGGTCACCGGATTGGTCCTCTTCTTTCGGCGCAATCATCCCCTACGGATTGCGCTCAGCAGCCCATCAAGACGGCAAATTCACCGGATGGCCGCAATTCTGGGGGCGATTCCCCTATTTGTTAGCGCCATAACCGGAATCGCCCTCCGCATTGGAAAAGATTGGCTGGGGCTGGCCCCATCTCAAACCGCACTGTTGCTCAAGATCCATCAGGGATCCTATTGGGGCGATCAGGGACGGCCCTTCTATATTCTGTGGGTGGGGTTGACCCTGGGGCTGTTGCTGGGGACGGGTCTTCCCATGACGCGAATTTTCTCGTTGCCTCGCCGGATCCGCTAGCGGCTTAGGGTATCAGTTTTAAGAGGAAAGGATCTAGAACTTAAGGACTATTTTAACCTGGTCCTTAAGTTCTTTCATAAATTCGATCCACTGGTCCTTGCTGTGACCGTGAGCGGGGATTAGCATAACCGTAAAACTTTGCTCACGCCCTATCAACGGGGCTATAGTAGCTAATGATTCTTTATTTTTGAAAAGATCTGTTTTATTTCTTTGGAAAAGCATTCCAATAGCCTTTTTTCACAGTTGAGCAGATGAAACTGTTATGAGCGAGCGTTATCAGCGTCTCAGATGGAGATTGATGGGCAGGGGTGTGCTGACCACTGCGCTCTTCGTCGCCACGGCTGGGTGTTCCGTGGTTCGCGATCAAGCCGTGGAGGCCCAGGGGCCTTCCAATCGGGGACGTCGGCAATCGGGGCCGGTGTCGGTGGATGTGGCGATCGCCCAACAGCAGCTGCTCAGTCCACCCGTTCAATACACAGGAACCACTCAACCGCTGCGTGAGGTCTCTCTGCGCGCTCAGGCAGAGGGGAAGCTGCTGTTTTTAGGCGTAGATGTGGGGGACCGGGTTGAGGCAGGCCAAACGGTTGCTCAACTCGATGACAATTTACTGCAGGGTGCCTTAAATGAGGCGCGAGCCGAATCCGCAGCCCAGCAATCTGCAGTCTTAAGTGCTCGCAGCCGGGTCGGCAGTGCCACCACTCAGGTCGGCCAAGCGCGCCTGTCCCTAGAGCAAGCCCAGGGCAATATTGCCCGCTTAAAAAACGCCTGGCGCGCCCGCATCGAAGATGCCAAGCTTGAAGCCCAGCAAACCCAGAGTGATGCCCAGCGGTTGACCACTCTAGCCACTCAGGGAGCCGTCCCTGAGCAGCAAGCAGAGCAGGCCCGCACCGTGGCCCGACAGGCTCAGCAAGCGCTTCTCGATCAGCAGGCCCAGGCCAGTCAGGAAATCACTCAGTCCCAAACCGAAGCAAACATTGCCCAGCAGTTGCTGCAGGCAGCCCAAGCCCAAGTGCAAATTGAACAGCAGGGAGTCACTGCCTCCCAAGGCCAGCTTGCTGCAAGACGGGCTTCCCAGGCCCAAGCGGAGGAGCGACGTTCCTACGGCACCCTAACCGCTCCTCTCAGAGGTGTGGTGTTGGCGCGAACCACTGAAGAAGGCAACTTAGTGCAGGCTGGCAATGAAATCTTAAAAATCGGGGACTTTAGCCAGGTCAAGGTCATCGTTCAAGTCTCAGAGCTGAATTTACAAGATCTCCAGGTCAATCAACCCGCTCAGGTGCGGCTCGATGCCTTTCCAGATCAAACCTTCTCAGGTCGAGTGAGCCGCATTTCTCCAGCCGCCGATCCCCAAACCCGGCTTCTGCCCGTGGAGATCACCCTGCCCAACCCCTCCGGAAAAATAGGCAGTGGTCTTCTCGCGCGAGTCACCTTTGCCCCGGAAACGGCACGGGTTGTGATTCCCGAGACAGCCCTGACTGCAGGAACGAGGGAGCGTCGTGGCGGCGGCGGCCCAGCGGCCAACGCCGGGACAGCACCGCCTCAGGCCAAACGGCAACCCTCCGATCAGGACAAAAAAACGCCCTCCCCGGCCAGCAACGACCAAAAGCCCCGGATCTTTCTCCTGAAATCTCGGGATGAAGACCCGCTGGTGGAGGCCCGCCCCGTTCAATTGGGCAAACGGGCCAATGGCGAGGTGGAAGTGCTGTCCGGTCTCAAGCCAGGGGAGTTCTTTGTGGTTCGCAGTAGTGGCCCTTTGCAATCGGGAGATGCCGTGCAGCTGAGTTTTCTTTCTCCTTCACCACAGGGGGCAAAATAGCGATGGGCATGTCTTCCCAAGGCTTTAGCCTCAGCGGTCTATCGATTCGGCGGCATATCGGCACCTTGATGTTAACGATTGCCGTATTTGTCATCGGTTTATTTATCATCTCCAGTCTTCAGGTGGATTTGTTACCCACCATTACCTATCCGCGCATTGGAGTTCGCGTCAACGCACCGGGGATTTCTCCAGAGGTTGCCGTCGATGAAATTACTCGTCCCTTGGAAGAAGCCCTGTCTGCAACCGAGGGCGTGACCCAGGTCTATTCCCAAACCAGGGAGGGAAGAATTAGTCTGGATTTATTTTTTCGCCCAGGCGGAGATATTGATCAAGCTCTCAACGAAGCCACCGCAGCGCTGAACCGAGCCCGTGGATCCTTGCCGGATACGGTGGAGTCGCCCCGGCTGTTTAAGTTTGACCCCTCCCAACTCCCCATCTATGAGCTAGCCCTCACCTCGCCAACCCTGCCGGGAAGCGAACTGCGTGCCTTTGCAGAGGACCAATTAGCGCGGGAGCTACGGGTCATTCCAGGGGTTTCTTCGGTGGATGTGAGCGGATCTGCGGCTGAAGAAGTACGGGTCATCGTAGATTTTAATCGCCTGCAAGCCTTGGGAGTGGGCTTGACCGATGTCTTGAATGCCCTGAGAGAACGAAACCAAGATATTTCCGGCGGGCGGATTCAGGGCGAGATTTCAGAACCCTTAACTCGAACGCTGGGGCGGTTTCAGTCTGCCCAAGATCTACGAGATTTGCCCCTCCCTTCCGGTGAAGCGACGGATCTGCCGGAAAATTCCCTTCCGCTGTCTGGACTATCCCCTCGCCGCCTTTACCTTCGGGATGTGGCCCAAGTGATCGATGGAACGGAACAGGAGCGAGTGTTTGTTTCGTTGAACCAACAGACGGCGGTGAAGGTCAGCATTCAAAAGCAGCCAGACGCCAATACCATTGCCGTGGTTGATGAGATTCAGCAGCGGTTGGCAGAACTTCGAGAGGCGGGAATCATTCCAGCCGATGCGGTGTTGACCTCAACCCTGGATGAATCAAAGTTTATTCGAAATTCCATTGCCACCGTGCTGGGGTCAGGCCTCTCGGGTGCCGTTTTGGCGGCCATCGCCGTGCTGCTGTTTCTTGGCTCGCTGCGCCAAACCTTGATTATCGTGCTGGCCATTCCGTTGGCAACCCTGGCCGCCGTCATTTTAATGGGACTCTTTGGGCTGTCCATTAACGTTTTTAGTTTAGGGGGCTTGGCCTTGGGAGTGGGCATTGTGGTGGATAATTCCATTGTCATGCTGGAAAATATTGCCCAGGGATCGGGGATGACGCCGGGCCAAGATGCCGTGGCCCAGATCAGGCCCCTCCAGTTTTTGCGCCAGTCGGCCCAGAGTGCGCGGGAGGTGGAATCCGCCCTGGTGGCTGCGACAAGTACCAACTTGGTAGCGGTGTTGCCCTTTCTGTTACTGGGGGGATTTTTTGCGCTGCTGTTTCGGGAACTCATTTTAACGGTCAGTTTTGCCATCGCAGCCTCGATTCTAATTGCCATTACCGTGGTGCCCATGGCCACCTCAAGACTGCTGGCCATTCCAAAGGTGAGTGGCTTGAACCAGTTCTGGTTGCTGGTGCAATTTAATCGGCGGTTTCTGGCTGCAACGAACCGCTACCGCCAAGCCTTAGCCTGGGTGCTCCAGCGGCGTCTAAGCGTGATTCTTGCGGTGATACTGGTTTTGGGAGGCAGCGGCTGGTGGATGGCTGGGCAACTTCCCCAAGAAATTTTGCCCCGGATTAACACCGGTCAGGCAAGACTCATTGCGCGATTTCCTGCAGGCACGCCCCTAGAGTCAAACTTGCGGGTCATGGCGCAGGTCGATGAGATTTTGATGAACCAGCCGGAAACTGATGACGTGTTCTCCACCGCGGGCGGATTTTTGTTTGGCACCAGCACCAGCGAAAACCCCCTGCGCGGCAGCAGCACCATTACCCTGAAGCCCGGTACGGATGTGGATGCTTATATCGAACGAGTGTCTCAGGAATTTGATCAACTGAACTTGGTAGACGTTTTGCTGCGCTTGAGTCCTGGGGAAGTGCGCGGTCTAATCACCAATAACTCTCCGGTGCGCGGGGCCGAAGTGGATATCGGTTTGCAGGGGGAAGACCCCGTTGCCTTAGCAGCGGCTGGAGAACAGGTTTTGCAAGTCCTGGAGGAGCAGGTGTCCGCAGCTCGGTTTCGCCCCGATGCCGACGAATCTGAATCTGAATTTCAGATTCGGCCCGATTGGGATCGGGCTGCTGCGGTGAACTTAACCGCTCAAGAGATTGGGGCTACGATTCAAACCGCCATTGAAGGATCTGTGCCCACCCAATTGCAGCGCGGGAATCGTCTCATTGATGTGCGGGTAGAGCTAGATGAGGCAGCAATTTCGTCGCCGTCCCAACTCAATCAGCTTCCCCTCTTTGTTGGCAATGGGCGCGCGGTTCGCCTAGGAGACGTGGCCAGCATTGAGGAGGGACAGGCTCCTAGCGAAGTTCAGCGGATCAATCAGCAGCAGGTTTTCCTGATGGCGGGCAACCTGAATGAAGGCGCCAGTCTCAGTCAAGCCTTTGCTGAGGTGGAGCAGGCCCTGGCTCAGGTGGAACTTCCGCCGGGCATTTCTCTGCTGCCCAGTTCAGCGGCAGAGACCAACCGTCAGCTACAATCAGCGCTGCAGATCCTGGGGGGACTGGCTATCTTCCTGGTCTTTGTGGTGATGGCCGTTCAGTATAATTCGCTGGTGGACCCCTTAGTGATTCTGTTCACCATTCCACTGGCAATGACGGGGGGAATTTTGGGGCTTTATGTGACCCAAACAGCCGTTGGCGCAACGGTTGTGGTTGGCGCTGTGCTCTTGGTTGGGATTGTGGTGAACAACGCCATCATCATGATTGAGCTGGCGAATCAAATTCGTGAACGCGAAGGCATAGATCGCCAAGCCGCTATTCTCAAAGCTGCTCCCCAGCGGCTACGGCCCATTTTAATGACCACCATTACCACGGTTTTGGGCATGTTCCCCCTGGCCTTGGGCATTGGAGAAGGGTCAGAGTTTCTCCAGCCCTTGGGGATTGTGGTCTTTTCCGGCCTATCCCTAGCGACGGCGCTCACTCTATTTGTGATTCCTTGCTTTTACCTGCTTCTACATGGGGGGCCGGGGAACGGGAAAGAATCTCTAACGGCTGAGTCCCCATTCATTGCAGAGGAAGAGGAAGCAGCCCCTTCCCAAGCCCTTCCCCGGTAGAACGGATTGCTGGGCAATGTGCAGTGCCTTTGCCAGGCCGTTTGGAGACTGGTTTGAGACGTCTCCCAAGGGGCTATGCGAGCAGGCCCAGGATTTTTCCGTTATCGCGTGCCATGCGGATGTAGTTCTGGCGCTCGGTGCGATCGATGCCCAAACGGTTACAAACGTTGGTGATGACCTTCGAGTGCAGCGCGATCGCCTTTCCACGCAGCTTTATAAATTGAGTCTGTCCCATGGCGCTCTTGAGGATGATCACGAGTGGTGCGAACATGTCGGACTTCCTTTGCTTGTAAACTTATGTAAATTATCGTAACAAAAAGTTTACAAAAATGCAAAAACTCTAAAATCCTTTACTGGCAAGGAATGGGTGGATTAAATCTTGATCGGTGCTGCCGGAATTCCTGTGGGAGGTTGACAAAATGCTATCGCTTTAATAAGCGAGAGTGATTATTCTGCACCTTAGGAGACCCTCCGCTTCATCCGCGGATGGAATCTTAGCCTGGGTTCTGGCAGGTTTTGACCAGGACGATTCCCTTAGGTGCCGCGTCACTGGGGCTGCCGGTTGCGAAGCTGAACGCTCTGGGCTTTCCCTGCGCCGAAAATCCGGTGCGGTAGGATATCAGGGCCTCACAATTGATCGTTTCACCCGCGGTTCTATGGGTTTTAGTCAAGTGCCTCAACTTCAGAAGGTGGCTGGTTTGTTTGACCAATGGGCCAGCAGCGATCGCGCTGCTCAGATGGCCGATGGTCATGGACATTTGATGCAAGCCCTGCTCGCTGACCTTGATTCCGGTTTGACTGCTCTGGGGACATGCTTGGACCTGGGTTGTGGACCTGGGCGGTTTCTGGGGCTAGCTGCGGATTTCGGTTTTCAAGATCTCTGCGGCATTGATGCCTCTGAGCAAATGGTGGCTACGGCCCGGCAAGCTGTGCCCCTGGCTGATATTAGGGTTGGCCCCTTTGAGGCCCTGCCTTGGCCGGAGCAATCCTTTGATCTGGTAGCGTCCATCGAGGCGCTGTATTACTGTTTACAGCCCGATCTGGCACTGCGGGAAGTCCATCGAGTTCTCAAACCCGCAGGACGCTTTGATCTAATTATTGACTATTACGCAGAGTCTTCGGGGACCGAGTCCTGGCCGGAGGGGCTGGGCTTTGAGATTACGCGATGGGCCAGTTCAGACTGGCAGGCGGCATTGGAGCAGGTGGGCTTCCAGGTGTTGCGATCGCAACGAATTTATCATCCCCAAGCCTCGGAGATAGGGAAAAGGTGGACCCCATCGGTATGGTTTCCCACTGCTCAAAGTTATGCCCGTTACCTCAAGGATGGGGCTTTGTGGATTACGGCCAAGAGCGGCTGAGGTGACAGTCATCTTCCAGGAATATTCTCTAGAAAAAGAAGTTTTTCCTGTATTCCTTGGGGTAATTTAGCATTTAAGATGCTTTAGTATGAGCAAAACTTTCTTTAGCCATCCGATTCTGAACTCGCCCTACGACTATCCGGGCAAACACTGGGAACTCGATGCTGATGGGCAGCCGACCCAGAAAATTATTGGGACTCGGCGAGAGGCTAAGTTTCAAGCCCCCATTCCTAAACCCAAAAAGCGCAGTAAAGGGCAAACCGATGCTGAACAGCAGAGCCTAACCTTTGAGACGCAGGGGCTATCGGATGAGTCGCAAAAGTATGATTTGTTTTACTTTATCAACAGTATTCGGGCTAAGGTCAATGCTTGGCGGCAGATACCAAATCCGAGTGATTGGAAGGTAACACCGGAAACGGTTCGACTGCTTCAACATTGGCGGCATCACAATTTTCAATCCATCCGACCGTTTTTTTGTCAGGTGGAGGCGGTGGAAACGGCCATTTGGTTGGCGGAAGTTGCGCCGAATGGCGGCGTTCAGGATAAAGCGTTTTTAGACCATATTTTGTCAGTCAATGGAGAGGCGAATCCTGAGTTGCTGCGAGTTGCCCTGAAGTTAGCGACGGGGGCGGGCAAAACAACTGTGATGGCGATGCTGATTGCGTGGCAGACGATCAATGCGGTGCGGCGTCCTCAAAGCAGACGGTTTACGCGCGGTTTTTTGGTGGTGACGCCTGGGATTACGATTCGCGATCGCCTGCGGGTGCTTCAGCCCAATGATACAGAGAGTTACTATGCCCAGCGGGAGTTAGTGCCCACCAGTATGCTGCCGGATTTGCAAAAGGCCAAGATCGGAATTACGAACTATCACGCCTTTAAGCAACGGGTGTGTCTCCAAGGGGAGTTTACCGAGTTTGTTCAGATTGAGTCAGAATTTAAGCAGTTGAATGAGAGGTTTCGTCAGCCATGACTGTCGCAATTTCACCCCCAAAAACTTACACCGCAGCAGAATATTTGGCGTTAGAGGTTGAGTCTGCGGTACGGAGCGAATTTCGGAATGGAGACATTGTTGAGATGACGGGCGGCACACCGGAACATAACGAGATTACTGGGATGTTAATTTTTCTGCTGAGGGCGAGTTTACGGAAAAAGCCCTACAGCATTTTTGTGACGGATCAGCGGTTGTGGATACCGGAGGCCAATCTTTATACCTATCCCGATGTGATGGTGACGCCGCGACCGCCAGAGCTACAACCGGAGCGAACCGATACGGTGATGAATCCCATGATGATTGCGGAAACGTTGTCTCGGTCTACGCAAAGCTATGACCGGGGGGATAAGTTTGCAGCGTATCGGACGATTGAGGCTTTGCAGGACTATGTGCTGATCGATCAGTACCGTCCGCAGGTGGAACATTATGTGAAACAGGCGGAAAATCAGTGGTTATTGACGACCTACAGCGGTTTGGATGCAACCTTTAGGCTGGATTCGGTGGGGGTGGAGGTTGCATTGGCAGAATTGTATGAGGCGGTTGAGTTTGAGTGAGAAGTTTTCCCGCAAAGATTTGTGATTGGGAGGTCTTGATGCTGAAAAGCTATGAAGCAATTTACAAAAATGGTCAGTTCGAGTGGTTGCATGAAGAACCAGCCGAGCGATCGGCTCGTGTGATTGTGACGGTTTTGGAGGTTATCGATCCAGAGCAACCGATCCGACGCCGCGTTCCCCCTGCCTCGATTGCGGGGAAGGCGCAAATCTTAGGGGACATCGTTAGCCCAATTGTGGATGAGGAAGATTGGGAATGTTTGAAGTAATCAATCGAGCTGGATGCAAATTATTTGAAGGAGTACTGTAGACGACGGTGACCATATATAACTACCGAATGTCAAGCCTAGTCATTTTTTATAAATAAAACCATGGAATTTTGGGTCGGAGTTACAGACAATAAATGGTATAATTTCTTGACAGATCTGAGGCCAGATGAAGTTAATTTCTGGCAGCCTAGCGGACCCCCCCATTAAAAAAAAGAATAGAGCTATTTCTTTTTAAGTTACATAGTCCTCTGAACTATATTGCTGGAGGTGGTTATTTTGTGGACTATACTAATCTGCCAATTTCACTAGCTTGGGAAGTTTTTGGAGTTCAGAACGGAGTTGACAATTACTCCGAATTTCGACAGAAAATTCTCGATTATAGAGAGTCTCATGGACGATTTCGTGGGATTGATCCTGAAATTGGTTGCAGCATATTGTCACAACCCTTCTTCTTTGATCGAGAGGACTGGATTCCCATTCCAGAAGATTGGAAATTAAATATCGTCAGAGGAAAAATGGTAACCGTCCCAGGGTCGAACGAAAAAATGAGCGTTTTAGGGTCGCCAGTCGATTAAGATACAGAGCATGAGTTCTTCGATCACCATTGCGGGGATTGACATCCCTCAAGCAGACTGGGATGCAACGCCAGAGAGTGTCAAACTGCTGGTGACAGTGTTGAGTGAGCGATTAGCCCATATCGAAGAGCAACTGCACCAAAACTGTAACTACTCAGGCTTAAAAAAATCAGGTCATTTCTGAAGATTGCGAAAAGAGGAGATAAGCTAGTTTTGCAAGACA
>NZ_JTHE03000080.1 GCF_000817775.3 Lyngbya confervoides BDU141951
CTCATTTTGCTATTCTGTTTCCAGAACGCTTTTCAATCTGACGAAAGAACCTTTACACAAAATTCAGAACACTCTCAATATAGATCCAGGAGAGTGTCCTTAACTTTGTCTCCTTGCTGCAACTGCCAGACTACCGATCTCCGGACCTGTGAATGCAGACTTTCTGAGGCCCAATCATGGATTCTGACCTGTCTGATTTTGACCTGTCTCCTCCCAGTAGGGTTGGTTGACATCAGTCACGACTTTATAGGTGCAAATACGATTACTATTCACGCTTTCGTTGCTGGCATTGGTCGTCTCTAACTCAAAACAAATCTGGTCGGTATCCTGGCTCGACACCTTATTGAGATCGTATTTAAACTCAACCTTATCGGCTCCGATGGTTTTGACTTCCACCTTATTGGGTCCCTCAATGACAAGCTCATAGCCAGAACTGTGCGGCGACGACAGGGAGGTATTCCAGCTCCAAGTAACCAGTACGTGATGCCCACCCGATCGCGTCAGGGATAGATTCAGGTCTTGGGTTGCCGTGGGCGTAAAGTCAACCGTCCGCGGCGTCACCGTACTGCTGAGGGGAAGGACATCCACATCACTAATGGCACTCTTGAAGATGAGCCCCACTTCATCCCCTTCCACACAGGTGTGAAATCCACCACTGCCACTTAGGACCCCGCTACAGGTGGGACTGTCGCTAGTCTGCGCAATGGCATCGGCCATGATATCGTTGGCCACCGGCGCACTGCAGGGATTGATTCTCCCAGCCCCATCGGGAATCCGTCCATATCGGGCGATTGCCCTAGGAGACAGCCAGCCCACGGGACTGGTGCGAACATCATACACGACTCGATCTAGGGCCGCAGCAGGGATTGATCCTCCGGCACTCGGACAGGCAGACACCGACGTATCCGTCGGTATCTCTAAATAGAGCGCAATCTCACCGTAATTCCCAAGATCATTGAGATCAACCCCTCCGTGGGTCACCACATCTGTCAGCGTCACGGTACTGCCATTGGCCACCACCGATCCCGATCGGTTCACCGCCTGGGCCTGACGGATCTCTGCCGTCATCGCATCCAGGGCTCGCGCGAGTTCTACCTGTCGGGCCGTTTTGATCTGAGCCACCTGATTCGTATTCAGTGCCGATACCATTCCCGTCCAGGACAGTAATATCACCAGACTCACCAACAGGATCGCCACCATCAATTCCATCAAGGAAAACCCCCGAGGGGTCAGTTTCGACCAAAGGCGGGAGCCTAAAACTGGGGGACGCCTCCGGAAGAGGCGTGGCCGTGACGCTGATCTCTTCATTGTTTTTTCCAATCAAGCGCTGTACAAATGCCGCTATCAGTAATGTTGCTGGGGAATAATTCCCCTCGATAAACTCCCACCCGCGTCAGACCAATCCGTTTTGAGATGGCAATGCATCGTTGCTTCCGTTGTGGATGCTTTGAGGAAAACACCACCACTTTGCCAGTAGGATCGGGCGCAGGACTTTGCGCTGTTTCCACCTGATAATCCACCGTTCCATGGCTGCCAAACTTCATCTCCACCACCGTCTGGTTAGGCGGCGGACTGCTCCCTTCGCTGGCGTTACACCAGTCCCACTTCTCGCAATACCAGTTGTCCCAATAGGCGTCATCATGGGGGCCTTTGCCACTGGCCATGAACCAGTCGCTGCCAAGATCATTGCCCATCTTCAAGCCAGCAGAGGCCACGAGAATTGGATCAGAAGAAGAGGGTCTAGCGACTGTCACCCCCGTCTCGGAAACAAGGTTGCTGACTACGCTCACCCCCTTGGGAAGGATTCGCGCAGACTCTTCTGAACTACAGGTATTCAGCAATTTTGCCTGAAAATCAGCAAAGGACAAGGTACTATTAGGCATTTGCACCAGCATACTCGCCATGCAGGACTGCCCCCCGCGAATCGCAGATCGCTGTGTTGCGGCTAGCTCCCCGCGAATTTCAGCAACGGATTGATCGACCTTTACGGATTCAAGCAATGCGCCAAAGCTAGGGGCAGCGGTCATGGCCATAATGCCGATGATCGCCACGATCACAATGATCTCAATCATGGTAAAGCCGAGGATTTTACGGCGGTGATCTGGGGAAAACACTGGGAGTCACAATATTCTACATACATATAAAATTCCCATTCTCCGCCCATTTCCTTCACCCCTTGGCCGGTTGGGGCGCAGAAAATCTTCTCAAAATTTTTAAATTCTGACGCGGCTCCAGCTATTCACCCCGCGGATTCGGTAAAAAACTGGTAGATTCACTGACTCCAGCGCGTCCACCAAACTGGATAGATCCGTGGGCACCTCGATGCCTGTCACGCCAGCGTTTGAATTTTCAATATCCTCTGCCCAAACTACCCCCACAACATTGCTGTTGCTATCCCCTGGACAGCCATCGCCCGTGCTTAGGAGGCGGAAATCCACCTCTGGACTGTAAACAAAGGCATGCTCTATACAGCTCGTACCGTATAGAAGAACCGGGGTTCCCCCTGTTTGAGTTTGAATAATCCGCAAATCCCCCACTGCCGGCAGCGCCCCATCAGACCTGACATTGCGGATTTTGGCGCTGTCTCGTAGTGCAGTGGTGCCCTTGACATAGAGATACACCGGTCCATTCGTGGTATCAACCTGCAATTCCTCGGTCCCGGATAGATCGATCTGATCGGCTTGATACTGGGTGATGACTCCGGTCGATCCGGCCAGGGTTTGGCTGGTATTGACCACCCCTAAAGAACTGCCCTGGGCTGTGTGGGGCATCGTAAAGGTGACCACGCAAGCCACCAGATCTCCTTGAATCGCGTCGCCGCTAAAGCCGTCCGCGGGTCCGCTCCCAACCGCATTGAGGTAATCCGCTCGCTGGGCCTCCCCCGGAGAGGCTTTACCGGTGAGCGGATCGTTAGGCGCTTCATTGGGATCGAAGTAGAGGTGACCTTGGGAACCGGTCAGTTCCCGCCCCTGCCACAGCGACACGTTATCCGAAATTACACTTGGAAACAGATGACTGTCATGGGTAATCCTCAAGTTGACATGAACTCGCGAGGTCATGCCTTTCCGGGTTCCCTCAACGAGTAAGTCTCCCGATTGCTGATTCGCATCGTAGCGATAGGCCAAAATTTTATAGCTAGATCGCACATTAACGGTTTGTACCAGGGACAAATTAGGCGGGGTTATCCCCAGATCGGATAAACAGTTGGGGTTTAAAGATTGCCATTCATCAATGGCTGCTGTGCCTTCGTCCCCGCTGTTGGGAATCCCATCTAGGCCTAGATACACCTTGCCGGTTTGGGGATTGATGGGATCATAGGTTTTGCCTAACAATATGGCATTTTCCCGCTGACCGAAAGATGCCAAAATCTCGGCGATCGCGCTATCCGCGGTCAACATACTGGCCGCATAATCCCGTCGCACCACGGCCGTATCGCGGTCGTCTTGGGCTAATAGCATGATGGTCACCCCTAAGGCAATCATGCACAACCCTAAGCCCATGGCCGTGGGCAAGGCAAATCCACACTCTTGTCCCGCAACCGGCGAGGTTCCCCTAGAGGGCACACAAGGCTGAACAGAGATCAGCCGTCGGATCAGCAGAGAGACTTTCTTCATCGGGCGGGGACACATCTGAAACTACAGCCAGGATTCCCAGGCACAGGATTCCCAGGCATAAATCAAGGGCGGCTCATTGTCACCTTAGAGAAATTCTGCTAGACCTACCTCCGAGAAAACTCGGAGTCTCAAGAACAGGTCCTTTCTCCCTGAAGCGAGGCGCCAAAGCGAGGCACCAAAGCTAGGCGCCAAAGTCGTCGGCCAGTTCCAAGGAGATCTGCTGCAGTTGACGGTCAACCCAATCCTCGAGTAGCGCGCCTAAAATCTCCTGGCGGAGGGCGGGATTGAGATCTGGCACGATTTTTTCCACCACAAATACCAGGTGAAAGTCCCGACCGATGGCAATGGGTCTGAGCAATTGACCCGAATCTGCAGCGTACACTGCCGTGGCCATGACCGCAGGCAGATCCTGGCCGCGCATTTTTCCGCGATAGCCGCCGCGATAGCGATCTTCGGGATCGAGGGCATAGCGTTCTGCGGCCTCCACAAAGGAGATTTCGCCTTCCTGCAGGGCGTAGTAAAGTTCCAGGGCTAGGTCGGCATCTTGCACGGCAATTTCATAGAACACCACCTCGGTATAGTCCTTCTGGTGGGCATGGAAATAGGCCTCTAGTTGAGGAGTGAATAGGGCGATCGCCAGGGCGTCAGCCAGGAGCTGGTGGCGAATGAGCCGCTCAAAGTCATCCAGGGTGAGGGCATGGCGCTGGAGCCAATCTTGAGTTTCAGCCGTGCCCCAGAGCTTATGCTGAGCCCGGAGACGATCGGCCCCGGCCTGAAGCTGTTCCACGGACAGATGAATGCCCCGATCCTGGGCACTCTGCTCAATTAATTTCTGACGGGCGATCGCACGCAGGATCTGGGGCATTTGGCACGATTGCTTGAGATGACTCAAGATATCCTGGGGGGCAATGATCAAGGGGGTCAGACTCAGATCCATGGGCTTAGGGTAGGGATCACTCGATTCAGCGGGGGGTTTTGTATCAAGACAGCGGCCTAGAGTTTGCCGCTGCCCTGCTTAAATTTCAAAAAGGGATCTAAAAATAAATCCATAATTCGTCGTTTACGCACCACAATTTCTGCCTGGGCACTCTGTCCAGCCTTAAGGGGCAGGACTTGATCGAGGGTCTGGATGTGATCCTGGGCCAGGGTAATTTCCACATCAAAGGCTTGCTCAAGCTTGGGCGAGGACTCCTCCGTCTCTGTCCCTTTGACCCTAGAACTGGGGGCAATCCAGTGGACCTGGCCTGGGATAAACCCAAAGTTTTCCGTGGGATAGGCATCTAACTTTAACTGAACCGGGAGTCCGACCCGAATAAAGCCCGTGTCTTTGTTGGCCAGGGCTCCGCGAAAGATCAGCTTGGCGGAGGCAGGGGCGAGCTGAGCCACCATCTGGCCAGGACGAACCACCGCACCTGGGTTTTGAATGGGGAGCTGAAAAATAATCCCCGAGGTGGGCGCGTAAATAATTCGCTGCTGCTGTTGGCGGCGCAATCCTTGAATCAGACTCCGGGTTTGGGCAATTTGCGCCTGGAGTTCTGTCATTCGAGTTTCCACATCCTTTAACTGTTGCTGGCTTTGGGAAACCACCAGTCGTCCTGAACTGCGCAGGCTGGCCTGGCCCCCCTGTTGCTCCTGAACGCGGGTTTGGGCCTGCAGCTGATCGCTCCGAAGCTGGATCTGAACGCTTTCATAGCTGCGCTGCTGTTCCAGGAGGCGTTTTTGGGCCAGACTCGCCTCGGCTTCGGCGGCGGCTTTCTGGTTGCGAACTTCGTGGGCGCGGCGCTGGGCCTCCACCAGCTGGACCTTAGAGACGGCTCCCTGCTGCCATAGCCGTTGATACCGCGCCACCTCTTGCAGTTCGGCCTGATAGTTGTCGGTGAGCAGCCGAACCTTCTGCTTAGCCGACTCCAGGGCCGCGATCGCCTGCTCCACCTGGGCAAATTTTTCCGAGGCTTGAATTGGCGCACGGATACGGTTGGAATCAAGGGTCTGTTCCGCCTGGGTCAGTTGCGCCTGTTTTTCCAGGAGCTGGGCTTGATTTTGCTGAGACTGAAAGCTAATGGTGCTGAGAATCTGATTTTTAAGGAGCTCTTGTTGATTGAGCTGATTGAGCTGGCCAGTCAGGGTCACCTGTGCCTGCTGCAGATCCGTTTCCAGCTGATCGGACTGTAACTCCACCAGCGCCTGCCCCTGCTCCACCTGATTGCCCTCCTGCACCAGCACATTGATCACCTTGGCCTCCACTGGCGCATCAAGGCGGATGGTCTGCCCCTGCGGCTGGAGTACCCCCTGCGTGGTCACCACTTCGTCAATTCGCGTCCAGTAGGACCAGGGAATCAAACCCAGCAGAAATAAAAAGAGGGCATAGATCAAGCCTCGGCTCCAGACCTGGGGCAAGGTATTCACCAAGTCCTGGGTCACATCGGTCCAGCCTGCGGGGACGGTGGGCAGATCGCCCCGGAATGGATCCTCCGGCGAGGAGAGGTCCAGGGCCGTCGAGGGGGCCAGGGGCTGCATCGCCAGGGAGGGTCCCATGCCCCCCGAGGCCTCTAGCCGTTCAAACAGCCCTGGCCCAAGCTGCAGATAGCCGCGATGGACAAACCGGATGGCGTGAGCCAATTCTTCGGCGGGGGTGGTCTTTAGCAGGTAGCCCTTGGCTCCCGCCTGCAGGGCTTGCCGGATGTAATGCTCGTCATCATGGATGCTCAAAACCAGCACGCGGGTCTGGGGCGATCGCTGAGTTAACCGCTGGGTGACCTCTAACCCGTCAATTCCCGGCATTTCTACATCAATTAGCACGATGTGGGGATGGAGGCGGTCCACACAGTCCAGAGCCTCCTCGCCATGGGAGGCAACCCCGATAATCTGGAAGTCTGCCTGCCCCGCCAGGGAATGCTCTAGCATTTTCTGCACAAAGTGCTGATCGTCCACGATAAGAATCCGAATTCCAGCGGGATCCGAATTGGCTGAATCTGAGGTCAAGGGAGTTTGGGTACCGAGAGGGTTCATGGTTAGGGGGTAACGGCGAGCTGCTGCTGATTTAAATAGAAGTAATGGCCCCGCTGTCGCATAAGGTCATCATGGGTGCCAGATTCTACGATCACCCCTTGATCGAGGACCAGAATGATATCGGCATTGCGCACCGTAGACAGGCGATGGGCAATGACAAGGGTGCTGCGCTGGCTCAAAATGGTGTTTAAATGCATCTGAATCACCCGTTCAGATTCAGGGTCCAGGTTACTGGTGGCCTCATCCAAGATTAGGAGAGGGGGGTTGTGAATTAAGGCCCGGGCGATCGCAATCCGCTGCCGCTGTCCGCCTGAGAGCAGCCCGCCGCCTTCCCCAATGGCGGTATCATAGCCCAGCGGGAAGGCCTCAATAAAGCCCGCAGCTCCAGCCAGGCGGGCAGCTTCCTGCACATCGGCCAAACTACTGCCCGGATGGCCAATAGCGATATTTTCGCGAATGGTGCCGCCAAACAAAAAGGTATCTTGATCGACAATGCCCAGCTGCTGACGCAGAGACTGTTTAGAAATACTAGAAATATCGTAGCCATCAATTAAAATTCGACCATGGAGGGGAGCATATAGCCCCAGGAGCAGCTTGCCCAGGGAAGTTTTTCCCGATCCGCTGCGTCCCACCAGGGCCACCGTTTGCCCCGGCTGAATTTCAAAGGTGATATTTTCAAGGGTGTTGAGGCTGCTTTCGGGGTTATAGCGAAAAGTGACGTTTTGAAACTGGACATAGCCACGAAGCTTTGGGATAGTCGGAAGCGCGTATTCAACGGGCTCTTCCGGTTTAGCCCCCATGACATCATTAATCCGCTCCAGGGAAATGCTGATTTCTTGAAAGGAATTCCACAGGCCAATTAGGTTATCAAAGGGGGTAAAGACATTTCCCATCAGCATATTAAAGGCAATGAGCTGGCCAATGGTCATTTCCCCCTGCACCACCAGATAGATCCCAAACAGATAGACCAGTTGGGTGCCAACGGAATCCACAAATCCAGTCACAATTTTGAGCCGCTCTTGAATAATCTGGCGCTTGAATCCCAGGCGCATCGACTGGTTTAGCTTCTCCTCCCACTTCCAGCGCACCAGATGTTCAATTCCCATGCTTTTAATGGTGCCAATGCCGGTGAAGGATTCAATCAGAAAGCTGCCCTCGGTGGTTCTGGCATTAAAAATTTCCCGAGACATGCGCTTCATCACGGGAGTGGTCACCAGGGTAATGAAGGTCAGAATAGGAATAATCGCCAATGCCATCAGCGAGAGCTTCCAGCTATACCAAAACATGAGGGTGCAATAGATAAAAATCATGATGATATCTAGCACCGTCAGTAGCGCATCTCCGGAGAGAAAAGAGCGGATTTTCTGGTTCTCTTGAATTCTTGAAACGATGTCTCCAACAAAGCGAGCATCAAAGTAAGACAGGGGTAAGCGGAAGGCATGGGCAATGAAGCCCACTGCCAGGGAGATGTCGATGCGGTTTGCCGTATGAAAGAGTAAATATCGACGCAGGCTGCGCATAATCAGCCGAAATGACTTGAAGAGTATGAGACCGGATCCAATGGCAATCAGCCCCGCCTGACTGCGTTGGACCACGACCCGGTCTAAGAGCTGCTGGGTAAAGAGCGGGATGCATACCCCCACCAGCTGCAAAATCAAGGAGGCAATGAAAATTTCGAGAAAAATCCACCGATGAGTAGCGACTAGGTCAATATAGCGCCGTAGGCTGCGGCTTTCTTCTTCGGCATTGTGAAGGGCCGCCGTGGGCTCAACCAATAGCGTATACCCGCTCCACCCCTCATTAAACTTAGCTGGACTCAGCTTGCGGCGACCAATGGCGGGATCGCTGACATAAATGACGTTTTTCTGAACCTTAAAAACCACGATGTAATGATTGCCTTGCCAGTGCGCGATCGCCGGCAGGTTTTGCTGGGCCAGCCCCGCCAGGGTTCCCTTGACTGGACGCGCTAAAAATCCGACGGATTCAGCGGCCGCCACCAACCCCCGCAAGGTGGTTCCCTGGCGCCTGACATTGCCTGCTTCCCGCAGTTGATTCACGCTTAAACGCTTTCCCCAATAGGCGCCAATGATCACCAGGCAGGCAATGCCGCAGTCCATCTGGCTTTGCTGCTTAAAAAAGGGATAGCGATGCAATAGGTTTTGAAAGAACTGTCCAGCCCGCTGGGTAGGACGGGGAAAATAGGCCCGATCCGCAGGGGGCGAAGCAGAGGGCCTCTGGGGGGTGGCTGACGCTAAAGGGCTGGGATCTTGGGATGGCGTCCTCCCTTCCCCGGACAGATGTGAGCCATTCCCGCGAAGACGCAGCCGGGAGGGTTGGACGGCGGCAGAGGCTTCAAGGGCCTGCAAAGGTAGCGCCAGCAAATCCGTGGGCTGTTGAATGGTGATCCGTGCCGCCGTTGCGGACTCAACCGGCACCAGGGAATGATCGCCGTAGGGGGTTGGCGGACGGTTCGCGAGGATCTGTCCCTGACGAAGGTAGATCAAGAAATCCGCCTGAGCGAGGGCTGCGGGGGCTGGTCCCGGCTGACAGTGATGCCACTGCGCCTGAGCAAAGATTTGCCAGCGCTGCGATCGCGCGACCTTTGAAAGATACCCCTGCTGTTCACTGAGAATTAAAAAGTCCTCTCGCACAGCCTGATGCAGCAGAAATTCTCTGAGTGCTTCGTGCTCTAGGATCAGATCGCGCAGCAACTGGGCAGCCAGAAAGGCAACCTGGGTTTGGGCAGAAGCTTTGACGGTGAAGGGCAAAAACAGGTGACCAGGAAATAAGGTCTGCTCCCCAAACAGAGTCCCCTTAGGCAACGTGGCAATGAGCTCCTGCGTCGGGGTGAGCATTCGAGCTTGACCAGCCAGCAAAAAATACAGGCCTGGGGGAAATCTATGCGCTTGAGCGGGGCTGGAGTCCCAGAGCGTTTGGCCCGATCCAGGATGCAAAATTTCCAGATCTTGACTTAAGCGCTCACAAAGGTGATCCGGCAGGAGATGATTAAAGCAGTTCCACAGAATTTGACTTGACTTCGATATCCTTGTCACCAGGTAAACCTCACATCGAAATCACAGGGATGGGGATCTGACCCCAGTTTCTAGGCGCGAGGGGCACCGGGTCAGGGCAATTCCATTGCCATGGAGCCCAGACTCCCAGAAAATGCCGGGGAAGGATTCTGAGGCCAGGCTTGAACCTGTCAACTCTAAACCTTTCAACTCTAATTTCATCGATAGCATTTTTGATCGATAACATTCTTAAAGGAGGGTGATAGGCGGCAACCGGGGCACCCCCCAGACCCGCCTCAATCAATCCCTAAAATCCTGGGTGCCGACCATGGAGCTGAATTTTTGTCCCTTCAGTTTAGTCCATCGCCATCGCCTCAAACAATCCAATTCATTCGGACTCGCGAGAGCGGAAACTGGCTGACCTCCTGTTCAGGATACCAGGGGGATCAAGGCCTCCTTTTTCAGAAAATGCAATATTTTGTAACGTTTTCAAGATCCGCCCTGAAATTTCTTCCCGTTCAGAATGTCCCCTGCCGACTGACGGGGTGGGGCTGTCGCTCATTTTGTTCCTGCTTGGCTTGGCAAGTGAGGGTTCAATTTCCCAGCTCTCTGCGTTAATGACACCAATATCAGACCTTTAGAGTCAAAATTCTCAGTTTCGAGCGCCCAGATCCTGGATACGCGCTCTGACTGAACTGTATAAACAATTTTCTTTTTTTAAACACCCAAAACCCGCAGATTTTAATTCTTAATTATCTTTGACTTTTTTTTATTGTCATATAAAAGAAAATAGAGTATGTTACTCGAATATCCCAAATCAACCACCCCAAATATTATCACGGGTAAACCTTGAGTGAGCTGAGCTTGGAGGTAGAGCAAGTCTCTCGACTGTTTTACCATGCTTTTTTTGCATTCAGCATCTTCATGAATTCAGTTCCTTCATGAGTGACGTGGGATTATTTCTGCGATTTTTTACTTTCCAGGAGATAAACATGGCTGATATTAAAGTCACCGAGCTTTTGGCCGATGGGGCAGGTCTATTTACAGACAAAGATGGACTCATGACGGATCTCTCTGATCAAGAAATGTCCGTGAGTGGCGGCGGCAGCTCAGGTTGCTACTCTAGCTGCTATGGTTACTATACAAAATGTGGTTCTTCGTCTAAATCCAAGTCTAAGTCCAAGTCTAAATCTAAATCCAAGTCTAAGTCTAAATCCAAGTCTAAGTCCAAGTCCAAGTCTAAGTCCTGTTAATCATTAGCATTTGCCATGACTGGGCTACCATGATGAACTCATGAACGATAGCCTTTTTTCGGCAACGAACTTGACTTGTATCTTGATTCTAGCTGGATGATTGTGCAAGTCTAGGGACCAGCGGATCGACCTTTAGAGTCGTCAATTTAAAGGTCGATTCCAAGACTAATCACGGTTACCAATGTCAGGAATGTTGCCAATGTCAGGAATGTAGAGGCGCCCAACTCATGAGGACATTCCAGCTGACGAGGGATAATGTAGTTGACTACCTGCAGCAGCATGCATTGGTCAGTGCTGGGACGGAGCGCCAGCCTGAGATCTTTGGCTGCTCTAGCAAAAATTTTAATCTCGTGGTTCGGTTTAACGCTCACCAGCATTTCCTGGTCAAACAGAAGCGCTTAAACAGCCAAGGGGAATTTAGCCGTGATTTTTATGATGAGTGGCGGGTCTACGACCTGCTGTGTCAATTCCCTGATCTATCGGGATTGACGCAGGTGATCTCGGAGGTTCTGCACCACGATGCGGCAAACGCCATTTTAGTCTCCCGGTACTTTCCTGATTTTGGCGAGTTGGAAGAGTTTCACACTGAGTTTAATCGCTTTCCCCCGGCAATCGGGCGGGTTCTAGGAGAACATCTCGGTACCATACATCGCTTAACGGACCACAGACAAGACTATTGCGGGTATCTCATCGGCGATCCCCCAAAACGACGTTCCCAGTTGCCTCGTCTGGTCAGCGACTGGCCGCGGATTCGGCCCAGCATCTTTGGCAACTACTGTGGGGATGCCCTAGAATTTTTTCGACTGTTGCAGCAGTCTGCCCTGGCGGAGGCGATCGCCGGTTTAGCAGATCACTGGCAACCGAGCTGTTTAGTGCATCGAGATCTCAAACTCGATAATATTCTGATCAAGCGAGACTGGGCGCCAGACCTACCGCAACGGCCTGCCTTTAAAATTATTGATTGGGAACTCTACATCTGGGGAGATCCCATCTATGACTTGGCCACGGTTCTGGGCAGTTACCTGAAACTCTGGCTAGAGAGTATTGATCGGATGCCCGGTGAACCATTACAGCAAGCCTTAAAGCAAGCCACCACGCCCCTGGGCTTAATTCAGCCGCTGATCGTGGCCTTCCTGCAGGGCTATTGTCACAGTTTCCCCCAGCTTCTTCAGCGTCGATCGGAGTTTTGGACAGACCTCCTTCAGATCAGCGGTTTCTATCTCCTGCGAAGAATCGCCCAGAATCTCACCGAACATTATCCCTATGATTTCCAGATGCGCCGCGTGGTCCAGGTTGCACAACGCCTAATTATGGACAGTGCATCGAGCGCCGAGATTATTTTTGGAATGCCCGTGAAAGACTTGGAACATCCACCGCTTTTAGGGGTGGGCCAGGTTGACTAGCGGGATCATGGATCTAACTTGACGATGTCCTCACCCAGTGCTGCTCAGATTATATCCGCCTTAGCAGATGAGATCTCCATCAATGCCGCCGGCGCCCTAGAGTCGAAGTGTGCAGAAGATCAAGATCTCATTGACACTGCAAATTTAAGCTGGACTCAGATCCCAGCCGATCAGAGTCATGAACGGCGGAGGATTCTCAGAGACTTCCTCTATCATAAGCTCTACCAACCTCTTGGGAATCCCTCAGATTCTGAAGTCTCCGGGTCATGCGAGGACTGGAGTGGAGCGCAGACGCCGTCTCATCTTTACCGCCTGCTGCAAGATCACAATTGCGGCCATGGCTATGATGATTCAGGGTGGGAAATTCTTGGGCTCGATTCGGGGGGGTGGCTACAGGTGCGGAAGGAGGGGATAATGCTTTGGGCCCATCCCCAGGAGGATTTAGCCCCTCAGTCCCAACCAACAGAGGTGGGACAGACGGTGACGCTAAGATTGCCTAAAAATTTGCTGGAGCCTGGCAACTATATTGCCGTAGGCAACTGCGGCCCTGTTTCTAACCGGCAGCCCACCTTAGTGCGGGAACACAGCAGAATGGCGATCGCTCAGTTTCATTTCAACTTTACACAGTTACTCGCGCCTCGGGTGATGGAGTTTTGGACAACTTACTTAAATGAATTAGGACTTCCCTTCTGCTTTTCTGTTGGCTTTGACGAGTTTGGTTATTCTCGTCATGATCCTGGCATTCTGGTCGTCCAACGCTGTCACCAGGAGACAATTTTGAGAGTGCTACCTCAGTATTTTAAATCTCTGCCAGAGAGGACGAATCCGCAAGTTCCTGTATTCACAAAGCAAATCGGCCCAGGCGTCAGCTACTCAGAACTGCCTCGCGTGCCGCTGCAGTCCGGGGTTCAGGAAAACTTTCACCTGCACCGTTGTCATCTAATTGCCGCTGGACTCTTGAGGGCTTGGGAAACGCTTGAATCTGATATCTTTGCCGCAGTGCAAGATCAGATCCAATCTGCGGGGCTCAGCCTGGATCGCTTTCACCTTGATCCCCCTAACGACGGGGACTGAATCCTAGACTCCCTCCGCTGGAGCATTCTCTAATCCTTTACTCGCCGACTCCAGGACTAATCTGGCAATGAAAAGGACCAGCAAAAAACTCCTTCGTTGCCCTGTGGCCGCTGGGGAACTCCCAAGAATTTCATCAAGTTCCTAAGGTTGGGGGTTGACAGAGCGAGGGTTTCTCGGGGCTGATGGGTTCGTCTACTTGTAGGCCTGGTGTTCCATAGACCCCAGAATCCTGAGAACCGAGCCCGACTCGGGGCGGAGCCTTGACCCTGACGCGATGGTGAGCGATCGCCCTCCGCCATGGTGAGGACTCGCAAAGCGTGAGGGCGTATAACAGGGAGTAAAATAAACAATCAAACTATTCATCGCCTCAGAGAAAATTTAATCGCTGATTTTCTTGTTTTTTTTATAAAATTTTATCCCGGAAGTTTCTTTTCAAGGTAAGTTGCATACATTTGATGGAGTCATTTGATTTCCAGGTATGCTTCGGAGGTTAGAGCGATTGCTAGAGATGGACCGTGAGATTCGGTCGCGGGCAAGAACGACGGCAGGGCGTTTGGCCAAGGCATTGGAATGTTCAGAGCGCACTATCCGCGCAGATTTGAACTTCTTACGCGATCGCTTTGGCGCTCCCCTTCTGTTTGAGCAGAGCAAGGGCTGGCATTACACCACAGAAGACTGGCGGCTGCCCTCGGTGCCGATTTCCCAGGGAGAACTGTTTGCACTCACTCTCGGAGCCAAAATGCTATCGGCCTATGGCGGCAGTGCTTACGAGTCGGAGTTGCGTTCTGCGATCGCCCGGTTAGCGGATCGGCTGCCGGAGCAGACCTGGGTAAATTTACAGCAGTTGGCCCAGGAGGGGGTGCTGGTTCGGCCCGGAGCCTCGCTCAATTTAGACCCGGATATTTGGCACACCCTGGAGCGGGCCTGTCGGGAGCAGCGGCGGGTGAAGATGCGCTACTATACGGCCCGGCGGAATCAGGAGTCCTGGCGATCGCTCGATCCCTATCTGCTGCATTTTTCGCGGAGCAATCCCTACGTAACGGGGCTATGCCATGCAACCCAGGAAATCCGCTGGTTTCGGGTGGATCGGATTCGGGAGCTAACGTTGATGCAGCGTCGGTTTAAGGTGCGATCGGATTTTGACCCCCAGCAACATTTTGCCCAGGTGTTTCAGCACGAGGTGGGGGGAGAGCCGCGCCGCATCCGCATCTGGTTTGACGCTTCGACTGCGCCCTATGTGCGCGAGCGGCAGTGGTGTCCCGATCAGCAGATTGAGGAGCAGGGGGATGGGTCGATGATCCTACAGTTTGAGGCCCGGGGGTTGAATGAGGTGAAGCGCTGGATTCTGTTCTATGGACAGGGGGCGATCGCGCGGGAGCCGCCGGAATTGGTAGCGATGGTACGGGAGGAAATTAGGGCAATGCAAACTTTATATGAAGTGGATCAATAGTGATTGAGTCAGGAATCTTAGTGTTTATGATATGTACAGGCTCACTGATGCCTTTGGCGTTGAGCACAAGAGGGTACAACTTCGTACATTCGTGTGCAAATTTCCAGAAACCACTGATGCCGCTGGCGATTACTCCTATCTCTGGAAATTTTTTAGAAGTTGTACCCTCTTCATTTGCCGATTCAGAAAAAGCGATTTATGATGGGGGCATCAATCAAATCTTGTATCCGCCATGGCTTATTACGATCGCGGGGCTGATCTCCAAGCGCTACGTATGAATCTCAAAAATCTCCAGTCAATGCTGATGCTGCTGCAATCGCAAGCGGATCAGTTGCGAGAGGCTATAGACTTTCAGCTGGAGCCACTAGCGATGGAAATTGAGGAGCTTCAGCAGCGTTATGAAATTGATCGTTAAATCTAGAGCTTTTATAGCTTTTGTGTGAGGTTGCAAGGTCTATAGGTCGTTTCTATCTCAATCAAAGCTAACTAATTCTGTTTGCTCCATCACAGGCATTTGATCAATGCAAATGGGGCTGTGATAAAGATTTGGTCATCTTCTCTAAAACTCGATTACATGAGGAAGAAAAATGCTGGCTGTTGAAACGCAGACTGGCCAAAAAGATGGCGGTCAAAAAGTATTCGTTGAATTGTCTTTTGGTGTGATTGGTCGGACACTACCTGCCGACCACGGTTATGGGTTGTACAGTGCGATCGCCCATCAATGCCCTTCGATTCATGAGCAAGCGGGAGTGAGTATTGCAACAATTCCCGGTGAACCAGATCGGCGAGGAAAAATCCTATTATCAAGGAATTCACAGCTCAAAATTCGCTTGCCCTATGTGGCAGATACCATTGCACTGGTTCTACCCTTAGCGGGGCAAACATTGAAGATTGGTCAGCATTCCATCCAACTTAATATTCCACAAATCTTCCCCTTACGCCCGTACGAAAAATTGCGATCGCGGATTGTTACCATCAAAAAATTTCAGGAGCCTGAGCCATTTTTGGAAGCCGTCAACCGTCAGATGAATACACTAGGCATTCAAGGCAATGCTTTTGTCCCCCAAGACGAGACTGGGCAACCACTCCGCAAAGCAATCAAGATTAAGTCTTACTCTGTTGTTGGTTTTAGCTTGATTGTTACAGATTTGAGCGAAGAGGACTCAATTAAGCTGCAAGCCTGTGGTTTAGGCGGAAAGCATCGCATGGGATGTGGAATTTTTACCGCTTTTCCTCGGGTATGGAGGTTTCAAGATGTCTGAACTGCCTAAACAACTTTGGGCAAAAAGTAAGTCCAAGCTTTCCGGTAAGCAGTTATCTCTTGAGCAACACCTCCTGGATGCAGAGCAAGCCGCACACCTGATTTTTCGATTAGAGGGTCGCTGGGGAAGAAATTGGTGTCGCTTCTTTAAGATCAAGAATGAATCTGAGCGACAGAAGTTTTTGCTAAATTTACGGGTTGCCGCCTTATTTCACGATATCGGCAAAGCCAATGCTGATTTCTATGAAGCGGTCACTACCCCAGGCTTCAAAGCTCAAACATTACGGCATGAGCATTTGAGTGCGTTAGTCTTATGTCTGCCTTCTGTGCGAAAGTGGCTGTCGCAAAATCCTGACTTAGATGTGGATGTGATTACTGCTGCTGTGCTTTCGCACCACTTGAAAGCCTCAGAAAGCCAGGTTTCAGTTAGAGGAAATCAAGAGGCTAGCGAAAGGTTCAAGTACTACCGATGGTGCCAACCCCAAACAGCAAAGACTGCTGTTGACTTGTATTTTCAACATGTTGAAGTTATCAAGATCCTGGATCGCATTAGCAAGATTGCCGAGTTAGAAGGGGGTCCTGAACTACCTACCACTGATTGGAAAGCAGGTTCTGTGTGGGATCAGGCCTATAAGCAAGGGAAAGACGCAGGACGACGCTTTAATCGAGTCATCAAAGCCGACGATGCACGACGGATGTTCCTGGTTGCGGTCAAAGCTGGATTAATTGTGGCAGACTCAGCTGCTTCGGGGCTGGTGCGCGTCAACGAAGGAAAAATTCCTATCGCTGACTGGATTAATGACGTAGTTCATGCAGCGCCTATCGCCGACAGCGATATTGAAACCGCTATCTTAAAGCCTCGGGCTCAGCAAATTGCTCAGCGCTTGGGTACGCCGTTTCAACCGCGTAGCTTTCAAACGAAAATGGCGCAGCAGAGTTCTCGGGCCTTACTCCTGGCTGCGTGCGGAGCTGGAAAAACCTTGGGCGCATGGATGTGGGCGGAGGCTCAGTCGAGAAAGTACGAAATTGGCAAAGTTATTTTCTTATACCCTACACGGGGTACGGCCACGGAGGGTTTTCGTGATTACGTAGGCTGGGCACCGGAAACAGATGCAGCTCTAATGACCGGGACAGCCCGCTATGAACTCGAAGCAATGCAGGAAAATCCTAGTGATGCGATTAAGGGCAAAGACTTTCAGGCGGATGAGCGGCTTTACTCTTTGGGATTTTGGTCCCGTCGCTATTTCAGCGCCACGGTGGATCAATTTCTGAGCTTTATGGAGCACAGCTACTCTAGCCTGTGTTTGTTGCCGGTTCTGGCCGATAGTGCGGTGATTATCGATGAGATTCATAGCTTTGATCGCAAGATGTTCGATACACTCATCAGTTTTCTGAAGCACTTCCATATTCCAGTTTTGTGCATGACAGCCACACTACCCACCTCAAGACGTCAGGAACTCATTGAAGCAGGGCTGCAGGTTTTTCCAAAAGAGAGTGATCGTCCAACTCTAGAGGATCTAAAAGATAAGGAAGAACACCCAAGATACGATCTCGAGCCTGTGGATAATTTCAATGCGGCCTTTCAGAAAGCAATACACGCTTATCAGGCTGGTGAACGAGTCCTTTGGGTGGTCAATACAGTTGATCGGTGCTTGGCAATTGCAGAGAAATTGGAAAACCACAAGGAACTGAAAAAGCTTCAAGCTAAAGTCTTGACTTATCACAGCCGGTTTCGTCTTTGCGATCGCCAACAAGTTCATGCTAAAACAGTTGCTGCCTTTGCCTATCAGCAGAATGCTGCAGAACGAAAACCAGTAATTGCCGTAACTACCCAGGTGTGTGAAATGAGCTTGGATCTGGATGCAGATGTGCTGATTACGGAAATTGCGCCTGTACCATCTTTAGTACAGCGATTTGGTCGGGCAAACCGTCATCTGGCTAGAGGGCGAGAATTTCGGGCTAAGATTCATACCTATTCTCCTCCAGCTAAGCGCATCAAACCTTATACAAAAGAGGATCTGGAGGTATCCACTAGATTTTTAGAGGAACTCAGCCATAAACCCATCAGCCAATATGCACTGGCAGAAGCTCTGGAAAGGCATTCCCAGCAGGAACGGAGTGCAGATGGCAGCGCTCGTTTCCTGAATAGCGGCTACTATGCAACACCCGGCAGCTTTCGGGATACAGATGAATACTCTATTCCCTGCATTCTTGATACGGATTTAGAGGCAGTAAAATCTATTCTGGACTCACCAGAAAAGCACAAAAAGGAACAGTTTATCATCAACGTTCCTCGCAAATGGGCTCACCGAGAAACAGAACATTATACGTGGCTGCCTAAATACCTTGGCGTTGCTGAATCAGTGGGGCATTACGACAACCCAGAACGAGGCTTTATCACGAAGCCATTAGAGGAGGTGGAACTTGGCTAAAACAAAGACTAAACAACTACCAGCAGTTGATGTGCTGACTTTGGATTATCAGCTTGCGAAATTACCCTCATCCCAGCATCGGGCAGGGTTGGCAGGACTGGTGCTGGTCTTGCAATGGATGGAACGACAGCCGGAGTTTAAACAAAAGGCTGAAGCAGGAGCAATTTGCAAGCTCACTCGACTGGAGGATAAAGGGGCGACATTAGATTTAAATCAAGCGGGTCTAGAAGCCCTATTTGATGAAATTTATGCGGCCAGCACAGAGGAGCAGGAACGGGCACAGCCACTCAAAAATAGACAAAAGGAAGTGATTCCCCCTTTGCGTGAGGAAGAACGAGAAGAAATCGATAAAAAAGGGAAGCAGAAGATCAAGAAAGTCTATATCTACCCAGTTGTTGTGCCCAAGGGTTCCTTTCTTGCAGATGTCAGTTATGACCCGAGCTCTGACGGTAAAAACGGTCATTGGATCAAGCTCTGGCGGGATATGGTGTGGAGTATTTTGCGGGGGGTGCCTGCAACCCGGAAACCCTTTGAAGCCAGAGCCGAAGAGGCGGCCACTGATGATATAGCCAAGGTCTGGAAACAGTTGGTTCAGCCTGAAGAATATACCGTAGACTTGCCTAGTACCTACTTCCTAGGTGCGCAAGCCAACAATGCGGAAAATATTCCTTTTAAGGATCGAGCTAGATTCCAGTTTCTGCTGCATTTTTGGTTGTTTGCAGCGCAGATTTACGTACCTGCTGTTGTTAATAATGAGGGTAAGCGAGATTTTGTAGGCTATGCCGTTGCGATTCCTGATATTGCTTACTTACAGTGGTTCTGTGAGGAGTTGCCAATAATCCTTAGCGACCGCTCACCCGAGTTATCCGGCTACCGCCCCCGTGATTGCATTGTCGATTTAGCAGTCGAAAGTGCCCTCGATATGATGAAGCGATTACGCGATCATCTTACTCAGACGACAGGTGAACAAGCTATTGCCTCTGCTGTTTTGGGAATAGACGTAATTCATACTGAAAAACAGGGCAATAATATCCGCCTACTCAGCATGGCTCGCCTCGATCCAGAAGAGAAGATGATTGATGAATATACTCAGATTCGACAGAACTTCTGGAGTCCTCTATTTCGGAGGCAATGTTTACTGAATTTGGTAAATCACTCTCCTTGGTATAGCGGCTTTGATGCACTGCTCTGCACCCTACCCTATGAGCTAAGTATTGAAAATGAATACTTTCGTCGAGATGTACGCAAAAAGGTTGAAGCATTAAGCGAGGAACAGAAAAAGATGAGCGAAACGACAATAGCAATTGAATCTATGGTTTTCCAGCTTGTTAAAAACTATGTGGGTCGCAAGCTGAAGTCAAAATATGATTTGGAGTGGAAGTCAGAATGGAAAGGACTGAAACAAGAGAATTTAAACAAACAACCGGGATACGCGAAATATACGGAAATGAAGGCAAAAGTTGCTAAGTCAGCTTTTCTGGATGTTCGCAGCCGCACTGAGCAAACAGACTTTATCAATTATTTTGTCTCTAGCTTGTGTTCTGTGCCTCAGCACATGAAGTCTGAGAGTTTTGTCGCCCTAACTCAGGCGTTGTATCAAGATACGGACAAAATTCGCACCCTGACGCTCCTAGCCCTATCTGCCAACAGTTAATTCACACTCACACGTAATTAAGAAGATAAACCTCATGAACAAGAATTTATTTGCAACCGTCCTAACTTATCCTGCTCCTAGCTCTAACTATCGTGGGGAGAGCGAAGAAAATCGGACTGTGCTGCAAAAAATTGCCCAAGGTAAGCAAGAGTATACGGTCATCAGCCCCGAATCGATGCGGAATGCCCTGCGAGAAATGCTGGCAAAGACTGATCTGCCCTGTAATCGTAAGCGTTTACATGATCAGGATCAACTGGCTGTGGAATTCAAAGAGTTCCCCAATGCAGAAAAATACGCGGATGACTTTTTGTTTGGCTTTATGGTGGCCGATAACGATGCAATTAAGAAAAATAAGGGATTGCCATCAAAGCGTGACAGTGTTCTGCGTATGAACATGGCTGTGGCATTAACGCCCTACCGCTTTGATGCAACCTTTCATCAATCCCCCCTTAATGCTGGTGCTAGTCCCTGGAAAAATGCTTCTACATCGGCGTTGCTCCATCGAGAAGTTGCCCATACCGCCTATCAATATCCTTTTGCCCTAGCGTACTCTGACTGCAAAGCCCAGCCCGAATGGACAAAGGCTCTGCTCAATGCGATCGCTCAGCTCTCTGATGTGGCCGGGGGACATGCTCGTAGCTATTACGAGATGGCACCCAAAAGCATCGTCGCTCGTTTGACACCAAGTTTGGTTGCAGGCTACAACACTTATGGCTTTGATGATCAAGGTAATTTTGTAGACCTTGTACGTATCAATGAAAATGACTTACCTGCAAATGAGTTTTGGATTGGTGGGGAGCTAGCCCGCAGTATGGATACTACCCAGAAAGAGCAACTAGCTCAAGCGGGGGTGACGTTTTACGATAATCCACAGACTCTGTTGGCAGGCTTAGCTGAAGCGTTCCTCAAGTCGGAGGCAGCCTAGATGGATCGTCTTTGGTTGCGGATTCGTGCGCCGTTTGCCGCATTTCGTGGTTTTCAAGCCGGTGTGTATCGCGCTACGGCTCCTATTATGCCGCCTTCAGCTGCCTTCGGGCTAGTCCTGAATCTGGCGGGCATCGAAATGCGCGATCGCATCAACGGAGTCACCACGCTCATTCGATCAGATTTGCCCTGTCTAAACTTGGCCATTGGCATCCCGTGCCGAAAACTCCCTAACAATGAGGTAGTCCCAGAAACCGATAGCGAGGTTTGCACCCTTTATCAGCAGTTACATAGTTACCCTGTCGGTGCTTCCGGAAAAGAACTAAAACAACGTACCCACGGTGCAAAATTCTGGATTACACCAGTCAGACGAGAATTACTCGTCGGCCTAGATATGATCCTGGGAATACAGGGGGATAGTGGGTTGTTGGAGCGCGTCAAACAAGGCTTACAAGGGCAACTGGATGAATCTCGCTATGGGTTGCCGTTTGCAGGAGACAACAACTTTTTGTTTGACCAGATTGATATAGTTGATGAACTCCCTTTAACACGGTGGTATGTTCAGATGCAGCCAGATGATCCGCCCATGCGAGGCTCTTATCGCCTGACAGTTGGTATCAATCGCTCTGACAATAGTCGAACCACTAGCTTTCTATATGCTCCGCTCGATGAAGCTAGCTCCGAGCCGCCACAATATGCATGGACATGGACTCCTAACGAACCCATTAGCTGATGACTGCTGGGTTGCTATTGCGCCCCCAGCCGTTCCCCAAAAGCCCGCCAAGGTGAAGTCCACCCGCAAGGCCAAAAGCTAAGGCTTACAGCATCCTTGTTACTTCCCCGATTGAGCAGGCTATTTTGCTAGGACAGCAATTGCACGCCACCCAAGGGAGCGATCGCCACATCTGCATAAATTTGATCGACGCTCAGGGTTACCCCGACGCTGGCTAGCGTCACCTCATGGCCCTCACCGTAAACAAAAAACCGCCAGGCTCCTGCTTCATCTCGGCGAAAGAGTTCCACTGTTTTTGTCTCGGATCCGACCAGCATATATTCTTGAAGACTGGGCAACTGTCGGTATAGCTCAAACTTGCGACCGCGATCATAAGCCTCAGTGCTCGCCGATAAAACTTCCACAATCAAACAAGGGTGCTGGATAAACTGTTGAGCCGTGCGATCGCGCTCATCACAGCTAACACTCACGTCAGGATAGGTAAAGGGTCCTGCTTCACTGATTCCCACGCGACAGTCGGAGTTAAAGGTGAGACACTGCCGGCTCCGTACCTGCGCGTTTAAGAAAGCACTAATATTAAGTCCGATCCGTCCATGGGCCAACGTGCCTCCAGCCATTGCATAAGTCGCGCCGTCAAAATACTCATGTCGTTCTGGCTGCGCGGCCTCCCAGTCGAAATACTCTTCCGGGGTTAGAAAGCTCGGACTTGCAATCATCGGATCTATAAAGAGTGGAGGTATTTGAGTTGATTATAGATCTAGGATCAAAAACCACGCGCTTCAGCCGTGGGAGTGTCAAAGGCGAAGGCAATTGGTGCAAAAGGACGGAGGTCCCAATGAGCTAGTAAATTTGTACGCGGAAGTAATTTTGCCGGGTTCATAGGCCAAGGTGGAATTGAAATGGTCCTAGTTCCCAACAACAGCCATGCATCCAACCACTCCGATCGCTGAAGCTCCGCCAACGCTCAAGGTGTCCGCACTGCACGCCTTTGCCTACTGTCCCCGGCTCTTCTATCTGGAAGAAGTTGAGGAACTCTACACCCAGGATGCTGCCGTCTTTGCCGGACGCAAGCTGCACGAGGAGCTAGAGGAACAGGAAGACGGCGAGTGGGAAGATTTATTTTTGGAAGATGTTGCGCTTGGTCTGCGGGGACGAGTGGATGCGCTGCGCAAACGCAATGGCCAGGTGATTCCCTACGAACACAAGCGGGGACGGGCTTTTCGAGACGAGAACAATCATCCCCAGGCTTGGGAAAGCGATCGCCTGCAAATTCTGGCCTATGCCTGTCTGCTGGAAGCCGCTTTAGCGATCACCATTCCGGAGGGACGAATCCGCTACCATGCCGACAATGTGCTGGTGCGGGTTCCCTTAGAGGAGGCCGGGCGGCAATGGGTAAAAACCGCGATCGCCCAGGCTCAACAGCTGCGCTCTTCCACGGCTCGACCACCGGTCACCGACAACGAACGGTTGTGTACCCGTTGCTCTTTGGCTCCCGTTTGCCTGCCGGAGGAAGCGAGACTGGCGCACGATCGTCACTGGCAACCGGTGCGGCTATTTCCTGCCGATGACGATCGCCAGATTGTCCATATCCTGGAGCCGGGCACCCGAGTCGGACGCACTGGGGAACAGTTGAAGGTGCTGCGCCGCGAGCAGGACTCAGAAATGATTCCGGCCCGGCAGGTGGGACAGGTGGTGCTGCACAGCTTTTCGCAGATTTCCACCCAGGCGCTACATTTTTGCGCCGATCAAGCAATCGGGGTCCATTTTGTCTCCGGTGGGGGGCGCTATATCGGCAGCTTCGATACTCGCCAGGGGAGTATTCAGCGGCGGCTGGGTCAATATGCCGCCCTGACTCAGCCAGCGCTTTGTCTGCGGCTGGCGCGGCAGTTGGTGGTTTGTCGCGGCAAAAGCCAGCGTAAGTTTCTCATGCGCGGTAATCGCGGCCGCAACTTACCCGAGCTAACCGGGGCGATCGCTCAGATGAAGGCCGTTTTGAAGCAGGTGACTCTAGCGGAGTCTGTCGCATCTTTACTCGGATTGGAGGGCAATCTAGCAGCGCAATATTTTGGGGCCTTTGATGGGCTATTGCGGACTGAGGTGCCAGCGCTACGGTTTAGCCAGCGCAACCGTAGACCGCCGAAGGATCGGGTGAATGCGCTGCTGAGTTTTGGCTACGCGCTACTGCTCAAGGACGTCATGAATGCGGTGTTGGCAGTGGGGCTGGAGCCAGCGCTGGGGTTTTATCATCAGCCGCGCACGCAGGCTCCGCCCCTGGCGCTGGATTTGATGGAGATTTTTCGGGTGCCGCTGGTGGATATGGTGGTGGTAGCTTCCCTAAATCGGGGGATGTGGGAGGTGCAGGAAGATTTTACGGTGCGAGGAGATCAGGTTTGGTTAAGCGATCTCGGCCGACGCAAGTTTGTGCGGCTATATGAGGAGCGCAAGGCCGAATCCTGGAAACATCCGGTGCTGGACTATTCGCTCACCTATCGGCGGTTACTGGAGCTGGAGGTACGGCTACTGGAAAAGGAATGGACGGGCGAAGCGGGGTTATTTGGCCAGTTGGTGGTGAGGTAACGCGATGGCAGAACTCAAGCATGACTATTTGATTTGCTACGACATTCGCTGTCCCAAGCGCTGGCGACGGGCCTACAAGTTACTCAAGGGATATGGCGGGTCGGTGCAGCTTTCGATTTTTCGGGCTTCGTTGAGTCAGCGCGATCGCGAGAAGCTGCGCTGGGAGCTGGCAAAAATCTTAAAGCCAGAGGATGATTTGCTCATCGTAGGGCTATGCCATCGCTGTTGTGAACGGGTGCCTTTGTATAATCGTGAAGGGGTTTGGGAGACAGCTCAGCCCAGCTTTCGGATGATTTGACAAGCATCGCTGCATGTTTAGGGTGCGATCGCGGTTTTAGAGGCGCGAGGGTTTATGAATAGGAGGGTTTGGGGTGTTAAGAATCGCGATTGGTGCATGCAAGATGGCTATAATGTGGGTTAACCATTGGTTCCAGGTGTGTTTGTGAAAGCTTGCAATAGGGCATTGAGCCGGATGCGTGGGAAATTTTCCAAAATAAGAGGACGTTCCTTGCAAAGTTGGTCAACAATCCCGAGTCAGTCGGCTTTTCACGACGCGCCGTGCCGAAACCTCTGATGCCGTAAGGCGTTGAGCACAACAAATTCTGACTTGGATCAAAACCAAGAAGGTTGTGCCGAAACCTCTGATGCCGTAAGGCGTTGAGCACAGAAATCTTTGGGGATAAGGATGCGAGTGCTGGGTGGTGCCGAAACCTCTGATGCCGTAAGGCGTTGAGCACGAACGACTCACGGATGAGTTAGGTGCAGCACAAGAGTGCCGAAACCTCTGATGCCGTAAGGCGTTGAGCACCTTGTGCAGATTATTAGCGCCGTAGCGGAGCAGGAGCGTGCCGAAACCTCTGATGCCGTAAGGCGTTGAGCACGAGCCATTTTCCTCATAGGCTTGGAGCACTTCTTTGTGCCGAAACCTCTGATGCCGTAAGGCGTTGAGCACAGTATTTAAATTTTTTACAACTTTATACCCTTTGTGTGCCGAAACCTCTGATGCCGTAAGGCGTTGAGCACTATCAAGTAATAGAGGGCTGACCGCAGGGTCAGCCGTGCCGAAACCTCTGATGCCGTAAGGCGTTGAGCACGGCATCAATCAGGAGCCGACCTGGGATGATTTTGAGTGCCGAAACCTCTGATGCCGTAAGGCGTTGAGCACAGGGGGTTATTCCCTGACCTGCAGCGATCGCCCCTGTGCCGAAACCTCTGATGCCGTAAGGCGTTGAGCACAGTAATCTACACGAAACTGTATGAGAGGATAACGCGTGCCGAAACCTCTGATGCCGTAAGGCGTTGAGCACCACAAAGATCAAGCCATCCTCAATGAGAGCCTCGAGTGCCGAAACCTCTGATGCCGTAAGGCGTTGAGCACTCTCAAAGATCGCATAGATCCGTAGAGATCGCTTTGTGCCGAAACCTCTGATGCCGTAAGGCGTTGAGCACGCGACCTTGTCTGGGTCTGCCTTAGAGGTCCGCAAGTGCCGAAACCTCTGATGCCGTAAGGCGTTGAGCACCCAACGGTCTCTAGCGCTTCATGAAGAATATCGCGTGCCGAAACCTCTGATGCCGTAAGGCGTTGAGCACTCCTCTAAGGCGCGTTCAGAGGCCTTGTCGATCACTCGTGCCGAAACCTCTGATGCCGTAAGGCGTTGAGCACAGAGATCATCTCACCAAAGAGAACGGAAAATTCATGTGCCGAAACCTCTGATGCCGTAAGGCGTTGAGCACGGGACACAACCAACCCAGGAGCCAACGTTCGCGCTCGTGCCGAAACCTCTGATGCCGTAAGGCGTTGAGCACTTCCCACAAATCATATAAAATTGCCTCATAGAGTAGTGCCGAAACCTCTGATGCCGTAAGGCGTTGAGCACCGGTTGTACGAAGAATCGCTGCCCCACTGGGCTCGTGCCGAAACCTCTGATGCCGTAAGGCGTTGAGCACCGCTGATATCTAACGTCTCACCAGCAGCGGTAGCAGTGCCGAAACCTCTGATGCCGTAAGGCGTTGAGCACACCGAGACTGAGCTACGGGCTAAGCTCACTGGACAAGTGCCGAAACCTCTGATGCCGTAAGGCGTTGAGCACAACAAAGCAATCATTTACGGTGAAATGATTTTTGCGTGCCGAAACCTCTGATGCCGTAAGGCGTTGAGCACATTAATACCAATAATTATACGGCCAATAATTTTGGGTGCCGAAACCTCTGATGCCGTAAGGCGTTGAGCACAAAAACTTCTCACGAATGCCGGGGATCGTTACGTTTGTGCCGAAACCTCTGATGCCGTAAGGCGTTGAGCACATTATCCTGTTTGGGGTATCACTGCTGATCAGTTTTGTGCCGAAACCTCTGATGCCGTAAGGCGTTGAGCACTATATAGCGCAAGGGATACAGGCTAAAAACCAATTGTGCCGAAACCTCTGATGCCGTAAGGCGTTGAGCACAGCGATCCTACTTTTTCAACCTCACAGGCGTTGGGGTGCCGAAACCTCTGATGCCGTAAGGCGTTGAGCACGAATGGAACCCTGCGGAGTGGACCAAAGGGAAATGGTGCCGAAACCTCTGATGCCGTAAGGCGTTGAGCACGTTTCAGGCTTTCCCGGCTCCACTGGCTAGTTTGGTGGTGCCGAAACCTCTGATGCCGTAAGGCGTTGAGCATCGATTTGAGGTGCATATGGGATGGTAGCGGAAGCTCTGATTTCGCGATTCTGTTGACCTCAATGAATTGACCTTGGTTTTACCCACCGGCTCACTCACTGATAAGCAAACGTTAGGGATCTTAATTTTTGAGCAGACCCCAAAGCGACAATTGACCAGATCAAAAAGTTGCTTGAAGAGAAGCCGCACAACCTGTGTTTGTCCAAAGTAGGTTCAGGATATTTATGTTTTGCAAAACTTAGGACTCACTCAAAAGACTTACAAGGTACACTAACTGGAAGTTAATTGAAGTCCCACTCTGGATAAAATCAAACTTGTGTGTATTCGGTTAATAATCTCCTCAAATAGAATATTATGAGTATCTTTCAGAACTTTTCTGGCGGCGTTCAGGGCCTGGTTGGGGAAGCGGGAAAATTCCTTGATCAGGTAAAAGATAATAAAGAATTTATTGAACTAGCCAAAAAGCTTCAGGTAGAACCGTTCCTGATGGCCCTCGATCAGGTGAATGGGCACCTCGAATAATTCAAGCTTATTGAGAATGACCAACGGAAAGTTAGGTGTCCTATTAACTCTAATTTGTCAAT
>NZ_JTHE03000082.1 GCF_000817775.3 Lyngbya confervoides BDU141951
CGAGTCGGCCCTCATCCCCTACCCCCTTCGCCCAGGTTTGGGCGAAGGGGAACCGGCCAACGTTGTGCATCCTACCGTTCTCCCCTCTCCCAAATTGGGAGAGGGGCCGGGGGAGAGGGCCTCTAGAGTCTTGCGACCCACCCCTACAATGAAATGGAACGCTACTCCACAGCTTGGCCACCCCCATGAGTCGCCACAATTCAAGAATTCGAAACAGCTTACCCAAAACAGAGCAAGCAGCGCGATCGCTGCGCCGTCGATCCACTCCTGCCGAAGCGAGGTTATGGGAAGCCTTACGGAGACGGAAACTAGCGGGCTATAAATTTCGCCGCCAACATCCGGTGGGACGATTTATCCTCGATTTCTATTGTCCTGAGCTGAAACTAGTGATCGAAATTGATGGTGGAATTCATGAGCACCAGAAAGATTACGACGAGGATCGAACGGCACAGCTTGAGGCAAGTGGCGATCGCGTTTTGCGTTTTTCCAATGACGAAGTGCTTCATCATCTCCCTACTGTCCTGGAGAGGATTCTCGGTGAAATTGCAGGGCGATCGCGCTAGTCTCCCCTTATCCTCACAAGGGGATCCTCCATTGCCTTATCTCTGTTGAGAAGCACTCTCAAGATTCTCAACAGATTTTGATCCTTTTTAAATTTTCTGGGGAACTATTACCTTACGTATTTTAATGTAAATCCTATTTTCTATAGATAAAATACTTTTCACAATCTAGGATTACTTCATAAAAATATGAGATTTCTTAGGTTGATTTTATCTATATCTATCGTGTCTTGTGACATCAGCCAGACAGACAGTAACTACAACAGATAGACAGTAATTAAAAATGAAAATCGCAGTTTCTCAGACATTTTTACAGTCTATAGTAAACACGCCCAAAAATGTATTATTGTCTCTCAATCAATTTATCCGCAACGTAGAGGCTGATTCGCAATACCTGAGAAAAGCGGAAAAAGTTGAAGGAGGAAAATGCTTTAAATTAAAAATTTCAAATTCCTACAGATTATTTTATATACATAAATCTGATTTTATGATTCTTCTTGATATCCGCAAGCGAAATGGTAAAACCTATAAAAATCTTGAACCAATCAAAGATGCCCAAAGAATATATTCTGAATCGGATAATTTTCATGAAATTGAGATTGCAGAACTAATCGTTGATGAACCTCAGTCTGAAGAAACTATTATAAAAATTGCAGATCTAATTAAATCTAGAATTCCTAAAAAATATTGGGATAAACTATTAAGAATTACAGATGAAGATGAAATCTTAAATCTCGATTTACCGATTGAATACATCGACTATATTATTGAAAATTTTACATTGAATTCATCCACTTCTATTGAAGAAGTAGAAAATGATACGTTTTATAATCTGTCATCAGAATCTGATTTTAATAAATACATTAACAATGATATATCGCGATCAGAATATATCATCAGAAATCTATACCTGACTGACGAACAGAAAGCAATTCTAGAAAATTCAGAGCCGGGGCCAGTTTTGGTTAAGGGTGGTCCTGGGACCGGAAAATCTATTCTGGCCTTATATAAGGTTAAAAGGTTGCTTGAGTCTGGGGAAAATAAGATTCTCTTCACAACCCATAATGAAGCTCTAGCCGAGCAATCGAAAGACTATCTTGAAACTCTCATAGGCTCAGAATTAGAGAAATTTTCTGTTGAAGTAAAAACAGTAACAGAAGTCGCTGAAGAAATATTTTTTGCAAATAACAGCACGCATAAAATCTGTGATCAAAAGCAAGCAAATCTTATATTAGATAGCTCCATTGAGCTAATGCATGGAGTTCAAGGAATTTCTCAATTCTTCCAAGATATAACCTCCAGTTATATTTTGGAAGAATTTCAGCTTGTGATTGATGGTCGAGGGATTAAGAGTGAACAGGATTACATTGATAATCCTAGATTTGGGCGAGATAAACAACTGAACAAATCTCAGCGAAAGATAATCTGGAAAATATATCTTAAATGGACAGATTTACTAGATAAAAGTGGACTGTTAACCATAGAAAAGCTAAAATGTAAAGTCTTATCTCAAGTAGAAACTAACAAGACCTATTTCTACAATCATATTATCGTTGATGAGGCGCAGGATCTATCTCCGATTGCCCTAAAGCTGCTCTTCAACTTGGCTCCAAAAGAAGGATTCTATCTAACTGCTGACACGGATCAATCTCTGTACCAGCGATCGTTTGGTTGGGATCATATTCAGCACTATATCGGTTATCAAGGTGAGACTAAAGAGTTAAAAAAAGGCTTTAGGAGTGTTTATGAAGTCTGGAGAGCTTATAACAACATTGTTCCAGGCTTTAGATCTGCAAGGTCTGAAAGACAATCAGGAAGCAAACCTGAACTCCTTTTTACAGACGATCCGATTACTCAGGTCGAATACATAAAAGACTTTTTAGATCGATCGGTTCGAGAAAATCCTAAACATCCTCGTTTTGCTGCCGTTATTCTTGTTCCGAATGCTGATTACGGAAACCTTTTATCATCTCAGCTTACCCACCATAAACTTCCTGCCGAATATGTTGATAGTAGAGAAAATTATGGTTTGTCTGACAGGTGGATTAAGGTGATGTCTGTACAAGACTCTAAGGGTCTAGAATTTCCTTTTGTTGTTGTTGCGGGTTTAAAGGAAGGTATCTTTCCCCAAAATATTACCTCTAAAAATACTCATGAGGCGATACAAATTAAAAAACAATATCAACAATTGTTTTATGTAGCTTGCTCAAGGGCAAAGTATCGCCTATTGGTGTGTGCTTCCACAATTCGTCCCTCTAGCCTTCTCAAGGGAATTAATGAAAGTTATTGGAATTGTGTCAGAAAATAATGGCTAGAAATAGTAATGACGTTTATATTGTCAAAGTATTACCTATTCTTGACAAGAACTTTGAACTGCTGAAATTAGGTAAATCATTGGCAGATGAGAGATGTAATTTCAAGCTTGATTTTAGCGGGGTTGATAGTCTTAACGAAACTCAGCAAAGACTTCTCTTCAAAACTTGGTCAAAGCTATCCGATAAAGTGAGAAGGGATATTACTGACTTTGTCTGTTGCGAATCTATCAACGAACAGCTTGGTGAGATATTTGATGCGATCGCTAGAGATCCATCTCGCTTGAACAGTAAATTTGATTTTTGTTATACTTCATTCTGGTTTGTAGAGAAAAAGTATCGCCTGATTCTTACATTGATTTTTGTTGGGATTTTTGCTTCCTTAGGGGTTTCTTTTTGGCAATTTCAAAAGAGCTATAGGGTTGAATCCTCAGAAATTATCTTCGGAACTATCCTTGATCCGGAGAAGCTGACCGATCTTGAAACATATTTAGAAGAGACTTTGGTTCCGAATAACTTTGTGGACTACTTATGGAATAAATTACGGAATAAAAAAATTAATGTGGTTGTTGAAGGGAGAAAAGACATTAGTTATAAAGTTGCGGAGTATAAGATTAAAAATAAGCAATGGGATATCTTTTTTGCGTCATCTCCAATCTTGTCTATCAAGTCTAAGGACAATCAATACTCATGGGGATTTAAGATGTTTCCAGAAAATAGAAACGACACATATACCTCTGGCTTTTTTGTGAGATCTAATAGCAATATTGAAGGCATAGATCAGATCAATTCTTCAACCAAAATAGCACTCGGAGAAATATTGCAATCTGCTTCTAGTTTTGTTGTTCCAGTCTATGAGTTATTTGGCAAAACTATAAAAGTTTCGACCGGTCATCGCGGCCACGAGATTGTCGAAATGGTAAAGGCTGGAAATGCTGAAGTAGGTGCTGCGGCAATTACAGACAATCGGATAGAAAAGGATAGTCAGTTAAGACTAATTTTTCAGAGCAGAGCTATCCCTGGCTCTGGAGTGTACTTCTCTCCTAAGCTATCCAACAATGACAGTGCGAATCTAAAAAAAGCAATGGAAGCGGCTCCAAAGTCAGTCCAACGCAAGGCCAACTATGGATCTGGGCAAGAGCCTGACTACAAAGAATTCAAAACCATCATGCAAACAGTCGATGAAATTCTGGTTTGTGCTGATTTCTCCAAAGAAGATGTAAACCTATTTTGTCCGAAAGGATTTAAACCCAGAATTCTAGTCGGAAAGGTTCACGGCTGGAAAGCTGAGCAAAATAACTATGTTTTGTATCTCAAGGAAGAGAATAATGGCAGTACCTTGAACCATGTTGTGATGGACAAGGCAGTATTTCGATCCATTTTCGAAGTTGATAATCCCCACGAACTGCATGGGAAAAGGCTAAAAACCATGACTCCTGAGTCAAAAAATGCTACCCGTGAAGTCTCTATCTTCTTTGTGAAGAGTGCCGCACAAATTGAAATGCTTGATTAGCCCGATCTAAAGTTGGCATCAGCGGGTTATAGAAGGCGATCGCTCACCACAATCCTATCTACGTCCCTCCATGACAGCTGTCCAAAAATCTGCCTGAGATCCACAGGCTCAGCCTGGCAGCCTGAGTCAAGGTGCACCTTCCATTCAAAGGCGCTAACCCAGATCCATCACTGCGGATCCAACACTGGTCAACTTGAGATTGCGTAATCCTGGAATCCCTCTGTCGCAAGCGCGCCTCAACTTTGGCCTGTTGTAACAATTCTGCCTCCGATAAATTGTCAAAGTATGAATAATTCATTAAAATTTTACGAAAAATAAGCAGAACCTTTATCCCTACGCTAGCATTTGAAAGGTCCTTCGTTTTGTCTGAATGTCCTTCGAGCTAATCCAAAAACCAACCTTTTTGAATCAGTTGCTGGCCATTCCCCCAGAATACATGCAGCAAATTCTGGGTAAAATCCAACTTTTGGCCGATGACCCCAGCCCACGAGGCAACCTCAAGAAAAAACTCCACGGCTACAAAGGCAAAATCTATCGCCTCCGATCCGGAGACTTTCGCATCATCTATACCTATGGCGACGGATGGGTTGCGCTCCTCGGTGTTGATGCCCGCAAAGACATCTACGATAAGAAAAATCAACTCATCGCCGAACCCACCAGCCTGGACCTCAGCCAACTCCCCAATCTTGAGGAACTTCTGAGCCCTGCTCCCACTCCTCAGATTTTGTCCCCACCCACCCAGAAAAAAACCGAAAATCTGTTACCCACGCAAATTGATGAAAGCCTGCTCAAACAATTGAGGATTCCTGCCGATTATCATCCTGACCTGCTGCGCTGTAGAACCCTCAACGATCTGACCACCATTGATGTCCCCGAAATCGTCCGTGAACGGGTTTTTGACTGCATCACTGCTCCCGACTTTGATCAAGTCCTCCGTCAACCCAGTTTGATCACCCAAGACCCCCACGACCTCTTGCGCTACAAAGAGGGTGACCTGCTTGGCTTTTTGCTCAAACTCAACCCTGAACAAGAAAAATACGTCACCTGGGCCTCCAATGCTCAAGGCCCAACCCTGCTCAAAGGTGGCCCTGGCACCGGCAAGAGTACTGTGGCCATCTATCGCACCCGAGAACTGATCCAAAAATTGCGAGACGACGGCATCGAACAGCCCCAACTTCTCTTCACCACCTACACCAACGCCCTCGTCACCTTTTCGCAGCAACTCCTTACCCAACTTCTCGGAAAGGACACCCGCCGCGTCAGCGTTCAAACCGCAGACTCCCTCATGCGAAGCTTCGTGGCTCGCTATCAAAGGATTCCCGCCATTGCTAAAGCCCCCCAGATTGCTAAACTGATGGCCACTGCTCGTCAGCAAACGATTCAGTCCCTGGAAGGCAGCCTCCTGCAAAGAAAAGCTCAGCAAATCATTCTCGAACGTCTTCACCCCAACTATCTGCGGGACGAAATTGAATGCATCATTGAAGGCCGAACCCTAACGACCCTGGAGGAATATTTAGAAACCCCACGCAATGGGCGTCGGGTGCGACTTAACCAAACCCAACGTCGAGCGATTTGGCAGCTCCGAGAACAGTTTAATCAACAGCTCAAACAATCCAACCTCATCACCTGGGCACAACTTAGAAACCAAGCTCTAGATCTCCTTCAGGAAATTCCAGATCCCCCCCAATTCGACGGCGTCATCATCGACGAAGCCCAGGATTTGCCCCCCAACACTATTCGTTTTCTCCTTCAAACTTGTCAGCATCCCAACTGTCTATTTTTGACTGCCGATGCCAACCAGTCCATCTATGGCAGTGGCTTTCGCTGGAGTGACATTCATTCTGACCTTCAGTTTGTCGGCCGCACTGGTATTCTGCGCACCAATCATCGCACCACCCGTGAAATCGACGAAGCGGCTCACCAGTATCTTCAATCAGGTCAACTCGACCCCGATTCCCTGACCGAACGGCAATATATCCATGCTGGCCCAAATCCTGCAGTCAGGGCCGTGACCAACGCCGTCGCCCAAATCAATTTACTGAGCCAGTTTTGTCAAACCGCTGCTCGCGAATTTCGCCTTGGCCTGGGGGCCTGTGCCATCCTTACCCCCAGCGAAACCGTCGGTAAACAAATGGCTAAATCTCTCGATGAATTCGGTCTTCCTGCCACCTTTATGTCGAGTAAACAACTCGATATCACCCGTCGAGGCATTAAAGTCATCACTCTAAAATCTGCCAAAGGGCTAGAATTTCCGATTGTAGCGATCGCAGGCTTTCTGACCAAACCCTTTCCTCCCATGCCCAAGGGAATGACCGAAGAAGCTCAAGATGAATACTTAATGCAAGAGCGGCGATCGCTGTTTGTGGGAATGACCCGAGCCATGCGAGCCTTGCTCGTGATCGTGCCAGCCAAAAAGCCCGGTCCCTTGCTCCAAGACTTTGATCCTACCCTGTGGAATCTGGGAGGTCTTCCACAATGAACATCATCAAACTTCCCTCTAAATTTCCTGGCGAGTTGAATCTAAGCGTGATTAACCAGCAACTCAAAAACCATGAGGCTCAGCTCGACTGGAGCGACGTAATCGAGGTTGAAAATGCAGCCCTAGTGAGTTTATTGGACGGCTTGGATTTATCAGATCATATCGATGCCCTTGGTATTGAAACGGGAATGCCAGCGGCCATCCAAGCTGATATCGCCTACTTTTTAGAACACGAAGTTATTCCAACTCCCTCACTCCCTAAACAAAAGGTCAACCCCAAGCCAGCAAACATTCCCGTCATTTGGGAACCAAGCCGTTTGTTTGAAACTGAGTGGGTGGCCAATGCCTCTGCCCACCCCGATCAAGCTCTTTTCTTAGAACAGCAAGCTGTTATTCCCAATCAGATATCCACAAAGGATAGAAAGACGCCGAACTCCCAGCCATTTGCTGAGTCCAATCTTGAACCTGAGACGCCCCTCCCCATCTTGAGAAATCTCTCAGGCTATGGCATCCGTCAAGAGTTCGAAAAACGAGTCATCAAGGATCTGTTAGGGCCAGCGGAGGGCGAATATGAAGAGATTAATGAAACCCGAGTCAATAGCCGTTATCTCGTGGGGATGCTAGCTCCCCAGCGTCGAGCTACTGACTCCGTCGACTTAGATGAAATTCCAGAACTCCAGGATGATTTAGGCGATCATGATCCAACCCTGACGGAAGATGGAAAGGGCGAAGCGGCTTCAGCACTAGCCCCTAGCATTTTTCCCTCATCCATGGGACTAACTTTTTGCGTAGATGGGGCGGTTGATCAGATTCAGATTATTGCCAGTTGGGGTCAGTATGAGCGAAACAAGAGCGAAGCCTATCAAACCCAAGTGGGCAACCCCAAGACGGTCTGGAAACGCTATCCAATTCAAAGTCAGTCCCCGCCGATTCCCCTAAAACTTGGCTCCATACGCGAATGGCAGGTCGATCGTGATTTTGCCGTTTTCGTGCGCGGATATATTCGTAAAGAAGATTACGATTGGCTCATTTCCATCTTTCTGGTTAATGCTCAAACGGAACCTGAAAAGAATAGTGAAAAGGATAGGGCCTGGTTATTTCAGCCTAAACTCGTGATTCAATCAGCCAACCCGGAACAACCCGATATTTTCTGTAAACGAACTCATATCCGAGAGAATCAACATCGTGATGTTGTCTATCATGCTGACGGAAAAGAACTCAATATGCTCTATCGGCGGCAGGTGGAATTTGCTGTGGGCCATGGCGTCGGGGTACATTGCATCCCTGCCCCCCTTAATCCCACCCGTGCCACCCAACTAGAAACCACCTTTATTCCGACTCAAGAAGTTCCTAAATCTACCCCTCCCACTGCGGATGAAATTCCTGAACTCAAGGGTCTTGTTTTGAAAATGAATGCCCTGGCCAACGCCTCCATGGATGAACTGGTCGATAAGCTCATCGCTCTGCCTAATGCATACGAGCATTGGATTCAAGAACAGTACAACCGAATTGACGATCCCCATGAAGGGTTATCACCCTTTCACGACACTGCCAAACGGGCTTTAGCCAATTGCCAAACTGTGCTCACACGAATTAACGAAGGCCTAAAAATTTTAGACTCTGACCCCCAATCGGCACGGGCCTTCATTTTTATGAATCGGGTCATGCACCTGCAACGGGTTCGCTCCGTCTATGCCAGAAACAAGCGTCAAGGAAAAGACATCATCCTTGATGAAATTAGCTCCCCAACCTGGTATCCTTTTCAGCTGGCCTTTATTCTGCTCAATATTGCCAGCATCACCGACCTCAAGCATCCTGATCGCAGCGATCCAACGAAGGCTATTGCCGATCTCCTCTGGTTCCCCACCGGAGGCGGTAAAACCGAAGCCTATTTGGGCTTGGCTGCCTATACAATAGGGCTGCGCCGTCTTCAGGGCACCATCGCCGGACGATCAGGAGAGGCCGGTGTTGCGGTGTTGATGCGATATACTTTACGTCTGTTGACCCTGCAACAGTTTCAACGAGCGACCGCTTTGATCTGTGCTTGCGAAGTCGTTCGACGCGAAGATGAAACAAGCTGGGGACAAGAGCCCTTTCGCATTGGTCTGTGGGTCGGAATGGCTACAACACCCAATACCACTCAAGAAAGCCATGAACGAGTGAATGAGCTCCGCAATGGAATGCCCGTCGGGCAAGGTTCTCCCCATCAACTCACGAGTTGTCCCTGGTGTGGTACATCAATTGATAAAGGTCGGCATATCAATGTCAACACCTTTAAAAAAGGCAATAGTCGAACCATTATTCATTGCGGCGATCGCCTTGGACATTGTCCCTTCAGCCGCAAACAATCTCCGCAAGAAGGCCTTCCCATTATTGTGGTAGATGAAGAGATCTATCGACGCTTACCGACCTTACTCATTGCTACCGTCGATAAATTTGCCCAAATGCCCTGGAAAGGGGAAACGCAAATGATCTTTGGGCAGGTAAATGGATATTGCGATCGCCACGGTTACCGTTCTCCGTGCATTGAAGATTCTGACAGTCATCCTGCCCTCAAGGATTTTCCAAAAGCCATCACCAAATCTGTGAATCCACTGCGTCCTCCAGATCTGATTATCCAAGACGAATTACATTTAATCAGTGGCCCCCTTGGCACCTTAGTCGGTCTTTATGAAACCGCAATCGACCGATTAGCCTCCTGGGATGTCGATGGCATTTTAGTCCGTCCCAAGGTCATTGCCTCCACTGCAACCATTCGTCAAGCGGGCGATCAAGTTCATAGTTTATTTCTGCGCAAAGTCAACATCTTTCCGCCACAAGGGCTAGACATCTCCGATAACTTTTTTTCAAGACAACGAGATCCCAGTGAAGCAAACCCTGGAAGGCGTTATCTTGGAATTTGTGCCACGGGAAGACGCTTAAAAGCAGCGACCATTCGAGTTTATGCAGCCCTCTTATCTGCATCTCAGGATCTCTACAATAATATTGGAGATAAGGTAGATCCATGGATGACCCTTGTGGGCTACTTCAATTCCATGAGAGAACTGGGTGGAACCCGTCGATTAGTGGATGATGATATTCAACAGCGCCTCAATAAAATGGAACGTCGCGGATTAGCGAAGCGATATCTGACAAATGTAGAAGAGCTGACCTCTCGCAAGTCTTCCACGGATATCCCCGATGTTTTAGATAACATGGAAACTCCATTTCAAACCCATAAAAAGGAAAAAGACAAACCTCAGAGAAAACCACTGGATGTCCTCCTGGCTACCAATATGATTTCTGTTGGCGTTGACGTTCCCCGCCTCGCTGTTATGGCCGTCACCGGTCAACCGAAAACAACCGCAGAATATATTCAATCGACATCACGGGTAGGGCGACAACATCCAGGCATTGTATTTACCATTTTTAATTGGGCCAGACCTCGTGATTTATCCCATTACGAACGTTTTGAATATTACCATGCAACCTTTTATCAGCACGTAGAAAACCTGTCCCTCACCCCCTTCTCCTCTGGGGCAATGGATCGGGGACTTGCGGCTTTACTCGTCTCTTTGGTTCGTTTGTCTAAGGATGAATTTAATAAGAACGAATCGGCTGGAAGAATTGAGCGCAACGATCCTGATGTTCAAAGTGCCATTGAATATATTGTTGATCGCGCTTGGCATATTAGCGGCGATCCCAATATTCGAGATGTCGTCAGACGGGAGTTAGACTATCGGCTTGACTACTGGCTTGACCAGGCTCAGGATACTGTCGGCGGAAAGTTACTAGGCTACAAAACCCAAAAAGACGGTAGCACGATTGGTTTATTAGAACAGCCTATTCACAACGGCTTTCAACCCTTTACCTGTCTGAATTCACTGCGTAATGTTGAACCGACTATCGGTTTGATTTTAAATCCCAACGTCCCTGACGATGACCTAACTCGTCTACCTCAACCTATGCCAACCCATAATGACTAATACTGTAACTAAAGTAGGAGACCTTCGCTCCAGCCAAATCATGTTTTCCTTTGGCGTGGGTGCAATGGTTGATCTCCCTCATCTTTCCGTGATGATTATGGGAACTGATGAATGGGACACGACCCAATGCAGTCCACTTTCAGAAGAACGTCTTTTGGCCGCAGTTCAGAAAAAGCTAGGTCAGCAAGTTCAAAGGCTATTGCTTCCACCTACGCCACCGGAATCAGAGAGGATATCTTGGGGATTCAACAAAGCCCAGACTGTGGGCATCCCGGTTTCTCCATTTCCTAGCTGGGGACTCTGCCCGAGATGTCGTCGGTTAGCACCCTTTAGCAGCAAAATTTTTCAGCTTAAAACTGATCCCTACCGAGCCGATAAAACTCGATATATTCATGTCAATTGTCAGGGCCGCACACCTCCTACTGTCGTTCCTGCAAGATTTCTAGTGGCGTGTCGTCAAGGACATCTCGATGACTTCCCATGGAAATATTTTGTTCATCAAGGTTCAACAACTTGTGAAAGTGATTTACGGCTGAAAGAGCAAGGTATTTCTGGTTCTGCGGCTGATGTCATTGTTACTTGTATGACATGTGGGAGGTCACGAGCCCTGTCAGATGCCTTTGGGACTCTAGCGGAGCAGAACATGCCTCAGTGCCGGGGTAGACATCCTCACCTGCGAACCTTTGAGGAGAACGGCTGTCGAGAGCAAATGAAATCTATCTTGCTGGGAGCCTCAAATAGCTGGTTTCCTGTGACCCTTTCGGTTTTATCAATTCCTACGGAAGATACATCGCTCGGGAGATTAATTGAAGCTCATTGGGATATGCTGGAAGCGACTGAATCTGAGCAAAATATTGAACTTCTAAAGAAAATTGGACAGCTTAAGGCGTTTTCAAAAATCTCGGCCACAGTAATTTGGAGAGCCATCCAAAATTTTCGCAATGCAGTTCCAGAAGAGGATCCAGGTGAGATCAATTTAAAGATTCCAGAGTGGCTGGTGCTCTCCGAAGCCAATCCAGCAAGAAACTCGTCGCTACTAGATCTAAGGCCCATTGATGCGCCGAGCGGATATGACCAGTATTTTGAGAAAACAGTCTTAGTTGAACGATTGAGAGAGGTGCGATCGCTCATCGGCTTCACTCGCATTGAATCACCCGGTGATCTGAGTGATATGCAATACAACGATGATTTGCCTCTTGCCGACTTAAGTCAAGATAAACCCCGGTGGGTTCCGACAACTGACATTCGCGGGGAAGGAATTTTTCTACAGTTTCGAGAAAATACGCTGACCGATTGGGAGTCATGTCCTGTTGTTGAGGACTTTGAAAAAGAGTTTCACCAAGCCCATACCCAATGGAGAATGGCTCGAAAAATCGAGTCCCCAGCCGATAATTTTCCTAGGATTCGATATATATTGCTCCATTCCTTTGCCCACGCGTTGATGCGCCAGCTTGCCATTGAGTGCGGTTATGCTGCTGCTAGCCTGAGGGAACGTATCTATTCGAGTACGTCAGATGATGATATTGCTATGGGAGGGGTATTGATTTACACGGCTTCGCCAGATAGTGAAGGGACATTGGGAGGTCTTGTCAGCTTGGGGCAGCCAGATATTTTAGGCCGCCATATCGATCAAGCTCTTGAACATGTTGGCCTGTGTGCCTCTGATCCTTTATGTGCTGAGCATTCAGGCTCACAAGATCTGACGCTGCACTGGGCCTCTTGTCACTCCTGCTTGTTTAGCCCCGAAACCTCCTGTGAACGTGGCAATAAATATCTAGATCGAGGTGTCCTTATCCCTACGGTTAAATCCGATCGTCAAAGTCTTTCTTTCTTCAAGTTGGATTAGTCGATGACTGAACTTCCTACTCCGCTGCTGGATCAGATTTTTGTGGCCGCCACCTTGCTACCAAAGTCGACGATTGAGATGGTTGTTGAACACTTTAGTCATCAGGATAATCCAGCAGAGGTTCTTTTCAAACTTCCGAATCCACTATGGCGACGAACGATCTCAGAGGTATTAGAAGTTTGGAACTATGAATCGCCTCATCTATCCCAACAAACCATTTCCTGTGTTTTAGAAACTGCTCACTACACAATCCAGAAAAGTGCCGAAAAGCTAGCAGTTGAGATTGTTTGGACTGGCCCCAATATTTCTAAAATTCCGGTTCGGCAAACAGAACAGGTCTTGCTACAAATGATTAAGAATGCCAAGATGCAACTGATCATTTGTAGCTTTGCCATCTATAAGGTTTCGGAGTTGTCCAACGCACTGCTTGCAGCTGTCCATCGGGGTGTGGCTGTGACCATTATCGCAGAGACTTCCGAACACAAGGAAAATGTGCCATTTGGAGTAGAGCAGGGCTTGGGTTCACAGCTTACTGCTGCTGCTAAGGTTTATGAATGGCCAAGAGATATCCGACCTGCTGACCATCAAGGGCGCTCGGGTTCCCTGCATATGAAGGTGGCGATCGCAGATGCTCAGCACCTTTTCATCACCAGTGCTAACCTTACGGAATATGCCATGTCCCTCAATATGGAAATGGGATTGCTGATCCACAGTCACGATTTGGCAAAAAGAGTGCAAAAACACCTTGATGAGTTAATTCTGCAAAATATATTGCAAAGAATTAACTGAATGCTGGCTATTGCATATTCCTGCTCAAGACTAATCCTACTCAGTATTGTTTAAATTCAGTATCATTGAAGGAACGTGAAACAAAAGCGGGAGCAATTGTGGCTCTGGATTTACGGACAGGTTTGGGTCTCAAAGTTACAGCGATAGATCAACGATTCCTGCCAGCTCAGCGGAATTTCCAACAGATCGCGGGTGCCCGTGATCCCCTGGATGACAAACAACACCAGCGCCATGCAATTGAGGATAATATGGACGCGCCGCCAGGAAAGGGATCGATAGATCTCCGGTAAAGTCGCTAGGGAAAGGACCATCAGCGTCGCTGCGGCCATGCCGTAGTAATAGTGAGAAATCTGCCATTCAGCCGTGCGACGAAAGACCCCATCCTGGCCCCCTAGGATCCACAGCCCCGTAATGGTCAGCGCTGCAAAGGCAATCCGCCAGGATTGGGAACGTGCCCGATACAGAAACCCGAAGGCTGCAAGGGTCACCCCGAACATCGCTGCGATAAAAATTACCTGAAACGGATCGCTGGCTGCCACCTTTTCCCGGACCAGAAACTTCACCACCGGCTGGCCAATGCCAAGCAAGGCCACCCCCACCACGGATCCAGCCAGCCAGCGGCCCAAGCGAACATGCTCAGTGCCGACCTTAGGCGGAAGCTTGGGTTTCTCCCGAGCCTGGGTTTTGAGGCGACGCTGGCGCGTTTGCCAGGCAAAGTAGGTGACCATTCCGATCAAGGGGAATACCCCCACCACCGCCAGGATCGGATGCAATAGTCTCAACCAATCAGCTGTCTCCATAACGTCTCCTTAGCGTGCAATGACCTTAAAGCTGTCTGACCAAAACCGGCCTGATTTTAGCCTGGCGATCAACGATGATCCGAGGCCGCAGCAACGTTTGAAAAATTAACCAGAGAGACTGTAGCTCGTTTGGGGCACAGCGGCTTTTCCACTGACCGGGGCGACAGAAGAGCAACTCAATCAGCTGTCGGTCTTGGTCTAAACTGAGCCCAGTAAAACTCACCTCTAGAATTGGAAAGTCTTCCCCGGTCTGGAATCCATGGAACTGACCCGGCAGCGTGATCGCTTCGTCTAAGAGAGTCAGCCTGAGATCCGCCGAGGTGATGCTTGTCAGATCCAGGTTCCCCAGATTTGTCAGCGCAATGTTAGCGCCCTCTTCAGAGATTGTTTGAGTTACTCCCCAGACTGTCCCCATCCCCTCAATCTCCACCCGCGCAATCCGCTGTAGGTTAAACCATGGATAGGGGCTAGGATGGGGGGCATCCAATAAAATCAGCAGGGCAATGCCTAGCATTAGCAGGTTATAACTGCTCCAGATCCAACCCAGGCCTATGCCTTTGAGATGGGTGAGGGGGTCAGCCATGGTGACCAAGCATTGGGCCAGGTTAATCCATAAACTCAGGGCAGTCAGCACAAAGACCAAGATCAAGGGCCAGGCCAATTGCCATTGAAACTGGTAGCGATCGCTGGCGGTTCCCTTGGGCGTCACCTGAAAGCCCTGGCTGAAGGGGCGCAGCATAACCTGGAAGAGCGTGATCGCCAGAGGAAAGGCCAGCACCAGAGCATACACGTCGGAGAGCAGGGCCGACCGGGATCGATAGTTGAGCCAGGAAAAGACGCTGAACTGCACCAGGTAAAAGGGCAAAAAGAAATACAGTAGTTCTGCCGTCGTCGCCTGGAGGGGAATCACCGGCAAAAAAGAATAGGCCAAGGGCATGATCAAAAACCCGACGCGAGCAATGCTGCTGAACCAGTGCAGCAGCCCCTCAAAGTAAGCCAGCCGCTGAATCGGGGTCAGCCCCGGTATGCTTAGGGGATTAGAGGGAATAAAGAAGGCCTGCAGAGTCCCCCGCTCCCAGCGCAACCGTTGAACCGCATGGGCAGCGATGTTGTCAGCGGCGAGACCTGCACTCAGCTTTTCGTTGAGATAGACCAAACGATAGCCCTGAGCCGCGAGCTGAATGCCCGTAAAAAAGTCTTCGCTCAGCGACTCAGTCACAAAGCCGCCGACCTGATCTAGGGCCGCACGACGGACCACAAAGGATGTCCCCGCACAGACCACAGCCCCAACTCCATCTCGGACGCGCTGTACCTGGCGGTAAAAGACCTCTTCCTCAGGGGTGAGCCTCTGTTCCAGACCTAAATTGCGGGCAATGGGGTCAGGGTTGTAGAAGCTCTGGGGAGTTTGCACCAGCCCCACCTGCGGATCTTGAAAGAACCCAACCGTGCGAGTGAGAAAGTTCTGGGTGGGAACAAAATCGGCATCAAAAATGACCACCAGCTCGCCCTGGATTTGGGGCAGGGCATGGTTGAGGTTCCCAGCCTTGGCATGGTGATTGTGAGGGCGGGTGAGGTATTTGCAGCCCAGGGTGGCAGCCAGGGCCTTCACCTCAGAACGACGGGTATCGTCCAACAGGTAAATCGTTTTGGGGGCATAGGTCATGGCCTGACACCCTATCACCGTGCGTTTCAGAATGAACAACGGTTCCTCGTAGGTCGGAATCAGCACATCCACCGTCGGTTGATAGTTGCCCTGCACCACCGCCTCGGAAACCTGATCAGCGACTCGACGGCGATCTTTGATCTGCAGCATGAGCAAGAGTTGGATCATGCCGCTGGTGAGGATCAACAGCTCTAGCCCCAATAACCCCAGGCTAAAAACCCCATTCAGGGGGGAGCTTAAATTCAGGGTAGAAACCGATCGCCAGAGTAAATAGCGCAGGGTCAAGACGGCTAAAATACTGACCACAACGCGCCTGGGCCAGGGGGCTGGGGTTGGCCAAATTCGGGTAATGGCCAGCACCAGTAGCATCAGGATTACAGTCCAGCAGAGTAAATATTCTCCCAGGATCATGGGCGCGATTGCCCAGGCGGGGGGCTGCTGTTGCAGCGCATAGAGTTGCTCAAAAATGGCAGTGATCGTACCGTGCCCCGCAAACCAGGCGGTCATGACCAGACCCGCGCCACCGACCAAGCTGAGCATGATTAAGGTTGCAAGCTGGGGCCGTAGGCGCTGCTGCTGAGGGAAGATAGAAGTCATAGAGAGATGTGGTTCAGAGGACAACAGATGGCCGTTAACATGGGATCACCAGGGCAATCCTTGCGGGGAGGGGATGGATGGGCTCAGGCAAAAATTGCAAAGGGTTGAACTGGACTTGACTGAATCCTTAGCTCAAACTGGCGTAGCCAAAGGTGACGTTGAACTCAGCACACCAGATTGCGATCGCCCCATAGTCATCCAGGTTGATCGAGGCGGGAAGGGCGTAGCGTTGAGCCCCTTCAAAGCTTTGGAGTTCATCAACGACCCGGTAATCGGCTATATCAATATTCACAGGCACCTTCTCATCCTTGTAGAGCACGACCTTGACCTCGGGGCCACGAGCCGTATCAAAGGCCTTGTCAAACTCAAGATAGAGCTGGCCCTGCTCCTCAACAATACGGGCAGTGCCCGTGGTGGCATGGTCTTGATCAACGGTGACAAAATCACCGGCAGCTAGCACCCTGGGCTGTTCCCTCGGCTGCTGAGCTGTCGGGACTGGGGAGGGTGTTGCGAAGGGGGCAGGCGTTTGCGCATGGACCCCAGAAACCCAAGTAAATGCCAGTAAAACAGCGGATGCGCCTGTAAAAATTCGAGTTTTCATCTTAAATTATCCCTCAAGAGTCATTGCTGTGCCTTGCACCAGACGGTGCTTCCGTCGTTACTATCGAGGCCTTGCCTGAGAGGAGGCTGATAATTGTCTAAGGAAAGGGGAATAAATTTTGGATGGTTGCTCTACCGGGGGAAGCACTCCACGGAGGGGGGCCTCCCCCATTCGGGAGCGTGATGGCCTTTGGCCGGTTGCAGATTATCGCAGGGCTGGGGCTGGATCCGGTTCCTGCTTTCCGCACAGCACAAGCAGGCGACCGATCTGGCGATCGTGGGAGTGGCCAGTGCGGCAGATCCCACGGCATCGATCCAGGAAATCCTTCAGGCCAGAACCTTGAGAGGTTGTGGTTTGCTGGGTCCCGAGATCCCTGATTGCGAGGACTCACGGGCCTGGGGTTCCAGGGAGAGCGTAATTCAGAAGCTTGTGGGACCGTCAGGGGTGATGCTGATCAATTCCCAAAAAACTTGTTAATTTTTAGGCCCTGCAACTCAGTCAGTCCTATAGTATTTTTGATTTGAGTGGAGCGACGGCGAGATTTTAAGCCGGCGTGATCCTTAGAAAACACCTTCTGAAATCATAGAGATGGCGGTACAATCAAGCTTGGCCTGGGGCTTGCTAGAGATCTAATTCGACCTTACTTTTAGGATGTTAATTCCAGCATGACTTACACGTTGGCAAACAAAGCGGTCCATCATGACCTCTCCTTCTTCCTGAGTCAGAAGTCTACTCCGGTTGGAGACCCACCAGACTGCCACCAGAACCCCGATAGCCAAACTCAGGGGGGCCAGAGCCAGCCCAGACTGGTCTCGCTGGATCTCCTCAATGCCTTAGCGTCTCACTTCCGACACCATTCAGAGTTGAAGGAAGAAGACGCCCTGTTGATTCAGCTTAATCATCGTCCAGTGTTCTTTCGCCAGGGCAGTCAGCCTGAATCGTTTAAAGATCTGCAGCGCTTTGAACATCAAATGGTCCAAGCTTTTATGAAGGCAGAAACGATTCAAGGCAGTATCCACCTGTGGGTGAACGAATCCGATCAGCCGGCCTATCATCTCGATGCAAGAGATGTTCTTTGCAATGCGATCAACTATCAAGCCCCTGAGGCGGTGGACAACGCCTGGACCACCGCCTTGCGCCCTTCAGATAATTCTCCACGACATGAACCGTCGCTTGCGCAGGAGTTAAGGGAAGCTCAAGCAGAACTGGCGACCACGAAGGCTTGCCTTGCTGACGTGATGCAACGGTTGGAACTCTTAGAGGCTCACGCGTCTCAGCAGACCCCAATTCCGGTTGGGGGCGAGCCCCATCGGGCCGAGCAGTTATCCCAAACGCGGCCGGGAGAGTCGATCCCACCGGCGCCGGGCGATCGCCCCTCCAATCCTGTGAGACGCGAGGGATTGAATATTGGGCCGGTTCAACTCCGGAATTTTGCGAAACACAGCGTCACCCGACTCAAGCAGGCGGTGAAGCGGAAAATTGATCAGTCTAAACAAGCCCTGGTCAATCAAGTGAATTCCATTCAACGGGCGATCGCTGCCAAGATTCATCAAGGGCAGCAATCGATTGCCTCGGTCTGGATGAGTGTGGTGATAGAACCCAGTCTCGCCACCATTGCCAATAGCTTTGGGACTGACCTGCAAGAGGGGGGGAAGGTTCTACAAACAAAGCGATATCAAATTACGCAAAAAGAGAATGAAACCCACATTGTTCGCCAGGCAAGCGCTATCGCCAGGCCTGCGGCTGAATCTAACCTGCAGGGCAACGAAGCGCAAGGGTTGCCTGACTTGACGGTGATCGGTCACCGATGGACCCAGCATTCACTCTCCGCTGCGACTGAAATGGTCTCCAACCTTTTGCAAAACGATTGATACAAATGGATGGAGTCGGTTGGAGACGGCCTTTGTCTAATTGTCTAATATCGGAGAAAAAAGATCGCTAAGGCTGAAAGCCTGACGGGATAAGATCTTCAGTGTTTAATAGGTTGGTTTGGCGGCAACGGGCCTGCTGTTCGAACGAAGCACGGGCCTAGGGATGCAGACCTGAAGTCCTGTCTGATGCAATGAAATGGGATATCACCTGTGAAAATGCATGAATCCCGCGATCACTTCATCATCTGTGGACTGGGTCGCCTTGGACAACAGACCCTGGTGAACCTGAGTCAGTTCGGCCAACCCACCCTTCCCATCTCCGTGGTGGCGATCGATCGCGTCAAGCCCGTGGATTTTGAATTTTCGGGGATTGAGTCCCTGCTGGCCCAACCGGTATTGGTGGGAGACTGTCGACGCATCGATCTATTGCGAGCCGCTGGGATTGAGGATTGTCGGGCTTTATTGATCATGACTCGGGATGAAAGCGTCAATATCGAAACCGCGATGCTGGCGCGGCGCTTCTATCCTGCGGTGCATCTTGTGATTCGATCTTCGCGGCAAAACCTGAATGAATTGCTGCAGAATCAACTGGGTCATTTCGTTGCCTTGAATGCCGCCGAACTTCCGGCAGAAACCTTTGCACTGGCTGGAATGGATAATGAGCTGGTCAGTGTTTTTACCATCGACTCCTATCAATTTCGGGTGATTGAACGAAGGATTTCCCCCGAGGATTCACGCTATGCTCATATGCCTCTGTATCGAACTCAGCGGCGTGATAGCCGAATTTTGACGCTGCAACCCCAGGTGCGCTGCGATCTTTCCCCCCGCGATCGCCATTCCTCCGCCTCTACGCTATTTCATGGTTGGTCAGCGGATGCCTATCTCCGTCCCCAGGATCAAATTTCCTATATTGAAGCCGACTCCTTGGAGTCTCCAGATCAGGTTTTGACCCGTTCTCGCCGTCAGAGATGGTATCCAGGGCTAAGGCGTTTAATGGCTTCGGCGGCGGTCGAGGGACTCCAGCGCTTCTGGCGCTTTTGGCAAAATGACGCACAAGCGTCCCTACGGCGGATTACCGGTATTGCTGGAATCAGCGCCCTGATCCTGTGTCTGAGTAGTACAGTGATCCTTAAGCTGACTGTGTCTGACCTGACTTGGTTTCGGGCCTTTTCGCTGGCAATGATCCTCATTTTTGGCGGCTATGGCGATGTCTTTGGCGGATTAGATCCGCTGCCCATTCCTAGTGGGGTCTATGGGATTTTTTTACTGATTGCGCTGGCGAGTTTAGTGTTGGTGCTGAGCGTCTTTGGCTTTCTCATTGATGAGCTGATCCGCTCTCGATTTGATTTTTTGCAGCGGCGGCCTCGCTTACCCCGGTCGGGCCATATTATTGTTGTCGGCACCGGTCGCTTGGGCTACCGCATTCTGCAGATTCTGCACCAGCTGAACCAGTCTCTCGTTTGTATTACCCATGACCGCCTGCAATATCCTAACTTAAAGACACAGGTGCCCCTCTTGGAGGGAGAGATGACCCAGGCGCTTAAGGCGGCTAATCTTGGCCAGGCCAAAAGTATCATTGCGGTCACCGACGATCCAATTCTGAATTTAGAACTGGCCTTGATGGCCCAGGAGGCTTCCCAAACGGGCCGGTTGACAGCCGTGGTGCGATCGCACGATCAATATTTTACGGACAGTGTCCCGCTGCTGCTTGCACGGGGTAAAGCCTTTTCCCTGCATCAGCTTTCCGCCGAAGCCTTTGCGGGTGCGGCCTTTGGTGAAAAGATTATCAGTCTGTTTCAGCTCCAGGCGCAAACTATTCTGGTCACAGAATATTGTGTTGAGGCGGAGGATACTTTGGTGGGGAAGCTGTTGGCCGAAATCAGCTATGGCTACGGCGTAGTCCCGATTTTGCTGAAAACTGAAAACTGGCAGAAGATCCCGGAGACCCATCTCTTTCCCAGCGATGATTATCCGCTCAGATCTGGCGATCGCCTGTACGTGCTGGCTTCCATTGAGGGGCTGCGCCGGATTGAACGAGCCGAACCGTTTCCCCCCAAGCAGTGGCAGTTAGAGGTTCAGGCACCTTTGAGTCGCGAAGGACGGTTAGAAGTGGGCAATATTCTGGCCCAGATGACCGGTTTGGATCTGTCCCGCTGTCGCGCCTTTGCCGACGCCTTGCCCACCACCCTCCAGCTTGATCTGTATGACCTCCAAGCCCAGCGGGTGAGGGAAGCCCTGCAGCGCTGGGCTCCGACGGTATTGCGTTTGCAGTCTCAACCTTGAGCCTGAATAGCTGTAATCCCCTTCGTATCGGCCATGTCAAATGCCCTATTGATATAGAGGGACTGACTCATGCCTCAGATTTGGGGTTGAGACTCCCACAGGGCTAGGGTTAATGGAAGTTTAAGGTTTTCAGATTCTAATCTGCTGAGCGAATGAATCTGCTTCAATGGAATTAAAGGCTACGATTTGTAGGTATGAGTCTGTTTGCCATTGGTGATATTCATGGCTGCGCCACAGCCCTTGATGTGCTGCTAAATGCCATTGCGTTACAGCCCGGCGATCGCCTGATCACCCTGGGGGATTACTGTAATAAGGGCCAGGAAACCAAGGCGGTTTTCGATCGTCTCATTCAACTCGATCGCCGGGGTCTGTTGATTCCGATTCGGGGTAATCATGAGCTTCGGTTCTTGCAGGCAATGGCGCTGCAGCAGATTCAGATCGCTGATCAGACGCTTCTCGATGCGGCCACGCTCTGGTCCTATGGGCAGGGAAATCAGTTTGGTGAACTGGCGGATATTCCCGACGCGCATCTGCGATTTGTCCGGGATTACTGTTGGGATTGGTATGAGACCGAATATCATATTTTTGTTCATGCCACCGTCCGTCCGCACAAGCCGATGGCGCAACAGCCGCCGGAAGCCCTGTTTTGGAACAAGTTAACCGATCCTCAGCCGCACCAATCCGGAAAAACGGTGATTTGCGGCCATACCCCCCAAAAGACCGGTCGGCCCCTGAATCTGGGCCATGTCATTTGTTTAGATACCGCCGCCGCCGATGGCCAGTGGTTGACCTGCTTGCAGGTGGACAGTGGCCGTATCTGGCAGGCGAATCAACAGGGCGATCTGCAGACCTCCTGGATTTATAGCCATCCAAAACAGCTAGTCAAAGCCTAAGCCCCAGGCCGCACTTGCGTTGAATGGTCTGCGACTGCAGATCACTCTCAAGGTTTCTGATCCGCTGATACAACGACATTAGAACGTGGAGGGCTGTGCAATTGCACTGCAATTGCACGCATATCGTCTTCAAGGTCTGGTTTTTACCGCAGTTGGTCCATCATGCTTGAATCTTCCCCCTCGATAGATCGCCAATCGTCGGCTGCTTTGGCTTCAGTGTCCGATCTGGACCTTGAACATCCAGTGGGCCAGTTTGCAAAACAAATCATTCAGCTGCAGTTTCAGCGAATTCTTCAGCATGAAACCGGGGTGCTTGAGGATCGAGATCCAGAACAGCTTCATCAAATGCGGGTCGCGTTTCGGCGACTGCGCACCGCCCTGGAAATCTTTCAAGGGGTAGTGCGCTTTCCCAAGGGGGCCAGCATCGCCAACATTCGAACCCTGTCCAAATCCCTGGGAACGCTGCGGGATTTGGATGTACAGCTAGAGGCCCTGCAAACGGACTATGTTAACGCCATGGCCCAGCCCCATTCCCAGACCCTGCAGCACCTGCAGCGGCAACTGGAAAAAAAACGCCGTAAAGCCTTTAAGCGGGTGAAAAAACTGCTGAAGTCTCAACTTTACCGGAAGTTTTGCCAAGGCTGTGCGATTTGGCTGGAAGATCCAGTTTACACCTCCCTCGGGCAGGTGCCGCTGGCCCAGATTTTGCCGGAATTGCTGTTGCCCCTGGTGGCCCAGTTTGTTATTCATCCTGCCTGGCAGCTCGCGAAGGCGGAGATTAATCCAGAGACCAGTCCGAGGGTGCATGACCTGCGCAAGCGCTGTAAGCACGTGCGCTACCAGTCGGAATTCTTTGTTGATTGCTATGGCAAAGCCTTCAAGAAATGGATCAAGACCCTCAAAACCCTTCAAGATCACCTGGGGCAACTCCAGGATAGCTATGTTTTTCTGGCCATGGTTCAGGACAGGGGCACCCCGGCTTCGGATCCCACGGCCATGGAAGATCTGGCCGCTGAGCAGCGGTTGAGGGCCTTGTCTGATTGGGAAGATCAGCGGCAAAACTATCTGGATCGCTCGTTTCGGCGGCAGCTCTACGAGATGATCCTGGCCCCGAAGGGCACCCGTCCCGATCTCGCTTCTGGGGAGGAAAACATCCCAGCCCCGGCCCCCTAAGGTCAGGGTTAGGGCGCTAGCCGGTGCGATCGCTATCCTTGGCCGGTATGTCCGTCCGTTGATGATGGCTAGCACGGAGGAAATTATGGAGAGGCCCCCGATGAATTCGCAATCTGCTCGTCCATGGTGTCCTTTAAAACTCTTGGACGCTTCTGAACTGTTACAAAGGCTGATCCAGCTGCGCCGGACGGTGGTGCGAGAGGGAGACAAGCTCTATCAAGCCTGGAAACCGAATCTGAAACGCAGATCCTTTCAGGATCCGGCCCGCAACCTGGCCCACTATCTGGTGCTCCGACACCACGACCTGCGGGACCTGCAAACCGCTCTGATGCCCTGGGGGCTGTCCTCGTTGGGACGCCTGGAATCCCGAGTGCTGCCCAATTTGGATGCGGTTATTGCCACGCTGGGTCTGATCTGCCGCGAGCCCCCTGATCACCTCCCCTCGCGACCGTCGCTGGTGGATTTTTTTGCAGGCGCGCAACATCTACAGCAGGCCAGTGATGAGCTGTTTGGGCCACCCCGCATCGATCGCCGCGTTCGCATCCTGGTGACGCTTCCCACCGCAGCGGCCACGGATGCAGCCCTGGTGGAGGCGCTGTTGGCTGGGGGCGCGGATTGCGTGCGGATCAACTGTGCCCACGATCGCCCCGATCAGTGGGCTGCAATGATTGCCAAGGTGCGTCAGGCGGCGATCGCTCGCTCCCAGTCCTGCAAAATTCTGATGGATTTGGGCGGACCGAAGCCTCGCCTGTTGCGGGTGATTCCACCCAACCAGCGCGATCGCCTCTGCGCTGGCGATTTTCTGCTGTTGACGGCGCATTTACCCCTGGGGGAACATGCCACCTGGTTTCAGGCCCAATGCTCCATCCCTGAAATTTTGGATCAGATTCAGCCTGGGGATCGGGTCTGGATCGATGATGGGAAGATTGGGGCGGTCGTTGAACTGCACCACCCGGAAGGGGTTTTATTGCGGATAGTTCGGAGCAAGCCCCAGGGGCGGCGGCTGAAGGTGGATAAGGGATTAAACTTCCCAGATTCTGAGCTGGCGATCGCAGCGCTTACCCCCAAAGACCTGCAGGATCTGGATTTTGTAGCCCGTCATGCTGACCTGGTGGGCTATTCCTTTGTGCAAAGCGCAGCAGATATGGCTTGGCTGCAGCAGGAATTGGCATTGCGCCGTGCCAGCACTGCGCCCCTGTTGCCGATTATTGCCAAAATCGAAACCCCCAAGGCGGTGCGCAACCTGCCGGAGATGATCGTACAGGCTGCGGGACAGCATCCCCTAGGGATTATGATTGCGCGCGGCGATCTGGCCATTGAGATGGGCTATCAGCGCCTGGCAGAAATGCAGGAGGAAATTCTGTGGATCTGTGAAGCGGCCCAGGTTCCGGTGATTTGGGCGACGCAAGTGCTGGAAAATCTGGCAAAGACTGGAATTCCCTCGCGGGCTGAGATGTCCGATGTGGTTTTGGCAGAACGCGCCGAGTGCGTGATGCTCAATAAAGGTCCCTTTATGGTGGAGGCGGTCAAAATTCTCGAGGACGTCCTGCATCGGATGCAGGCCCACCAATCGAAGAAGACGCCCCAGCTTCGGGCTTTAAAAACCTGGTAACCGATGCAAAACCTCGATGTTGTGAAAGGGTCAGGTCGTGCCTAGGATGGGCGCCAAATCAAAGCGGCGATCGCTTTTAAAGCCCTGTATGGGAAAATGGAGGAACCAGAAATAGATCTTAAAAAAAATAAATGTGGATACTTTGAAACTTCCTTCAGAGTATATTGTTTACAGAACCGGGACTCTCAGCTTAGCGCTTTCAATCGGCTGCCCCCTACAACTTTTATCCCCATGAACCATGCAACGTCCGAAGCGGAAGACTTGATGCTCTTCAAGATCCGCGATCTCGGATTCAATCCCAAGCGCAATTCTGACGGTGAATGGATCATCTTGCCTCTGAACCCTCAGGAAACCTGGAGCCTTCAGTTAACCGACGCAAGTCAGACCCCCTTGTCCCCCTCTGGACAAGGGCGAGGCCATCATTCCCTCAGGGAAGACCGTTGGATGCTTTCCGTGAACGGCACCCCGCAAATTGCGTTTTTGCCCCAGGAACTCTTGTGGTTCTTAAGAAATCGTGTTTCCAGGCGGCAGCATTATGCCAAGACCGCTTGTTCAAGCCCTAGCTGAAGGCGGCTCAGTGGCTTGGGCACGGGTGGCTATCAAGCGAGATAACCGGATCCGGCGCGGTTGGGAGCCAGGGGGAGTGTCCTGGGAGTCGGAGCGGGGACTCGATCAGGGCTCCCACTGACTGAGGGATGATGAAAGGCGCAGATCCTTGCAGCCAGGCTACCCGTGGATCTTGCTGCGGCTTTGGAGGTTGCTGCTCAGTCCCCAATAACCTGCCAATTCAAGGGGGCAACCTAACCCGAGGGGGTCAGATCCCGACTTCGGGACAGCGGTGATCTCAATCGGCCTCTGCCAGCTTTTCCTTCAGTAACCGCAGCCGATCTGAAAAACTACGCATAACCTCGATGGCAAACATGGGCGTGTTCTGACACACGAACAAGAACCGGCTGTGATTGAGGGGAATGAGTTCGCAGTTCGTGTGGGCGATCGCCCGAGAGGCCCGAGTATGGCTCGGTTGCACCAGGGCTCCTTCCCCAAACACATCTCCCTCGGAGATAATCTCAACCAGGCAATCGTTCACCCAGAGTCCTACCGCTCCTGACATTAGGGCATACATTTCATCCCCCGTTTCGCCTTCGCGAAAGATTACATCCCCTTGGTTAAATTTCAGTGGTTCTGCATTGGTGTGATAGAGATTAACCGTTGTAAATGCACTCATACCCGTCCTCCATATTTCAGTTTCAGCTTAAATCTGTCCTCGGTTCCAGGCCACACCCCATGACCGAACTCAACGGGCGTCAATACCACACCCGAGTTGTTTCTCATCTTAGCCATATCCATGCCGAATATTCGAATGATTATGCTGATTAACGAAGATTAAACCACTCTCAATCTGCTCATAACCAAACCTTTAAGTTTCCTTTACTTCTTCCTAGAGTGTTCAACTGGGACTAAGGTCAGGCCGAGTTTGCTGGGTCGCTGCACGGGGATATTTAACCTTGACTTAAATCCTTCTTAGTGGTTCGTTTGGCTTTTTTCTATAGGATTTATTCTGGTTTGGCTTCCAGCGTGGTCAATACATTCTTTGCTTCAGTTGGTTTCCATGCTTGACGCCAAAGCGTTCAGTGTTCCACGAAACCAAACGTTATCCCCTATTCCCCTCCCTGGGGGAGTGATACTTCCTAAAAAGCGATAGGGACTGTCCACGCCATTGGTGACCACGTTGAGACGATCAAACTCAAAACCTATCAACGAGGATTCTCAAAGTGGCTAAGAGAGTGTTTGTAAACAAGCATTAAGCTACTCGTCCTTGCCATCTCTTCCGGTTTTTCTCTAACCGCCTTAACATC
>NZ_JTHE03000083.1 GCF_000817775.3 Lyngbya confervoides BDU141951
TCAATCATCCCACGAGCAGCATTAGACTGGGCATACACTAGGGGTAGCGGTCGACCACGTCAACTCCGGAAGAGCCAGATTTAATCTCTCCCCAAACTCAGGGTGGGGGGAACAGTTGTTTGGCGATCGCCAGGGTCTGTTGACTGGCATACCAGGCCCTGATGTCAGTGCTCGTGTTCAACAATTTGAAGCAGCGGGATGATAGTGTGGGCATCGCCAAGCTGCGGGAAGGGATCATCAACAATGCCCGAGATCTCGGTTGGGACTTTGATCGCCTTGAGCTGACGAGCCGTGGCTTTGTCGCTACACGCTGATTCATTTCAGGCTTCCCGAGCTGAATCAAGAGCAGGCGATGGGGGCTTAGCGTATCTGGATTGCAGCACGGTACTTTGACTCAGCGCCTCATCCCATTCTCGACTGCTTCACTCGCATGGGGAGGTGCGATTGATCCAGGCGGTTGTGAGCGTTGCAAGGGTTAATTTTCCCTGTGCATTGCGCGGCAGGCGTTCCATTTTCCACCATTGTTTAGGACATTTATAGGCCGCAAGACGCGATCGCACCCATCGTTCCATATCGCAGGGACTGAGGCCATTGAGAGTGGAAACATAGGCGGCAACGACCCTTTCGCCCCAATCGGGATCGGGCACCCCAAACACACAGACATCCTGAATTTCAGGCATGGCCAGCATGACCGCCTCAACCTCTTCGGGATAGATATTTTCACCACCGGAAATGATCTTGCGACTAACTCGACCCAGCAGCTTGAGATGGCCATTGGGCTGAGCTTCAGCCCTATCATCGCTGAGGAACTGCTGAGCAGCTTGCCTCTGCGGGTAATAGCCCCAAAAGAGCGATCGCCCCGACCACTGCATCTGTGTTTGTTCCATGTCTCCGACCAAGGTGAGCTGAACATGGGGCAAAACTGCTCCAGGGGGTGACTTCCCGGCCAAAAAATCCTGGGGTTTGAGGGTCATGACCTGGGCTGCGGTTTCGGTCATGCCGTAGGTGGGGGCTAGGGGCAGCTGAGCTTGTCTTGCCCCATGGAGTAGCTGAGAAGAGGCGGGAGCGCCCCCCAGGAGAATGGCATAAAATTGGGCCAGCCAGCCCAGGCGATGGTCATTGCCACCTGGGATATTCTGGCAATGCTGCATCCAGCGATAGAGCTGAGTGGGCACCAGCGACAGAAAAAAGGACTGGGGCAATGTTGACCTTGGATTTAAAAAGTCCTGCAGGGCGGGGTCAGGGGAGACACCCTGGAGAAAATCCGCAAAGGGGCATAGAACCAGTTCGCCCCCGGTGAGCAGCGATCGCATAAACTGCATCAGCCCGCTGACATGGTGCAGCGGCAAAACACAGCAGGAGTGGATCGGCTGTGGATCATTGCCAAAGAAAAATTGCTGCATTCCGGCCACGGCGGCGCTGAGGGTATCCCAGGTGTGGATGGCAAACTTAATCTTGCCGCTGGTACCGCCGGTGGGAATCATGATCCAGCCGATTTCTTGAAGATTTGTCGGCGGCGCGGCGCAATGCCGATCGCCAGAATCAGCCCAGATTAGATGGGGCTGGGCGATCGCCTGGGCCTGATCTAGCTCCTGCTGTTTCCAGCCAGGGTTACCCAGAAAGAGCGGACACTGGGCGATCGCAGCGGCCATGAATCCCGCCAGGATTTCCGTGGGGTCAGACTGCAGCAACAGAAGGCGCGGCGGTCTCTCCCAGGCTTCTAGCTGCACCAGACGAGCGGTGGTGCGCTCGACCCACCGGGCCTGGGAGAGGCCGCGAAACCAGGAGCGGTGCGATCGCTGCTCGAATGCTGGGCGGGGAGCATCACACATATCTACGTCTCTACGTCAAGCACCAGTCAGGCGCGCGATCGCCATGCTATCGTGAACTACGCCTGACCTTCATTCACAAGGACGTTAGCTGCCATGGGGTCCCAATCCACTGCCAAAACCCTCTTTCTGCTAGTCTCCATGGTGGGCTGGCTCGCCATCGGCGGCGGCCTGATCTATGGATGTCCCTGGCTGTATCATCTGATGGTGCACTCAGAGCGCACGACCCTGTGGATGCAGAACCTGCAAGCCGGTGGATACCACCCGGAGCCAGGCCTGATGGCTGGCGCAATTTTGCTACCGCTTGAAATGGTGGGCAACTGGTGGTGGTCAACCCAAGTTGAACCCCATCAAACTCCAAATCGCCAGCCAAACTTGCCTGAGGTCGAGGATGGAAATCGAGCATCAAAAGAGTCAATCTAAAAAATAAAACGATGAACGGTAGATCTCAAAGCCGCAGGGACCTCTCATCGCTTTAGGGCTGCTAGAACCGGAGGCTCAATTAGAGGAGCCGTAACAGTTTCTTGCTCATCGGTTAGTTTCGCGGATGTCGGCTAGGCACCCAAGCCGCCGCCGAGCAAGGACTTAGGCATCCGTCTCGACATAGATAAAGAAGAGACCCATGACCGCAAAGGCAACAATGGCAAGCATGGGAACAAAGGCAACGGGCAAGAAGGAAGCAGCGTAATTACCAAGCATAGTTTTTTCAGGCAAATCGAGATTTTTGTCAGGTTTAATCCTACAACAAAGCTTCAAGGATTACGGCACGGGCAAGATTGTTTACGATTGTTTACATCACCTTTGCAAGCGCGCCTTTCAGTCTAATCTATTGACTAACGGAGATCTCACCGGTCAACTGTACGGTCCTGTGACCCCTAGTACCTAGATTAATGATTGACTATGGCTTTAATTTACTCTGACGACCCACAAGTTGGGAATCTTGCGACTCCTTTGAACGCATCGGCTTTCTCAAAGACCTTTATTCGAAATTTGCCGGCATATCGCACCGGGCTGACCCCTCATCGTCGTGGATTGGAAGTAGGCATGGCCCATGGTTACTTCCTCTATGGTCCTTTGGCTCTGCTTGGCCCCCTGCGTGACAGTGATGTTGCGAATATCGCTGGGGTCGCAGCTACGATTGGCCTGGTGATGATTTTAACCGTAGCCATGTCGCTACATGGGTCCGTTCGTAGCGGCAAAGCAATTGCCACCGTTACTACTCCTAATCCGCCGGAGGAGTTCGGGACGCAAGAGGGCTGGAGCGAATTCGCAAGCGGCTTTTTCCTGGGGGGGTGCGGCGGAGCATTCTTTGCCTATTTGCTGTGCTTAACCCCCCACGTAGCGCCGTTGAGCAAGATCGCGGCTGGAGTTTGGTCCTCCTAAGCCCGCAGATCACGGCTTGACTCTCCAACAAAGATCCCCTCTAACCCAGCGTTAAAGGGGATTTTGCTTTAATGGTGTTAGCTGCCTCCGGAACGGGGGGCGATCGCATGCATGCGCCCCGCCAGCCGGGAGAAGGGTAAGGACTGGATCCAAACATGACCCGGTCCGGTTAGCTGGGCGAAGAAGAGACCTTCTCCCCCAAACACAGCCGACTTGATGTTTCCCACCTGTTGCAAATCAAATTGCACCTCGCCGGTATGGGCCACCAGACATCCAGTGTCAACGTGCAGCACCTCTCCAGCCTGAAGCTGACGTTCAACAATGGTGCCGCCAGCATGGAGAAAGACCATGCCATCGCCCTCCAGCTTCTGCATGATAAAGCCTTCCCCCCCGAACAATCCCGTCAGAATTTTTTTCTGAAAATGGATGCCAATTTGAACCCCCTTAGCCGCGCATAAAAAGCTGTCCTTCTGACAAATCAACCGCCCCCCATAATCCCTGAGCTTTGCGGGAATAATAGTCCCGGGATAGGGTGCGGCCAGCGCAACCTGAGCTTTACCCGCAGAACCGGAATGGGTAAAGACCGTGGTAAACAGGCTTTCCCCGGTTACCAGTCGCTTTCCGGCCCCCACTAATTTCTCCAGAAAGCCCCCGCCCGTTGCTTGTCCCCCACCATCACCAAACACGGTGCTCATTTGCACCGTGGTGGATTTATACATCATGGCTCCAGCCTCAGCCACCGCACTTTCACCGGGGTCCAGCTCAATTTCGACAAATTGCATGTCCTCGCCAAAAATTTTGAAATCAATCTCATGGGCGAGGCTTTTCACGCCGGGGGAGGCTTGAGGCTGAGCCTGGGAACTGGGGGAGTACAATTCACTCACCTGCACAATCGGCAACCACTCGCTAAACCCCTGCCGCCAGCAATATCCCTCCGGGTACTGCTGGGCCTGGAGTTGGGCCTGCTGCTGATCAAGCGGACCCACTTGTTTGCCATCGTAATTCAGATACCAGGTGGTCATATTGAGATCTCCGACATCTCATCAAAATGTCCTGTTTCATCATGACAGATTGCCAGGGTCCCAGAACCGGAAAATGCGGATCCCATGGCTCGGTTGGCAGTCTCGGAAGCTTTGTCTGCCTTAGCCCCTGAGACTGCCCTAGACCCCTGTTACAGCTTGCTGATAATGCGCTTCATTGCCTGATTTACGTTGTCGCGGCTGTTGAATGCGGAAATCCGAAAATAGCCTTCCCCTGCGGCTCCGAAGCCAGATCCAGGGGTTCCCACAACGTGACAATTATGCAGAAGCTTGTCAAAGAAGTCCCAACTGCTCAAGGCATTGGGTGTCTTGACCCAAACGTAGGGAGCATTCACGCCCCCGTAGACCTGGAGTCCGGCAGTTGTGAGCTGATCCCGGATAATCTTGGCGTTTTCTAGATAAAACCGCACCAAATCCTGGATTTGAGCCTGCCCCTCTGGGGAATAGACGGCCTCTGCCCCTCGCTGAACAATGTAAGACACCCCATTAAACTTGGTGGACTGGCGACGGTTCCACAACTTCCACAGATCCACGGCTGCCCCCGCTTGGGTCTGGGCGGTGAGGGTCTTGGGCACGACGGTCAGCGCACAGCGGGTTCCCGTAAAGCCAGCGTTTTTGGAGAAGGACCGAAACTCAATGGCGCAGTCTTGGGCGCCCTCAATTTCATAGATGGAATGGGGAATGTCTGGATCGGTAATGAAAGCTTCGTAGGCGGCATCAAAAAAGATGATGGCTTGGTTTTCCCGAGCATAGTTCACCCACTCCTGGAGTTGGGCCTTGGTGGCCACGGCGCCCGTGGGATTATTGGGAAAGCACAGGTAAATTAAATCCACCTTTTGGCTGGGGGGGGCTGCGGTGAAGTTGTTTTCGGCATTGATGGGGAGATAAACCAGCCCTTCGTACTCACCCTGCTCATTGGCGGGGCCTGTGTGCCCCGCCATCACGTTGGTATCGACGTAAACAGGATAGACCGGATCGGTCACGGCGATCGCATTGTTACTGCCGAAAATATCCAGAATGTTGCCGGTGTCGCATTTAGATCCGTCAGAGATAAAAATTTCATCGGCCGAAATGTCGCAGCCCCGCGCCTGGAAATCCTGGGCCGCAATTTTTTCGCGCAGCCAAGGGTAGCCCTGCTCTGGCCCATAGCCTTGAAAGGTGGCGCGATCGCCCATGTCGTGCACTGCATGAATCATCGCCTGACGGCAGGCTTGGGGAAGCGGTTCGGTGACGTCTCCAATTCCGAGCTTGATGATTTGCGCCGCAGGATTTGCCTGGGCAAACGCGTTTACGCGCCGGGCGATTTCGGGAAACAGGTACCCCGCTTTCAGCTTCAGATAATTTTCGTTAATGGTCGCCATGACAGGTTTTCGTCAAAAAATTGGTGTACACCCAGAGACCTGTTCAGAGACAGGACGCCTTTAGCATTATGCCTGGAGAGTTGCGATCCCTGTTGACCTTTTTAGCCCGGGTCCATCGCGCGCGCCCCGAACGAGTGAAACAAAGCTTTTAGATACAATGAAGATTGAACAACCCTTATCCAAGCGATATCTCTTTATCTTTGCTGGTTATTGCCCATGGCGCCCCTGTCCCCCTCTGCTGATCCTGCTGCTGACCCAAAATCGAGGCCTGGAGGGACAGTGGTCAGCTGCACCGCCCTGATTGCTGGAACCACGGTGGGGGCTGGCGTGTTGGCCCTGCCATCGGTCACGTTTTCGGCGGGCATTATTCCCTCAACCCTCCTGCTGATCTTGATTTGGGGCTATACCCTTGTCTCAGGCCTGTTAATAGCGGAGGTGAATGTACGCCTGATGCAGCGTCAGGGATCCTCGGCAGGCGGACTGCTCAGGATGATTGATCAGTTTTTGGGGCGAGGCATCGCCCAGGGGGCCACCCTGGCTTTTTTGTTCCTGCACTATGCCCTGCTGGTGGCCTATGTTAGTGAAGGCGGAAGCAGCCTGCGACAGATACTTCAGCGATCTGGCGTTGGCACGGTGCCCCCAGGGGCTGAGGTGTTCGGCTTCACAGCATTATTGGGAAGCCTGGTTTATTTTGCATCCCAGCGCTGGGTGACTAGGGTTAATAACGTCTTAGTGGGCGGCGTGGTGCTTTCGTTTTTGGGCCTGATTGGGGCAATGGCAACCCGGATTCATCCCGCCCATCTAGCGCTGCAAAACTGGTGGGCAGCTGTGCCCGCAGTGCCTGTGATGCTGGTGGCGCTGTTTTACCACAATGTCATTCCGGTGGTAACCCGGCAGCTGGCAGGTGATCCTGATAAAATTCGCCGTAGCTTGATCCTGGGATCGTTGATTCCCCTGCTGATGTTTTTAATCTGGAATGGAGTGGTGCTTGGCAGTGTGGGACCTGAGGCCATCGCCCTTGGGCAAGACCCCCTCGATCTGCTGCGGCAGCACCTTGCTCAAGGCCCCCTGGGAATCTGGGTGACGGGCTTTTCGCTGTTTGCAGTGACCACCTCCTTTATTGGCGTCAGTTACGGACTGATCAGCGTATTTCAAGACCTCTGGTCAGATCAGTTTGGCAATGAAACAGCCCAGGACTTAGCCACTAACGCTCTGGTGTTTATTCCGCCCGTTGGGTTTTGCAGTCTCAACCCCGATTTATTCATTGCTGCCCTGAGTAGTGCCGGCACCTTTAGCGTCTCCACCCTCTATGGCCTGATTCCAGCCCTGCTGGCCTGGCGATCGCGCTACGGCACTGACGATGCAGCGGCTAAACCCTGGGTGCCCGGCGGACGCTGGCTGCTGGGAGGCATGATGGCGATGGCCCTGGGCATTGTTGCCCTTTAAGGCCCTCACCGCCCAGATTAGGCGGTGCTGGAGAGGACTGGAACCGGCTTGGATCGGCCTCAGGGGTGGCTAGGGGGTGGGTGGCGTCAGCCCCGGACAGGTCAACACAAACACATCGCGGAGACCCTCCGGCGCCGGTGGAGTGACGTGGATATCGGTGGTGTAGTGGAAAAATTGATGATCGTTAAAGACACACAGCTCACCAGGATTGAGGATTTTAGTGAAAATTGGATCGCTGGATTTGTCTCGGTACAGCGAGGTTTCCCCCCCATAGATGTGGTCACGGGTCACGCTAAAGATACCCACCAGATCCACCCCATCTCGATGAATCCCCTCCGGTGCAGGTTGTCCCACCTCAAAGGGAGAAGAAAGGGTGCGAATTTGATGAACCCCAATCTCCTGATGATCGGAACAGAGGCGACAGAACTCAAAGAACTCAAGCAGTATTTTGTGAAAATCAGGGAGCTGAACCAGTCCTTCCTCAAGTTCTGCAAATTCACGATAGACATCTCCCAAAAGCGGATTGTACGCTTTGCTTTGGAACAACGGTTGGTGATCTAGGCGGTGTACCTTATGGTGGAGAATCTGGAATCGAGAGAGCCTTCTAGAGCGATACCTGCCAGCCAAGTAGGGATCCACCGGCATGGCGTTAAAAAAAGTTCTGATTTTCCCCAAATCAACAGTATTCAGGGACTCTACAGCATAGTCGGTAAGGCAGTTAAACTGCTCTAACAGGAGATTTCTGCCCATGGCATTGACCTCGAATGTGATGGTAGTCAGCTAAGGACAAATCTTGCCGAAACCTTGCCTGGGTGATCGGGAATGTGGGCTGATTTCTGGCAATCTGCACCCCTTGGCCCCAGCGATTTCAAAGGCACCGGATCGGGCTAGCTGCCACTTCCTCAAGGGCGACCGCGCCCTCGTTGTGCGGGAAGGGGAGGGTTATCTTTATTATATTTCACGGGATGATAAGCGGTCCTACCGCGGTACCGCCCCCCATAACCCAGCAATGCCCAGCCACAGCCCCCCACGTTCCCAGCGGGTAAATTGACGATAGGCCCGATCTGGATTTGATCCAGACTGCTGATAGCGCCAGAGCGATCCCATGAAGCTGAGCAACATGGCGGTGGTCAGGGCGCCGAACCAAAGGGGATGCCGCAGAGGCAGCCTCCACACTGCGAGCGGAATCGACAGTAGCGCACTTCCCAACAGCATCCAGGCCAGTCCGTAGGCTCGCCGCGCCCCCCAACAACTGGCCAGGGTCACCAGGCCAGCGGCGCGATCGCCTGCTACATCGTGAATATCCCAAATGATCTCCTTGGCAAGCTGGTAGAGAAACAGAAACAGGGCTGGGTAGGCCGCGGCCCAGGGACGACCCACCACCAATCCGGTGAAGAGAAACAGAGCGGCAATGATGCTGGCAACCAAAATATTTCCCAGGATACCGCTGATGGCTAACAGTTGGGAGTAAAACCACAGGCAGGGAATCGTTCCCCCAACCAGCACCGCCGGAGCCATGCCCAGCGCGAGAGCCGCGAGAGCCGCGATGCCAAATAGCAGTGCGGCAACCTGTCGCCCCTGCTGTACAGACAGGGTTCCGCTGGGGAGGGGACGTTCAGGATGGTTAATGGAATCTTTTTCCAGATCCTCCACATCGTTAATGGCACAGGCGGCGCTAAAGACGGTCCCCAGAACCAGGCCCGTCAGCAGCAGCGCCCTCAGGGAGATCTGCGGATCTAAGCTGTATAAGGTGACGATGCCGCCCGCCGCGGCTAATAGCGGCACCGGCCAGCGGATCAACTGCCCATAGGCGATCGCTAGCTTCCACGGGCTATCCCCATGCACCGGTACAAGAACCATCACACGCTCCTCTGCAAATTCATCGGATCCTCGAGGAGGAACCTCGTCGTGGACCTCAATTTGCCCCTCACCCACCGTTGATCCGCAGGGACACCCCCAGGGTTTGCCGCACGCTCCATTGCAAGTTGGGGAGAGAGGTCCTGTGGCTAATCCAAGACCTTGCCCAGATCATGCTCTAGGTTCTGCGATCGCAATCTTCCAGAGGAACGATACCCGTTTCCCCGCTGAATCGCTTCATTTCCATCTCTATTGTACTCACTCCCTCACTCCCTCCGCTCAGAGGGGCCAAAAGCTCCGCTGAAACCTCCGTAGATCCCTTGATTGGGGCTGTGGATGACCCAGCCCGCTGATTTCCCGCTGATTTCCCGCTGATTCCAGGGCCAGGCACCCCTGACCTCCTGACCATTCCCACTCCAAGTAAAAAGCGATCGCCTCGGCAGAGGAAGCGATCGCAGATATTGAAAGCAATTTGTTATAGTCCAAATTTTACAAAACTGAATTGCCCGAGGGTGTGATATGGGTTACTAAATTTTTAGGTGACTAAATTTTGTTGAGGTGATCCGGGGGGATTACCCCGCTAGATTGCCGGGAGGGTGAGCAGCTGGGCTGACCCCTGTCTCTGTGCAATCCTCGACAACCCTGGATCAGGGGACCTGAAAATTGAAAACATCATCTAGCTGTGTCACCATGAAGGGCGCCCAATCATTGGGGAAGCACTCTCCTCCTAACCTCATGCTGGTGTCGCTGCGAGTTGAAAATTTTGCCCTCATTGATCAGCTCTCCCTCACCTTTGGCGATGGGCTCAATGTCCTCACCGGGGAAACGGGCGCGGGGAAATCGATCCTCCTAGAGGCCGTCGATACCCTGTTAGGAGCGAAGGTCTCGGGACGCCAGATTCGCACCGGAACGCAGCGAGCCATCATTGAGGGGCAGTTTCGCCTCACTCCAGCCCTCAGAGCTTGGCTAGAGGAGCAGCAAATTGACCCGGTTGATGAGGAGGTTTTAATCTGCAGTCGAGAAATTACGGCCACCTCTCCCTCCCTACGCAGCCGTTCTCGGATTAACGGGACCCTCGTGAATCGTCAGCAGGTGGACAGCCTTCGCGATCGCCTGGTGGAGATTACGGCCCAGGGGCAGACGGTTCAGCTGGCGAAGGCTAGCGTGCAGCGAGATTGGCTCGATGCCTACGGGGGCGAGCCCCTGATCCAGCAGCGCCAGCACGTGCAGCAGCAGTACGAGGTCTACTGGAGCGCCAAGCAAGCCTTGGAGACCCACCAGCAATCGGATCAGCAGCGTTTGCAGCAGATGGATATGCTGCAATTTCAGATCGAGGAATTTCAGCGGGTGGGATTAGCCGATCCGGAGGAACTGGATCGGCTGGAGCAAGAGTACCAGCGCCTGCTGCACAGTACCGATCTGAAGCAGAGCAGCATCAGCGTCCTGGAAACCCTCTACGAAAACGATCAGGGGCACTCAGCCTGTACCGACTTACTCGGCACTGCCTACGAGACCCTGCAGGAGATGGTTGCCTTTGACGAGCAGCTTCAGCCCGTGGCCGATCTTGTGAACGAAGCCCTGACCCAGGTACAGGAGGCGGGGCGGCAAATGAGCCACTATGCCAATACCTTGGAAACCGACCCGTTACGCCTGCAGGAGGTGGAAGCGCGATTAGCTCAGCTCAAGCAACTCTGTCGTAAATATGGCCCCACCTTGGCCGATGCAATAGCCCACCAGCAAACCGTCGAAGCTGAATTGGAACGGCTCACCGCTGCAGAGGAGTCTTTGGAGTCTTTGAGTGCAGCCTTCGGCAAGGCTCAGGTCACGCTCACCCAAGCCTGCGCAACCCTCACCCAGCTTCGCCAGGCGGCGGCCCAGCAGCTTCAACAGACCTTGACCCTGGAGCTAAAACCCTTGGCCATGGAAAAGGTGCAGTTTCAGGTGGATTGTCAACCTGTGGCGCCCACTACCGCCGGGAGCGATCGCATTACCTTTCTTTTGAGTCCTAACCCTGGCGAACCCCTACAGCCCTTGGTGGAAACTGCGTCTGGAGGTGAGATGAGCCGCTTTTTACTGGCTCTCAAGGCCTGCTTTTCCCAAATTGACCCCGTGGGCACCCTGATTTTTGATGAAATCGATACCGGCGTCTCGGGCCGAGTCACCCAGGCCATTGCCGAGAAACTCCACCAACTGGGAGCCAATCATCAGGTGCTGTGCGTAACCCATCAGCCCATTGTGGCGGCGATCGCCGATCATCACTTTCGGGTGGAGAAACAGGTGATTCCCACCTCGCGATCGCGGACGGAGGCGCGAACCGTGGTGCGGGTCAGCCGCCTGGAAGACACCCAAAGGCGAGAGGAACTGGCCCAGTTGGCAGGCGGTCAGATCGATGAAGAGGCCATCGCCTTTGCCCAATCCCTGATGAATCAGGCCGTGATGCTTCGCCAGCAAGGATCACCGCTGCCAAGCGTGGCGTCAAAGCGCCGATCAAGGTCGGCCAGGTCGGCCTGAGCAGATTGCCTCAGGTCTCGTATCATGATCACAGCAACATCACAGCAATTGTGAAGGGACTTGGTCTATGAAAGTAGCAATAACAGGGGCAACGGGGTTCGTGGGGCGTCGCCTTGTGGAGCGCCTGATCCAATCAGGACATCAGGCCGTGGTCTTTGTTCGCAACGCGGGCAAGGCCCGTAAGCTGTTTGACAAGTATGATTCCAGCGAGCTAGAGATTGTTACCTACCAACCCAAGCAATCAGGGGACTGGCAGCCGTTGCTAGCCGCCTGCGATGGGGTTGTGAACCTGGCCGGGGAGCCACTCTTTGATGAGCGCTGGAATGCCAACGCTAAACAGGAAATCCTGGATAGCCGAGTCCTTGGCACCCATAAACTGGTGGAGGCGATCGCCCAGTCAGAGGCCAAACCCCAGGTCATGGTGAGTGCCTCCGCCGTTGGCTACTACGGCACCAGCGAAACCACCCTCTTTGATGAAACCAGCAGTCCCGGCGAGGATTTCTTAGCCCAGGTTTGCCAGGCATGGGAGGCCTCCGCCCACCCGGTTGAGGCGTTGGGCGTCCGCCTGGCCATTGTGCGCATTGGCATTGTTCTAGGTCCCAAGGGCGGCGCTCTAGCCCGGATGCTGCCTCCCTTTGAGCTGTTTGGCGGTGGCCCGATTGGATCGGGTCGGCAATGGGTGCCCTGGGTGCATCGCGATGACCTGGTCAGCCTGATTTTACAGATTCTGACCACGCCCAGCATGGCGGGAGTCTTTAACGCCACAGCCCCCCATCCCCAGCGCATGAGTGACTTTAGTAAAACCCTGGGAAATGTTCTGCATCGCCCTTCCTGGCTGCCGGTGCCTGGATTTGCCCTTGAGTTGCTCCTCGGGGAGGCGGCCCAGGTGGTACTCCAGGGCCAGCACGTGCAGCCGAAACGCACCCAGGAGGCAGGTTTCTCCTTTCAATATCCTGATCTCAAAGGCGCATTAACCCAAATTCTTAAGTAACGCCCCCAACCTTCTCAGGAAAATTTCAGGTGCCTGACGTTTAATAGGGCAAGGCTACACCGGCAGGAAAGATCCCGAAGGGGATTTGTCCCTGGACCGGGCAATGAGGATTCCGGTTCCCCCCCTCAGGTTGTCCATCCCCCGCAATCTTTGCAGCGCATATGACCACCCCAACGCCTTTTCAATTGCTATGACCTACCTTGACTCTGCAGCTCAGTTTTACCGCGACGTGGCCATCACTCCAGAGGTGGGGCTGTGCTGTGTCCAAAGCACGCCGCTGCGATTGCCCGGCCTCACCATTCCAGCAGTCATGCAGGAGATGAACTATGGCTGCGGCACCACGGTGCACCCGGCAGAGCTGGGCAAAGACCCGACGGTGCTCTACGTGGGGGTGGGGGGCGGGCTGGAAGCCCTTCAGTTTGCCTACTTTTGCCGTCGCCCTGGGGCCGTGATTGCCGTGGACCCAGTCGCCGCCATGCGCGAAGCGGCAGCGCGAAACCTGGCCATTGCCGCCCAGGAAAATCCCTGGTTTGATCCGGGGTTTGTGACCCTTTTGACCGGAGATGCCTTTAACCTGCCGGTGCCGGATGCTTCCATCGACGTGGTGGCTCAAAACTGCCTGTTTAATATTTTTGAGCCGGAGGACCTGACTCGGGCGCTTCAGGAGGTTTATCGAGTCCTCAAGCCGGGCGGACGCCTGATTATGAGTGACCCCATCGCCAGGCGTCCGATTCCGGAACATCTGCGCCAGGACGATCGCCTCCGGGCCATGTGCCTGTCCGGTGCCCTGACCTACGATCAATATACCCAGCGCATTATCCGCGCTGGATTTGGGCAGATTGAAGTGCGCACCAAGCGACCCTATCGGCTTTTAGACCGGCACACCTATGGGCTTGAGGAAAATCTGCTCCTGGAAAGCTTAGATACGGTCTCCTTTAAGGTGGCCATTCCAGCGGATGGAGCCTGCATTTTTACCGGCAAAACCGCCATTTATATGGGCACCGAGAACTCCTTTGATGATCGAGGGGGGCATATTCTGGCCCAGGGGGTTCCCCTGGCGGTTTGCGATAAAACGGCGGCCAAACTGGCCCGCGAATATCCGGAGCAAATTATGGTGACCGAGGCCACCTGGCACTACGATGGCGGCGGATGCTGCTAGCCCTCTCCAACTCCGCCATGCTAACCCTCCCCAGCGAGACGCCATGACCCAGCCCCCCCTACTCCATTCCGCTCAACCGCTCAACTTTCAGACCTCGGTGGGATCGCCTCTCACCAAGCAACCCATTTCCGTCCTGCAAATTAATCTGGGCAAGCGCTGCAACCTGGCCTGCACCCACTGCCATGTGGAGGCGGGACCAAGCCGGACCGAGGAAATGCAACCCTCCCTCTACCAGAGCCTCATCAAACTCATCCAACGCTTTGATCAAATACAGACCGTGGACTTGACGGGGGGAGCCCCAGAGATGCACCAAGGCTTTCGGCCCCTGGTGGAAGCCGCAAGGGCTCAGGGGAAGCAGGTGATTGTGCGATCCAATTTAACGATTTTCTACGTGCCAGGGTATGAAGATCTGCCGGAGTACCTGGCCCAGCGCCAGGTTCACATCGTCGCCTCCCTACCCTGCTATCTTGAGGAAAATGTGGACAAAATGCGTGGCCGTGGCGTCTTTCAGGACTCGATTCGGGCCCTCCAGACCCTCAACCGACTGGGGTATGGGACCCAGGCCCACCTTCAGCTTGACCTAGTCTACAATCCACCAATTCCAACCGCTGATCACTTCTCCCTGACTCCGGATCAAGAGGCCTTAGAGCAAGCTTATAAAACCCATTTACAGGACGCCTTTGGCATTGTCTTCAACCGTCTTTATGCCCTGACCAACCTTCCCATTGGCCGCACCAAGATCCATCTCCAGCGTCGTCAGATCCTGCAACCCTACCTGTCCTTTCTGGCGGGTCACTACAATCCGCAGACGGTTGCGAGCTTGATGTGCCGCAGCGAACTCTCCATCGACTACCTGGGCAATGTCTATGACTGCGATTTTAATCAAATGGAAGCTGTTCCAGCCCGGACTGCGGCTGGGGAACCGGTGACGGTGTCCATGCTTTTAAAGGCTGGGTCGCTGGATGTCATTCCAGAGGTGCGGACTCGGAGCTATTGTTATGGCTGTACCGCAGGCGCAGGCTCAAGCTGCGGCGGTGCCCTGGTCGAGGGGGCGGATTGAATCCCCGCCCAGGCCAGTTCCCATCTCTGCGCGGGCCGGGTGACCCGGCTCCCCCTTGCCAGGAGCAACAGCCCCCCCTGTTTCCCCTGATCTCCTCCCAAAGGGCGCCCCAACTCCTGCTTTGGTTTTTGATGGGGCTACTGGCGCTGCCAGGGCTGGTCGAGGTGTTACCCGTCCTTTGGGATTCTCAGCAGCTAACGGCTTGGCTGGACGGGTTAGGGCCTAAAGCGACGGTGTGGTTTGTGGGGCTGCACATTGGAGCCACCGCCATCGGGATACCCGGTGTCATCCTCACCCTGGTCGGGGGAGTCTGCTTTGGTTTGGTTTGGGGGAGTGTGTGGTCTGTGCTGGGAGCGACCTTGGGGGCACTGGCGGCCTTTAGCCTGGCGCGATACCTAATGCATGGATGGTGGCAGCGGCGCTTTGGTCACCACGCCCTTTTAAAGTCCTTAAACCGCATGGTGAAGGAGCGGCCCTTTTGGTTTGTGTTGACCCTGCGCTTTGCCCCCATTTCACCGTTTAATCTCACGAATTTTCTGCTGGGTCTGACGCCTCTTCGCCCTTGGCCTTACACCTTCGGCACGTTGATTGGAATTATGCCTGGGGTGGTTCTTTACACCTGGCTGGGTCAGTCCGGCTATGATGCTTTCCACGGACAGGGCTGGATCTCGTTTTTAGGAGCTGGATCGGCCTTAGCACTTTTATCCCTCCTTCCGCTGCTGCTGCGTCGCCGCCCAGGCTAGCGTCTGGTGGGCAACCGTGACTACAATACCCTCTATGGGTAAATATTTTGCAACGGTGGCTCGGGGACTTGAAGCCCTGGCGGCCCAAGAGCTATCGCAACTCGGGGCGAAGAAAGTGAAGCCTGGCTTTTGTGGGGTGGCCTTCCAAGGCGATCGCCTGCTGCTGTACCGGGTCAATCTTTGGGCGAGGCTGCCGTTTCGGGTATTGCAGCGCCTGGACAGCTTCCCTTGCCAAACGGCCGAGGATCTCTATCGCGGGATTGCCGCACTGCCCTGGTCGGATTATCTGACCCCAGACTATTCCCTTGCCGTGACGGCTACGGGGAAAACGCCGCAGCTCAACCATACCCACTTCACAGCATTACAGGTTAAAAATGCCATTGTTGACCAGCAACGACAGCAGTTTAGATCCCGATCGCCGGTGGATCTCAAGCAGCCCGATGTTCGGGTGAATGTACACCTTGATGGCGATCGCTGCGTGGTGAGTTTGGATAGCTCGGGGGAGAGTCTGCATCGCCGGGGCTATCGCCCCGCTGTCGGCGCGGCACCCCTCAAGGAGTCCCTGGCGGCAGCACTACTGCAGATCTCGGATTGGCATCCAGATCAAACCTTTTATGATCCCCTGTGCGGGTCAGGAACACTGCCCCTAGAGGCTTGTATGCGGGCATTGAACATTGCCCCAGGCCTGCAGCGCGATCACTTTGGCTTCCAGACCTGGATGGACTTTGATGCTCCGTTGTGGCAACGATTGGTGGCTGAGGCAAAGGCGCAGCAGCAGTCGCAACTGCCCGCCAAAATTGTAGGAAGCGATCGCGATCGCCAGGTCATTCAGCAGGCTCAGATCAATGCCGATCGGTGTGGGGTAGCGCCCTGGGTGACCTTTAGGGTCCAGGACTTAGCCGACATCGAGCCGCCCGCTGCCGAGGGCGTTGTTTTTTGCAATCCTCCCTATGGCGATCGCCTTGGGAAGGATGAAGATTTAGGTCAATTCTATCGCTTGTTGGGCCAGGTCTTGAAGACCCGATTTCAGGGATGGACAGCCTATATCCTCAGCGGAAACAAGCTCCTGGCCCAATCGATCGGCCTGCGATCTAGCGCTAGGGTGCCAGTCTATAACGGCCCCTTGGCCTGCCAGCTCATGAAGTATGAATTATTTACCTAAGCCCTGGATTGACCGGATTGTGTCCCCAGGCAAACAGGGCTGACTCACCCACCGGTTTCCGCTGGATGACAAACCTGCTATCGTATAGATACGATACATACCAACCTTAGTTTAAAATTACCAATCTCTCAAACCATAGGTTTCGTTTTTAGAAAACCGGTTTTGTTCTCCATTGTGCACTTCATCTAAGCGGTATCGTATGGGTTCATTGCTCCAACGGACAGGGAGGGGGCAGCCTTTAGGTGCTGTCTCTCTCAATCCTACCTTAGGAGAATTTGTTTTTTGGGCGTTTGTGAAAGAACCCCAGACCGCTTGGGTATAACTAACGGAATTAGCATCATTCATACCATAAGCCAAATGGCGGGGGCTTAGCTTATGGGGTTTGGAATGCAATCATATTGGTGCCTGGGGCATAAAATTCATGACAAGTCATCCCGTGCCTGGATCCCAGCAATCCGGCTTGATCGAATATTCCTCTTCCCCGCGGTCTCCCTTGGACGGGGGATCTCCCTGGCTTGCCGGAACCGCTCCCGGTCTCAGCGACGGGTTAACTCACGGCCCCATTGCGCTGGGGGTCCCCAGGGGGCCTGACGCTACCTGGTCAATCCAGGGTCGTGAGGGGTGGGCCGTTGACGCCTTTCCGGATCCCGCCTTTCCAGATCCCGCCTTTCCAGATCCCTCCGCAACGGTCCTGGATTCGATAACTTCGGCGAGTTTTTCCGCACGCCAGAGCGCGCTGGTTGACCCTGGGCAGCCATGGGTGGGGGCTGAGGCCATTGATCTGCATCTGGCTGATTTTAGTGATCTTTCCCAGTGGACGCTGAATGGAACCGCCTCCGAGGTGGAGGGGCGGCTGCGGCTGACCGATGCCTTGCAAAATCAAGCGGGATCAGCGTTGCTTTCGGAGGCCATCGCCCTGGATTCGGAGACCTCCTTTACCTCCTATTTCCAATTTCAAATAAGCGCGGGCAATGGCCCCTCAGGGGCTGCGGGGCTGACGTTTTTGTTGCAAAATACCGCCCAGGGGCCTCAGTTCTTAGGCAATAGCGGGGCAGGCATGGGATATGGGGCCACGGGATCGGGCAGCATCGCAATTGAGTTTGATACCTTTGCCCCCAAACAAAGTTCCGATCCCAATGCAAACCATATTGCCTTGATCCGGGACGGCAACATTGGGGATCACTTACAGGTGGCCACCCCAACGCTAGATCTCAATGGTGGGACGATCCTCCATGCTTGGGTCGTTTACGAAGGATCGAGCGATCTGCTCTCGGTTTATCTCAACGACCAGCCGATTCAACCCACGGAAGCCTTGCTGAGTGCCTCGCTCAACCTTCCTGAAATACTGGGAAACCAGGCCTATGTTGGATTTAGTGCCGGGACCGGGGGACTGAGCAATGTGCATGAGATTCAAAGCTGGTCGTTCTCCACCCAACAGCCTGCACCAGTTCAGAGTACGGTGTTCCTGTCCACTCCTAGTCTGGTCATTTCCGAGGCCGGAAATGAGGCGGTTATCTCGGTGATGCGATCTGGGGCTGTTGACTCATCGATTTCGGTTGACTACACCACCGTTGACGGCACTGCGATCGCGGGGGCGGACTACCAGGCCAAATCTGGAACGCTCACCTTTGCCCCCCATGAAGTCCTCAAACAGATTGTGGTGCCCATTCTCAATGACGCCCTGCCGGAAGCAAACGAGCAGTTTCGTCTGATGCTTTTCAACGAAGTGAACGCAGTCCTGGGCAGTCCCCGTGAACTGCTGTTCACCCTTGAGGATGAGGACGACCCGTTGATTTTAAACGGCAGCGCAGCACTGGTTGAGGGAGCGTTGCGCCTCACCGATGCCCAAATCAATCAGGCCGGGGCCGCGCTGCTGCCCACCGCATGGGCCATCACCCCAGACACGTCCTTTGAGTCCTATTTTCAGTTTCGGATCTTTGGCGGTGATGCCAGTAGCGGAGCCTCAGGGCTGACCTTTTTCCTACAAAACACCAGTGCCGGTGTCCAATTTCTGGGCAATGCCGGTGGTGGCATGGGCTATGGGGCGACGGGGTCTGGGAGTCTAGCCGTTGAGTTTGATACCTTTGCCCCTGCCCAGAGGAGTTCCGATCCCAATAATAACCATGTGGCCCTCCTGCGGGACGGTTCCATCCACAACCATCTGGCCCTGGCCACGCCAGATCAAGATCTCAACAGCGGGGAGGTGTTCCATGCCTGGGTCACCTATAATGGCACCTCCAACCAACTCGCCGTGTATTTGGCGGACCAAGGCAACCGTCCTGCCACGCCCCTGTGGACCAGTCCCCTCGATTTACAGGCGGTGGTTGGCAACCAGGCCTATGTGGGCTGGAGTGCCGGGACCGGTGGCCGTCACAATATCCACGAAATTCAGCAGTGGTCGTTTTCGACGCAGGCATCGCCCGTGGACAGCACCCTGGCCTTAGCCGTCAACGCCTTGCAGGTGTCTGAAGCTGACCCCCAAGCCGTCCTCTCTGTGATCCGTACTGGATCGACGGATCAAGTGGCCACCCTAGACTATGCCACCGCCGATGACACCGCGATCGCCGGTCTAGACTACGTGGCCCAATCTGGAACCTTGATCTTTATGCCTGGGGAAACCTCCAAACAGATTGTTATTCCCCTGCTCAACGATTCAATAGATGAGCCGGACGAGCAGTTTAGCCTGGCCATCGGTCACGAATCTAATGCCTTGCTCGGCGTTCCCCGCACAGCAATCATCACCCTGAAAGATGATGATCAGCCCAGCGTTAACGTGGGGTTCCAGTTCTCCCAAGCCGTTTATTCAGTGCAAGAGGGCGTCGGAGAGGCCACCATTGTGGTGGAACGCACGGGGGATGTCTCGCAATTTGCGGCGGTTCGCTACGCCACGCAAAATGATGAGGCCCGATCCGGCCACGATTACCAGTCCGTGGCCGGGCTGTTGAGCTTTGCGCCGGACCAAACCACCCAAACCTTCACAGTGCCGATTATGGATGATGCCTTGCCGGAAATTGGGGAAGACATTACGCTCAAGCTTTTTGACGCCCAACAGGTCACCCTGGCCTTAGGCGAAGCTCGGTTACGCCTTGAGGACAACGACACCCATCCCTTCACGGTGCGATCCCAAACGGTGGTGCCATCCTTGGGAACCGGCCGTCGCTCCGGCATTACTGCCTTTGACTGGACCCCCGATGGATCGGCCATGCTCATTGGCCAGGCCAGCGGGATTGTTTTTGTCTACGAGCATGGTGCCGTTCAACCCCAGGCCTTCTATAACTTCTCCCACGAAATTGCCCGCGACACCACCCTCATTGGCCAGGGCGGTCTGATGGGGGTCGCGATTCATCCTCAGTTTGCCGCCCATCCCTACGTTTACCTGGCTTTTTCGGCCTCCTCCTACGATCCGCCCGGTCCTATTCAAGTGACCACGCCCCATTCCTTCGTGATGCGGGTGGAGGCGGATCCGGCCACGGGGTTCCGCACGGCCCTACCGGGGAGTGAACAGCTGCTGCTGGCAATTCCCACTAACGATACGCTTTTCCATGCTACGGGGGGGCTGCGGTTTGGAGAAGATGGGTCGCTCTTTTATTCCCACGGGGACTCCAGCTTAGCCGTGACGGTGGAAGCTGGAGCCTTCCGCGCCCTGGACCTAGATGACCCCCAGGGAAAACTCTTCCGCATCAATCCTCTGACGGGACAGGGATATGCAGACAATCCCTTTGCCACCTCTGACCTAAATGCCGTGCGATCCAAGGTGTATAGCTACGGGCTGAGAAATCCGTTCCGGTTTGCAATTCAGCCTGGGACCAACGAACCCTTTATCAGCGATGTGGGCCAGTCTACCTGGGAAGAACTCAATTCAGGACGCGGTCAAAACTTTGGCTGGCCGCTGTTTGAAGGCGGCTTGGGCGTGTCTCTGCGGCAACCGGCCAACGCGAATCGTCCGTCCCTGCAGGCGCTCTACGATCAGTTTGAAGCCACGGTGCAGGCCCCGATCTATGCCCGCCGCCACGATGATAACGCAGCGGCAATCATGGCGGGCGATTTCTACACCGGTCAGGTGTATCCCGATATCTATAACAATGCGCTGTTCTTTGGAGACTTTGTCTTTGATGAGATTAATGCGCTGCTGTTTGACGACCAAGGCAATGTTGATTCCGTGACCCCCTTCACCCTTGAAGATGATGTGGTCTATATGGCCCAGGGACCAGACGGGTTACTCTACTATGCGGATCTCTCGGAGGGAACCGTTAACCGTTGGATAATTGAATGATGGTGTTCAGCATAGTCAGCTCAAGGAGGCTTAGGATGAACAGTTTGAACTGGAGCAGTCGGGGCGTGATGGTGACCCTCAGCTTGGTGGCCATCGCCCCGGTTTGGGCAGCCTCAATCAGCTTAGGGGTCAGGGGGCGCCTGGCGGATCAGTCCCAGTCCGGTCAGCCCAATGACAGCTTTCGAGCGTTTTCGGGGCAATATTCCCTGGACACCGGTGCGGCTGACCAAAATCCAGCGCTTAATCAAGGCCGCTATGCTCTGCGCAACTTTAATCTCCGCCTGAGTAATCTGCGTCAGCAGCCAACGCTCACCCTCAGTCCCGATCAAGGTTGGCAGGGCCGATTAGAGGTGGCCAGTGTCCCCACCGAAGCGGGAGCCCCGATCTATTCCCTGGTTTTCGAACGCGGGGATCAAAGCGGCCCAGGGCCGGTCTTTTTGCGGGTGAGTTGGAATTGGGACGGGCCAGCGGATCAGATTCCCACGGACATCCCAAGGGGTCCCGTCCGTTCGTCAAACTCGTTTTTGCGCGAGTCTTTAGGATCGGATCAAGAGAGCAACTTTTATCCCATTCAATCGGCTCAGGTGATCCAAGCGGTGCCAGGGCTGTGGTAGGGACTCCCTGCGGGTCAAGATCATTTGCAGCGAGGCTTGTGGCCGTGGGCCGGCAAGGCTGAGTTCATCGGGAGGGGGCGATCGCTAGGGATCCGCTAGAGTATTGGGAAGATTGCTGAATGTCCCTCAAGCATATGTCCCAGTCCATGCCATCCTTGCTGGCCAATCGCTATCGCGTTCTAAGGGTTTTAGGCGAAGGTGGATTTGGCATTACCTATTTGGCCGCAGATACCCAGATGCCCTCGAAGCGCCACTGTGTGATCAAGCAGCTCAAGGTAAATTTACAAAATTCTCAACTCCATCAGCTTGTCCAGGAGCGATTCGAGCGCGAAGCCGCCATCCTGGAGTCCCTGGGGGCTGAAAGTTCGCAAATCCCCCACCTGTATGCCTATTTTTCGCAGGCAGGGCAGTTTTTTCTGGTGCAGGAGTGGGTGCAGGGTCAGACGCTGGCTCAAGCCGTTCAGCATGATGGCGTCTTTTCAGAGGCGGCGGTTGTGGAGGTCCTGCGGCAGGTGTTGACGGTGCTGGACTATGTGCATGGCCAGCGCATTGTGCATCGAGATATCAAGCCGGACAACATTATGTTGCGATCGCCGGATAATCTGCCGGTGCTGCTGGATTTTGGGGCGGTTAAAGAAAGCATGAATACGGTTATCCAAGCCACTCAGGGAGCATCTCGCTCAATTGTGGTGGGGACGCCAGGCTTTATGCCCTCGGAGCAGGTGGCGGGGCGGCCCTGCTTTAGCAGCGATCTGTATAGTTTGGGCTTGACGGCCATTTACTTACTCACCGGGAAAGGTCCCCTGGACCTGCCCAGCGATCCGGCCACGGGAGATCTGGGTTGGCACTCTCACGCCCCTCAGGTCTCTAGCCCACTCGCACAGATTCTGGACCGGGCAATTCAGGTTCACCCCCGCGATCGCTTTTCTACCGCCACAGAGATGCTGACGGCCCTCAATGGTCTCGAAGTGGCATCCCCGTTCCTCGGGTCTGGATCCCCATCCGTTGCGGATCAAACCTTGCATCAGGGAACAGCGCCGGAGGCCGGATCGGCCACGGTGGCCCTTGAACCCGACCTGCAGAACGCGGCTGGCAGTGATTGGAAGAGAGCCGGTCTGATGGGAGGGCTGGTGGCCCTGTTGGTGATTGCAGCAGCGATCATTGTGCGGACTCAGATCCTTGCAGGCGTGCTTCGGAATCGAGCGGTCAATCCCCATCGTGTTTCAGAGATCCTTCCTGGACCAGCAGCGTCATCGAGTCCCCAGGTAGCTGCTTCCCCGCCGCCGATTAGCGCCGCCAATCCCATTGCGCGGGAGGGCTACTGTTCCTTTCTCTCGACGAGAAATCAAGCCGATATTATTAACGATCCCTGCACAATTGTGGATTTTCAAAACGGATCCTACGCAGTGAACTGGTCCCAAGGCCGGGTCACGCAGGTGCAGGTCAAGCCACAGGTGCGCATTGATGGCCGTCCTGCCACCGTGGTGGATCAGCAGGCTACCTCCCTGACGCTCAAAACCAATCGTGGCAACTTGGGTATTTGCTGGGACTGTAGCCCTTAGCTTAGCCCTTGACTGTGGTTCCCATCCTAAAATTGCGCGAGGTACTGTCTATGGCATTCAAATCCCATTCTCTGACCTTCGAAGATCAGCTCGGCGCTGTGATTGGGGTGCTGATTGGCTCAAGCTTAATGGGGGTGGGCCTCTGGGCACAGGGTCTGGAGGCTCACCAGCGGGAGCATTGGGTGGAAACCTCAGGCCAGATTGTCGATAGCGTCCGGTACTACGATCGCCAGGAAAATGAGACAACCTATGCCCCGGTGATTCAGTTTGAGATCAATGGCGATCCGGCTCGGTTTACGGGGTCCTATCAACGCTATCGCCTCAGCGAGGGAAAGCAGGTGGTGGTTCGCTACGATCCCAACGACCCGGTCGAAACTGCCCGCATCGTTGATTCCTTCGATGGCATCGCCCCCTGGGCTGGGTTTGGATTAGGGGCAGCTTCATTGATCGCGGGTCTGGGACGGCTTCTGCCCTTTCGCTGGTCCTAGCAATTCCCAGGTGAGCTTAACAAAGGCCACCCCCGTTCCGCCTTGGGAAAGGAGGGACTTGGAGTGGGTTGGCGACAGGGGACCGGCTTGCCCCTCGATCCCTTTCCAGAAACCGTGATAACAACTATCCTTGGATATCCCTGAGCATCCGTTAGGTGATGGAACATCCGACCCGATCTCCCCAAAGCCCCTTGAGTTTGGGAGCTGAATTTGCCCGCGAGGTGTATTGGCGGGAGCAAAGACGGCGGTTGTGGATAGCAAAGCTGGTCGCGATCGCGGGGGGGGGTTCTGATGGTGGGGGATTCCTTTATTCAGGATTCTGGGCTGCGGCGATCGCTGGGGCTGCTGTTGCTAGGTCTACTGTTGGGGAGCAAGGGATATGCCAGCTATGTTCGACGGCAACTGGATCAAGGGAGGGGCGATCGCTGATGAGTGGACCGATTCTCCCCTCATCAAAGGGCATAGATCTGAATAGATCTGGATAGATCTGGCACCCCTATGGGCTGAGCTAAAAAGCATGATCAGAAGATGCCTGACCCTCCCACGCGTTACACCAGACCAGACCTTAACCGGAGAAGACGCAAAGGGCAGGTACACACTGGAATGAATTCGGTAGTGATACAATTTTGGGCATCGGTTCTAGCGAGGATCAGTCGCTAGAGGTAAGGGGGAAAGTCCGGTGAAAATCCGGCGCTGTCCCGCAGCTGTGAAAGAGGAACCACGCCTCTCAGTCAGAATGCCCGCCGATGAATAGTTCAAACTCCACAGCATCTGCGAGGTACGGATGATAACTCAGTCTTTTGCCAGGTGTGGCCTTGGGGCGACACCGTTGATTTTACGATTCGCAGTGAGGCCGACAAAAGCGCCTCGGCCTTTGATCCTGGGGCGATTGGGAGATCTGTGGCCATGCCCCCCTCCCCAAAGGCCTCCTGTGGCCCTGTTAAGGTTTTCTATGAATTTGCTTTAGCAACAGGGGGCAGTGCGCCGTCGGATACGGGACTAAGATGGCGCCGATGAAATATCCCATAACTGACGGCTATTCCGATTGCTGGCAGACGGCCTTTATTCGAGACCATTTTCTCTCCCTGGGGCATGGGGCATGGCAGGGCTATCTGACCCAGGGGCGCGGGATGGTTGCCTGCGAAGTGATGGATGCCATCCCTCTGGGCTGGAGCAGGGATCAATCCCTTATCCAGTACATTCCAGCCGCTGCTGTCCCCCGATATCTTCAGCCCTATCGCCTGCCAGATTCTTTGATCCATCGCCTAATGGACGCGCTGCAAACCTACTCTCCCCGTCAAGACATTCTGATTTCCGTTCGCAAAGATCAGCAGATTGAAGTGGACTGGCTGCAGAATTTGGCCATCGATCCTCCGGATTGCCATCGTCAGGTCTGCAATCGCTGGGATGAATTTCACCTAGATCCTTTATCAATACTCCGGACAGAATTAGGAGGCGATGAGACCGATATCTAAGCACTGTAGATACTGGGTTTCGAATTTTTTG
>NZ_JTHE03000084.1 GCF_000817775.3 Lyngbya confervoides BDU141951
ACACAATGTCGTGGATGCTCTCATTGCTCTATTTTCTGGAAGCCCCAAACCTTTCTTACTTCAGCCTGAGTAGTTACAATTAATCAGATGGATCCCAAAACTCAGTTAAAACTTCAACAAAGAATTCTAGAGCAGGAAGATAACTTGGTCAGTTGGATTCAAGATGCGCTAGATAACTCCAGCTACGGGAAATTTAATCCCCAGAAAAAGGAAGAAGAAAAATTATTAGAAGAATCTCAGTTCAGAAATTTAGTCAGCGTCTCAACTTCAACCGCCAGTGCTGAGGTTGTCAAAAACTTTCTCCGGTATCAGGTGGGGCGGGGTGAAAAATGGGGTAAAGGGAAGGGATCTCTTGCAAACTGCATTATTGCTCAAATTGACAAGGAAATCAAAGAAACTGCGGATAAAATTGCATCTGAGTTAGACATTCAGGAACATTCGTCCGCAATTGCGATGAATTTAATTCGGCGATATTTGGGGTACGGCGCACGGTATCTCACATATCTCAATAAAGGGCAGCAATAAATTTTAGTACCTGTGATGGATAAATAGTGGGAGCCGTATCATGTTTGATATCTTCAAAAATCGTCTTGAAATGACCGCTACTCTGACCACGGTGACCGCAATGCGAATCAGTGAGGGACGGTCGCTAGATCCCATTGGGCCAGATCTGCCCGTGATCAAAGATGCTTTAGGACAACCCTATATTCCAGGATCGAGTTTCAAAGGGGCTATGAGATCTCGGTTAGAATCCTTTGTACGCGCTATCGTTGATGAATACCAGTACCCAGTCTCTAACCCTGCCGAGGAGAGCGAATGGGCAATTACCAGCGCTCAACTCAAAGACATTAAGAAGAAATTTGAAAGTCAGGACCACGCTGATCAGCAATTAACCCATGAAATCTTGGAGAAGACTGATATTGTCTCTCGCGTGTTTGGTTCCCCCTGGATGGCATCCAAGTTACAAATTCGCGACTTACCGGTTCAAGCAGATGGTTGGTTTGGACAGTACCAGGAACGGGACGGTGTCTCCATTGATCGGGATACGGAAACGGCAGCTGATAGCAAGCTCTATAATTATCAGGTCGTTCCTGCCCATACGGCATTTGAGTTCCAGGCTGTAGTCGAAAACGCGACACCCGCAGAGCTGGGTTTAATCCTCTTTGGTTTGCATCAATTTCAAACCCAGCAGATTCCATTGGGAGGCGGGCGATCGCGGGGATTGGGTGTCGTTGAGCTATCGGAACCAAAGTTTGATTGGTTCGAGGCAACCACGCCCGAAGTTCTACTGCAGTACTTAAAAGAAAATGTCGAGAATACGCGAATTGTAAGTAATCTAGCTCCAGAATTACGGGAAGCATGGTCAAAGGAGCTGATTGATTATCTGAGCGCAAAAGCCTAGGGCGCGTCGGGTTTACTCTGTCGTTATTCAATCCAACCACCATGCATAAGCGTCTCGTTAACTATTTCACCCTCGAATTAAGTCTTTGCCCCTGTGGTCCGATTTTAATTAAATCAGGACAAGAGGGAGCAGACCCTTCGAAGCCAGCTATGGAGTTCGTTGAAACCCTATACAAGCAGGATCAGAGCATTTATTTACCAGGCAGTTCCCTGAAAGGCGCGTTGAGAGCCCAAGCGGAACGGATTGTGCGCACCGTCGGCAGTGACCGTCGTCCTGAGAATCCAGCAAAGCTCTGGGCCGCAGACCCACTCAAGCTTGAAGAATATGAGTACTTAGATCAACAAGAGAAAGATAAAAAAAAGAAAAAAGAAGGGGCTGAAATTTACAAGTTATCATCCTTTACCGACCAAATTTTTGGCAGTATTGCGATCGCTAGCCGTTTTCGAATTGAAGATGCTTATCCAGAAGATATGGAGGCACTCAAAATTGAGGAACGAAACGGGGTGGCGATTGATCGAGTGTTTGGTTCAGTAGCCAATGGGCCATTTAATTATGAGGTGTGTACTGCAGGATCCTTCAAAACCAAACTTCATCTCAAAAACTTTTCACTAGCGCAACTCGGCTTAATCGCTTTAGTGCTGCGAGATCTCAACGATGGCTGGTTCGGTATTGGATTTGCCAAATCTAGAGGACTGGGCCAGGTTGAAGTTCAAGTTGAGAAGGCCACGATTCAGTATCCGAGCTGTGTGTTAGAAGGAGATGAGATCAGGCTCATGGGTCGAAATTTCAATCCACCTAATTGTTCCATTTTAGGGGCGGGTGAGTTCTTAGGGGCTGAAGCTGAAGGCTATGGCTACCCTCAGCCAGATCATCAAAGAACCTCTGTAGAAGCAGCACCAATGCCCTTCAACTTTGGGGTGCAACAAGTCTGGCAAGGTAATGCAATTTATCATGACTTATTCCCTCAGGTTGTTCAATCCTGGTCGCAGATTGTGGAGGTGGCTGCATGAACCCGTTTGTGGGTGTTAAAACAGTTGAGAGCTTGAAGGAACTCAAAGATGTACTTGAAGACTTTTACAAGTCGGATAGTTATTGGTTTCTAAAGTGGCCTCATGAGGTTAGTGGCTTCATCGACCAATCGCTTGAAAATCTTAAGTTGAGTCATGACGGACAACTGATTCATGCCGACCACGAAATTCGTTGGCAACGGAAAAACAGCCATTACAGTCTTTTATTATTGGCCTCAGATTACGGCAAACAGGATTTTAAATCTTTAGAAGGGAACTGGAAAATACGAGAGGTTTCAGGAATGGTATATGAACCGCCTATTCCCAAGTTTGCCACCTTAAAACCATCTCCCATTCAGGTGCGGCAACGGTATTTTATTGATGCACGCACAGAAACCATCCGCTTTGTTGCTTTAATCCCCAGAAACGCCAATGCCAGAAAATAAGGATCGTCCCCAATATCCAAATCAGCCAGTAAATCCAAAACCCTATTCAGTGGTTGAGTTTGACGGTAGCAAACTTCAGCGATATAGGCCGATGGATTATGGCCACAATAAATATCGAGACAACCTCTTTCACGGTTCATTTTCTTTGCAATTAAAGGTTCAAACAGCTCTTCATGTTTCAACCGGTGTCGTCGTAATGGGGAAAGATGTGGGGTCAAAAGTTCCATTGATTAAAACCATGCAGACCTCCCAGGATAAATTAACCATTCCTGGCAGCTCATTGAAAGGAGCCTTACGGTCTATCTTTGAAGCCTTGACCAATAGTCCTCTCGGAGTGATAACCGGCAAATACAAGTCGAAAATGCCGGTGCGGTTGTTGCCATCAAAAGGCGAAGACCTCAACCCAGCAAGCTTATTGTTTGGGGCAATGAGTTGGCAAGGACTTGTCCACTTTAAGGATGCTGTGGGGACGTCCCCTGGAACCCAAGTGGGATTTATGCCTTCGATGTATTCTCCCCAACCTGACAAGAGAGTAGCTTATTTTATTAATGGCCTTGCCGTTGGCCGAAAATTCTATTACCACGCAGTGGCAGCAGTTAGTGGAGGCGATCGCGGTGTTCCCGTGCAGCAGGTTGGAAAAAACTATTCCTTCAAGACTTCTATTCAGTTCCGTAATTTATCTGAGGCTCACTTGGGTGCTCTCCTGATTAGTCTGGGCCAGGATCCTGATTATCCTTTTGCGATTAAGTTGGGTGCAGGAAAGCCCGTGGGTTTTGGGACAGTTGTCGTAGAAGTAACCCATCTGGAATGCAGGGATAACCTTAAATCTCGCTACCAGTCCTATCGCAGCGATCAATCTCATAAACTTGAGGGAGAAGCTTTACGGAAACGAATGGAGGTAGCTATGCAAGCTGCTCATCAAACTCAATTGGTGAACAAAAGAGCACTGGAATCTCTAGCTAGAATCCTGCAATGGCCCACTGACCGCGAAGCTCTTAGGGGGAATTACTAATGGAGAAGCTGGATAATTTGACTGAAACTCAGTGGAGGGTTGCGGATGCGATCGCGATGAGTCTGGCGAGGCAGGACAAATTTGATAATAATGAGTTTAAGAAAGCGATCGCTTACCTTCGGAGCCATCTTGATCGTGAAAACTCGGGTGAAAAATTTTTTAGCTATCTTGAGACTCTAGCGCGGCAAGGAGATCGGGTTGGCCACAGCAAAAAAACTCGTGCATACTACGAACATATTCAAGAGGTATGTCAGCAGTTTTTAGCCTCTAATTATAAGAGCCAACCTACAGTTATGCTTTATATTTTGGGTTGGGCTAGCCGTCTTGTGCAATATTACCTTGACGCTCCTCCAGCAGAGACCCAGATTATTTCCGAGATTCCCTCAGAGCGAGAGGTCGAACTGCAAAAGATATACGAGTCCGTTAATGTTGAGGTCGGGCAACTCATTAAGGCAACGGTTGCTGCGATAAACACAGATAGTAAAGTGACTTTTGAATTTCTTGGTGGGATTCGCCGGTCCCGCAAAGAGCCCAAATATGTGAAAGAGTTGGTGGTAGGTCAGCAAGTTACGTTGGAAATCATTGATGTTGATAACGACAGCAATGTTAAAAAGATTAAGTACTGTCCTGACTTAGGATAGCTCTTTAACTAGAAAATGTCTTTTCCATCGGTTGTCATTACGGACTTGTGAGTTACACTACACATTGTTATCCCACTCCGGTCAACTGAATTAGCATTTTGATCCATATCCTCTGGCGCTGATGGTGCCTGGATTCTAACAGAAACAGAGCAAGAGCGTCGCGGGCAGCGCCTTTAGCTGAGCGGCTCAGGGAACTTGAAATCGATCCAGATGAGGTTTGATCGGGAAGCGATCGCCGGTTGAGTGCTTAAAGAACTGTTACTGTATCTATTTCAGGACTCAATCGAACCTAAGATTAAGATAGAGATACCTAAACCGTCCGTTGAATCTTGCAAGTAGCACTCAGGAAGGAGATTTAGTTCTTTGGGTAAGCGTCCAGGAATCCGGAAAGAATTAGCGCAGATTCTACCATCTAGTCAAACGCTGGAACAGCAACTCAACGAATTGCTGAAAAAAAAGCAGTACAGCAAAGCGATTCGTAGATTGCAGCAATCGCTCAAGCGAGATCCAGAGCAAAAGCTCAGCATGACAGAAGCGGATATCTGGCTGCAGCAAGGTAAGGACGAGTTCGAGCAATCTCGATACTCACAGGCGGAGGAATCCTTTCGACAAGCAATGACGCTGGGACCGGCCGACCAGTCCCATTACTGGTTAGCGAAAACCCTGCTGGCTCAACAGGAGAAAGAGAAAGCTCTGGCGCTATTTCAATCAGCCTTTGAGGATAAAACTCTGCCGAAGGATCTGGGGGGATGTTATTTAAAGTTGCTGTTTCTAAACGGGCAAGCGGACGTAGTTGAGACGTTGATCAAAACGAAATCGAGTCGCTTTTATGCTCCCCATTTGCATTGGTCCCGAGGTGTGCTGGCTTTGAAATCAGGGACCCCGGAGGCTGCCCTGAGCCATTTCGAGAAAATGGGACGTCAGGCGAGTCCGGGGGATTACCTAGCGACTTGGAGAGTCTATGCGCACCAATGTGCTGGACAATGGTCTAAAGCTCAATCCCTGTTAGGACTGCATCAGCCCTGGTTGAAGAGGCTACCCTTCCGTGAGCCCCGCCCTCAGCATCCTGCAAAACAGCGATTAGTTTTCCACCAGATTGCTCGGGATCCTCAAACCCAGGGATCATCAGAACAATGGTCGGAGTTGCAAGCGTCTCATCTCCCGCAAAAAGCGGATGTATGGGTTCTGGAATTGCTGTCATTGATTCGGGATGACGCCCTCCATAAGGCCGCGCATCTGGTGCTTGAGCTTACAGCCGAGACTGCCAAACGCTACCCTGAACTCCAAGCGCTCTATCGTCCCCTACTGCTGTTGGGGGGGGATCAAGCCTTTCAAGAAGATGCAATGGCTTGTGCCGCCCACTTTTGGGAATCGGTGGTCCACACTCCCACCTTTGATCCCAAGTTAGCCCTGCGCCTGCATCAAGCGTACGATGCATCAGGCGATCACCGACAGGACATTCAATTACTGGCTCAGCTGCTGGGTTGGGTCAGGCAAGAAGCGAAACGGACGCCCCAAGATTGGCCAGAAACGAAGCTAAGGGCCACGCTGGCTCAACTTTATTGCTGGCTTGCGGATCAGCAGATGCTTATCGGTTCCTATCGCGAGGTAGATCGCAGTATTGATCAAGCCGTTCAGCTCGCGCCTAACTCGCCCGAGGTGATTGCGCGTCAGGGACTGCGGGCCTTCTCAAAGGGGAAAGCTCAAGCCGCCATTCCCCTCTTAACTCAAGCCCTGGAATTGGGCTGTCAATATCAGGACACCTATTACGTCTTGGTGGAAGTCTTGGAGCGCACAGGAGCATCCGAAACCTTAAAGTCTGTGCGCCGTAAGTTTGGTCAGCGCTTTGGGGACGTGGGGGTCGAGACCGAGGTGGAGATACCCGCGTGGTTGGCAGCCTTGAGTTTCAAAAATTATGAGATCATGGAGGACTTCGTTGAGGAGGAGGACAAGCCAACCCCAGCGCTCAGCGCCCTGGAAATCTTTTTAGGTGCGGCAGAGGATGAACCCAGTAGCGCGCAAAAGGTGACCATCAATCAATCCCAAGCCCTGTCCCAATGGGATGAGTTGCTGCGCTCGCACCCCCCGCAGATTCAGGTTGACATTCTCAAGGCGATTTACCTGGTAATTCAGCAGCATGCCAGACGCAATCAAAAGGGAATCACGGCCCTGCAAGGTCACTATGCGAAACAGCTTGTTGATTTGATGGATGAAGTGCCGCAGGCTCGAAGGGCTCACCTGATGATCTTGGCTCTGAAAAATCTGTCCACCGAGCGCTTGGCGATCGCAGTGCAGAGTACCCTGCAGCGTGAGATTGAGCCAGGAAACACCTTGGCCCTGGCGCATTTAGAATTAAATCACGTTGTGCCCAATCGAAAACTTGGTCCCTTCATTGAGAAGCAGCTCAGTCAAGAGCCACAAAATCCGCTCCTGTTACTGGCCCAAGCGACCCTTTCTCCAAACCGCTCTCCCACCTATCAACGGTATTATGACCAAGGATTTGAACTGGCCCGTCGCTTACAAGATGCGACGGCCCTCCAGGCCTATCGGGAAGAAGATTGGTTTAAGGCCCAGGCCTTAACCGGTCAGATGCTAGGACTTCGCCGGGGCCGGTTCAACGAAGTTGACCAGTTGGATATGGCGGAGCTGTTGCAGCAAATGGCGGAGAAAATGCTGGGCCGGAATGTCCCGCCCGAACTCCTTGAATTGCTGATGCCCAAATTACAAGCGCAGATGTTCAACGAATTTTATGAGGATGAAGATGACCCGATCTTTTTGCCACCGCCGCCGCGAAAATCTGCAAACAGGAAGCGCAAGCGCTAGTTTGACCTTTAGGACCCATGGACCGATCTCCCCTAGCCCCGTTAAGGATTGACACCGATGCCCGATCACTATGACCGCCTAGGGGTCTCCGCCGGAGCTACCCCCGCTGAACTCAAGGCCGCTTATCACGCAAAACTCAGAGAATTTCCGGCCCATAGCCACCCTCAGGAGTTTAAGGCCATCCGATCTGCCTATGAAGCCCTCCGGAAGGCCCCCCAGCCCCAGGGGGACTTCTTTGACCTCCCTCCCATTCAGGTTGAGCTGGATGAAACCCTCATCACTCAAATGGAACAGCGGGCCAGATCTGCAGCGGATGTTACGCTAGAAGACCTCATTTTGCTGACCTTTTAATCCTCATGACCCAATCGCCGCGAGAACTCGCCCAGCAAAAAATTCAGATGCGCAAGCAACAGCAAAAACTGTTAGTGGATCTACTCACGGTTATGGATGCCCTGGACCGCGCCTCAGCGCATTGGCACCAGGCCCAGCATTCTCCGAATTCTTCAGTGTCGTCCAACGCCTCTCCAGCCCTGCCTTGGTGGCAACGATGGCGGCAATGGTTAAGATTAGATCCCCCTGCTGAAGGTTCTCCAGAAGCAAGCACAGGCAGCGTAGCGGATGTTGTTGACAGTGCTCGGGATGGCATGGATATGATCCGTGAGTCGATGCTCTCCGTACTCAGTCAACATCAGGTTGAGCCGATCTCGACCCACGGTGAGCCTTTTGACCCCAACACCATGCATGCCCTGGGTCAGCGGACTGAGTCTCAGGTCCCCCCGCAGACGGTGGTGGAAGAAGTTGTGCGAGGCTACCGCTGGCAAGACCGGGTGTTGAGAGAAGCACAGGTGATTGTAGCGGTGCCCCCGGCCGAGAAGCCTTCCCCAGAACGTTAGTCTGCCGTCTCGATCGGATCTTGTGGGTTTTCCTAAATACCCTTTAATCTTAGAGCAAGATAGCAAATGGGGAAGTCGTGCTATGACGCAGGTGGTTGGTATTGATTTGGGCACTACTAATTCTTTGATTACGGCCCTAGAGGAAGGACAGCCCTGGGTGATTCCGGATGAGGAGGGGGTAGAACTCCTGCCCTCTTGTGTGGGGCTGAGCGAAGCAGGAACGCTGTTGGTGGGACAGCCGGCACTGAGGCAATACGCGGCGGCCCCAGAGCGAACCGTCAAATCAATTAAGCGGCAGATGGGGACTGATGCCCGCGTTCGCCTGGGTGAGCAGGACTATAGCCCCCAAGAAATCTCTGCGATCATTCTGCGTGCGCTCAAACAACGGGCGGAAGCGATGTTAGCGGAAGCCGTCACCCAGGCCGTGATTACGGTTCCAGCCTATTTCACCGATGCTCAGCGACAGGCGACGAAGGAAGCGGGGGAAATTGCTGGGCTAGAGGTGTTACAAATCCTGAATGAACCCACCGCTGCCGCCCTGGTCTTTGATGCCCGCTCCGAAGAGACGGAAAATGTGCTTGTCTATGATTTGGGAGGAGGCACCTTTGATGTTTCGATTGTGGAAATTACCGGGACTGTCACCGAGGTGCTTGCCAGCCATGGCAACAACCGCCTCGGGGGGGATGATTTCGACCGCCTGCTGCAGCGCCACCTAGCGGATCAGTTCTCGCGCAGTCATGAGATTGACCTGCCAACCGATGCTGCCACGCAAGCGAAGCTCCTGCAGGCCGCGGAACGGACCAAAATTGCCTTGAGCGAAACGGCCTTCACGAAGGTGCGTGAGCCCTTCCTCGCCAGCAAGGGCGAAACAGCGCTGCATTTAGACGTGGAGATCTCTCGAAAGGAGTTTGAAGCCTTGATCCGGCCACTGCTCCAGGAAACCCTGGAGGCGATTGACCGAGCCCTCAGCGATGCGCAGATGACGGCAGATGACCTTGACCGGGTCATTCTGGTGGGAGGGTCAACCCGTATTCCTTTGGTGCAGAGTTTAGTGGAAACTCACTTGAGCGCCGTACCGGTCAATCACTTTGACCCCGATCTTTGTGTGGGCTTGGGGGCAGCCTTACAGGCTGGCATTTTATCCGGGGAAGAGATTGATTCAATTTTAGTGGATGTCATTCCGCATTCTTTGGGCATTGCAACCATCATGGATACACCAGTGGGGCCGATCCCAGGCCTGTTTAGTACCATTATTCCTCGTAACAGTGTTATTCCCACCTCCCAGTCGAAGGTCTATCGCACAGCGTCTGATCAACAGGAGATTGTCGAAATTGAGGTCTTTCAGGGGGAAAATGCGATCGCCCGCGAAAACGTCCCCTTAGGGTCCTTTCAGGTCGAGGGGCTGCCACCAAAACCTGCCGGTGCAGTTGAAATTGAAGTCCACTTTGATTTTGACCTCAATGGCATCTTGACGGTCACGGCCACTGAAAAAGGGAAAGGACAGCAAAACTCTTTGGTGGTAAACCATCCAGAAACGGGGAGAATGTCCAGTCATGACCTAGACCAGTCCCGAGAGACCATTGAATCGTTGTTTGAACACATCCCTCTGTCTCTAGTGGAGATAGAAACAGAGTCGTTCACGTAAGATGGAGGGCGATCGCCCGGAAGATTGACTGTCTTGGAAAAACATTCCTCACGGGGACCTGTCACGATTCCCTAGAGGCCTTGAAGGAGGCCATGGAGCAAGAGGGTCCTCCGGAGATCGTCAAGCGGGATCAAGGAAGCCCATTCACCTCCCAGGGGTTCGCCGAACGGCTCCAGAAATCAGGAAGTTGGCTCAGTTCCCGATTATCCCGCCTATTTCCTATCCGACGAGACAACCCCGCTCACCCTCGGGTAAGCCGTTGATGCGGCCACTGCGCCCCCCTTCGATCGCAAAACCAATAGGGGCTTGCATCACGCTGCGATGAAAGTAGAACTCCTGATTCTGTCCTTCAGAATTTATCAGGGTCCGGAGGGTCCGGAGGACTGACATCTCCAACGGGGCTGAAAAGTTGTTACAGTGAACGGAAAATTCCTAGCCGCCTGACTGTGGCTGCATGGCTGTGGCTGCATGGCTGTGGCTGCATGGCTGAGAACCGTATGACTCTCAAAGTCCTGAGAAAGAAATTGGGAATAGTGGCGCTTAGCAGTGGCCTCGCAGGCTTAATATGTGGGGTCGGGACGCATGTGTTCAGTATCAATAGGTACGCAGTCCCCGCCTTCTGGCTTCTGCTGCTGCTATCCTTCATGACCGCCGTCCTGAGTTTTCCGCGCTGGAGATCGCGGTTGGCACTATTCCTGATCCCAGTCGCCTTGGTCTTGTCTGGAGGTGGAACCTCCTACAGTTACTACGGCACCCTGCCGGCCCCCGATGGGCAGTATGCACTGGTGGTCTACAGTCGCATCCTGCCGCTGGCGCTCCCAGGGCAGGGCAGTGATGCACCGGCTTACGTGCAGCTACAGGATAGAGCGGAACGAGTTGTGGGGTCCACCTACGTGACCATGGCACAACAGGTGCATTCAGCGGAATGGGCTGCGGAGGAAGTCCGATTTGCAGAGGGCAGTAGCATTGCCTTGCCCTGATCCCTATGGATCTAGACAAGATCCCTGGATCAAGCAGAGATCCCCAGGATCGCGGTCCCTAGGGGGCCTTGCGCCGCTAAGGTGCGGCCCATCTTATTCTGAGCCCCTAATCGGCAGGGAGAACTAGCCCGGTTTGAATGGCCCAGATTGCAGCTTGAGTGCGATCGCGCACCGCGAGCTTTTGCAAAATAGTATGCACATGCACCCGCACGGTTCCAGAGGTAATGTAAAGTTCCTCTGCAATTTCCTGGTTACTTTTGCCATTGGCCACCAGGACTAAAATCTCCTGTTCTCGCTTGGTTAAGGGATTTACTGCATCGGGCAAGGATTCTAGCAGGGAAGTTGAGGAGGGGGACTGAAAGGCAGCCTGAATTTCCTGAGAGGCGATCGCATCCCACCAGGAAGCCCCGGCCGCCACCGACCGAATCGCCAGGATGAGGATTTCAGCGGCCACCCCCTTGACGCAATATCCTTGGGCCTGGGCTTCAATCAGGCGGTTGATCAGCGCAGGTTGGGAGTGGGAAGTGAGAATCAAGATGGGTAGATGGGGATGAGTTTGCTTGATCTGGCGGCAGGTTTCAATGCCACCAATGCCCGGCAGCCCCACATCTAAAATCACCACCTCAAACAGCTGCTCATGGACGAAGGCAATTGCGGTTTCTCCATCTTCGGCTTCGGCCACAACCTCCAAACCGGGTTCCTGAGTTAGCCGAGTCACCAGCCCCAGCCGAAACAGCTCGTCATCTTCAACCAGGAGGATCCGAATCAGGGGAGAGGACATAGAGACGCAAGTCAGTGGTGAGAGGGAGGGGATGCGATGAAGGCTACACCATGCAGAGCATCCAGGGTGAATCTGTTCAAGAGTCTAGGGGCAAGCAAAAGGCAAAGATAGCTCCTTGGGGCGATCGCTGCTCTGCCCATATTTTACCGCCATGGGCCACAATGATTTGACGGCTCAGGTAAAGCCCCAAGCCCGACCCCTTGGCTTGGCGATCGTCGTGTCCCTGGTAAAACCGTTCAAAGAGGTGGGGCAAGTCGTGCTCAGGAATGCCCTGGCCTTCATCTAGAATTTGCACTAGGTAATCGTTGTTTTTGAGCGTAATGGAAATTTCCACCTTACGACCTCGGGGAGAATGGTTGATGGCATTCGTCAGCAGGTTATTAAAAACCCGCTGCAGTTGAAAGGCATCGGCATTTACGCAATAGGCCTGGCGAAAATCAGAATCTCGCTGACGCAGACATAGATGAATTTGCCGGGACGTGGCCAGGGGCGTGAGCTGCAGGATGACGTCTTCAGCCAGCTTGGTCAGATCCACCACCGTCCGCTGCAGGTGAAGCCCCTCCATATCATTGCGGTAAACATCCATCAGGGTTTCTACCAGTTGCAGGGTCATGCAGTGACTGCGGTTCATAATGGCAATCGCCCGCTGCTGGGCAGGGGTAATGGCACCAAACTGTCCAGACTGAAAGGCCTTTAGGGTTTCCAGAGCACCCAACAGAGGCGTTTTCAAGTCGTGAGTTAAGGTAGAGACAAAGTCTTCGCGCACCTTTGCCAGTTGAGTCTGGGTCGCCAGCTGCACCTGTTGCCGCAGCATCGCCGCTTCGTATTGCTGAATGCGATCGCTCAGCCAGGCCGTCACGATGAGCGCCAAAACGGTGATGGTGCGATTCGCCAAGGTAATGGGCCGAATCGGCTCAACTCCGGGAATCCACAAATTTAGCAAGGTTAAACCTACTGCAATGCCTGTTACCCAGAGGGTTTCCCGGTGCCCAAGCCGCACGCTGGCCAGCAACACCGCCCCAATGTAAAGGTATCCAAAGACGTAAGGGGATGGGGTGCTGTATTCTAGGCCAATCACGACCAGAAAAAGCATGGCTAAAAACCAGTGGGTGCGAGTCCAGGTACGCATGGTGGAGTCGGGGAAGGACTGAAAGGGGAATTGCCCTAAAGATCTCAACGTATTGGGAGATCTTCAGGGCAGGCTAGATCAGAACAAGGCTGGGATGTATCCTCCTATGCTAAGACAAAACCTTCACTCTCTCGATACAGATCAAGCAGCCTATACCATTTGATATAGCTGGAAATAAAATCTCCTAAACAGAGTCCATCGGCTGGTTTAGACCCGCATTTATAAATTGTCGCTAAACCCATCTCTATACCTTGCATAAGCCCACAGGTCGCGGCAAGCTAGGGACATGAATGAATTAGATTTTCAGTTTAATGATTTCTTTTTTCGTTCGTTATTGTCCGTTTTTAATTAGGCCCTCCAGCTTGATCTTGAAAGATATTTATTCGTTGCACTCCTATGCGTTGCCCTAACGTATCAATATCCAGAAAATGATGAAGCCAGAACTTCTGTCGAGCTTGATATGTGCCAACAGTCAACATATCGGATGCTCAATCCAGGCAGTCGTCATCCCTCACTCTTGTTTCATGCTGGAACTCGTGCGCAATGGGACATTAATTCCGGCTTCGGAAAAGCCTATTATTATGGCCCATGATTGGCTACTTGCCGTCACCCTTCAGCCCTTCCAATTGCCAACACTTCAGGTTTATTTAAGGCGAACTCGTCCTATTTCCTGGAAACAGGAATTTAGAAAGCGGTCAAAGGATGGCTAAAATCTCTGAGATTCTGGCCTAGAGAACCGCTGTATCAAGCCCGCTTTTTCCCTCGCAGTCCATGTGCTGCCTACCCCTTAAACAGAGATGATGGCCGCAAGCTTCAAGAATTAATCCTTTAAAAATTCTATTTTTAGCGTTAGTTTGAGTCGAGAGAGTTCCATGCTGCCAGCTTTTGTACAAATTGTCTTAATTCTGGCCCTTTTGATGGCCACTGCCCCCCCGCTGGGACATTATATGGCGGGGGTTTTTCAGGGGCAGTCCACCTGGCTTGACCCGGTTATCGGTCCCCTTGAGCGTCTGATCTTCGCCGGTTCAGGCATTGCTCAAGGCCGCACCATGACGGGTCGCCGCTACATCAGTGCCCTGCTGATTAGCAATCTGGTAATGGGGATCTTGGTATTTCTGATTTTTATGCTTCAGGGGAGTTTGCCCCTGAACCCAACAGGGTTATCTGCCCCCTCCTGGGATTTAGCCTTACACACCGCTATTTCCTTTGTGACCAACACCAATCAGCAGCATTACGCCGGAGAAACAACCTACAGCTATTTCGCTCAGGTAGGAGCCCTGGGGTTTTTGATGTTTACTTCGGCGGCCACCGGCATTGCCGTCGCGATCGCCTTTATTCGCGGTCTGGCCGGGCAGCCCCTCGGCAATTTTTACCAGGATTTGGTGCGGTCCATTACGCGCATTCTGCTGCCCATTTCCCTGGTGGGGGCGATCGCCTTACTGATTGCCGGAGTCCCGGAAACCCTAGCGGGGCCAGCCCAGGTCACCACTCTGGAAGGGGCGACCCAATGGATTGCGCGTGGCCCCGTGGCCCACTTTGAAATCATTAAGCAGCTAGGGGAAAACGGAGGCGGATTCTTTGGGATTAACTCCGCCCACCCCTTTGAAAATCCCAATAATTTCACCAACCTGCTGGAAACGGTGATTATGATGGTGATTCCCGCGGGCCTGATCATCACCTACGGCATCATGGCCGGTAACCCCAAGCAGGGGTGGTTAATCTTTTGGATGGTCTTTGTTTTCTATGCCATATTGATTAGCATCACCACAGCGGGCGAATTTCAGGGGAACCCCCTGGTCAATCAAATCCTGGGAGAAACCCAACCCAACCTAGAGGGCAAGGAAGTCCGGTTCGGCTGGGCTTTGACAGCGCTGTGGGCCGTATCCACCACGGGAACCATGTGTGGCGCCGTCAATGGCATGCATGATTCCCTCATGCCCCCTGGTGGCTTTGTCACCCTTTCGAATCTGTTCCTGCAAATCATCTGGGGGGGACAGGGCACGGGCACAGCCTACCTGTTTGTTTTCCTGATCCTGACGGTGTTTCTGACGGGGCTGATGGTAGGGCGGACCCCGGAATTTTTGGGCCGCAAAATCGAAAAGCGAGAAATTGTACTCGCCAGCTTAATTTTGCTGATTCATCCCATTGCGATTCTGGTTCCGGCTGCCATCACGCTGGCGTTCCCGGAAATCCTGTCGGGCATCAGCAATCCCGGCTTTCACGGCATCTCCCAGGTGGTCTATGAATATGCCTCTGCCGCCGCCAACAATGGGTCCGGCTTTGAGGGGCTAGGCGATAACACCCTCTGGTGGAATTTGAGTGCCAGTTTCTCCCTGATGGCCGGGCGCTATGTGCCCATTGTGGCGCTGATTCTGTTGGCAGACGGCATGGCCCGCAAGCAATCTGTCCCCGAAACCAGCGGCACCCTGCGCACCGATACACCGCTGTTTACCGGAGTCACCGCTGGGGCAATTGTCATCCTTGGCGCTCTCACGTTTCTGCCTATTCTGGTGCTCGGCCCGGTGGCTGAAGGCTTCAATCTTGCCTCAAGGCTCTGATCCCAGGACGATCCCACCTATTTATTCCTGACTATTCTCAATTCCTGATTTCTCTAGCCATGACATCAACCCTTTCACGATCGGGCGGACCGCGCCAACAGCGGCGACACATGCCCAAGGCAAACCTTGCGGATCTCTATTCACGGGCGTTGCGGGAGGCCTTTGGGAAACTCAACCCCAGAATCATGATCAAAAATCCGGTCATGTTTATCGTTTGGGTGGGCACCTTGATTACCGCTTTGCTGACCCTGAATCCCAATTTATTTGGCAGGAGTTCAACCTCTGCTGGGTTTAATGCTTCAGTGACGGTGATTTTGTTATTGACCGTGCTCTTTGCTAACTTTGCAGAGGCAGTGGCCGAAGGACGGGGAAAAGCACAGGCCGATGCGCTGCGTTCGACGCAAACCCAAACCTATGCTCAGCGAATATTGGCCGATGGTTCGGAGGAAAGGGTCAGCTCTACGGATCTGCGCCGGGGCGATCGCATTGCCGTTTCTGCGGGCGACCTCATTCCCGCCGATGGCGAAGTTCTAGAAGGCGTGGCGTCCGTGGATGAGTCCGCTATTACCGGAGAATCCGCGCCGGTGCTGAAGGAACCCGGTTCGGATGTGGCCAGTTCTGTTACTGGGGGAACGCGCATCCTTTCCGATAATCTGGTCATCCGCGTCACCGCCGATCCTGGCAAGGGCTTTATTGATCGCATGATTGCCCTGGTGGAAGGGGCCGAACGCAGCAAAACCCCCAACGAAATTGCCCTGACGGTGTTGCTGGCGGTACTGACCCTGGTGTTCTTAATCGTGGTGGCCACCCTGCCGCCTCCGGCCCACTACATTGATAGCCCGGTGAGCATCACCCTGCTGATTGCCCTCTTGGTGGCCCTGATTCCCACCACCATTGGAGGATTGCTCAGTGCAATTGGCATTGCTGGCATGGATCGAGTGGCGCAGTTTAACGTGGTGGCCACCTCCGGACGAGCGGTAGAAGCCTGTGGCGATATCAGCACCCTGGTGCTGGATAAAACGGGCACCATTACCCTGGGCAACCGTTTGGTGGAGGAATTTATTCCGGTGCAGGATCACTCGGTGGCGGAGGTAGCGGCGATCGCATTGGCGGCCAGCATTTTTGATACCACCCCCGAAGGCAAATCCATCGTGCGCCTGGCCGAGAAACTGGGAGCCACTCTCCCCTTTGATCCGCAAACCGCAGAGGGGGTTGAATTTTCGGCCCGCACCCGCATGAGCGGCACCGATTTGCCCGACGGCGGCGAATTTCGTAAAGGGGCCGTGGACGCAATTCGCGGATTTGTGCGATCGCGAGGAGGGCAGGCCCCCGCCGACTTGGATGCGGCCTATGAGCAAGTCTCTCGCTTAGGGGGAACACCCCTAGCAGTCTGTCAAAACCACGACATCTATGGCGTGATATACCTCAAAGATATCATTAAGCCCGGTATCCAGGAACGCTTTAATCAACTGCGGCGAATGGGCGTTCGCACCATTATGCTCACTGGAGACAACCGCATTACGGCCTCAGTCATTGCCAAAGAGGCCGGAGTCGATGACTTCATTGCTGAGGCTACCCCCGAAGACAAAATTCAGGTCATTCAACAGGAGCAAGCTGCAGGCAAGCTGGTGGCCATGACCGGGGACGGAACCAACGATGCTCCTGCCCTGGCTCAGGCCAATGTGGGACTGGCCATGAACTCCGGCACCCAGGCAGCCAAGGAAGCGTCCAACATGGTTGATTTAGACTCCGATCCCACAAAGCTGATTGATCTAGTCACCATTGGCAAACAGCTGCTAATTACCCGAGGCGCCTTAACCACCTTTTCCCTGGCCAACGACATCGCCAAATACTTCGCGATTATCCCAGCCATGTTCACCAGCACTGGTATTGGTACCCTCAACGTCATGGGCTTAAACAGTCCCCAATCCGCTGTTCTTGCAGCGTTGATCTACAACGCCCTGATCATCCCCGCCCTGATTCCCCTGGCCCTGCGGGGGGTAAAATTTCGTCCCCTGAGTGCCAATCAATTACTTCAGCGCAACATTTTAATCTACGGCTTGGGCGGCCTTATTGCCCCATTTATCGCTATTAAACTCATTGATCTTAGTCTTTCCAGGCTCTAACACCTGCTGAGAACCTTTAAACTACGATGTATCCCAAAATTTCCACCTGGCCTCGCTTAATTTTTCTGGCCTTTCTCTTGAATACAGCCATTGCCCCAGCGGTTTGTGCCGTTAGCGATGGCACAATGAGTCGCGGTACTGCCTACGCCCTGGGCCTCCTGGGAATTGTTGTGGTACTGCTGGCGGTCTATCTGGCTTGGGTGATTGTCCAGCCCGAAAGGTTTTGATCCAGAAGCGGACCACCCAGATCGCGGCCCCCCTGTTCTGCTTTGATTGGCAGTTGTTAATTCGCACATTCGGAGACTTTCCACAATGAAAAACCTATTGATCAGTATCCGCAGTACGGCTTTGCTCTGGGTCTTGACCGCATTCCTTTATCCAGCAGTGATCTTAGTCTTCGGACAGGTGGCCTTTCCCTACCAGGCTAATGGCAGCTTGATGACCAATGCTCAAGGAGAACTCATTGGTTCAAGATTGATTGGACAAAGCTTCACCTCCGATGAATACTTCTGGGGTCGCCCCAGCACTGTTAACTACAGCACAGGGGACGAAGCCGCACCCACCGGGATTTCGGGGGCCAGTAACCTAGCTCCGGATAATTCTAATTTGCACTCTCGCCTGCAAGCCGAAGTGCAACGCCTGAAGGGACTGGGGATTGATCCCACTGCTGATTTACTCTATAGCTCCGGGTCAGGTCTGGACCCGCACATCAGCCCGGCAGCGGCTCAGGCCCAGATTAACCGGGTTGCCCAGGCAAGATCCCTTTCCCCCGATCAACTCGAAACCCTCATCGCTGAGCATACGGATCACCGCTTTTTAGAACTATTGGGGGAACCAGGCGTGAATGTCCTCACTCTTAATGTAGCCCTGGATAGTCTTTAACCTCGTCCCCTCAATGATCCACTCCAGTGAATTCCAATCCTTGCCGGTTTCTAACTCCATGGCACCTCCATCCTTGTCGCGCCGGGGCAAACATAAAATCTTTATCGGCATGGCACCGGGGGTTGGCAAAACCTATCGCATGCTGGAGGAGGGACAACAACTAAAGCAGGAAGGGCTAGATGTGGTGGTGGGGCTGTTGGAGACCCATGGCCGGGAGGAAACAGCTCAAAAAGCCACGGGGCTGGAGCAAGTTCCCCTAAGGGAAATGATCTGGCAGGGGCGATCGCTGCGGGAAATGGATACCCAGGCTATCCTGGCTCGATCCCCCCAGCTTGTTCTCATTGATGAGCTGGCGCACACCAATGTTTCTGGTTCTGAGTACCCCAAACGCTATCAGGATGTGGAGCGGATTCTGGCAGCGGGCATTGATGTCTATTCCACTTTGAACATTCAGCATCTCGAAAGCTTAAATGATCTGGTGCTCAAAATTTCTGGAGTGGTCGTACGAGAGCGCATCCCGGATCGTCTCCTGGATGAGGCCGATGAGGTGGTGGTGATCGATGTGACTCCCGAAACTCTGCAAGAGCGTCTGCAGGAGGGCAGAGTTTATGCCCCCGAAAAGATCGATCAGGCCCTTCAAAATTTCTTTAAGCGCCAAAATCTCGTTGCCTTAAGGGAGCTGGCTCTCAGGGAGGTGGCCAACAACATTGAGGAAAATAGTAGAGAGATTGATTTAGAAGGCCATCATACGATCCATGAACGCATTCTGGTTTGTATTTCCACCTATCCCAATTCGATTCAGCTTCTGCGGCGGGGAGCGCGCATTGCCAGCCAACTCAATAGCCGGCTCTTTGTGTTATTCGTTTCCCATCCCCATCAATTTTTATCCAAAGCAGAGGCGCTTCACATTGAAACCTGTCAGGGCCTGACCCAGGAATTTGAAGGAGAGTTCATTCGTCACGAGTCTGATGATGTAGTGGGGACCATCGCCCAGGTTGCCAGGACGCATCATATTACCCAAATTGTCTTGGGAGAAACGCAGCGATCGCGCTGGCAGCTGTTCATGAAGGGGTCGATTGTTCAAAAGCTGATGCGCTTGCTGCCCCATGTCGATCTCCATATCATTGCCACCCACTAGAGATTCAGCCGGATAGAAGGACCAGGGTTATCTCATTCGGGAACGCCCTGCATTATAGTTTGGCGGACGCTAAAGTAGGGATCAGTCCCGGTGAACCGCCAGGGTTTGTTTGTCGAATTGTTCCTTCACTGGGTATGGACAATGTCTCCTGCTCCTCCTCCGCCAGATTTCAGCAGACGTGAACTGTTAAGGCTCGCCAGCCTGGCCGCCAGTAGCGCAGCCCTGAGCGTGGCCTGCCGGGGAACTTCCCAGTCCCCGGAAGCCGATCCCCAGAGGAATCTTGCTAGTCCCGCAGCAGCCTCCTCTTCCCCCACCACGCCCTCCGGGATGAGTCGCGTCGTGTTAATCCGCAGTGAAGATCGCGTTGCGGGGACGCGCCAGGCCATAGATCAGCTGCAGCCGGAGGGTCTCAAAGGTCAGACAGTGTTTCTCAAACCCAACTACAACACCGCCGACCCGGCTCCCGCCGCCACCGATTCGGCCCTCCTAGAGGCGATCATCCAGGAACTGCAAAACGCGGGGGCCGGTCCCATTACCCTTGGCGATCGCTCTGGCATGGCAAACACCCGCCAGGCCATGGAGACCAAGGGCGTGTTTCAACTGGCCGACCGCTATGGCCTAGAGGCCATCGTTCTGGACGAACTCGCGCAGGACGATTGGCAATATTTCCCAGCCGAGGGAACCCACTGGTCCAAGGGGTTTGCCTTTGCCCGCCCCGCGTTACAGGCAGGAGCGGTAGTCAACACCTGCTGCCTTAAAACCCACCGCTTTGGGGGCCATATCACCCTGGCTCTCAAGAATGCGGTGGGCCTAGTGGCCAAATACGTTCCAGGGGATTCCCATAATTACATGGGCGAGCTACATTCCTCTCCCCACCAGCGTCTGATGATCGCCGAGATCAACACTGCCTATGCCCCGGCCCTCATTCTCCTCGATGGGGTAGAAGCCTTTATCAAGGGTGGACCCGAGGCCGGGGACATTGCGAAGGCTGGGGTAATTTTAGCGGGCACGGACCGGGTCGCGGTCGATGTGGTGGCCATCGCCATTCTCCGACTTCTAGGCACCACCTCCGCTGTGGCCCAGGGGTCTGTGTGGCAGCTAGATCAGATTCAGCGGGCGGTTGAGTTGGGCTTGGGGGCCAACAGCGCCGAGCAAATTGAGATTGTCACCGTCGATCAAGCCGGTCAGACCCTGGCCGATCAAATCCAGGGCGTTATTCGCACCTAAAGGCACAGGAAGCCCACAAAATCCTCACAACTTGGGTTTGCCTTCTTCACACCCCCTGTCCCCGATGGAGTCTCTGCTGTCCCTGTTGACCTTCGGCAATCTCAACGGGAAGACAATACAGCATTCACCCCCTGTTGAACTCCCGAAAAAAACGGTGACCTGCGCACAATCCGTCCAGCCTCTCAGACCGGGTTTTCTGAACGGCGCCCACCAGTCACCACAGTTTGTCTCAGCAGACTGTATTGGTCGTCACATAATCAGGATCAAATAAATTTCTTTACGAAATAAAAATTAAAACATCTGGGTTCCAATTCCTCTACAGGGTTGATAATCTAGAGCAGTGACTTTATGATATATACCTTAAAAAACCCTACGTCCCTCCCAGGCTTCGTTCTATAAATCTCCAGAGGTCAAGGAATTTCAAGCCGGGGCTGTAGTAGGGATATTTTTGACACCCATCTCTAAATTTAAATCCGTTAAAGTTCCTCGATATTACACAGTTAGTTGATATTTTTTAGTCTTTTCTCAATCTCATCAAACCTCTCAAGATAGGCTACGTAAAAATTGGAGCTGGCAAAAAATCTACATCAGACAGACCTAAAAGCGGAAGGTTATGCTTCACTTCTAAAATCAACTTAGCAGGAGGATGTGGGTGCCAACCAATACCAACAAGTCAATTCGTTTCTTTAAGATTCAACGGTTAAAAAGAAAAAAGCACGTCCACTTTGACGGAAATAGTCTTTTTATTGGGCAACGGCAGTTTATCGCAGGCCCTGCATTTACCAAGCGCTGGAAAAGGGCAGCCATTGAGGTTTGCGCCAGCTTTATTGAAGCGGGCACGCCTAGCTTTATCGTGGAGAGTGAGGACTACTTTACCGTTTGGAAATGTTCCATTGCTCAGGCACCGCTGCCCTCCCCGACGCAGATCCCCCCTCAAAGCTCAGAACTGTCGGGGGAGCAGTTGCCACAGCCGTTACCCATGGCCTCAACTTCTTCCCAGCAGACAGGGGTTTCTTTTAAAAAAGTGCTGTCGGTGAGCTTGCCTTTTGTGATATTAGCGGCCATTGCCGTGCTGAGCCTTCGGCCCAGGGATGCTTGCCGCATTGCCTTAGACGGATCCTACGATCCCCATGGCCTCTCTCAGTGGGTTTCCCAAGCCCTGCAGCAACAGCAGGGCAATTATCTCTCCCAGCGGAACGCCATCATGGTGAGTCAGTATGGCTGCACCATTGTGGTGAAGGGCTATGTGCCAACAGTTAACGCTCAAAATGAAATCCTGGCGATCGCCAAGTCAACCCAGGTCAGGAACGATAGGCCTAATCACTGGTTCCTCAAGCTCTTTCAGTCAGAAAGAACAGAACCGTTACAGCCGGTGGCGGAGGTCATTAATCAGCTTGAAATTGGTGAGGAGACCCCTTAAGCATTTGCCCGCTACTCGGGCGACTTTTGCTTCACAGTTAACCCTATCCTCTCCAAAATCAAACTTTTTCCTCATTCCCGAGATAGGATAGGGCGCAGCTTTGATTGTCTTGCGCCTGAAAGAGTACAAGTTTTTACTGGCCTTAGCCCTAGGAGTTATGTCAAGCAGGAAAAGATATCAGTTGCTCCTCCCCTTAGCTCTGGGGATAATCATCGTTCTTGGAATTCCAGGGATCTTACTCGAAGGGTCAGCGGCCCAGAGCAATCCAGAGATTTTACAACGGCTACAGATCCTAGAACTTAAGCAACAGCAATTCCAGGTCACCCTCAATACAGTTTGGGTATTTTTCACGGGAACCCTGGTCTTTTTTATGAACGCTGGCTTTGCCATGCTAGAGTCGGGGTTTTGTCGCCGGAAAAACTCCATTACGGTTCTCGCCAAGAACTTAATTGTTTTCTGTCTGGCCACCTTTTCTTTTTGGATTCTGGGCTTTGGCCTTATGTTTGGGGATGGCACCCCCTGGTTTGGGACTTCGGGATTTTTTCTGGTGAGTCCCTCTGAAAATAGCCCCACCACTGGCGCAAACTATCGAGGGGTTTTTACAGCGCTCAACTGGGCAGCGCTGCCCCTCACCGCCAAGTTTTTTTTTCAGCTCACCTTTGCAGGGACGGCCGCCACCATTATTTCAGGAGCGATCGCGGAGCGGGTCAAATTCACCGCATTTTTATTGTTTAGTCCTCTGTTTGTCGGCATCGCCTATGCCATCGTTGGTCACTGGGTTTGGGGGGGCGGCTGGCTGGCTGAACTGGGGTTTTGGGACTTTGCAGGATCAACCGTTGTACATTCGGTGGGGGGATGGGCAGGGCTCATGGGAACCCTCATTTTAGGACCGAGGATTGGGAAATATTCCTCAATCTCAGAATCAGACTATCAGCAACTTTCCTTTAAGACCCGAAGCTTTCGATCCTGGGGCTCAGGCGGATCTCGATCTGGGATCACTCCGGCAAAACGCATTCACGCCCTGCCAGCAGAAAATCTGAGCCTTGCCACGCTCGGATGTCTGATTCTCTGGGTGGGATGGTTTGGATTTAATGCCGGGTCGACCCTTGAGGCCAATACAGCAGCCATTGTGCATATCCTTCTCAACACCCTCATGGCTGGGTCCCTAGGTGGAATTGGAGCCACCATTGGCGGATGGATCTATCTGAGCAAACCCAGTCTTTCCTTCATCATCAATGGAATCTTAGCGGGTTGCGTGAGTATTACCGCCGCATGCGCTTACGTCGATGTGGGTTCGGCGGCAATTATCGGGCTATGCGGGGGATTAATCGTCATTTTTTCCACCATCTTGCTGGATAAGGCCCTGATTGATGATCCGGTGGGGGCCATTCCGGTGCATCTGTGCTGTGGCATCTGGGGAACGCTCTGTGTGGGGCTCTTTAGCGATGGTCCCACCCTTTATCCCCGGTATGGCATCTTAGAAGGCCCGGCCCTGGGGCTTTTAAAAGGGGGAGGTTTAGAGGTCCTGGGGTTCCAATTCTTAGGGATTATTGCGATCGCCGCCTTCACAATTGTGTTCAGTCTTTTGACCTGGGGATTGATTCGCCTAATGTTGAATCACTCATTGCGGGTCAGTCGCACACAGGAACTACTCGGCTTGGATGATGCGTTTGACGATAAGGCCGATGAATTCCACAATAAAGCCAGCGCAGGTTAAAAGGGCAATGAGGATAAAGGAGAGGTATCATGGACGCCTAAGGCAGATCCCTACCTGGGAGAAGCCCCTCCAGACAGCTTAGGGCTAACGCCCCTTGGCGATCCATGAGTCAGCCTTACACCAGAGCGCTACACCAGAGCCTTACACCAGAGTGCGACTAGACGCTGGGGACACGGGAGCACCACTGTAGATGCTCCAGTCATAAATACCGCCTCGCATCAAGGATGGCTCGGCTCGTCGGATTTCAGGCTCAGATGCCTCTAGGAGGATAATATAGTCCCCCTGGTTCAGGCGTTCGTCAAAGTATCTCGCTCGCAACTTCTCAATAACAGTTGGGGGCAATTTCTCAAGAAGCCCTGGTAGCTATAATAAGCTACGAAGACTGTTC
>NZ_JTHE03000085.1 GCF_000817775.3 Lyngbya confervoides BDU141951
AGGCTCCATCACTCGTGCCTCAGCCGTTGGGTAACCTTGAAACCCCGATGGCTGCGTAAGCCGCTGGGACGGTTACAGGAGAAGAGTAAAGGGGGAGGCCGTTTATGAAGAAACACAAACTAAATTAGAATCAGAAACATCCTCTGATTCTGTTGGTAGACCTAGCTAGTTCTATTTACGCTAAGGGCAGAGAAATGCTTTCTCTATGCTAGTTTTAGTTCTAAAATTCTAGGTTTCAGAAAACAATACTTAGACAAATTTATTCAGGGTATTTTCCCTTTGTGAGAACTTTACTGGCATAGTTTTTTAGTTGATTCTGTCGAGGGCTCCTGTTGTGCGTGTTCAAGATCGAGATATAATTGCTACTGTTTTGATGGCAATTCATAATGATGAAAAATTTGTTGAGCAGGCTGTCAATAGTATATTATGTCAGCTTGGCGAGAACATGGAGTTTCTGATTATTGATGATCACTCTTCCGACTCGTCGCCTTGTATCCTGGCAATTCTAGCAAATGGAGACGATCGTATTCGAATTATTCGAAATTCTGAAAATCGAGGCGTTGGCTATTGTGCATGGTTAGGTATGTGCGAAGCACGTGGAGAATATGTGATTCGGATGGATTCAGATGATATTTGTTTTCCCGATCGCATCGAAAAACAGATCGACTTCCTTGAGCAAAATCCTGAAATAGATATTGTTGGAGCTGCTGCTATCGAAATTGATGATCAAGGGAACCAAGGTAAGCTAAGGCAAATGCCACTGAGTCACGATAATATTGCTAGGGTTATGTGGGCTTGTCCAATTATTCAGCCAGCCGTAGCTTTCCGCCGAGAACGCGTCTTGCTCGCAGGTAATTATAATCCGCAACTTCGGCGTCGTATCGATTACGACTTATGGTTCCGTTGCCTCAAAGCAGGATTACGCTTTGCAAATCTTCCAGAACCCCTAGTTTACTACCGTTTCACCCCCAGGAGCCACCAAAAACAAACTTTGAAACGAGCCATTGAGCAAGCACAGATTGGTTGGCGTGGATGTTGGATGCTTAAATCTCCATGGTGGCAATATCTTGCTGTCATGGTGCCAATTCTGCGCGCTATTTTACCGCCCCAGCTAAGTCATGCAGTCTATCGTATGCTCGCATTTGCTGATCCTCGAAATAAGGTTCAAACATCACCGTGAGTTCCTGTAAATCCATCCTAATTACCGGCGCCAACGGCTTTGTCGGGGTTCCTCTCTGCCGTCAAGCTCTGACACTCCCCACCACCCAAACTATTCACGGTGCTGTCCGCTCCGAACCTGCTGCTCAGAAGCTGCCACCAGGGATTACGCCCGTTTACATTCAAGATCTGGCCGATCTAGCCCACAAGCCTGATCTACTCTCCCAGCTAGATGTCATCGTCCACCTAGCCGCTCGGGTGCATCAACTCTCGGACCCTACTCCAGAGGCCTACACAACCATCAACACTGACGCAACACTTACCCTAGCCCAGGCTGCTTCCCAGGCCGGCGTTAAGCGGTTTATTTATCTCAGCTCGATCAAGGTTAACGGTGAAGGCAGCTTTCGACGCCCTGCCCCTAGTCACTATACCTACACCGAAAACGACCTGCCCCAACCGCTAGACCCCTACGGCCTTAGCAAGTGGCAAGCCGAGCAAGGGCTCTGGGAAATCGCCCAGGAGACCGGTCTAGAAGTAGTCATTATCCGCCCCCCACTGGTCTATGGCCCTCAGGTGAAGGCTAACTTTCTGAAGCTTTTGGGGCTGGCCCAACGCGGTTTGCCCCTGCCTCTGGGCAGCGTTGAAAATGCCCGCAGCCTGATCTTTGTCGACAACCTAGCCGATGCTCTGTGTGCCTGCCTTACCCACCCTGCTGCCGCTGGCCAGACCTTTCTGATCAGCGACGGTGAAGACCTCTCTACCCCGGAGCTAGTCCGCTGTTTGGCCCGAGCTATGAAACGCCCGGATGTGTTGTTGCCCGTCCCTGCCGGCGTGTTGTTGTGGGCCTTTTCGATCCTGGGTCGCCGATCTATGGCTGAGCGATTATTGGGCTCTCTCACTGTTGACAGTTCCAAAATCCACACAACCCTAAACTGGCAGCCTCCCTATCGCGTTGAGCAGGGGCTGCAAACTACGGCGGAGTGGTTTCTGCAGCAGAGAGGAGCGCGAAGCATCAAGGGAGGTGGAGCCTCGAGCATCGGGGGAAGCGGAAAGGGGGGAACGCGTTAGAATCCGATTACCGAGCGAACGCTTACAGCGCTAAAACCCAATCCCATTCGGCCCTCGGCGTAAGCATTGCCCACGCTTTATTCCCCACTACGACTCATAGGAGCCAACCCATTGATGGCTATCCGGACTCAGCGACTGACCTTCGAGGCCTATCTCACCTACAGCGACGGTACTGATACCCGCTACGAACTCGTTGACGGAAAGCTATGGCCCATGCGACTGGGAACCGGCAAACATCCTGCAATTATCCGATTTCTGAGCAAACATTTAGAGCAGCAGCCCGAAGCCCTGCAGCAAGACTGGGCTGCCATTCCAGCTATGATTACTGAATCTGGAAGTGGCAACCGTTTGCATTCTGGACGAAGGGCGCTATCAAGACACCGTATTTCGAGATAGTCTGCTGATTGCATCACCGCTCTTTCCCAGTCTGAATTTGTCACCGGCTCAGGTATGATCGGTATAAAGAGGCAATTTCGCAGCCAGAGGCAATCCCCCCCGACAAACACGATAGGCACCAACCCACCTTTGACCTCCGCCTCAGCAGCATTCATCCTAGGGCTGGCATCTGGGTCGCCCAAGCCATTGTCGGTCCCGGCGTCACCTTCGCGTAAGTGGTGAGCAGGCTTTGGCCGTGGGCATAACCGAACGAGGATGAAGAGTAAAGCGATAAAATTCGATTAGCGAGAAAACGCCTGCAGCGCTAATCCTACTCCCCCTTGCCCACTCCCTTCCCCATGGCTAGTCCCGAATTAAGACAGACCCTACAGGAAATCCTCCCCGAACTGATTGCAAACGATCCAGCCATTCGGGACTTTGTCCTACAAACGGTGTCTAACTACTATGCCGGCAAAACCGAAACTGAAAGCCGATTTGACCGGGTATTAGCAGAACTGCAGCGCGATCGCGAGGAGCAGTCCCGCAAATGGGATGAACAAACCCGCAAATGGGAGGAGCAAACCCGCAGATGGGAGGAGCAAACCCAGCAGTGGGCTGAAAACAATCGCCAGTGGCACGAGCAACACCGGCATAATCAAGAGATCTTGGCAGAGTTGAAACGCCATGACCGCCGGTACGAGAGCACGATTGGAGCGTTGGGCTCTCGCTGGGGTCTCTATTCTGAGGCCAGTTTCCGCAATGCCCTAAAGGGAATCTTAGAGGAGTCCTTTGGGGTGCAGGTGCTAAATATTACCGATTTCGACGATGCAGGGGAAGTTTTTGGCCGACCCGATCAGATAGAGCTAGACCTCATTATTAAAAATGGAGACGTGATCGTTTGCGAGATCAAGTCCTCCCTGAGTAAAGCAGATATGTATACCTTTGACCGCAAAGTGGCATTTTATCAAAAGCGCCACCAACGGCCCGTGAGCCGCAAGCTCGTGATTTCGCCAATGGTAGACGATCGCGCCCTGACTGTAGCAAAGACATTGGACATCGAAGTCTATAGTTACGCCGACGCAGTAGAAAATATTTAGCCGCTTCAACCTCCACAGTCGCCTCCAAGTTTTATCCTGCCTCTGCTCAAAGGGCAAGATCAAGCTCAGAACCAAAGCAAAAGTTGGCGGTCGACCATCAGCGCGATCAGATTGAAGCATTGCTCCTCGATAGCTCCAGCCCCTAAGGAAAACTCGCCGAGTTGCTAGACTCCATTGATCCAAAAGCCTTGAGAGAGGCCGCTAGGGAGACGGGTTTACCTCCATCCACTTTCCCGAAACCTCCCCCTACCAACTGGAGGCGATCCTAGACGCTAATTTTTTGCCTGGCCACACCTGCTAAAATCTCTCCCAAAACCCTTCGCTAAGCACAGTTCTCCATCGAAGTCATGAGTCATCTTGGAATTTTTATGGCGATCGCCTTTCTCCTTAGTTTCGTGCTGGTGAGGGTTCTCATTTCCCAATTCCAGCAAAGACTGGTGGATCTGCCCAATGAACGTAGCTCCCATAGCCGCCCCACCCCTAGGGGCGGAGGGCTTGGCTTTGTCCTTAGCTTTTATGCGGTGTTGGGATTAGCCGCCGTCACCGGATCGATGAGCGTTACCGGCGTCTGGTTCGGCCTAATTCCCCTGGTGATCATTGGCTTCCTCGATGACTGGAAAAACTTGCCCGCATCAGTCCGATACCTGGTGCAACTGTCAGTGTCCGGGATCGTCGTTGCAGATCTGGGATCCTTTCCCTTATTTCCAGGCCAGTCAGACTCCTTGATTTTAGAAGCGATGGCCCTGATCTTGACGACAATTGGAATGACCGCTTTAATCAACTTTTATAACTTCATGGATGGCCTGGACGGACTGGTCGCCGGCACTGCTGCGATCCAACTGAGTTTTCTCGCGCTTTGGGGCGGCAATCCGGCACTGTGGCTTTTGGTAGCCAGCCTTTTAGGGTTCTTGATCTGGAACTGGCAACCGGCCAAAATCTTCATGGGGGACTCTGGGAGTACCTTTTTGGGGGCAGCCATTGCGATCGCGATTCTCAGCGAGGCTAAATCTGCGAATTTTTCTTGGAGCCTGCTCACCCTCACCTTCCCCATTATCTTCGATACAATTTACACCCTCCTGCGCCGCCTGCTGCGTCGAGAAAATATCTTTCAAGCTCACCGCAGTCACCTGTTTCAACGACTTCATCAAGCGGGCTGGAATCACAGCCAGGTATCAGGACTCTATATGGTCGCCTGCATCGGACTCTGCCTGAATTTGGAGTCCCCCCTGGGGGCATGGGCCGGGTATCTCAATGTGATCGGCGCAGCGCTGTGTCTAGTCTTAACCGAACGCTATCTGCAGCGAAAATCTCCAGAAACATTGGCAAATCAACCCGTAAACTCACTCAGGCTCTAATTCCCCCTGGGGATTCAGGTATACACCACTCCAAGCATCCATGGACATCCCCTCGCACCCTCATTTTTTTCAGAGTCTGTTCACCCCCTGGGAGTTTGGTTTATACTGATCCAAACCTATAAATGTATGAATAAGTCTTAAAAAGCCTGAACAATCTTCAGCTTCAAAAAATCACCCTCTCTATCAGCGCTGGCGTATCAGATTTTCGGGTAGATGACAGTAACGCTCCGTTATCCTTATCGGTCTTATAATTATGACAATTAGCGAACAGGATCAGATCAAGCTGCGTGATCCTGCTGCTCCGCAGCATATTAAGAGACCTCACTCGCTTCACCGCACTGCCTTACGATTTCGGCGGCGAATTCGCCAGCTAACTCGGCTAAAACTGGCGCTACTGAAAAATGTTGGGAATCACCCCCGGCGCTTGCTTCTGATCGGCATCGACCTGGTTATTTTAACCGTTGCAACCTACATTGCTTTCATTCTGCGGTTCGATCAATTTTTTCCCCTTAGCGAAATCGCCCCCTTTATTCCTGGCGCCAGTATTACAATTATTTTTAAGATTTTTCTGTTTTACTTATTTGGATTATATCGTCCTTTACTGCGGCATTCTGGCCTTGAAATGCTCGAGATCATTCTCAAGGTCACCTTGCTTACCGATGGAATTATTGTTATCTTCAGCTCGATTTTTGCCCCTGCGATTCTGCCCAGAACCGTTCAAATTATCAGCGCGCTCATTGCACTCTTTCTGATTATTAATTCTCGGCTCACCATTCGATCCTTAATCTGGCGAACCAACGATATTACGCTGATGTCTCGTACCCTTCAGCGCAAGCTACAGGACTGGCAGCAATTGGAGCGCCAACAGACTCGAGTTTTAATCTACGGAGCCGGGGTAACCGGCTATCAAGTCTCTCAGTCCCTCAATCTAGAACGCTCCTACGATATCGTGGGTTTTATCGACGATAACCCGACCCTGAAGGGACGTGAGCTGAGTCGGATGAAAATTTTTCACTCCAGTGAAATGGGGCAGCTGATACAGGAATGCCAGGTCAATCAGGTGCTGCTGGCGATTCCCTCTGCCCCGGCCAAACGGAAGGCTCGGATTCTTGAGAGACTTCAGGAATTTCCCATTTCCATTAAAACCGTGCCCTCTGCCCAGGAAATTGTGTCGGGGAAGGTGAGCGTTTCCCAACTGCGAGATATTGACATTGCTGATTTATTGGGCCGGGAAGAAGTGCCGCCTGAACCTCATCTGCTCAAGGCCGACATTGCTCAAAAGACCGTGCTGGTTACGGGGGCTGGCGGATCCATTGGGTCAGAGCTATGCCGACAAATCGCAGAACTTCAACCCAAGCATTTAATTTTGCTAGATTCTAGCGAATTTGCCCTGTACTCCATTGATATCGAGATCCAGGAAAACTTTCCTAACCTGCGGGTCAGTCCCTACCTGGGATCGGTCACCGATGCGGATTATTTGCGCCAAGTCTTCCTGGACGAGCAGGTCGAAACCATTTACCATGCGGCAGCTTACAAGCATGTTCCCCTGGTGGAAGGAAATCCTGCCCAGGGGATTCTCAATAATACCTACGGCACCTATATCACCGCAAAAACGGCCCAGGACTGCGCAGTCAGCACCTTTGTTCTGATTTCAACGGATAAGGCGGTGCGCCCCACGAATGTCATGGGTGCCACCAAGCGCGCCGCAGAGCTTGTGCTGCAGGGTTTGGCGGCCCAGCCCGAGACTCAAACTCGATTTGTGATGGTGCGATTTGGCAACGTATTGGGAAGCAGCGGATCGGTGGTGCCTCGATTTCGCCATCAAATTGCCGCAGGCAAGCCCATTACCCTCACCCATCGGGAAATCACTCGCTACTTCATGACGATTCCCGAAGCTGCCCGCTTGGTGATCCAGGCAGGCGCGATGGGCAAGGGCGGGGAGGTGTTCCTGCTGGACATGGGGGAACCGGTAAAAATTTACGACCTAGCCGTCCAGATCATTAAACTCAGCGGTTTGCAGCCTGGCAGAGACATCGATATTCAGATCACAGGCCTGCGCCCGGGCGAAAAACTCTACGAAGAACTCCTGATTAGCGGAGAGAATGTGCAAAAGACACAACACCCCAAAATCTACGCTGCAGTTGAGCACATGCTGCCCTGGGATGCCCTGGAGCCCATGCTCCAGCAGTTATTTACGGCGGCTCGACAAACGCAAGTTCAGCCAATGATGCAAATCCTGCACCAGTTAGTGCCTGAGTATCAACCTCAACATTCAGCCTTAACATTGAGTCAAACCAGGGTACGCTAACCTCAAACAGACCGAACCATTCAAGCATCGCTAAAATTATGGCGATCGCTCCCGTTCCCTGAAGACCCCGCGCTCCTCAGCGCCTCACCTCAATCCTTCCTACCTTCAATGACAAAAAAAGCACTGATTTCTGGAATTACCGGCCAAGATGGCGCGTACCTTGCCGAATTGCTCTTGAGCAAAGGATACGAGGTCCATGGAATTAAACGACGCGCCTCGCTTTTTAACACCGATCGCATCGATCATCTTTATCAAGATCCCCACGTCAGCGATCGCTCCTTTTTCCTGCACTACGGCGACCTCACTGATTCCACTAACTTAATTCGCATTGTGCAAGAAGTGCAGCCCGATGAAATCTATAATCTGGCCGCCATGAGCCACGTGGCAGTCTCCTTTGAAACCCCGGAATATACGGCTAACGCCGATGGAATCGGCACGCTGCGTATCCTAGAAGCCATTCGCATTCTCAACCTGGAGCAGAAAACCAAGTTTTACCAGGCCTCAACCTCGGAGCTGTACGGCTTGGTGCAGGACATTCCTCAAACGGAAAAGACTCCCTTTTACCCGCGGTCGCCCTATGCCGTGGCCAAGCTTTACGCCTATTGGATTACGGTCAACTATCGGGAAGCCTATGGCATCTATGGCTGTAATGGAATTTTGTTTAACCACGAGTCCCCCTTGCGGGGGGAAACCTTCGTGACCCGCAAAATCACCCGCGCCATCGCTCGCATTAAGCTGGGACTGCAAGACCGCCTTTACCTGGGGAATCTAGACGCCTTGAGAGACTGGGGCCATGCCAAGGACTATGTGGAAATGCAGTGGCTGATCCTCCAGCAAGAGGCACCAGAGGACTACGTCATCGCCACCGGAGAGCAGCACAGCGTCCGCGAGTTTGTGGAGCAAGCCTGCCAGGAAGTGGGGATTCAAGTGAGCTGGACAGGCAGCGGCGTCGAGGAAAAGGGCTACGACCAGGAGGGAAACTGCATCGTGGCAGTGGATCCTCGCTACTATCGCCCCACGGAGGTGGAAACCCTGCTGGGATCACCGAGCAAGGCCAAGGAAAAACTGGGCTGGGTTCCTCAAATTTCCTTCCAGGAGTTGGTGCAGGAAATGATGCAGGAGGACCTTAAGGCAGCCAAGCGAGATCAGCTCGTAAATCAGCACGGGTATCGCGCGCCCGCTTACTATGAGTAACCCCCCTTTTTTACTCTGCCCAGATAAACACAGAAGTCATGACCTCTAAAAAACGAATTTATGTCGCTGGGCACCGCGGGATGGTAGGGTCTGCCCTAGTGCGTCAGTTGACCCGCGATCCAGAGGTGGAGATTGTGACGCGATCCCATCAGATGCTGGATTTAACGAACCAGGCAGCCGTGGAAGCCTTTTTCCAGACTGAGAAAATCGATGAAGTTTACCTAGCCGCCGCCAAAGTCGGGGGAATCTGGGCCAATCACACCTATCCCGCTCAGTTCATCTACGAAAATTTGATGATTGAGGCCAATATTATCCACAGCGCCTACCGCAGCGGGGTGCAAAAACTGCTGTTTTTGGGATCCTCTTGCATCTATCCCAAGTTTGCCCAGCAGCCTATTCCAGAATCTGAGTTGCTGACCGGAATTCTGGAGCCGACCAATGAGCCCTACGCCATCGCCAAAATTGCCGGAATCAAGCTCTGCGAATCCTACAACCGTCAATACCAAACGGATTTTCGCAGCGTGATGCCCACAAATTTGTACGGACCACACGATAACTTTGACGCCCAAAATAGCCACGTTCTGCCGGGGCTGATGCGTCGATTCCACGAAGCCAAACTAGAGAATCGTCCCAGCGTCACCGTTTGGGGCACCGGAACGCCCAAACGGGAGTTTTTGCATGTGGACGACATGGCCAGCGCCTGTGTCCATGTCATGGCCCTAGATCTTCCCACCTATCAAGCCCACACCCAACCGACCCTGTCCCACATCAATGTGGGCACGGGCGAGGATCACTCCATCAAAGAGCTGGCGCACCTGATTGCCGATGCAGTGGGGTATTGCGGGGATCTGGAGTTTGATGCCAGTAAACCCGACGGCACCCCTCGCAAGCTTCTGGATGTGAGTCGCCTCAAAGGGATCGGCTGGACAGCGCATATTCGTCTTGCCGCAGGGATTCAATCTACCTACGACTGGTTCCTCAAGCACGAGGCCATCGCCCGCAAGTAAGGAATATCATCAACCTCTCCCAACCCGCAGTTTCCAGGGGCATCAAGAAGCAGGGGCTTGTTGCCAAGCCCCCAACAGCATCGTTTCCCTTGAGCAGAGATTAATACTTGTAGCTCTCGGTCTTGAAGGGGCCATTCAACGGCACGTTGATGTACTTGGCCTGGGCCTCAGTGAGTTGGGTAATCACGCCTCCAAAGCCTTCCACCATGTACCGGGCCACCTCTTCATCGAGGTGCTTGGGAAGCACTTCCACCCTAATTGCCTGAGGTTTTTCAGCTGCGGGCAGGTCGGCAAACTTGCGCTCATAGAGGAACATCTGGGCCAGCACCTGGTTGGCAAAGGATCCGTCCATAATTCGGGAGGGGTGGCCTGTGGCGTTGCCCAGGTTGACCAGACGGCCTTCAGCCAGCAGAATTAAGAAATCCTGAGGGTCATCACTCCGATACACCTGATGCACCTGGGGCTTCACCTCTTCCCAGCGCCATTCCTTACGCATGTAGGCGGTATCAATCTCATTGTCAAAGTGACCAATATTGCACACCACCGCTCCACGCTTCAGGCTTTTCAGCATGTGGGCATCGCAGACATTCACGTTCCCAGTGGTTGTCACCACAAGGTCAGTATTCGCTAGCAGATCTTTGTTGACACTGCTTTCGGTTCCATTGTTCAGGCCGTTGAGGTAGGGAGAAACCACCTCAAATCCATCCATACAAGCCTGCATTGCGCAGATGGGGTCACACTCGCTCACCTTCACAATCATGCCTTCTTGACGCAGGGAAGCGGCTGAGCCTTTGCCCACATCACCGTAGCCAATCACCAGGGCTTTTTTGCCCGAGAGCAGATGGTCTGTACCTCGCTTAATGGCATCATTCAAGCTGTGACGGCAGCCATATTTGTTATCATTTTTGGCCTTGGTGACGGAGTCATTCACGTTAATGGCCGGGATCTTCAAGGTTCCCTGCTCCAGCATTTCGTAGAGGCGATGCACCCCAGTGGTGGTTTCTTCCGTCACCCCGTGAATGCGATCTAGCATGGTGGGATATTTTTCGTGGATGTGCGCCGTCAGGTCGCCGCCATCATCGAGGATCATATTGGCGTCCCAAAGATCCCCCTCTGGCGTACGACAGGTCTGCTCAATACACCAGAGATACTCCTCCTCCGTTTCCCCCTTCCAAGCAAATACGGGAATCCCGGCCGCGGCGATCGCCGCGGCGGCATGGTCTTGGGTGGAAAAAATATTACAAGAAGACCAGCGAACCTGAGCACCGAGCTCAATCAGCGTCTCAATCAGAACCGCCGTTTGAATCGTCATGTGAATACAGCCAATGATCTTGGCCCCCTGCAGGGGCTTGCTGTCCCGATATTGGGCGCGAATTGCCATCAGAGCCGGCATCTCACCCTCGGCAATGGAAATTTCCTTCCGGCCCCAATCCGCCAGGGAAATATCGGCCACTTTATGGTCACGGGTTAAAACAGAAGCAGTCATAGGTTTTGACCTTGATAACAACAGGCTGAGAACAAGAGGAGTGATTGACGGGTCTAGAATTAATCTTTTGTTACAAAGCAGCCTTTAATGTAGCTGATTTATCCGTTTTTTCCCAGGAGAAATCTGCCAATTCGCGGCCAAAGTGGCCGTAGGCTGAGGTCTGGCGATAAATGGGTCGACGCAGATCAAGCATATCGATTAGGCCCTGGGGTCGCAAATCAAAATGTTCGCGGACCAGGGTGGCAATCCTATCGTCGGCCAGTTTGCCAGTCCCAAAGGTATTGATGGAGATGGAGGTGGGGTCTGCCACCCCAATGGCATAAGACACCTGAATTTCGCAGCGATCGGCCAGTCCCGATGCCACGACGTTTTTAGCCACGTACCGGCCCGCATAGGCAGCGGAACGATCCACCTTTGAGGGATCTTTTCCGGAAAAGGCACCGCCCCCGTGACGAGCCATGCCGCCGTAGGTATCCACAATGATTTTACGTCCGGTCAGACCACAATCCCCTACGGGACCCCCAATAATGAACTGTCCAGTGGGATTAATGTGATACTGGGTGGAGGCATGCATCCATTCGTTGGGCAGAACGTGCTTAATAATTTCTTCCATCACCGCCTCGCGGATGTCAGCTTGAGACACGTCCGGATCATGCTGGGTGGATAGAACCACGGCATCAATGGCAACAGGCTGCCCATTCTCGTAACGCAAGGTAACCTGACTTTTGGCATCGGGCCGAAGCCAAGGCAAAACCTTATGCTTACGCAGGTAGGCTTGGCGCTCCACCAGGCGGTGCGAATAGTAGATTGGCGCTGGCATGAGTACTGGCGTTTCGTTCGTCGCATACCCAAACATCAAGCCCTGGTCCCCGGCCCCCAGGTCCTTGTTCGCAGCCTCATCAACGCCCATGGCAATATCAGCAGATTGCTTGCCGATGGCATTGAGAACCGCACAGGAGGCTCCATCGAAGCCCACCTCTGAACTGTCATAGCCAATGTCTAAAATGACGGAGCGAACGATATTCTCTAAATCCACATAGGTACTGGTGCGCACTTCCCCAGCAATAATGGCCATCCCAGTTTTCACCATGGTTTCGACCGCCACCCGCGCATGGCGGTCTTCCGACAGCATGGCATCTAGAATAGCATCTGAAATCTGGTCAGCCATCTTGTCTGGATGTCCCTCAGACACAGATTCAGAGGTAAAAATCTGATACTCACTCATTGATTATGCGTTATAGGTATAGGTGTGCAATGTATTATCAAGCATAGTTAAGGAATATTAGCACTTTTTAACATCGAGATCGGTAATACTTTATTCCCAACCTCTGCGGGGGACAGGCTAAAGTAGGCCAATCCTTTGGATTGCCTCTGGGCTATTCTCGAACTTCCTTGCAAGCCTCATTCTTGAATTCTCTATTGAACTTCTTTATTGAACTGAATCCATGATGACTAGCCCCTTGTTGGAGTATCTGCACAGTCCCCAGCGTCCCGTTCTAGTTTTTGATGGTGCCATGGGGACGCAGCTGCAAGCCCAAAACCTCTCCGCCGAGGACTTTGGGGGCGCTGAATACGAGGGCTGTAACGAATATTTGGTTGTCACCCACCCTGAAGCCGTGGAGGCGGTTCACCGGGGCTACTTAGAGGCCGGCGCCGACGTTATTGAAACCGATACCTTTGGCGGCACCTCAGTGGTTCTGGCGGAGTACGATCTCGCCCACCAGGCCTACGTCCTCAACAAGACAGCTGCGGCTTTGGCAAAACGGGTTGCCGCCGAATATTCCACCCCGGAGAAGCCTCGCTTTGTGGCCGGGTCCATGGGGCCGGGAACCAAGCTTCCCACCTTGGGACATATTGACTTCGACTCTCTGAAAACAGCCTACCAGGAGCAAGCTCGTGGGCTGGTAGATGGGGGGGCCGACCTGCTGATCGTCGAGACCTGTCAAGACGTGCTGCAGATTAAGGCGGCGTTGAACGGGATTGAAGCCGTCTTCTCGGCGCAAGGAAAACGCATCCCGATCATGGTTTCAATCACCATGGAACAGCAGGGGACGATGCTAGTGGGATCGGATATTGCTGCGGCCTTGACCATTCTAGAGCCCTTCAACATTGATATCTTGGGACTCAACTGTGCCACCGGACCGGACCTGATGAAGGAGCATATCAAGTATCTGAGCGAGAACTCGCCCTTCATTGTGTCCTGTATTCCCAACGCCGGTTTACCGGAAAACGTCGGAGGGCAGGCGGTTTATCGCCTGAGTCCGATGGAACTGCGGATGGCGCTAATGCACTTTGTGGAAGACTTAGGTGTACAGGTGATTGGCGGGTGTTGCGGCACCAGCCCTGACCACATTGCCCAGCTTGCGGCGATGACCACGGACTTAAGGCCGAAGGAACGACCCCGCAGCGATCGCTATGCCAATCCCCCCTACGCTCCCTTACCCTACGCCCCCTCTGCGGCCTCAATTTACACTAGCCAACCCTACGATCAGGACAACTCCTTCCTAATTGTGGGCGAGCGCCTCAACGCCAGCGGATCCAAGAAATGTCGCGAGATGCTCAACGCCGAGGATTGGGATGGACTGGTAGCTCTGGCCAAAGCTCAGCTTAAGGAAGGCGCCCATGTTCTGGATGTCAATGTGGACTACGTGGGCCGCGACGGCGAGCGAGACATGCATGAGCTGGCCTCCCGACTGGTCACCAATGTTACCCTTCCCCTGATGCTGGACTCCACCGAATGGAGCAAAATGGAAGCCGGACTGAAGGTAGTGGGCGGCAAGTGCATTCTCAACTCCACTAACTATGAAGATGGGGAAGATCGCTTTTTTAAGGTGCTAGAACTCGCCAGGAAGTATGGGGCTGGTATGGTGGTGGGCACCATTGATGAGGAGGGGATGGCTCGTACGGCTCAGAAGAAGTTTGAGATTGCCCAACGGGCCTATCGGGATGCCATCGAATATGGAGTTCCGGCGCAGGAGATCTTTTTTGACCCCCTAGCCTTGCCCATCTCCACCGGAATTGAGGAAGACCGCGAGAACGGCAAGGCTACGATCGAGTCCATCCAAATGATTCGGGATAACCTACCGGGTTGTCACATTATCCTCGGGGTTTCCAACGTTTCCTTTGGTCTGAACCCGGCAGCGCGGATTACCCTCAATTCCGTATTCCTGCATGAGGCCTGTCAGGTGGGCATGGATGCAGCCATCGTCAGCGCGGCCAAGATTCTGCCTCTGGCAAAGATCGATCCAGAGCATCAGCAGGTTTGCCGCGACTTAATTTACGATCGCCGTGAGTTTGAGGGCGAGGTTTGCACCTACGATCCGCTGATTAAACTCACGCAGCTGTTTGAAGGCAAGACCACTCAGGCCGTACGCGGGAGCGTGGACGAAACCCTTTCGGTCGAAGAACGCCTGACTCGTCACATCATTGACGGCGAACGGATTGGGTTAGAAGATCAGCTGGCGATCGCCCTGGAACAATATCCACCGCTAGAGATTATTAATACCTTCCTCCTAGATGGCATGAAAGAAGTGGGAGAGCTGTTTGGGTCGGGGCAGATGCAGCTTCCCTTTGTGCTCCAGTCCGCTCAAACGATGAAGGCGGCGGTCGCCTATCTAGAGCCCTTTATGGAAAAGGCCGAAGCCGAAGACAGTGGCAAAGGAACTCTGGTCATTGCCACTGTCAAGGGGGACGTCCACGACATTGGCAAAAATCTGGTGGATATTATTCTCTCCAATAATGGCTATAAGGTCGTCAATATCGGCATCAAGCAGCCTGTGGAAAATATTATTCAGGCCTACGAAGAGCATCAGGCTGACTGCATTGCCATGAGCGGGTTACTGGTAAAGTCCACCGCATTTATGAAGGACAATCTGGAAATCTTCAATGAGCGGGGGATTACGGTGCCAGTTATTTTGGGCGGCGCTGCCCTGACGCCAAAATTTGTCCATCAGGATTGCCAGCAGGTCTACAAGGGACAAGTCATCTACGGCAAGGATGCGTTTGCAGATCTGCATTTCATGGACAAGCTGATGCCCGCCAAGCAGTCGGGGAACTGGGATGATGCCCAGGGCTTTTTGGATACAGCCACTCGCCCCGGTGATCCCGTCGAGGAGATCCGCATCGCGCCCCCCCCCCCATTCCCTGAACAAGACAAGCCAAAGATCATCGATATCCGGCGTTCTGAGGCAGTGGCGGTGAATATTGATCGGCCCACGCCGCCCTTCTGGGGAACCCAGATCTTGAATCCCGCCGATTTATCCTTTGAGGAAATCTTTGGGTATCTGGACCTGCAGGCGCTCATCGCAGGGCAGTGGCAATTCCGCAAGGCGAAGGAAAGATCTAAGGAAGATCATCAGGCCTTCTTAAAGGAAAAGGTCTATCCGCTCTTAGAGCATTGGAAACAGCGGGTGGTGGCCGAACATCTTTTGCAGCCGCAGCTGGTGTACGGCTATTTTCCTTGTTTAGCGGAGGGAAACAAGCTGTACCTTTATGACCCAGCGGTGATGGAGGGCACCATTGAACACCCTGAACCGGTCGCCGTGTTTGAATTTCCCCGCCAGGGATCCCTGCGGCGCCTGTGCATTGCGGATTTCTTTTTACCCCAAGCTGAGGCCAAGCCAGGGCAATATGATGTGTTCCCGATGCAGGCGGTGACGGTGGGAACCATTGCCACCGAGTTTGCTGCCAAGCTGTTTGCAGGAGATGAATATGCCGACTACCTCTATTTTCACGGTCTGGCGGTGCAGACAGCAGAGGCCCTGGCCGAGTGGTGCCATGCGCGTATTCGGCGAGAGTTAGGGTTCGCAGCCGCTGAGCCAGACAATATCCGAGACGTGCTGGCCCAGCGCTATCAGGGGTCACGTTACAGCTTTGGCTATCCAGCCTGCCCCAATATTCAGGATCAGTACAGGCAGCTAGAGCTGCTGGGGGCCGAGCGGATTCATCTCTACATGGATGAAAGCGAGCAAATTTATCCAGAGCAGTCCACCACGGCGATTATTGCCTATCACGAAGCCGCCAAATATTTCAGTGCTTAGATCTGGCGATCAGACTCACGCCTCAATCCTTCGGATCTTTCGGAAAACACCCAATCTCCACGGAAATTCCCGATGCTTTTAGTTCCAGAGCATCGGGAATCCCAGATTTTTAAGCAGGTCAAGGTCCGATAGGTCAAGGCCTGAAACTAAGCAGCCACCAAAGACTTGGCCTGCAGCTGACCGAGAATAGCATCGACGTTTTGTCCTGCATCTCCAAAGAGCATTTGGGTATTCTCCTTAAAGAATAGGGGATTTTCAACCCCAGCATAGCCGCTGGCTAAACTGCGCTTCATCACCACGACATTTTCAGCTTTCCAAACCTCCAGAACGGGCATCCCAGCGATCGCACTGGTGGGATCATCCAAGGCACTGGGGTTTACCGTATCGTTGGCCCCAATAACCAACACCACATCGGTTGCGGGAAAATCCTCATTAATTTCATCCATTTCCAACACGATGTCGTAGGGCACGTTGGCTTCGGCCAACAGCACATTCATGTGGCCCGGCAGACGCCCGGCCACCGGATGAATGCCAAAGCGCACGTTGACTCCGCGATCGCGCAGCAGCTTGGTAATCTTAGCCACGGAATGCTGGGCTTGCGCCACCGCCATCCCATAACCCGGCACGATAATCACGCTGCGCGCTTCCTGGAGCAGGTCTGTGACCCCTTCCACGGTGGTCGGCGTTGCCTCTCCTTCAATTAAGGCACCGCTCCCGCCAGCCGGAGATCCCTCTGAGCCAAATCCCCCCAGAATCACGCTGATAAACGATCGGTTCATGGCCCGACACATGATGTAGCTGAGGATCGCACCACTGCTGCCCACCAAAGCCCCTGTAATAATGAGCAGATCGTTGGAAAGCATAAATCCTGCCGCCGCTGCCGCCCAGCCAGAATAGCTGTTGAGCATGGAAATGACCACCGGCATATCGGCGCCCCCGATGGAAGCCACCAGATGAATCCCCAGCACCGAGGCAATCGCCGCCATCCCCAACAGCGGGAAAAGGCCGTCAGGAGTCCCCAATTGGATAAACTGCCAGCCTAAAACAACGGTGGCCACCAGCATGCCGATATTCAGCCCATGGCGCAACGGCAGCATGAGAGGCTTGCTGCTGAGGATTGCCCGTAGTTTACCAAAGGCCACCACCGACCCGGTGAAGGTCACCGCCCCGATAAACACACCGATGTAAATTTCCAGCTGGTGGATGAGCGCTTCCCCTCCCGTCAGGTCAGATTCAGGCTGAAGGAAATTTGCCACTCCCACCAGGACAGCGGCCAAACCCACAAAACTATGCAGAATTGCCACCAGTTCCGGCATGGAGGTCATGGCCACCCGCGCCGCTAGAATTGCGCCAATCAGGGCACCGGGCACCACCACGGCCAGCAGTGTCCCGTAGGCCGTCACATCACTACTCAGGGCGGTGGCCGCCAGCGCCAGCAGCATCCCCAAAATGCCAAAGATGTTGCCGCGCTTAGCCGTTTCCTGATTAGAGAGTCCTCCCAAACTCAAAATAAACAGGGCGCTCGCCCCAATGTAGGCGATGGTCGTCAAACTATTCGTCATCAACGGAATCTCCCGTGAATTGGTTGTATGAATTGGGTGGTCTGAATTGGGTTATCTGGCCCCAAGCTCTTTATTAAAAGATTGGGAAACTTGAAAGATTGGGAAACAAGAGATTGAGTAGCCCTCTACTTGCGGAACATCCTCAGCATCCGCTGGGTGACCAAAAATCCGCCGGCAATATTAATCGTGCCAACCAAAATCGCCAGAGCGCCGAGAATCGTGGTCGGCGACTGCATCGGACCAGAAATTTGCAGCATGCCGCCCAGGATGATGATGCCGCTAATCGCATTGGTCACGCTCATCAACGGCGTATGCAGCGCTGGCGCAACGTTCCAAATCACCTGCCAGCCCACAAAACAGGCCAGCACAAAGACCGTGAAATGGGACAGGAAAGATTCTGGTGCGCCCAGGCCGAGACCCAGGAGCACCAGACCCGCCAGCACCAGCCACAGCCAACCAGTACCGGATTGAGACGCCGGTGCTTCGGTCGGCGCGATCGCGGCCTGCTCAACCTGAGAGGCATCCGGCACCGGGGTCGGCGGGGCAATCTGCGGAGGGGGCCACATCACGTTGCCCTCATGGAGAATCAGCGCCCCGCGCACAACTTCGTCGTCGCAGTCCACATGGAATTTCTCCGCGCCCCCCATATCCTTGAGCAGATGGCAAAGATTGGTTCCGTAAAGCTGACTCGATTGCGCCCCCATGCGACTGGGTAAATCGGTGTAGCCAATCACCTTCACACCCTGGTAATCCACAATTTGATCGGGCTGGGACACCTCGCAGTTGCCGCCCTGCTCCGCTGCCAAATCCACAATCACCGATCCCGGCTTCATGCTTTCCACCATCGCTCTGGTGATTAGGACCGGAGCCTTTTTGCCAGGAATCAAGGCGGTGGTGATAATGATGTCAACCTCTGCCGCCTGCTGCGCAAACAGGTCCATCTCCGCCTTAATGAAGGCTTCGCTCATCACCTTGGCGTAGCCGCCCTTCCCGGCACCTTCCTCCTCAAAATCCAGCTCCAGGAACTGGCCACCGAGGCTCTCCACCTGTTCCTTGACCACCGGACGAGTGTCAAAGGCGCGGACAATAGCCCCTAGGCCCCGAGCTGTTCCGATCGCAGCAAGACCGGCTACTCCAGCACCAATCACCAGCACCTTAGCTGGGGGAATTTTGCCAGCGGCGGTAATCTGTCCGGTAAAAAAGCGACCAAATTGATGGGCTGCTTCAATCACGGCCCGATAGCCAGCAATATTGGCCATGGAACTCAAGGCGTCAAGCTTTTGGGCGCGGCTAATGCGCGGCACCGCATCCATCCCCAGCACCGTGGCATGACGCTGGTTGAGCTTTGCCAGCAGCTCCGGATTTTGAGCCGGCCAAATGAAGCTGATCAGGGTTTTTCCCTCGGGCAGCAGGTCGGCTTCATGGCATCCCAGCGCTTCCACAACCTGAGGGGGCCGCACCTTCAGGACAATGTCGGCCCGGTTCCACAGATCACGCGTCTGCGGAATGATCTCACAGCCGACCGCTTCATAGGCTGAGTCGGTGAAGCCCGAAGCTCGTCCAGCCCCAGATTCGACACAAATTTTAAACCCCATCTTCGTGAGCGATTGGGCTGTCGCTGGCGTGGCCGCAACCCGCCCTTCGCCGGGAAAGGTTTCCTTGGGAATCGCCACCGTGAGCGCCTGAGCCGGCTTGTTTGACCGCAGGGATTCTACCTGGTTGTCAACCGCAATAGTCATAAATGTTCCTTGGGGTTGTATTGAGCGGATTCTAGATCGATCCCCACCCTCTGGTCAGGAGCTTTAATTTCTCTTAGGAATTGAAGTGGATTTCGTCACAGAACGATAAAAATTCCAGCCGCGGCGATCGCGCCTGGAATTCTCAAGGGACCTGCTTCAAACCGTAACCAGGCCAGTCATAATAGTTGAGCATAGTTGTTGAGCATAGTTGTTGAGCATAGTTATAGTGAGACCAGGTGGGGCCTCGTAGGGCGGATTAAAGGAATGGGAATGACGAATTTTTTACTTGAAGTGGGCGTTGAAGAACTGCCCGCCCAGTTTGTAGCTTCGGCACTGGCCCAGTGGCAACAAAGGATACCCCAATCCCTCAGTGATCATCTTTTAACCGCACAAACCATCCAGGTGTACGGCACCCCCCGTCGCCTGGCAGTCTTAATCGAAGGCCTCCCGGAACAGCAGCCTCAGCAACGGGAGGAAATTAAGGGGCCACCGGCCAAGGCCGCATTTAAAAAGGGTCAACCCACCCAGGCCGCTGAGGGCTTTGCCAAGAAGCAGGGGGTGAGCATCGACGATTTTGAAATCCGGCCGACGGAGAAAGGGGAGTTTGTTTTCATTCAGAAGGTTACAGAGGGGCAGCCCACGGCTGCTGTCTTGCAGGCCCTCATCCCAGACTGGATTTTTAAGCTAGAGGGCAAGCGATTTATGCGCTGGAGTAATGGCGATTTGCGCTTTTCTCGCCCCATTCGCTGGCTCGTGGCGCTGCTAGATGACCAGATTTTGCCCCTGACCCTGGAGAACGATGGCCAGGTCATCTACAGCGATCGCCGATCCCAGGTCCATCGAGTCCTGCACCCTGCCCCCCTTAGCATTCCCACCGCAAAGGCCTACGTGGGCACCCTGGCCAATGGGTTTGTGATGGTCGATCCCCAACAGCGCCAGCAGGTAATTGAAACCCAAATTCAGCAACAGGCCGATCAGGTACAGGGGATGGCCTCGATTCCCACAGATCTGATCCAGGAAGTGGTGCATTTAGTGGAATGGCCCACCGCCCTTGTCGGCAGCTTTGAAGCGGAATTTCTGGCGATCCCCGCAGAGGTGACCATCACCGAAATGATTAGTCACCAGCGCTATTTTCCAGTGCTGAACCCCAGCAATCCCCAGGAGCTGCTTCCCCACTTTATTGCGGTATCCAACGGCGATCCTCAAAAATCTGACCTGATTCGGGCAGGCAACGAACGGGTGATTCGGGCCAGGCTCTCCGATGGCCAGTTCTTCTACCGGGCTGACCAGGCCATCCCCCTGGTGCAATACCTGCCAAAGCTAGAAACCGTGACCTTCCAGGAAGACCTGGGATCAATGCGCAGCAAGGCCGATCGCATTATGGCGATCGCAGCTCGGATTGCCAAACAGCTGAAGCTCAGCCAGAAGCAGACCCAGCATATCGAGCGCGCCGCCCTGCTGTGTAAGGCCGATCTAGTGACCCAGATGGTCGGAGAGTTTCCCGAGCTCCAAGGGGTCATGGGCGAGAAATACGCCCGCGCCAGCGAGGAGCCCGAGGAGGTCGCCAGGGCCATTGCCGAGCATTACCAGCCCCGCAACGCAGAAGATCAGCTTCCCCAGACCCTGGGAGGTCAGGTGGTGGCCATGGCCGATCGCCTAGACACCCTGGTATCGATTTTTGGGCTGGGAATGAAGCCCAGCGGTTCGTCAGATCCCTTTGCACTCAGGCGATCAGCCAATGCCATCGTCAGCATAATCTGGGAGGCAGGGCTGGGGATCGACTTGCACCAGCTAATCCAGGACACCAGTGCCGAATTTAGCCAAATTTTCGGGAAACAGGCAGAGGTGGCAGCGCTCCAAGCACAGATCCAGGAGTTCTTCATTCAGCGGGTGCGCACCCTCCTCCAAGAGGATCGCCGCATTGACTACGATCTCGTCAATGCGGTTCTCAGCGAAGGTGATCCTGAGGCCCAGGCACGTGCCCTCACGGATGTACTCGATGTCCGCGATCGCGCGGAGTTTCTCCAGTCCCTGCGCCAATCAGGCGATCTCGATCAGGTGTTTGAGACCGTCAATCGAGCGTCACGCCTGGCCCAAAAGGGAGAATTATCCAAGCAAATCCTGGATCCTAAACAGGTGATCGACACCCAGGCCTTTGCAGCCCACTCTGAGCAGGCGTTCTATGATGCGCTCCTAGAGCTCTTGCCGCAAACCACCGCCGCCCAAGCCAGCCGGGATTATCGCAGCCTGGTCACCGGGCTAGCAGCGATTGCCCCCGTGGTGAGTCAATTCTTCGATGGCGAAGACAGCGTTCTGGTGATGGCGGAGGATCCTCAAGTGCGCAGCAACCGGTTGAACTTGCTGGGGCTGTTGCGCAACCATGCCCGAGTGCTGGGAGACTTTGGGGAGATTGTGAAAAGTTAGGGAAACATTGACAACTCCCCGCCTTCAGAAGGACGGGGATTCTTCCTTCATTGCAGTTGCTATCAGCGCGAATGCCCATCAA
>NZ_JTHE03000086.1 GCF_000817775.3 Lyngbya confervoides BDU141951
TCTTGCAAAACTAGCTTATCTCCTCTTTTCGCAATCTTCAGAAATGACCTGATTTTTTTAAGCCTGAGTAGTTACCATAATTCCGAAATCGGGGTGTTATACGGACAGTGTCCGTATAATTCCGAGATTGGTGTATTACCCAGACTAGAGCGATCGCTAATAAAGTGTATTAATTTTCGATCGCCCTGAATAATATCTGGAACCTCACCCCCAAGTCTGTGGGAAAAAATCATGAAAAATCAGGTTCTCATCTAAAAAAACTCTAAAGTCGGGGCGAGGTTCCACTTAATAAATCAGGCCCAGAACAATCCGCCAGCCCTGATCCTGCTTGCGAAAGGTGTAGCTAAAGCGAAATTCCTCCAGCACCTTCCCCTCCTGGCTCAACCTTTTTGCCCGCCCAGCGGCGATCGCCAGATCTTATGCCAGAATCTGCACCTCCAGGTTGCCCTCCAGTTCGCTATGGCTAAAATTTTGGCCACGCAGCGCCTTAAATAGCCGCCCTAACCCAATGCGACCTTTGATCGGCCCAAGCCAGCGATCCAAACCCACGGGCGGTTTGTCTCGATCAATGAGGATGATTGGATAGGCGTAGTAGGACAACACCGCCTCAATATCCTGGCGGCTAAAAGCCTGGGTATAGGCTTGAAAGGTTTCTTGCACCTCCTGAATCATGGATTCGGGAGAATATTGTTGTGTTGGGGTAAGTTCTTGCATAGTCAATAGAGGATTTCAAGATAGAGCTAAAAACATTTGGATCTGTTCAGCCGTGGTTTGGGCATGGCTGTAGCAAAAGCCGTGGGCGGCTTCTGGGATAATTTCCAGACGCGCCTTGGGGATCCGCTCCGCTAGCAGTTGACTATTGGCGGCAGGAATGGCAATGTCGCGATCGCCCGTAATCACCAGCGTCGGGGCGACGATATCAGCGAGCCGGTCACAGGTATCGTGGGTGGCGATCGCATTGAGTTGACGATGGAGCGCCGAGCCAGAGCTATGGTAGGGGCGGGTCTGATCCAAGAAATCGTTGATGGACCCTTGATGCTGGTCAAGATACTCTGGAGTGAACAGGAGAGAAGGCAGATTTCCGGATAGAAAGCCCGTAAAGTCGCCGGGTTGACTACAGTCACCCCCCGCAAAGGTGCAGCCTAAAATCAGTCTATCGACCGTGTTGGGGTGACGAAGGGCCAAATGCTGGGCGATCGCCCCTCCCATACTGACGCCGAAAATATCGGCTTTAGAAATTCCCAGCGCCTTGATCAGGCCAGCGGTATCGTCCGCCATATCCTGGATTGTGTAATTCCGGCGCGACTCCTGGGTGAGTCCCGCATCGCGGTTATCAAACAGGATGAGCTGATGGCTGGAAGACAGGCGTTGGATTAAATCCGCCCCCCAATCTCGCAGACTGAAGCTCAGCCCGATAATCATCACCAGGGGTGGACCGCTGCCCTGGATTTGGTAATGGATATCAATATCACCCACGGTTTGGGTGCGTCGGGACAGGGAACGGCTGGTCATATTAACAAACCTAGAGCCTAGGCGGAAATTGACTGGGCAGGAATTGAGACTCCAGGGGTGAGGGAAAAGATCACATTAAAGGTGCCCTGGAGTCTCAGGAGCAACCTTAAGGATTTTGGAGCTGCATGTCTGTGGGGCAAAATCATAAAAAATCAGGTGTTTGCTGAGCGGTTCATTCAAGCTCAGGAAGGTGGACGAGGGGCTAGAATTATTCAGTCTCGCCTTTGGGGAGGCGAAATAATCCTAGGATCAAGGGTTCCAGCGATCGCCCTGACTCTCAAGGGTCCATCAGGACCGTTTCTGCAGTTCAACAAAAATCATAAAAAATCTGACATTTTTTTGTAACTCAGTGTAAATTCATCCCAAGGGGTATTTCTAAGCTTTGCTTTGGAGTCTTTCATACTTGGGTGTGGACTGAGGAAGAGGAAACTATGGGGGCTATGGAGGATGTGCTCTCGATGCTGGATAAAATTCTGGCACCGGGCAGATTAAGCAACCTGCAAGAAAAAATTGTGCGCGGCTGTTGGGAGGGGCAAACCTACGCCCAAATCGCCGCTGACACAGGATACGACGATGACTACATCCGCGATGTCGGCTTCCAGCTCTGGCGATCGCTCTCTGCGGCTCTGGACTGTAAGGTCTCCAAAAGTAACTTTAAAACCATCCTGCGCCGCCTGCCGGAGCTGACCAGTCCCGCCTTAAACAGTCCAGACCTAACCCATCCGGCCGCACCGCCTCCAGCGGTTGACCCGCTCTCCGCCCCCGCCCGCCAGGACTGGAGCTTAGCGGCTGATGTGTCTCACTTTTGGGGCCGCGATCGCGAATTGGCCACCCTGGGCCAGTGGATCCGGCGCGATCGCTGTCGGCTGATTTGCCTGTTGGGGATGGGGGGGATTGGCAAGACCGTTCTGGGGATTCGCCTGGCCCAAACCCTGCTGGCTGACTTTGATCTGATTCTGTGGCGATCGCTCAAGGCCGCACCGCCCCTGGGTGAACTGCTCACGAACCTGCTCAAAGCCCTCACCCCCAGCCAAGAGGCCCCCCTGCCCAGCTCCCTCCCGGAGAAAATTGACCTGAGCCTGGAGATCCTGCGCCAGCAGCGATGCCTGATTATCCTCGATAACTTTGATGTGCTCCTAGAGAGTCAGCAGCACTGCGGCATCTTTCAACCCCAGCACGCCGAGTATGGCTTCTGGCTGCAAACCCCGGGTGAGACTTACCACGCCAGCACCCTGATCATCACCAGCCGCGAAAAACCCCAGGATTTTGACGGCCTGGAAGGGGATCGCTTGCCCGTGCGCAGTTTTTACCTGAAGGGTCTGGATGCGATCGCCAGTCAGGAGATTTTGCACCATAAAGGTCTGACCGGAGCAGCACCGGATCTCCAGCAGCTCATCGATCACTACCAGGGACATCCCCTGGCCCTGAAAATTATCTCCAGCACCATTTGCGATTTGTTTCAGGGCAATATTTCTCAATATTTGCAGCAGCGCCAAGGGCTGTTCAACGGGTTAGAGCGGCTGCTCTCGATCCAGATGCAGCGGCTGTCTCCCCTAGAGCGCGATCTAATTCAGTGGATTGCCCTCCACCCGGATCCCTGTCCGCTCGACCAAATCCAGGCAGATTTACTCACCCCCACCCCTAGGGCCAGAGTCCTGGAAGCCTTAGAATCGCTGCAGCGGCGATCGCTCCTGGAAACCCATCAGCGACAGGGCGATCGTGCCTTGCTGGTGAGCTTGCAGCCGGTGATTATGGAATATCTGCTCCACAGCCTGATTGACCAGGTGTTTACGGAAATTCAGGCCATCGCCCCCGTGGTATTTCTGCGCTATGCCCTGGTCAAAGCTCAAATTGAAGACTACCTACAGGAGGCTCAAACCCGGCTGGTGCTAGTGCCTCTAACCCAGCAGCTCCAGAGCGCCTTTGGCAGCGCGATCGCCCTGACTCAGCATCTGCAGCAGGTTTTACAGCATTTGCAAACCCTCCCCAGTGCGGTCATCGGCTACGGCGGGGGTAATCTCTTGAACCTATTGCGGCACCTGCAGGTGGATCTGCGCGGGTATGACTTCAGCCAGTTGACCATCCGCCAAGCCCTGTTACACGATCTGTCGCTCCGCGAGACCAACTTTGCCCAAGTCACCTTTCGTGACTGCCGTTTTGCCAACACTTTTGGCGGGATTACCAGCATTGCCTTTAGTCCCGACGGCGCGCAGTTTGCCACCAGCGACACCAACGGCGGCGTCACGGTCTGGTCCACCTCGGGGCTGCATCCCGTGGCCCAATGTCTAGGCCATGACTTCTGGACCTGGGCGGTGAGCTTCCATCCCACGCGCCCCCTGCTGGCCAGCTGCGGCCAGGATCGCACGATTCGGCTATGGAATTCCCAGACGGGTCATTGTCAAGCAGTCCTGCAAGGTCACAGCAGCATTGTCACCCACATTGGGTTTAGTCCCGATGGCCAAACCCTGGTGAGCAGCAGTACCGATGCCACCCTAAAGCAATGGGATATCCAGAGCGGTCAATGTCTGCAAACCCTATCCGGCCATGAAAAATGCGTCTGGGGATGTGCCTTCTCGCCCGATGGACGAACCCTTTACAGCGCCGGAGAAGACTGCCGTATCCGCGTCTGGAATGTGTCAATGGGTACCTGCCTGCGCGAGATACCGGCCCATTCCCAATGGATTATGGCGATCGCCCTCAGCCCCGATGGGCGCCTGTTGGCCACCGCCAGCATGGATCAGACGGTGCAGATCTGGAGTTCGCAAACGGGCGTCTGTCTGCACACCTTCACCGGCCATGAGGCCCCGGTGGTGACGGTGGCCTTTAGCCCCGACGGTCGCACCCTGGCCAGCGGCAGCTACGATCAAACGGTGCGCCTGTGGAATACCCAAACGGGCAAATGCTTGCAACGGCTGGATAAGCATACCAATCGTCTCTGGACCGTGCAGTTTCATCCCCAAGGACACCTCCTGGCCAGCGGTGGCGATGATAATACCGCCCGCTTTTGGAATCCCGTTACGGGGGAAACCCAAACCACTCTACAGGGCTACAGCAACGGCATTTTTGAACTGGCACTGCATCCCCATCAACGGTTATTGGCCAGCGCCCATGAAGATCAAACCGTGCGCCTCTGGCACTTGCCCGCCGCCTGGCCCTCCCCGCAGCCGGTGGAACCCTACGCCACCTTGCGGGGGCATCACAACCGCGTGTTTGCCCTGGCCTTTAGCGCCGATGGTGAATGGTTGGCCAGCGGAAGCCTAGATCGCACCATTAAGCTGTGGGATCTCAAGACTCAGCGCTGTAACCAGACGCTCCAGGGGCACCGCAGCTGGATTTGGGACATTGCCTTTCATCCCCAAGTCCCGATCTTGGCCAGCGCTAGCTACGATCGCACCGTGAAGCTGTGGGATCTGCGTCAGGGCACCTGCCTGCGTACCCTGGAAGGCCATCCCGGCTCGGCGGTGAGCGTGGCCTTTAGTCCTGATGGGCAGTGGCTGGCCAGTGGCGGCTATGAGCAGGTGATCCGGCTGTGGCATTGGGAAACCGGCGAGTGTGTGCGAACCTGGCTGGCCCATGCCAACCGCGTCTGGGCGCTGGCCTTTAGCCCCGATGGACAAACCCTGGCCACGGCCGGAGAAGATCAGCAGATTATGCTCTGGTCGGTGCAGAGCGGGGCACAGCAGCAGATCCTCACCGGACATGAGCAGGCGGTGCTCTGCCTCCGCTTTAGCCCCGATGGACAATTTCTGTGGAGCAGCAGTGGCGATCGCACCGTGCGGCAATGGGCGGTGCACACAGGGGATTGCCTGCAAACCTACTGCGGCCATCAGCAATGGGTTTGGTCCCTGGCCATACTGGCAAAGGGCCAGCTTTTGAGTAGCAGCCAAGATGAAACAATTCGGTGCTGGGATTGCTCGAAGGGACAGTCCCTGCAAACCCTGACCGTTCCCCGTCCCTATGCCGAGATGGAGATTGGGGGCGTGACCGGACTCACGCTTGCTCAACATCAAGCTCTGGAGGTGCTGGGTGCTCGCAGCAGGAAGATTGCTTCTCCAAAGCCATCCCTGGCTGCACCACGATAGAGTCTGGCATCAAGCCAGACCCGGTTCATCCTGCTTTTGGGAACTCAATGAGAAATGTAAAACTACGGTGGCTGGCTCACTTTGAGGCGTGTTAAACTAAATCTATTCGTTAAGTATAAATATCAACTCAATTCTTTACTTATCTTCACATTACTCTGAACTGATATTTCTGACTCAATTCACCTCCAATATTTATCGTTCTGACCATTCCTGTGAAGTTCCTAGTTGAAAGCTTGGGTTGATACTCCCGAAATTTGGGAATAGGTGGGGCGGAGTGAGAACAGTGCTTCCCCGATCGTTGCCAAACCTGTTGTCCTGGGTTTCGAAACGGTCTTCTGCGCGTTGAGATCAAGTTTATGGTTTTCGGCGTGTCAGTATGGCCGTTGCCGTTTATTCAATGTAGGGGCAGAGGGTCGCAAGGCTTTCTGGATGGGCGATGCAAATCTCATGCCTTTGGCGAACTCCACGTTCTGAAATGACAGAAGCTGCAATTCGAGGGTGGACCCTACCTGCACTTCTAAGCGATGCCTGTCAGCATCATCACAATTCCCAGGCTTTTCATCAGCTGAGTGGGTCTGATTGGCAGTCCTATTCCACGCAAGATCTACAAGTCACGGCCCAGGAACTAGCCGTCGGCCTGTGGGAACTGGGCTTGGCACCGGGCGATCGCGTCGGGTTGCTCCTATTTAGCGACGTCTTTTTTCTGGCGGCCGATATGGGCTCTCAGGTGGCCAACCTCGTCAATGTCCCCATTGATCTCAGTCAGACCCTTGAAAATATTATTTATAGTCTGCACCACAGTCGCTCGCGGATTTTGTTCGTGGCCAACCGCTCCTTATTAAACCAGGTTGCGCCTTATTTATGCCATGTCGACTCCTTGCAGGCTATTATCCTCGCCGAGGTCGAAGACCCAGAGGATATTGAGCAGCATCCCCGTCCGACTCGGGATGATTTATTACACTTGCCCATTCCAGAAACCCGCGGCCTTGATCTGTCTGAGGTTCCCTACCAGGATATGCCCCACTGCACCCTTCCCTTTCAGGTGCGAGTTCTAAACTGGTCCCAACTGCGCACCCTGGGGCGAGATGCAATGGCCGCTCAGCCAGAGGTGCTGGCAGCGCTAGAGGCAGGGCGATCGCCCCAGCAACTGGCGACGATCATCTATATTCCTGGCGAGGAAGGACAACTCAAGGGAGTGATGCTTACCCAGGAAAACCTGACTAGTGCGGCTCTGGCCTCTTTTTCAGGGATGACGCGCTTAAAATGGGGCGACAAGGAATCTGTTGTTACCTTTTTACCCCTCACTCACATTTTTGCCCGCACCATGCTCTACGGCCACCTCTACTATGGCCACCGCGTCTATTTCTCCAATCCCCAGCGGGTCATGCGCCATTTACAGGATCTGCGGCCCACCATCCTCTCTACCGTGCCGCTCCTGCTGCATCGGATCTATCGCAAGTTGCGCAGCACTGTGGATCAGCCTCTGCCTGAGGTGCTGATTCCAACCTCCACAGCCCCGGTTTGGTCTAAGCTCAAAGCCCTCCAAAAATCGCTCTCAGTCCACTCGATTCAACATCGCCTGAGTCGGTATATTCAGCGCTGGGCCTTTGCGGTTGCGTCCCGCTACAGGCTAGGGCAATCTTCACCGCGATGGCCCAGGGCAATGCTGGAACGAGGGCTAGCAGAACTGATCTACTTTCAATGGCGGCGGATTTTAGGCGGTCGCCTGCGCTATTGTCTCAGCGGCGGGGCCTCGCTTCAGGGAGAGGTTGCCAACTTTTTTGCCGCCATTGGCACACCGGTGCTGCAGGGATACGGGCTTACCCAAACCAGCGCTGCCGTTACCTTTAATCGGCAGCGGCACAACCGCGCCAATACCGTCGGGCAGCCCGCCCTCGGGGTGGACTGCACCATCGCTGCGGATGGCGAAATTCTGGTGCGCGGGCCAACCGTTACCCCAGGCTACTTCCAGGCCCCAGAGACCACAGCCCTGGAAATAGATGACCAAGGCTGGTTCCATACGGGAGATTTGGGCTACTTCAATGCAGAAGGATACTTGGTTCTAACCGGTATGAAGAAGAGTTTATTTAAGCTTTCGACGGGAAAATACGTGACGCCTCTGCCCCTGGAGGCCAAGCTACAGGAGTCGGAACTCATTGATGAGGCGGTGATCGTTGGGCATGAGCGGAAGTTCTGTGGGGCGCTGTTGTTTGTCCATGACCCAACCCTGCTGGCCCTGGCCAATACCATGGCCGGCATGAAGAATCTGCCCATGTCGGCACTCCTGGAAAATCCCTGCATGGTGGGCCTGTTTCAGGCGCTGGTGAATGCAGCGAACTGTCATCTACCCTACTGGTCCACCATTCGTAAGTTTGAGCTGATTCCAGCCTCGCAAAAGCCTGCGGCCCTGCGGCGATTTAGCCATCGACTGCGTCGGCAAAGGTTACTGCATCACTTTGCCCGCGAAATTGAGCAACTCTACCAGGACCCCGCTCACCCATCCCGCCCAAGGCGATCTAAACGAGAACGAGAGTCCGCACGTCTAGAGGAACCGGGTTGTCCGAACATTCCCGTCGTGACCTGTCCGGTCACCGCTCAGTCCCTGAAAGCTGGGTATTCCTGAGGGGAGTCAGCGATGAGCACCGTCCCCCAAGGTGCATTCATGACTGTGTTGCGTTTGCCATTCAGAGGAGGTCTTCATGCATCAACCATTCCAAACGGCTGCCGTCCTCGGTGCAGGGGTGATGGGGAGTCAAATTGCGGCACATCTAGCCAATCTGGGTTTGGCGGTGGACCTGCTGGATTTAGCCTCCAGCGATGGTCCCCAAAATAGCCTGGTTGAGGGGGCTTTTCGCAAGGCCCTGCAGCTTTCGCCGCCAATCTTTTATAGCCCTAAACTGCGATCGCGGGTGCGCTTAGGCAACTACACCCAGCATTTTGACCGCCTGCGCGAAGCAGATTGGATCATCGAAGCGGTGGTGGAAAACCTGGAGATTAAGCAGGATCTCATGGCGCGCATTGAGGCCGTGGCCCGCCCGGACGCCGTCATTTCCTCAAATACTAGTGGCCTGCCCATCCAGGCGATCGCCCAGGGGCGAAGTCTGGCGTTTCGGCAGCGGTTTCTGGGCACCCACTTTTTTAATCCTCCCCGTTACCTGAAGCTGCTGGAGCTGATTCCGGGGCCTGACACCGATCCTCAAATCTTGGATCGCATGCAGTTCTTTGCGGAGCGGAGCATGGGCAAAGGCGTGGTCATTGCCAAGGACACCCCCAACTTTATTGCCAACCGCATTGGCATGTACGTGATTTTGCAGGGAATTCAGACCCTGGCCCAGCAGGACTATGCGTTCAGTGAGATTGAAACGCTGACCGGACCTCTGGTGGGACGTCCCAAGTCGGCTACCTTCCGAACCGCTGATCTGGTGGGGCTTGACACGATTGCCTATGTGGCCAAGCATCTCTATCAGGCCATCCCAGAGGACGAGCAGCGCGACCAGTTCAAAATTCCGTCAATGCTGGTGAAGCTCATTGAAACTGGATCCTTTGGGGCGAAGACCGGCCAGGGCTTCTACAAAAAGGTGAAGCGCGAGATTCTGGCCCTCAATCCCCAAACCTTTGCCTACGAGACTCAGACTCCTCCGAATTTGCCGGGACTTAAGGACCTGCTGACCATAGAGGATCTCTCGGAGCGTCTGCGGGCGATGTATGCAGATCCAGGACGGATTGGGAAGTTTTTCCGAACTTCGATGCTCAAGATTTTCTCCTACTGCGCCCATCGCATTCCAGACATTACCGACAGCCCCGCAGCGATTGATCGGGCCATGCGGTGGGGATTTGGTTGGGAACTTGGCCCCTTTGAAATATGGGATGTGCTGGGATTTCAGAGGGTGGTGCAGGCCATGCAGCAGGATCAGCTGGATGTCCCGGCCTGGATTCTGGCCATGGCGGAGCGTCAAGTTGCAGGCTTCTATAGTCCGGTCCAGATGACCGAGGCTGGACCGGTGCAGCGGGTGCAAACGCCGAGGCAAAGTCTCACCCTGGAGCCGCCGCAGGATGTCATTGATCTCAAGCAGGTCAAGGCCGACCCAGAGCGGGTAATCTGGCATAACTCGGAGTCAGCCCTGCTGGATTTAGGTGATGGTGTGGTCCTGTTTGAGTTTCGCTCCAAGGGGAATACCTTGAGCCTGAAGGTCTTAGAAGGGTTTGAAACCGCCATGGACCTGCTGGGCGATCATCCCTATCTGGGCATGGTGGTGGGAAACGAGAGCCCGCACTTTTCCGGGGGGGCAAACCTGGTGGAAATGGGCACGATGGCCCAGGAAGGAAATGTAGAGGCCATCCAGCAGCTAATCGTTTCCTTCCAGGATCTACTGCAGCGGATGCACGAGTTTCCCAAGCCCATCGTGGCGGCGGTCCAAGGACGCGCCCTGGGCGGCGGCTGCGAGTTTGTCATGGCCTGTCCCCACGTCGTCGCTGCCGCAGAGTCCTACCTAGGCTTGGTGGAGCTGAGCGTGGGGTTAATCCCCGGCGCAGGCGGAATCACTCGATTGGTGTCTGAGGTGACCCAACGGGCCGCTAGTGAGAGCCCCAGCCACATTCAACCCTTTCTGGTGCAGGCCTTTGAAACCATTGCCATGGCAAAGGTCTCGAATAGTGCCTACGAGGCTCAGGATTGGGGCTATCTCAAGCCCACAGATCAAATTTTGAGAACGGGCGATCGCCGGCTTGCGGTGGCTAAGGAAACGGTCCAGCGGCTGGCCCAGGGCGGCTATATGCCGCCGCCCAAGCGGGCCATGGTCACGGTGCTGGGGCAGCCCGGTCGCGCTCTGTTGGAAATGGCGGCTATGCAAATGCTAGAAGGGCATTACATCAGTGAATACGATTGCTTCCTGGCGGGGCAGCTGGCCTACGTGATGACGGGGGGCGATCTGACGGCGGCGGCATCGGTGCCGCAATCCTACCTCCTGCAGCTAGAGCGCCATCGCTTTATCCCGCTGCTGCGTCAGCCGAAAACCCATGCACGCATGGATCACCTGCTCAAAACTAAGAAGCCGCTGCGAAACTAAGGCGATCGCCGCCGATCTTCTGCCCATTTTCTAGGATGTGGAGGGAAAACGGATGAATAAAGCTTATTTGGTGGAATCGGTGCGGACCGCCGTGGGCAAAGCGCCGCGCGGAACCTTGCGGACCATGCGCCCCGATGACTTGGGCGCCCTTGTGGTGCAGGGCCTGCTTCAGCGCGTTCCCCAACTGCCGCCGGAGCTGATTGAAGATGTCATCATGGGCTGCGCCTTCCCGGAGGCGGAACAGGGCTTTAACCTGGGGCGCGTGGTGGCGCAGCGGGCAGGCCTCCCGGACTCGGTTCCCGGCTACACCGTTAATCGGTTTTGTGCTTCGGGTCTGCAAACCCTTGCCTCTGCGACTCAGGCGATTCTGGCAGGGCAGGCCGACGTGATCATTGCCGGCGGGGCAGAATCCATGAGCCTAATTCCCATGGGAGGGCACCAGATTGCGCCGAATCCGGACTTGATGATTGATAAGCCCGATGTCTACTGCACCATGGGACTCACGGCGGAGCATGTGGCCACGGACTACGGCATTTCGCGCTCAGACCAGGATGCCTTTGCTCTGCGATCGCATCAGCGGGCGATCCAGGCGATTCAAGACGGCAAATTTAAGGCTGAAATCATTCCGGTGCCCGTTCAAGCCACGCTGTTCATGAACGGGCAGCCCACCGCGCTGGAAACCGTGTTTGATACCGACGAAGGTCCTCGTCCTGATACCAGCCTTGAGGCTCTGGCGGCCCTCAAGCCCGTCTTCCGAGCCGATGGGACCGTCACAGCTGGAAACGCCTCCCAAACCTCCGATGGAGCGGCGGCCACCTTGGTCGTGAGTGAACGCTTGGTGCGGGAGTTAGGCCTTCAGCCCATGGGACGGTTGCTGGGCTATGCCGTAACGGGGGTTAAACCCGCAATTATGGGGATTGGTCCAGTGCAGGCGGTTCCGAAGGTGCTCAAGCAGGTGGGATTAACCCTGGATCAAATGGAACTCATTGAGCTGAATGAAGCCTTTGCCTGCCAGTCCCTGGCGGTTATGCGAGAGCTGGGGTTGGATGAAGCCAGGGTGAACGTGAACGGGGGGGCAATAGCCCTCGGGCACCCCCTGGGCTGTAGTGGGGCCAAGCTGATGGCAACGCTCCTACACGAGATGGCGCGGCGGGGACTGCGCTATGGCTTGATCACCCTGTGTGTTGGCGGCGGGATGGGGGTCGCTGGCGTGGTGGAGAATTTACGCCTCTAAACGCCTCTTTGGCGCTCATTTTCTTTCTCTATCTTTTGTTGGCGATCTTTGGCTCTCTATGGTTTTTTCCCATCGTTTATTGCTATCAATGCCGTGAGGTATCACCCATGACCGTACTGCTTTGGATATTGGGCCTGGCTTTAGGAATCCTGCTGTTGGGCTACTGGGGCCTCCCCTTGGGGGTCTGGACCGCCATCGCTGCGGGGCTGTTGTTAGTGACCAAAGCTTCAATCTGGCTCTGGGCGGTGTTTGTGGTCTTGGCGGCGGTGGCCAATCTGCCCTGGCTGCGCCAGCGGCTGCTGACTCGCCCCATCATGGGATGGATTCAAAACATGCACTGGCTTCCCCAGATCTCCGACACTGAGCGGGCGGCCATTGAAGCGGGAACCGTCTGGGTGGAGCGGGAATTCTTTACGGGACGACCGAACCTAAGGCGGATCTTGAGTGAACCCTATCCTCACATCTCCCCGGAGGTGCAGGCATTTCTAGATGGCCCTGTGGAGCAGGTTTGCCGAATGGCCACCGACTGGGAAATCTATCGGCGCAAGGATCTGCCCCCAGAGGTGTGGGCCTACCTGAAGCAAGAGCGCTTCTTTGGACTGATGATTCCTAAGGAGTATGGTGGCCTGGGATTCACCAGTTTGGCCTATAGCGCCGTGATGAATAAGCTGGCCTCACGATCCTTTACCCATGTGGCCACGGTGGGCGTGACCAATTCCCTGGGGCCAGCCAAGCTGATTCTGCGCTACGGCACGGAGGAACAGAAGCAGCATTATCTGCCCCGATTAGCCACCGGAGTGGAGATTCCCTGCTTTGCCCTGACTGAGCCCTTGGCAGGATCCGATGCCGCGAGCCTGACCTCCGAGGGCGTGGTGTTCCAGAGGGAGAATGGTGAGCTTTGGCTGCGTCTGAACTGGAACAAACGCTACATCACCCTGGGGGCGATCGCCACCCTCATCGGCCTGGCCTTCCGGCTCAAGGATCCCGACAACTTGCTGGGCAAAGGAGAAGAGGTGGGAATTACCTGTGCGCTGGTCTCTACTGATAATCCTGGCGTCTTTCAAAACCGTCGCCATGATCCCATGGGAGTTCCCTTTTATAACTCGCCCCTGGAGGGCCAGGATGTGGTGGTGCCCATCGGACAGATCATTGGTGGCGTCGAACAGGCCGGGCAGGGCTGGAAAATGATTATGCAAACCCTGGCCGCCGGTCGGGGAATTAGCTTCCCGGCCTCCTGTGCGGGGGTCTCAAAGCTGGTAGCTCGCGTTGCCGGAGCCCATGCCCTGGTGCGCCAACAGTTTGGCCTTTCGATTGGTCGCTTTGGGGGCGTCGAAGAACCCCTGGCTCGGATCGCGGGCTACACCTACCTTGTGGATGCCCTGCGGCTCTACACCCTTGGGGCTGTGGAGCAGGGAGAGCAGCCTGCCGTTGCAGCGGCGATCGCCAAGTACCAGTCCACCGAGCTGACTCGGAAGACGGTGATGGACGGGATGGATATTTTGGGTGGGTCGGGGATCTGCCGCGGTCCCCATAATCTTCTGGCTCATGTTTATACGGCGATGCCCATTGCGATCACGGTGGAGGGGGCCAATATCCTCACCCGCACGCTGATGATCTATGGGCAGGGCGCAATTCGCTGCCATCCCTACGTCTATGACGAAATCTTGGCCCTGGAGCAGGGGGATCTGGCTGCCTTTGATCGGGTCATCTGGGCGCATGTAGGGTCCAGCTTTCGGCATTTTTGCCGAGTGAAGCTGCTCACCTGGACCCGTGGGCGGCTGGCCTCCTCCCCAGTTCCGGGGGAAACGGCCCGCTATTACCAAAAGCTGCAGTGGGCCTCAGCTCTGTTTGCGCTGCTGAGCGATGTCGTTATGGTGACGCTGGGGGGGGCGCTCAAGCGCGAAGAGAAGGTAACCGGACGCTTGGCCGATATGCTCTCCTGGCTCTATCTGGGATCGGCCACCCTATGGCGGTATGAGGCCGAAGGCTTTCAGCCCGATGAACTGCCGCTGATTCACTGGGTGATGCAGACGGTGTTTGCTGCTTTCCAAGAGGCCTGTACAGGCTTGGTTGACAACATCCCAGGCCCTAGAGTCGGACGCGGCTTCCTTAAGACTGTGAGCTGGGCACTGCGGCTGAGCCCCATGGGGGGACCTCCCAGCGATGCCCTGGGCCATGAAGTTGCTCAACGGCTCCAATTGGATCGTCCAATCCGCGATCGCCTCACCCAGGGCATTTATCTCTCGACCCATCCGGACGAGGCCCTGGGACGCTTAGAGGAAGCCTTGAGGCTTTCCACCCAGGCCCTGCCGCTTCTGCAAGGGATTAAGCTGGCCAGCCGGTCTGGTCAACTGCCAAAACAAAGACCCGATCTGATCCTGGAGACGGCAATTGAGGCAGGCCTGCTGACCCAGGAGGAGGGGGATCTCCTTCAACGGGCTGAAGCGGCTCGCAAACAAGCGGTGCAGGTGGACTCCTTTACCTTCCAGGAATATCTAAACGATGGACGCAGCATGCCTGCTGTCCCGTCTCCCCCCAGTCCGCGAGGGTTAGAAGGCATCTCGCCGGTCAATCCCGTAGATCGCTCACCTTGAGGAAGAGTCCCGTCGATCCTGCCCTACGCCAGAACGACCTCGCGGCAAACGCAACCCCTGCGATCGCCAGAGCTTCTTTTACCCTGATTTCTTAATTTTTTTAGTGGACTTTAGCCTCAGGATGAGAAAACCTTTTATTTTGAAAACGTTGTTTTCAGCTGGAACAAACTCTCACCCCCTGATGGACTGGGAACAGGGTCTTGAAAAAATATTGAAACAGTCGGGTTGAGACTGAAAGGCAGGCCGACTCAATTCGCACCTGAGTCGGCCTTTCGTCATCTTGCTGCTATTGGGCAGGGTCTTTTATGGCAGATAACGGTTTTGAGCGCAATTTAGCCTGTATTATCGGCATTAATCAATATTCCAATGGTATTCCTGCACTAACCAATGCTGTCAACGACGCCCACCGGATCGCCGAGATTTTAGAGACCCAGCATCAATACCAGATTTGGCTGTATTTAGATCATCAGGCCAATCATCAAACCCTGCAGCAGTTATGGGAGGTACAACTGCCGCAGCTGATTACCCCAGGCGATCGCCTCCTGTTATATTTTGCCGGGCATGGGATTGCCTTAAATGGTGATGATGGCCCGGAAGGCTACCTCATTCCCCAAGATGCTCGCTTGGGAGAGGTCAAGGGGTACTATCCCATGGTAAAACTCCAGTCTGCCCTGGGGTCTCTTCCCTGTCGTCATTTCCTCGGTATTTTTGATTGCTGTTTTGCCGGAGCGTTTCGCTGGTCAAGCACGCGGGATATCGCCAGCATTCCGGAAGTGATTCATCAAGAGCGCTACGATCGCTTTATTCAAGATCCCGCCTGGCAGGTGATCACCTCAGCCGACTACGATCAACGGGCGTTAGATGCCTTTTCCTTAGAATCAGGGCGAGGACAGGCGGGGCCGCACTCCCCCTTTGCTGCTGCTTTAGTCGAGGCCTTGGAAGGCGCCGCGGACATTTTCCCAATGGATGTGGCCCATCAAATTCGCGGGGATGGCGTGATCACGGCCACGGAACTCTACCTTTATTTACGCGATCGCATTGAGCTTCATGCCAGAGGAGCCCATCGGCAAACGCCTGGTCTCTGGCCATTGAAGAAACATGACAAGGGCGAATATATTTTCCTGACGCCAGGTCATGTGCTCAACTTGCCCCCCTCGCCGCCCCTGGATGAAAGCCTCAATCCCTACCGCGGATTAGAAGCCTTTGAGGAGAGGCACCATGCGTTATTTTTTGGTCGCGATATCTTGACGCAAGAACTCACCACCTTTGTGGAGAATCATGGGTTAAGCGTGGTTCTAGGTGCCTCTGGATCCGGAAAATCCAGTTTAGTCAAAGCGGGCCTAATTCCCAATCTCAGGCAACGGGACTGGCAGATCTTGCCCCCTATCCGGCCTGGAGATGCCCCCGTCAGGAATTTATTAGATCTGTTGCAGGCTCAATCTGTGCCGGACAAAAGCGCCCTGCACCTGGATCGATCCTTTCTTGCAGATTATCTGGCCCTGCAGCGTCAACGCGCACCACAGACCCCAATTTGTCTGATTATCGATCAGTACGAAGAGTTGGTTACACTCTGTGCATCTGTAGAAGATCGCCAGGCATTTCAGCAGCTTTTAAGGGATGCCCTGGCAGCCCAGCCCGAGACCTTTCATGTCGTCATAACCCTGCGATCGGATTACGAACCCCATTTTCGCGGGGCAGGATGGCAGTCGCAATGGACCAGGGATCGATTTATTGTCCCCTCCATGACGCGCCAAGAACTCCGTGCGGCCATTGAACAACCGGCTTCGGAACGGGTGCTGTATTTTGAGCCCTCGGATTTGGTCGAGCGCCTGATTGAGGAAGTGGATCAAATGCCCGGTGCCCTGCCGCTGCTGTCCTTCACCTTGAGTGAGCTTTACCTGCAATATTTACGCAACGTCCGCAGCGGGCAGACTCAAAATCGAGCAATTACCCAGGCCGACTATGAACAGATCGGTGGAGTGGCCCAGGCGCTGACACAGCGAGCCGATGCTGAATATGAAGCCTTAATTGGAGAAGACCCGCAGATCGATCAAACGATTCAGCGATTGATGCTGCGGATGATTGCCGTGGGCAGTGGGGAATTGGCAAGACGCCGTGTCATGCTCACGGAATTGCGTTACGAGAAGGAGGAACAGGCGCGAGTTGAGCGGGTGATCCAGCAGTTCACCGCCGCTCGCCTGTTTGTGGAAGGTCAGGATGTGCAGGGCCATCCCTATGTTGAGCCCGCCCATGACGCCTTGATCCGGGGATGGCAGCGCCTATTGCTGTGGTTAAAGGCGGAAGAGGAACGGATTGTCCTACAGCGGCGGTTAACCCCTGCAGCCCTGGAATGGCATGAAAACCGGCAAGGAAAATTTCTCTGGAACGCCGATCCCCGCTTAGCCTTGTTAAAGCAGTTATTCGCTGCGGATAGGGCCTGGTTTAATCAGGTGGAAGCAGAATTCATTCAGCACAGTCTTTGGCTGAAACGACGCAATGTTTTGGCGCGGTGGAGTGCCTTAATTCTTGCGTTTTTAGGACTCACATCCCTGACATTATGGGCGCTCTGGAACCAGCGCAACTTGTTAATTAAGCAAGCGGGGGTGTTCAGAAATGCTGCGGAGGTTAACCTGGTTTCTTTACCGACGGCCTTCAATAGCATTCAAGATAGCTGGGAAGCATTGCAGACCTTATCCAATCCATTGCTGAGGCTATCGCCACCCTCCGCTGCCTTTCAAGAACAAGTGCGAGGAACCGTTCTCAGTTCGCTCTATCAAAATCACGAACAAGCGCGACTGGAATTTGGCAGTGTGACCGTGCGCGGGCAGCTTCATTCTGCCGGAGATCGATTTGCGATCGCGGCTGAAAATGGCGCCCTCAGTCTTTGGACCCTGTCTGGAGATAAACTTCAAGACTGGAGAGCCGATGCCGTGCGGCTCAACCGTGTTGCCTTCCATCCCCAGCGGCCCGAGCTGGTCACGGCTGGAGAAGCGGGGAATTTAGTGATTTGGTCCCAGCAGGGCAAGGTGATCCGGCGACTGGAGGGATCTAGGCATTTAGATCTGGTCTCGGTGAGCTACAGCCCCAATGGTCGCTATTTATCTGCGGCCTTTCAAAATGGAATGCTGGGAATTTGGACGGACTCTGGTGACTTGAAGAAGCTATGGAGGGCGCACTCCGGGATGACGAAGACCGTTCACTTTAGTCCCAACAGTCAGGAAATCGTGACCTCTGGAGCGGATGGACAAACCCGGCGCTGGTCAATCGAGGGCCAGGGCTTAAAATCATTTTTAAACCATGCCTGGGAAGTGGTTTACAGTCCAGATGGCAAATTATTGGCCAGTGCGGGAGATGATGGGGCCTATTCCCTCTGGACCCTAGGCGGGGAAAAGGTGAGCCAGTGGCAAGCGGACGCAGAGCGACTCTGGGCCATTGCCCTTCGTCCAGACGGCAACGAGATTGCCACGGCGGGAGAGGATGGCATCGTGCGCCTGTGGACAAAAAATGGCAGGGTCATCCAGGAATATCGGGGCCATACCGGGCCGGTTCGCAGCGTTGGCTACACCCCGGATCAAAAATACCTGCTAACCAGCGGGGATGACGGCACGGCCAGGATCTGGTCAACGCAGAATGTTTTGCCAGCGGTTCTTGCCACGGGGATGCCCCTGCACTGCTTTGCGGTTCATCCTCAGGAGGAGAAGATGGTTGGAGGAGGCCAAAGCGGGACCTTAGGGGTGTGGGGGCTGACCTCTCAGCGCTTGCAAGTCTTAGATCTGAAGGAAATGACCCTGAGTCATGGGATTCAAGATGTGCAGTTTAGTCCCCAGGGAGAGACCCTGGCGATCGCCCTGGAGAATGGCACGATTGAACTGTGGAACCGCACAATGACAGCAAAAACCACGATTTCTGGGCACCGAGGCGCCGTTAACAGCCTTAAGTTCAGTCCTAACGGTCTTTATCTCCTCAGTGGCGGGGAGGATGGCCAGATTCGCCTCTGGACCGCTCAAGGACGTCCCTTGCAGGTGCTGCAAAGTCAGCAAGGATCGGTGTTCTCCGTAGACCTGAGTCCCCAGAGCCAGCAGATCCTTAGTGCCGGCCGAGATGGAACGATTCGGCTTTGGTCTATGGAGGGAACCTTGATCCATACCTTTCGCGGCCATATTGGGTCGATCCAAAGGGTCCAGTTTCAGCCTGTCTCAGAGCAGGCTCAAGCAGACCTCATTGCCAGTGCCGGTCAAGATGGAACCATTCGCCTCTGGTCCATAAAGCAGCGGCAGCCCACCGGACTGTTTCGGGTGATGGGCGACCGTGCAGAGGCGTTAGCCTTCAGTCCGGATGGGATGTGGCTGGCGAGTAGCGATCGCGAGGGGGGATTACAAATTTGGAATATCCCTCAGAAAACTCGCTTTGCGCAGTGGAGAGCCCATGCCAATCCAGTGGTGGATCTGGCCTTTAGTCACCAGAGTCAGTTCGTGATTAGTGCCGATGATCAAGGAAACCTCAAACGCTGGCAGTTGTTTAGCCTCAAGGACTTAAAAGGCCAGATCTCCCATTTTTCATCAGGCCCTTAGATGCCAGCTCAATTGTCGCCTAGAAGTGAGGGGGACTTTACTCCGAACCATACCCGCCGCCACCCGGAGTCTGGATCTCAAACACATCACCGGGCTGAAGGTCAACCTCTGCCCGAGATCCAAGGTACTCCGTAGTTCCGTCAATCCGCTTAAGGCGGTTCTCGCCCACCCATCCTGGCGATCCTCCCGCGAGTCCAAAGGGGGGAATACGCCGATGGCCCGATAAAATTGCGGCGGTCATGGCCTCTCGAAAGCGCAGCCGACGCAGGACGCCATTGCCACCGCAGAAGCGTCCCGGCCCTCCACTGTGGGGCCGAATTGCAAATTCCTCCAGGATCACCGGGAATCTCCATTCCAGCACCTCAGGGTCCGTCAGGTGAGAATTGGTCATGTGGGTTTGCACCGCATCAGTTCCGGCAAAATCGGGTCCAGCCCCTGATCCACCGCAGATGGTTTCGTAATACTGATGGGTCTGGTTCCCAAAGGTAAAGTTATTCATGGTGCCCTGGGCTGCGGCCATCACCCCCAGGGCGCCGTAGAGGGCATTGGCCAGGGCCTGAGAGGTTTCTACATTCCCGGCCACCACGGCAGCGGGATAGATGGGATTCAGGAGGCAGCCCTCTGGCAGGGTCAGGTGCAGGGGCTTCAGGCAACCGGCATTGAGGGGAATATCGTCCTCAACGAGCGTCCGAAACACGTATAGGACTACGGCCTTGCAGATGGCGCGGGGGGCGTTTAGGTTATTGGCCTGCTGCGGCGAAGTGCCCGTAAAGTCGATGTGGGCCGTCCGCTGCTGGCGATCAATGGTAATTTGGAGACGGATCTCGCAGCCTTCGTCCATGGGGTAAACAAACTGCCCGTCCTGAAGGCGATCAATGGCACGACGCACCGACTCCTCTGCGTTATCTTGAACATGCTGCATGTAGGCCTGAACGGTTTGCAGGCCATAACGCTGCACCAGGGCCACCAATTCCTGAACCCCCCGTGCATTGGCCGCAACCTGTGCCCGCAGATCGGCAATGTTTTGGTCAATATTGCGGGCTGGATAGGGACCCTGGCCTAGGTGCGATCGCAGGTCTTGCTCCAAAAATTCTCCTTGCCGAACCAGCGGCAGATTATCCAGCAAAATTCCCTCCTCGGCAATCGTGCGGCTATGGGGCGGCATGGATCCGGGGGTGATGCCGCCAATATCGGCATGATGACCCCGCGACGCCACGTAGAAGAGAGGATCTGCCCCTGTATTCGCCTCGACAAACACGGGAGTAATCACCGTAATGTCCGGTAAATGCGTCCCCCCGTCAAACGGGTTGTTGGCCACATAGACCTCACCGGGACTGAATGCGCCCTGGGTTTTGGCAATGAGGCTACAGACGCTCTCGCTCATTGACCCCAGGTGTACCGGGATATGGGGGGCGTTGGCCACGAGCTGACCCTGCTGATCAAATATGGCGCAGGAAAAGTCTAGCCGTTCCTTAATATTGACCGAGACGCTGGTATTGCGCAGAGTAATGCCCATTTCCTCGGCGATCGCCCGGAACAGATGATTAAAGATTTCTAGAAAAACAGGGTCTGGGTAGGAAAGATCCTGGAGTCCCCGTCGGGATCGCGGCGAAGCGGAGGGGCTGATGAAGGGCGTTGCGGCAGCAAGCGAACGTTTTTCCAAGATCAAATGATTGTGCTGGGTGATGGAGGCACACCATCCCGGCTCCACCACATTGGTGCCTGTGGTTTCCACGATCAGGGCAGGGCCTGAAATTGTATCCCCTGGGCACAGATGCGGGCGCGGATAGACCGGAGCTGCGTGCCAGCGATCTTTGGTGTAGAGATCTGCCATGGCTGCGGGCTGC
>NZ_JTHE03000087.1 GCF_000817775.3 Lyngbya confervoides BDU141951
TTTCAAGGCATCCTCACATTCCTCCACCAGGATCATCCTAGAATTAGGGAGAGGGAAACCCTGTTGCACCTTAGGGTTACCGAGGAGCGCCTATGCTGCTGTTTAAAGGCCTGATCATTTGGCTACTCTTCATCGTTGTAGAGATTCTGAATGGCACAATCCGCACCCTCTGGCTGATCCCCATTTTGGGTCAGGATTTGGCCTACGGGCTGTCCTTTGGGATGGGTGCCCTCAGCATTGTGGCGATCGCCACCGGGTCTGTGTCCTGGCTGCGCGCCACCCGGATGCAACAGCTGGCCCTTGGGCTTTTGTGGGTTAGTCTCACCCTGACCTTTGAGGTGGGACTGGGCCGATGGGGCTGGGGATATTCCTGGGCCAAAATCTGGTCTGACTATGACCTATCCCAGGGGGGACTCATGGCCCTTGGCCTGCTGCTGGTGCTGATCTCGCCCTGGCTGGGACATCAACTCAGGGCATCAACTCAGGGCCGGGTTCCATCGCGGGCCGCAAGGCCTGGAACCTCTGCCGTCGAGGGACAACGAATTTCCTAGAGGAGCCACAACCCATGAACACCCCCATCTCTCCCGCAGCAAAGAGAATTGGCTACGGGTCGGCCCTGCTCTCCCTGGGTTTCAGTCTGGTCTATGTGGCAGGACAAATCGCGGAGTGGATTGGTCTTCTCGGCTCTCACGGAGGACCAGAAAGTGCGAGTACTCCCCTGGGCTTGGCGATTCTGCTTTTGCCCTCTCTATTGCTGGGATCTAGCTTTCTGGTTCTCATTGCCACGATTCATCACCTCACTTTCCCGGAGCGACGCCTGTGGAGTCAGATTGCGCTGGCGTTTGCGACGGTCTACACCGGCTTGATCAGCCTGGTATATTTTGTGCAATTGACCCTCGTGCTGCCCCATTTAATGCGCGGTGAGACAGCAGGGATAGAGATGTTGTTGTTTACTCCCTTCGACTCCTTTCTCTATGCCGTTGATATTCTGGGGTATAGCTTTATGAGCCTAGCCACGCTTTTCGTTGCCGGAGTATTTCCAGGCAAGGGATTACAGCGCCTGGCCCGACTGTTTCTGCTGGCCAACGGCGCCTTGCTCCCCTTCATTGCCCTACAGATGTACTACCATCCGCTGGTTTATATTGCCGCGTTGTGGGCCATTACCTTCCCGGGAGCCACCGGGGTTCTGATGCTGATCTTTCACAGGGCACCCAGCACGGCGGAGACAGAGCCCCCGCTAGAGCCTTTGCCCCCCTCATTATGACTCCCTGGAGGTACGCTGATGACTTCCCCCCGTTTTCCATCCTATGGGGATCGACCTCAATCCTACGAGCAAGCGATTCAGGAAACTTGGCGACATACGGATCCGTTCCCCCAAGAGAGGCTGGCTCAGCAGCGAGAGTTGGTGCGCTATGCCACTCTGGCCGCTTCCAGTCATAATACCCAGTGCTGGACCTTCAAGCTGGAGCCCCATCAGGTTGTCCTGTTTCCTGACTTCACAAGACGCTGTCCCAGAGTGGATCCCGAGGACCACCATCTATACATCAGTCTGGGCTGTGCCCTAGAAAATTTAATTCAGGCGGCCCATGCCTTTGGCTTTGAGACACATCTGAATGGTGGGTTACCGAACAGGTTCGAGGTGCCGCTAGAAGCCGCAGCCCCAGTGCGATCGCCGCTGTTTGATGCTATTCCCCAACGTCAGTCAACTCGATCGGACTATGACGGACAACCCCTGAGTCAGGAGGATCTCAACCAGCTCGAAGGTGCAGCTCGTCAAGCCGGAGTTGATCTGATGCTTCTAACAGACAAGCCGGCAATGGAAGCGGTATTGGAATACGTGATCGCTGGCAACACCGCGCAAATCAACGACCCTGACTTTGTGAAAGAGCTTAAATCCTGGATGCGTTTTAATGATCGCGAGGCGCTTCAGCAGGGGGATGGTCTATTTAGCAGATGCTCTGGGATTCCCACCGCACCGCACTGGTTGGCCCATCGTCTGGTTGATGTCTTTCTAAAGCCGAAGGCCGAAAATGCCAAATATGCCCGGCAACTGCGCAGTTCTGCAGGATTGGCCATCTTCGTCTCTGAGACCCATCGCCCTGACCGCTGGATTCAGGTTGGACGGGCCTACCAGCGATTTGCGCTACAGGCAACCTCCCTGGGAATACGCACCGCCTTCCTGAATCAGCCGGTGGAGGTGGCTAGCGTGCGATCCCAGCTTGCCAGTTACCTGGAAATTGGCGATCGCCGTCCAGATCTAGTCGTGCGGTTTGGCCGGGGGCCGCTCATGCCCCGATCCCTACGACGACCTTTAGAGACAGTCTTGGTTCAGGCTGATCCTCCAAGGGGTTCCGATCGGACGCCGCCGACTGAGATTGATTCCGGGGATCCCTTCTAAGTCGCCCCGACCCTGGCCTAGGATATCAAGCCTTACGTTCTGGGCTGGTGCCCTCATGATCCTGTCCTGGTTTTTCCACGAGTTGGGGAAACTGAACCGGGTATCGGGGGGGGCGATCCCTTACGTCCTTGGGGCCTAGTGATGGTGGGTGTAGAGTAGACGGCAGCAGTGGATCCCCCCTCTAAATCAGATCTGCAGGAGTCTGTTCGAGAGGGAGACTATCAAGCCAACGTCGGGGCTTACATGGGTGGCCCTCCAGGATAACCCTGGTGAGCGGGACTTGAAAAGTACCCAGCCTGCCTTCTAAGTTCTCCTGGCTTTAGATGCCGAAGGCTACCTTCTGAGGAGACTTTACACTGAGGGACTTTACACTGAGGAACGTTACCGGTTAGACCCTCTCCCATTGGGGGGCAGGGGGGCGGAGGCAGCGGCTGATGGGGCTGCTAACACCGGTTTCTGGGTTTGGATGACCTGTTCCACGATGTCAGCCGCGCGTTCGAGGCCACCGGCGCGCTGAATAGCGTTCTGGAGACGGCGGGCATTGTCTCGGTAGGATGGATCGCCCAAGACCTTTACTATGGCAGCCCGCAGCTTAGCAACGGTGAGCTGTTTGATTGGTACCACCTCACCCGTGCCGGTCCAGGCAATCCGCGCGGCCACCCCTGGCTGGTCGTTGGTGATGGGGAGAGCCACCATGGGCACTCCGCAACTGAGTGATTCCAGGGTTGTGTTCATCCCAGCATGGGTAATGGTCAGGGTGGCCCGCTCTAGGAGTTCTAGTTGGGGTGCGTAGCCGACTACGATGGGCTGGCCTGGAAGCGGCGGTAGATCTTCGGGGGAGGCACCGCCCCCGAGGGCAATGACGAGCTGAACCGCTAACCCTTGGCAGGCGGCCGCGATCGCCTCGAACAGGTGCAATAGTCGATTTTGTAGAGTTCCTAGGGAGGCATAGATGAGGGGCTGGTTGGTTAACCGATCAAAGGGAAACTCCACAGTGGCTCGACTCGCCCGGCTGGCATAGGGGCCGGTGAAATGAAAGCAGGCGGGTAAATGCTGTCTGGGAAATTCAAATTCAGCGGGCTCCTGGCAAAGCTGGGCAAAGGGAGAAAAGTCTTCGCGAGGATTAAGGGGCAGATTCCATTGCTGCCGATAGTCGGCAATCAGGGATTGTATCGGTCGTATCCAGCGGGACAGGAGGTGATGGCTCCATTGATTGCGCAGGCGTGCCCAGGTCGCCGGATGATAGCGCCAGGAAGTGATAAAGGGGGGAACGTTTGGGTCTGGGTTTAGCATCAGCGCGCAGGCAACACTGATATAGGGGAGATCTAGGGACTGGGCTACACTGGGTCCCCCAAAGGAGTTTTGATCAATCAGCAGCAGTTCAAGGTCTGCAGCCTTGACCGCAGACGGTAGCTCCTGCAGTAGGGTGGCGGTTAACTGGGTAAATAGCTGTACAGTGTAGCGAGAGGCTGCTAGGCCGCTCAGCTTGCCAAGCCTGTCAAAAAAAACAACGTTGGACCCGGCTGGAAACTCCCTTTCCCCAATGGCCTGAAACTCCAGACCCGCCGCCTCAGCCTGAGGCATCCCATCGGGTATCCCCACTAAGGTGACGCGATGGCCGCGCTGTTTCAAGGCATACCCCAGGCTTGTCATGGGGTTGAGGTGGCCGCTGGCTGCTGGACAGATCAAGCCAATGTGAGTCATCGATTGTCCCTGGAAAAGTTCCCCTGCACTGCCGTAATCCTTCCCAATTAATGGCTCAACCCCAGGGCAGCGGCGATTGCGGCATCCGATCCGCGAAAGCCGACTAATACAGCCTGCCCGTCTCGGACAAACAAAGGACGCCTGATCAACATCGCATCCTGGCTAAAGGCTTCAAGCCACTGTTCATCGCTCCAGACCTTCTTTTCCTCCCCAAGGGATCGATAGGATTTCCCCGAGGTGTTGCGCATGGGCTGACTGCCCAGAGCTTGAATCCACTCTGCAATCCTCTTTTCCTCGGGGGGATTTTCTTTGGTATTGATGAACTCGTAGTTCACCTGCCGGGCATCGAGCCAGCTCACTGCCTTTTTGCAGGTACCGCAGGTGGGAATTCCGTATACTTGTAGCTGCATTGATTCCCTTCTGGTTTGTGTCGTTTTCAACTTGGGTGGTTTGAAACTTGGGTGGTTTGAAACTTGCCTAGGGTGAGACTTGCCTAGGGTGAGACTTGGGTCAAGGCTGATTTTAATCATGTCCCTGACTCTCAATAATGTCCCTGGCGCCATGACTAGGGACATTAACTGATCTCAAATAATGCCAGCTTATCGGCAGCCGAGGGACTCGCGCGTATCCGCCTTGGTGACCGGATTCACGCCGGCAGCTGTTTTACACAATTCAATTATTTGTTCCTTATCCAGCGCTGCTCCAGAAAAATCTGCATTCTTAGCGATCGCTCCGGTAAAGGTTGACTTTAGCAAAATTGCATCGGTCAGCACGGTGTTTTCAAAATTGGCCTTGGAAAAATCGCTGCGGTAGGCCATCCCGTCCGTGAGATCCGCATCTTTAAAGTCCGCATCGGTCAGGGTGACATTGTCAAAGACCACGCCCTGCATCTGGGCCCGGGTGAAGTCCGCCCGATCCAGGTGAGCATCGCTAAATTCAGCCGCCTGTAGACGTTTCCCCACAAAATCTTTGCTGGTTACATCGATATTGTCGTAAGCACGAATGGCAGCAGCGCTGGCGGCCTGTACTGGTGCTGTCTTGAAATTTAAACCGAGGAGTGCTGCCAGCAGAATTGGCAAAAAGACCCGAGCAAACAACCGATCAATCAACATAGAGACAATATAGACTGACTAAAACTGAACAACACCCTTATCAAGGTATCGAAGTTCATGCCATCCGGCCAGACCCATGATCGCATCACCTGGATAGGCTTTCCGCTGGTTAGCGCTGGAACCCTCGCCCTGACGCAGGCCTGGGATCTCGCGATCGCCACGGGAAGCTGCTTTTTATTTAGCGGTCTCATGTTTGGTCCAGATTTAGACATTGTTTCCAGGCAGTACCGGCGGTGGGGCTATCTGCGCTGGATCTGGCTCCCCTATCAGCGTCGCCTGCGGCATCGATCCTGGTTGTCCCACGGTCCCGTGATTGGAACGGTGCTTCGGGTGCTCTATCTCGGTGGATGGGGCTTCGGACTGCTGATGCTCGTGGCAGTGTTCTGGGCAATTGCTCAGGGCCAATCCTGGAACCGCTATTTGGTTTGGGTTCGGCCTGCCTGGACGCTCAGTCCGTCCCTCCTCAATCGGCTAATGGCGATGTTTCTGGGACTGGAACTGGGGGCCATGAGTCACTCCCTCAGTGACTGGCTGGTCAGTGGCTGGAAGCGACTGACCCATTCCAAGAAATAGGGCCTTGAGGCCAGAAGGGTCCCTTGAAGTCTGGCCAGGCGCTACGGCCACAGCATCAGTTCAGGACGAGTGAGCAAGACACTATCGGCTACCGCTGCCACCGAGAGCAGCATCATGTACAAAATGGAAAACTTAAACACCGAGCGAGCCACCTGCTTGTCGTCAGGCGTTTGCAACAGTCCCCAAGCTTTATGGATGAATAAAGCGCCCAGCACCAGGGCCGCAATTCCGTAGAGCCAGCTGACCGCATGGGCCGGATACACCAGCAGGAGAGACACGGGCAATAGAGCAATGGTATAGCCCAGGGTTTGCTGCGCGGTGACCCGATCCCCCTCTACCACTGGCAGCATGGGGACACCGACCTTGGCGTAGTCCTCTTCGATCATCATGGCAAGGGGCCAAAAGTGGGGTGGTGTCCAGATAAAGATGATGGCAAACAAAATCCAGGCGGCAAAGCTCAGCTCTCCGGTGACCGCAGCCCAACCCACCAGGGGGGGGATCGCTCCGGCCGCGCCTCCGAGAACGATATTCTGGGGAGAGGATCGCTTCAGCCAGTGGGTATAGACGCCGATGTAAACCGCGATCCCGGCCATGGCTAGGCAGGCGCTGAGTAGATTCACAAAACTTGCCAGTAACCCAAAGGCTGTCAGGGCTAGGGTGATGGCAAATATCCAAGCCTGTCGGGGCTGAATGCGCCCGGCGGGCAAAGGGCGATCGCTGGTGCGCTCCATTACCGCATCAATGTCGCGGTCGTATAAACAATTAAAGGTATTGGCTGAGCCAGAGGCGCAGGCTCCGGCCAGTAGGGTAATGAGCATTAAGGAAGCATTCACCGATCCGTTGGCCGCAATCCACATGGCGGCGGCGGTGGTGATGAGAAATAGAAAAATGAGGCGGGGTTTGGTGAGTTGGTAATAATCCCAAAGGGTTTGCGACAGATTGAATTCTAGACTTTGCTCGTTAAACCAAGATGACTTCAGCATACACTCCTCATGGCGAACAGAAATGAAACAGAGGAACGGCGTCACAACAACGAGCCTGAACCTGAGATTGCCCAATTTGGTTGATTTAGCTTAACCTGCAATGGCGTTAGGTCAAGGGGGAGGGGGCGACGGTGGATGGATGTATCGTGGGCAGGTCCTTCGCTTGCAGGCGATCGCGCAGGGCGATGACGCTCATCGCGAGGACCACCCCTAGCAGAGATGCCCCAATAAACTGGTGGGCGACCGTGAGGACCACAATTTGTAGATGGAATTTGAGGGTGGACAGTCCCAGACCCACCTGAAGACCCAGCAGCAGGGCCGCCAGCTGGGTCAAGCGTCGCAACAGAGGATGCAACGCTGCCGTGCGCCCGGCCATCACCACCACTATCAGCACCGATAGAGCCGCTGGCACAACGCCGATAAAGTGACTGTAAAGCACACTACAGAGACTGGCGCTCCCCAGACACTGATGCACCGCCCACCGCGAGGCCACCAGCGCGCCGAGAATGCTTTGCAAGTAAATGAGCCCCACGGCGGTAAAGCTTGCCCAGGGGAGATAATTCACCATCCCAGTTCCCTGGTAGGGCATCAGTGCGGTGCCAATGGTGACCAGACTTGAGAAGAATAAGAGGCCCGTGGCCAGGTGAGCGGTCACAATATCAAACCTGAGCAGTTGGGTCACGGTTAAACCGCCCAGGATTCCCTGGAATACAACCAGTCCAAAGCAGAGGCCGGTCGCCCAGGGTAACCAACGGGGGAGACGCTGCCGAAGCACCAGCACCAGTCCATTGAGTCCCAGAACGCAGACCCCGACAGTGGACGCAACTAAACGGTGAAACCATTCCAGGAAGACCTGAAGATTCATTTGCTGCTTCGGCACAAAGGATCCAAAGCATAGAGGCCAATCCGGACAGGAGAGTCCCGCGTTCATGACCCGAGTCGCGCTGCCAAGGGCCATCAGTCCTAGGGTGAGGCCAGCTAGCCCTAAGAACAACATACTCACGATCACTTGCAGACTCGCCGGGGACCCAAAACGCGGGACAAAGCTGGGTAGAACACGAGACGATCTGGAAAGCTGGGGGGCAGTCATAGGCACATCGGGCGGTCACACAACAGTTTACAAAGGTCAGCAGGCGGGAGAACGACCCAGTCGCGGTTCATTTCGAACGGAAGCCCTGCCCTGGAGCCAATGGGCTTGAGTTAAGCGCCATCGCTGGCAACCTTAATATGCCTATTATTCTGACAAATTCAACTGAACCCCTCGCGAAAATACCTAGATGAGTTTGGTGGGCTAGGGTGGGTAATCCCAGGTAGTCAGCTCACTTTGGCCTAAATGGCCGATTAACCAGGGTTAACAATTTGTAAGAGGTTCGTCTGCACAGGCATCGGGGATCGCAGCGTTTTTGTCAGGCCCATCATCCCGCTAGTTCGGCCAGTTCCATCCAGCGCTCAGTTGCTGTTTCAATTTCCTGATCCAGGCAGGCCAATCGCTCACTGAGACCCTGCAGCTCCGTAAATTCTGCCGGTGGATTCTGATAGAGACGCTGTTCTAGCTGCGCTTTTTCAGCCTCTAGCTCCGGAATTTGGGTTTCCAGCTGCTCGAATTCTCGCTTCTCTTTGTAGGATAGCTTTCGGGGACGGGAGGAGTTGCCCTTTGGGACGGTAGGACTGGCGGTGGGGGACAATGGAACCGGCGCTTGCTGGGCTTGGGTTTCCAGGATTTGCTTTTCGGCTTCAGCGCGTTTGAAGTCCAGGTAAAGGGAGTAGTTGCCGGGGTATTGGCGCAGGGTACCTCCGGATTCAAAGGCAAAGATAGTGTCGACGGTTCGGTCTAAAAAATAGCGGTCGTGGGATACCACAATGACGCAGCCGCTGAACTCTGCCAGATACTCCTCTAGGACCCCCAGCGTTTGCACGTCGAGATCATTGGTGGGCTCGTCCAGAATTAACACGTTTGGCGCTTCCATTAATACCCGCAGCAGAAATAGGCGGCGGCGCTCACCCCCGGAAAGCTTATGCAAGGGTGAATATTGCTGGTTGGGCGTGAACAAAAAGCGCTCCAGCATCTGCGAAGCTGTGATGACGCTTCCGTCAGCGGTTTTTACCAGCTCCGCCACCTCTTTCAAATAGTCAATCACCCGCTGGTTCGGGTTCTGTAGTAAATCGTCACAGTGCTGATCAAAATAGCCAAAGTGAATGGTGGTGCCAATGTCTACGGTGCCTTGGTCGGGATCTAATCGACCTGTGATCAGGTTGAGCAGAGTGGATTTTCCTGCGCCATTCGGGCCAATGATGCCGATGCGATCGCTCGGGGTAAATTCGTAGCTAAAGTTTTCAATAATGGTGCGATGGCCAAAGCGTTTTCCCACGGCGTTCAGCACCGCCACCTTTTTTCCGATGCGTCGCTGGGCGGTGGAAATATCCACCTTGCCGTGGGCCTGCTTAAAGTCTTGATCCTGCATCTGTTCAATGCGTTGGATGCGCGCCTTTTGCTTGGTACTCCGGGCTTTGGGACCGCGCCTGAGCCATTCCAGCTCCCGCCGCAGCACCCCGGCATGTTTTTGCTGGCTGCTGAGCGCGGCAGCTTCGGACTCTGCCTTTTTGCTCAGGTAGTAGGCATAGTTTCCGTCGTATTCGTAGAGATCGCCGCGATCAATTTCCACAATCCGGTTCGTGACCTGGTCTAAAAAGTAGCGATCGTGGGTAATCAGGAGCAGGGCCCCGCGAAACTGCTGTAAAAAGCCCTGGAGCCAGTCCACTGACAGGGCGTCCAGGTGGTTTGTCGGCTCATCTAGCAGCAGCACCTCTGGCTGAGACACCAGCGCTGCCGCCAGGGCAATGCGCTTGCGGTAGCCCCCCGAGAGCGTTCCCACGGGTGCCTGAAAATCGGTGATGCCCAGCTGATTGAGAATAATTTTGGCTTGGGTTTCCAGTTCCCAAGCGCCCTGGGCGTCCATCTGTTCGGAGAGTTGGGACAGACGACTCATCAATCGATCTGCTTCGGGCGATTGGGCGATCTGTGCCGAGAGTTCCTCGTATTCCCGCACCAGGGTGGCGGCCTCGCCGCAGTCTGCAAACACCTGCTCTAGAACGGTCTTCTCCGGATCCATTTGGGGATCCTGGGATACATAGACCAGGCTTGCCTTAGGATTGAGCCACAGATCCCCGCCATCAATGGGCTCTAGTCCTGCCAGCATTTTCAAAAAGGTGGATTTGCCAGACCCATTGACCCCAATGATCCCGGCCTTCTGGCTGTCTTCGAGGGTGAAATTGGCCTCCCGCAGCACCTCTTTGATGCCGAAATCCTTGCGCAGCGATCGCGCCGTTAATACAGTCATGGGTCCCTTAGGGTGATGCGCCATTGTTCATCCTATCGCAGGGCTTCCCGGAACCTGCTCACAAGCCTCCCCAGAGATCCCAGGCGTTGTATTACAATCTGTAAAGATTTGGTTAGTAAGAGACATCCACCATGCGAGTCGCAATTGTTGGGGCCGGGTTAGCGGGAATGGCCGCCGCCGTTGATCTAGTTGATGCCGGTCACGAGGTTGATCTGTACGAAGCTCGCCCCTTCGTGGGCGGCAAGGTCAGCAGCTGGGTGGATGCGGAGGGCAACCACGTGGAGATGGGGCTGCACGTCTTTTTTGGCTGTTACTACCACCTGTTTGAGTTGATGAAAAAGGTGGGAGCCTATGACTCGCTCTTGCTCAAGGAACATGTCCACACCTTTATTAATGAGGGCGGCAAAATTGGTGAGCTAGATTTTCGCTTCATCACCGGGGCTCCCTTTAACGGTCTGAAGGCGTTTTTTACCACCTCCCAGCTGTCAGCTCTAGATAAGGCCCAAAATGCGATCGCCCTGGGTACCAGTCCGGTGGTTCGAGGGTTGGTGGATTTTGAGGGGGCGATGAAAACCATCCGTACCCTGGATAAGGTTAGCTTTAGCGATTGGTTTAAATCCCACGGCGGCAGTCAGGGGAGCATTGATCGCATGTGGAACCCCATTGCCTACGCCCTGGGATTTATTGATTGCGATAATATTTCCGCCCGCTGTATGCTCACCATTTTCCAATTGTTTGCAGCCCGGACGGAAGCCTCCATTTTGCGAATGTTGGAGGGATCGCCCCAGGAATATCTGCACACTCCCCTCGTGAACTATATCCAAGAGCGCGGGGCCAGGATTCATACTCGCCGCCGTACTCTGGAGATCTTGTTCGCGGAAACTGGCGATCGCACCCGGGTTACCGGATTAAAGGTGGCCAAGCAGGAGGGACATGACATTGTGGAAGCCGATGCCTACCTGTGCGCCTGCGATATCCCTGGAATTCACAAGCTGCTGCCGGATCAGTGGCGCAAGTGGTCGGAGTTTGACAATATTTACCGGCTCTCCGCCGTGCCCGTCGCCACGGTGCAGCTGCGCTTTGATGGCTGGGTGACGGAACTGAACGATCCGCAGGCCCGAAGGCAGCTTGAGAAGGCAGTGGGACTGGATAATTTGCTCTACACGGCCGATGCCGACTTTTCCTGCTTTGCGGATTTAGCCCTGACCAGCCCCAGGGATTATTACCGCGAAGGCCAAGGATCGCTGCTGCAACTGGTTTTAACTCCCGGTGATCCCTTCATTGCCAAGAGTAACGAGGAAATTACCCAGCATGTGTTGGCACAGGTGCAGAACCTGTTCCCCTCGGCCCGTGAGCTGAATATGACCTGGTCGAGCGTGGTAAAGCTGGCCCAATCGCTCTATCGAGAAGCTCCGGGGATGGATGTTTTCCGACCCGCGCAAAGGACGCCGGTGGAGAACTTCTTCCTGGCAGGGAGTTACACCCAGCAAGATTACATCGATAGTATGGAAGGGGCAACCATTTCTGGGCAGCGCGCGGCCCAGGCTATTCTGGAGGCCACGGCCCAGATGGCGGAGCGACAGCCGAGTCTGGTGTGAAGCAGTTAAGGAGAGTTAAGCAGTCCAAAGGTCAGCGATTTCTGGAGGTCCACCCATGTCCGATTGGTTAGAACACAGTGCTCAGGTTGAAGTGGCGGCCCCCATAGAGCAGGTCTGGAGTCTCTGGTCGGATCTTGAGCAGATGCCCAACTGGATGAAGTGGATTGAATCGGTGGAGATTCAGCAGGACAATCCAGATCTGTCCCGCTGGAAGCTGGCGAGCGGCGCCTTCGAGTTTACCTGGCTTTCCCGGATCGTTAGGCAGGTCAATCACCAGCTCATTCAATGGGAGTCGGTGGATGGCTTGCCCAATCAGGGGGCGATTCGCTTTTACGATCGCAAGGGAGCCGGGAGTGTGGTGCGCTTAACGGTGTCCTATAAAATTCCTGGCATCATCGGCAGCTTTATGGACAATCTATTTTTAGGTAATGTTGTGGAATCGACATTACAAAAAGACCTGGAGAGATTTCGCGACTATGCGCTTAGAGGCGGTTTGAAAAGTTTTTAGCACAGCTGATCAAGCCTGCGAACCATGAGTCGAATTATGGCCATGTAACAGAATGCTTCCGCAGTTGATGTCAAGACTTCGCAGTCTTTATTGAGATGATGATTCCAAGTCAACCAAGCAAAGGGTTTCGCTCACAACCATCCGCCCAGCCCCGAACTAAACGACACAAACTTTGACCCTTGCGTTTGGCTTTCCAGAACAGGATTTTGACCCCTCGTGTATCTGAAATATTGGCCGCAGTGACCATGATGACTAACAACAGACCCGATGTATCCACCATAATGTGACGTTTTCGACCCTTGATGAGTTTGCCTCCATCAAATCCTGTACCCTTGATCCGAGGATTGCCTGTTTTGACCGATTGAGCATCACAGATTCCGGATAAAGGACTGAGATGACGACCTGCATTGACTCGAACTTGCATTCGTAAATGGTCGTGGATAGTGTTCCAGGTGCCATCTTTCCGCCATTGATTGAAATAGGTGTAAACCGTTTAACCAATTTGGGCAATCATGAGGCATGGAGCCACTGGCAAACCGTGTGCAAGACACATAGAATTGCATTAACAATCGCAAATAGATCTATGCAGCGAGGGCTGCCTCCCGATTTTGCGGCAGGGAGCAGCGGGGCTAGAAATTCATCGAATTGGTATCGAGTGAAATCGCTGGGGTATGCTTGATTCATTGCTCTCTTGAGTCTGTGTTTGCAATTACAGATTATCTCTTGAGAGCTTTTCTAACTTTTCAAACCGCCTCTGACTTGTGTCAGGCTGTTAAGGCAGTTAGACGCCAGACACTAAAAGGGTAAAACAGAGATCGGAATTCTGACATTTCATTTTAATATGAGCAAAGCAATTTTTTGAGGTACCCCCATGTCATCCGACTATCACTGGCATGTAGAAAGAAGTAAGAAAATATTAAATGAACACCCCGAAATCAAACGTTATTTTGGAAATTATTCTTGGTCGATAATTTTTATTGTTATTCTTGTTGCAGTTCAGTGGTTTATGGCCTGGTTAGTTCATGATTTGCCTTGGTGGACTGTGGGCTTAATCGCTCTATTTTTAGGCCAATTTATTATGCATTCCCTTGCCACATTTATTCATGAAGCATCTCATAATCTAATACTTAGAGGAAGATGGGGTACCCTAGTATCTTTATTCATAATTGAATTGGGAGCACCTTCATTTGGAAAGTCTCTCGATTACCTTTCCGTCCATGGTCCTGCTCACCATTTACACTTGAATGATTATCAAAAGGATTATGAATGGCAAGATAAAAAACAAGCTGCATACCTTGTCGCTCATCCTCACTGGAGATTCATTTCAGGATTTCTTCATCTTTTACCTGGTGGTTCAGTTGTTTCTGACCTTATCTTTTCCTGGATCGTGCCCAGCGATACTTACCGAGAAATAAAGGGTGCAAAAAAATCAATCTCCACTGTCATGATATTTATTCTATCCAACCTATTCTTCTATGTTTTAGTCTGGCAATTGTTAGGATGGAAAGCCATTCTTTACTTTTTGTGGTGCTTAACTATTATGACTGGGCATTGGGGTGTAACCTTTAGGGGACAATCTATTAGTGAGCATCACAATTTCCAAGACGGTAAAACTTATTCTACGTATCATTGGACAAATTTTGTTTTTTTTAATACTGGGTATCACGATGAGCATCATACTTTTCCAAATGTAGCTTGGGTACACTTGCCAAAAATTCGACAAATTGCTCCAGAGTACTTCAAAAACGAAAGTCCCCACTCATACTTCGGTTGGTGGTGGCTATGGGTAAGATCGATCTTTAACCCTGAGCAATCGAATCGCTACTCTGCCGAGAAAATCTTAGTACAGAAAAAAGCTTGAACTAGGGATCAAGAATAAAATGTCAGAATTCCGATCTCTGTATAGATAAATAACAGAGAAAATAAGTTTTTCTCCTCTAAGTATAAATAGTCTTGGAACCTTTTATCTTGAGAGGCCAGTGCTGTTTTATGTTGCTCGAAGAAAAATCACAATCCTTGCTATTCCCTTAGGGCTGCAAGTTTGTGCGGAACGCTTGTCACGCCTGAACCAGCATTTCAATTTTTATTTTCAGACTTTGAAACAGCCCTGCTCTCAGGTTAAGTATTTTTAGTTATGGGGTAAATAGTGACCCAAAATTATTGTTCAAAGACTGACTTGTCTTGACACAAGTGTCCATCCCTGAATTTACTCTAGTGGACTGAGTGGACTGAATAGACCACCACTCTGGATGATAGATTTGTTGCGGTAAATTTGATGTGTCTACTGGTATATCTTGTGAAGTTAAGACTGCGATTGGCACTATCATTTCTTGCGGACAACAACCACCATGATATCCATTCTTTTTGTTGCGACAATAGCGTAATGTTTCTGTCCAAGGAACAATTACCTCAAAATTGGATTTTTCCTGGACTCTTGGCCCACGTATCTTTATTTCTTGGTCTTTCGCTGGCCTGTCTGCCAATCGCCATCTTTCAGCCCCATTACCCTGCTCGTATTTAGATGCATTTTCTAGAATATGGCCATGATCGCTGGTTAAAATCACTAAACGTTTTGAATCGCGTGCCATCTCAAGTAGTGGTAATAGGACTTTTATTCGCTCAATATCCCATGTTATATCTACCTGATCACCTTTGTTGAGTAAATCATCAACGGCATTAATTACTACCCCGATAATCCGATTTTTTGAGGATGAAATTGAGAATGCAATTTCATCAGGAATAATAGGTGACTTGTTAGTTTGGAGAGAATCTTTATGAAAAAGCAGAGGTGGAGATGTCTTCTTGCACACCTTAAGAAGAGCTATATGGTTTGCAAATTCCTTTGTTTCTAAACTTTGCTGTCCATTAGTTAGTCTTCCAGCTAATAAACTTGCCCTAGAAAAACTCGTAATAGAAGGGATGGTGGCTAAACCTGCTTGTGGAGTATGATGACAATGGCCATTGCTAGTAAGTTGCCAACCTTTTGAAATACAGTGAGATATTAGCTCATGAGCTACGGGAATGCTCATTCCGTCAATCAAAATCAGAAGAACGGATTGTTTTTCGGCGAGAGGCGAAACAACCCTTTCTAGAATCTTTTCAACAGGGATAATTCCTGAACGCTCCGAATCAAACTCTGTCCACTGTGCTAAAAGCTCCGCGAAACGATGATTTTGCTCTTCGCGGAGCGCAGTGATGTGCTTAAAAAGACGACCATAGGCGCTTGCTAATTCTCGACAAGGTTCCGCCAGTCGCAAACTATAGCGAGCCCAGTCTAGATAGCTACCACAGTTCATATAGCTGGCGATCGCATCTTCTAAAGAGGGAGCAGGGTCAGCTGGATTGAGTGCTGTTTTCACTATCCACTGAGCTAAACGGATAGCCATTTCCAATCTTTGAAGGCGACGACTACCGTGCTCAATGGCTTGATGTGTTTTGAGGTTATTGAAGGCTTGTTGAAGGGCAAATTGATGACTCTCAGTCGGCTTTTTAATCAGTGAATCTAGGCGATTGCTAAATTCAAGTAATCTTTGATTCAACCCCAGTTCTGAACTCTCACTTAAGTGAGCATATAGTTCAGCTCCGATATCGGTCAAAATAGCGTCGGATCGTTGGATTAGGTATTGCTGGATTGCTGCTGAACATTGGCGTGCTGCTTGTTGAGCTGCATCACGCCACATTTCCAAAACACCCATGGATGGAGTCTTACCAGCCAGAAATCGCTCTTCTACCTTCCCCATAGACTTGTCAAGCTTATTCTGAACGTCAGGGTGACATAGCACCTGAAGTGCTAGTCCAAGCGGAAGTGCATCAGGCTGGGAACTCTGTTCAACGCAATGTAGAATAATTTCAGCCGATTTTCCGATCCTTTGGCTCAACCAGTCACAAGCTGCATTCCGAAAAGGTTCTGAGCATTGTTGATATTGTTCGATATGCTCTGGTACCATAGACCATTGCAAAAGCGCAACTAGATCAAGGCGATCGCTTTTGAAATACAGTCCATGCTGCAAAAACAACGGCCAAATTACCTCCGCATCTAGAAATCCACCTAAGACTGGCGCATGGCGATAATTTGGCATCCAATCCATTAATAATTCAGGAATCCAAGGATGTTCGAGTAACCGAGGATCGATGTTAGTGGCTCGAAAGAGTGACTTGACGATTTGCCAAGGGTCAATGATAAAGAGGCGTTGTTTTGCCAATCTGAGAAGAATATCCTCTGATAAGTCAGTTTCCTCCATTGGAGTCACGAACACCTGAACAGTCTCATGAGGAGTCTCCTCCTGCAGCCGTTGTCTTTCAAACTGCTGAATAGCAAGTCTAATCGCCAAGGGAGAGTCGCATTGCTCAATCTGGTAGCATCGTTCTCCGTCATGTTGCTGACGATTGCCAGTCCAACGACCTTTGGCGTGGATACCAATGATTTTGCTATCAGGTGATCGCTGTAAGATAGCAGTCACCTGAGCCTTGATTTGACTAAAGGTTGGGGCTGCTATCACGATTTAGGCATCTCCTGGTCAGCGTCGGCCTCTGTGGACTGTTCGATAATCCAACTGACATTCAAGCGTATATTTTGTCCTGGTTTAAGATCTTTTCCTAATTGACTCAACAGGGTTTGAGCCTCGTGCAGACCAATGTTGCTTTGACTCTCTTCCGCAATGGTTTGAATTGAAAGCTTTTGATTCGTTTTGGTCTCTTTACCGGGAGGTTCAATTGCTGGAGGATTTGCGGATTTTTTTCGAGTTGGGACTATGGGAGGTTGCTTTGCCAAGAGCCTAACCGCTTGGCTTTGAGATTGTTTGAGCTGTGCTCCAAGGCTCATCACATGTTCATCACTTCGCAACGCTTGACCCAATGACTCTAAGATTTTCTTTGCCTCGACCTGACGATCATCGGTTAAGTCACGAATGCCTTGAAAAATATCCCACGAGATCCCCTCTAGGGTGCCAGTGAGGGTAGCCGACTCTTTCAAGCATTCTGCCATTGCTGCTTCGGACGTTGCGATCGCGGCTTCTGCCAAAACCTGAACCATATCCTTAGGTTGAGCTGAATGGATTTTGGTAACTAAAGAACATGTGGTGAGCGCAGTTTGAACGCGATCGCAATTGGTATCCAGATTGAGAGCTGCAAAGCTATCTTGGAGGGCTTCAGCATACTTTTGACAACTTTCCCGGCTATTTTGAGCTTTCTGCTGGACTTTTGTTTCTAGTTCTGCAACAGTGCTGGCTTTACGCAGAGCTGATACGGATACACTAAAAATATCTTGGGCTCGTTTGAGAGCAATTTTCCAGTCTTGCTCATTCGGGAGCTTTTGCTCTCGCAATTCACAATCGCTCGGAATGTCTTTGAGTGTGACATCAACTGGCAAGTTATGCCGGAAAAAGCTCCGACCTGTTTGTTCTGCATAGGCAAGGATGACGAGGTTTTGTAGCTCCTTGGATAATCCCATTGCTTTAGGTTCATCCATCCACTGACGCAAGTCGCTAACTTTGGGATTGCCTCCGGCCTCAGCGCCCTTTTTGGTAAAGTGAGTTTTCCAATGTTGTCCGAGAACAAAATGAGTTGCATCAGCGCCCATTTCCCCTAAAAGCAGAGGATTGGCAATATCGCGCATCAAACTTCGATGAGGTCGCTCCACTGCAACTCGTCCATCTGCCGTTTGAGCTGCTTCCGTGATGTATTGATAGACTTTTTGCAACTGGCTCGATTTGCTGACGTCCGTCCCGAACTCAGGAGCAGCAGGGAATTCATGAGCAAGGGCTTGCTCTAGTAAATTTTGCAAACCGCCTAGCAGATTAGCAACTGTTGGCGGTTGGAGTTCGAATCCAGATTGGAGCGAGACAAATTGATCGTTGAGTTCCATGCTGGTGGAGGTGTCCAGAGACTCAGGAGCTATATCAATTCCATAGGCTGCATCCAGATGTTTCAATACTCTTTGTCGCAAAACACTCCGCTGATTTTCCAGCAATGATTTAGCCGCTTGCCGATCTTGTGGAGACAGATGATTGGAATAGTCCGAGAACCGCTCGCCTGTCAGCACATGATCTAAGACTAAAAGTGTTCCGAGATCCTTTCGGGCATCTTCGCTGAAAAAGGATGGGATCCAACATAGGGTTTTGGTGCCTTCGAGATGACTTTCCAGAAACGCATCGCATTTTTGGCGATCGTCTTTTGGGGAAAAAGTTGTTTCATCAAAGGGGTAGTCAATGATTACCTTCCAGCGATCGTCCGTATTTTCTAATGAAGCTTCGGGCAATTCACGAATGTTACTGAAAATGACGACGCAAGAGCGTTTTGTATTTTTCCAGATGAATTCGTAGGTCTGTTCAAGCTGCTCCGCACTTTTGATTTGAAGCTGAGTGAAGACCATATCTCGAATCAACCGAATGCGATTGCCGCGGTTGTCTTCGCGCTCGGCTTGCTTAATAATGCTATCGGTGTCGACGCCGGATAACTGCACAGAAATGCTGGGATTTGACATTTCTTCGCCAATGCGAATTTCTCCCACACTCGCGGCCCAGGTTTTACATTTCTGGAGAACCAGTTGGCTTTCCCGTCCGGGAATCGGAGATCGAATAGTGCCGTGATTGAGACTGGAAAGCCGTTCAGCGTTTAATCCTCGTAGAGATTCAACTTCTGGCACTAATGCTGAAAGGAGCAGGGTTTTAATCAGCCGATCATCATTCTGAAAGGCTTTCCGCTTTGCATCTGTGAGCGGGAGCTTCTCTAACTCATCTCTGCGTCCATGGGTTTTCTCAAGTTCAGGCAATAGTTTTTGCTGGTAGAGACGCTTGGCGTTGTTGAAGTGAATCGCCATTTCGGGGCTAAAGGCTTCGTCACCATGAGCCACCACATCGAAGAGATCACCAACTGGCACGATGTCTCCCAGCGATAAGCTTTCTCGATGGTCGACTAGTAGCTGCATCATCACTTTTAGGGCAGTGCGTTCTCGCTGGAGCACACTGGAAACAGCAATCAGAGTTTGCACCAGGGCTGGACTAAAGGGATAGACCTTGCGGAACATTTCCCGATCGCCTTCACTGGTCAGCAAGGTATTCATCACAGTTTCGCGCACTTTAGCCGCTTGTTCAAAGGAGGCGTTAAGTTCGTCGCGGGCAGCTTTGTTTTTACATTTGAGGACGCGCTGTTCTGCGATCGCAGGTAAATTCCTGTCCTCTAAGGTGATGCGATGAAAACGGCCTTCCCAATGTTTGAGGGCATCGCTAAAGTTGAGGCGCTCGGCACCGGGAATAGAGTCACCAATCAGTTCACTCAGATCCCGTTGACGGGCGACAAAGCTAATGATCGGAATCGGGCGATCGGCCAATTGGGCTTCAACGAGTTTTGAGAGTTTTTGACCTTCCTGATGAATAAATTTGAGATCGGTGGCGCGACTGGCTAACCACAGAATCAATTCATCCAGAAACAAAATCAGCGCATCGTATCCTAGCGCTTTTGCATGTTTGCTGATAACGGATAGGCCCTGATCTAAGGACACAAATGATTCACCCTGAGCACCCGCTTGAATGTCATAGGAACCAAAGAATTGCTTGACGAGGGCACTGATAAGCTGCGATCGCTCTTCTTCTCCGGGGCCAGCTTGAATCGCGGCTTCGAATCGTTCGGCATTCCATGCGTCTGCAAGTTCCCCCCAGCCGCTATCGCCATGTGAGCTTTCACTCAGTTTGCTGAAAAAGACGTCATCGCCCATGGTCTGACGCAGATCCTGGGCATCTTTGAACATGCCTTCAGCAAGGTAAACGCCAGGGATAGGAGCGTCTGGATGATGGCGCCGGATAAAGTCCACATAACCGCCCAGGATGCCAGATTCCATATTGTTGGCCCCAATCATGTGGTAGGGCACCAGGAGGAATTTTTTGCCGGTAATCCAGTCGTTATGTTTGGTGATGACGGAGGCGAGTGCGTTGATGGATTTGGCTACGGGAACCCCCTCTAGGATCAGATTGAGAACTGCCATAAAGTGGCTTTTGCCGCTGCCAAAGCTGCCGTGCAGGTAGCTGGCCTTGCTGCTATTGCCTTGGATGGCACTCTGAATAAAGGTGAGGGCGTTGTCGAAACAGTCCTTGAGTTCTGGGGTGACGACGTAGTCTTTGACGGTGGCTTCAGCACGGGTGACGCCTTCGGTCAGCTTGAGGACAAAATCACCTTTTTGGAGGCGTTCAGGGATTTCGATTAGGTCTTTAATCAGAGTCATAACGCTTGGTGAAAGACTGGGACTTGAGGAAAAAAACGGATTATTGGGATTGAGTTAGACGGTCAAGCAAAGATTGAATGACAGACTTGAGTTCAGGTAGAGACATTTTTGCGGTACTCCAAACAACATGGAGATCGACACCAAAGTAAGCATGGGCCAGCCGATCGCGCATCCCACCGATGCTTTTCCACGGGATATCTGGATACAATTCGCGCAGGCACTGGTTCCGTTGCCTGGGTCAGTGTTAATCCTTTCAATATCTGAATTTGAGCGATAATGTAATTTCCTATCAACCCGACACCTGATGGATCTATTTGCTCATCCCTGTCCATGCTGTGCCAGCGAAGATGTTCACATTCACACGCTTT
>NZ_JTHE03000088.1 GCF_000817775.3 Lyngbya confervoides BDU141951
GTCTTGCAAAACTAGCTTATCTCCTCTTTTCGCAATCTTCAGAAATGACCTGATTTTTTTAAGCCTGAGTAGTTACCAGGGAAATGCGATCGCCCTGCCGTAAACGATATGGATGCCCAGGCGGCAATGGAAGGTCATTGATGAACGTTCCGTTGCTACTTCCAGAATCCTCGATATAGTAGTCTCCTGCCCTCATTTCAAGCACTGCATGGACCCGCGAGACCACATCCCCATGGGCAAGCCCAGAAACATCGATGTCGGGGGGAATTGTCCCTTGGGGACGACCGATATGGATGACGTTGGCGTGCAACGGTATCAGAGTTTGAGATTGCTCGTGAAGCAATTGGGCTGGGGGCGCCTGCAATTGAGTCTGCCCAGGGTCAGTGGGAGGAATCCCTTGAGCAGGTGTATTCATCATTGCTGGTGAGCCATAAATAGGCGCTGGCTCAAAGTAGGGTGCGCCATACACCGTAACTGGGTCAGCAGAATAGAGGATTTCCTGGAGGTTCATGCCGCAATTGCTACAGAAGTTAGCTTGGGCAGAGAGGGAGATTTGACACTGTGGGCAAGTCACCGTCATGGCCTGGCCACAGGCTTCGCAACGACCAGTGCCTTCAGGATTTAGGTGAGCACAATAGGAGCAAATCATGTGGGCCAGTTCTCCTCAATTTTGTCTAAGATCTGCTTTGTTCGGTAGAGGACTTGCAATAGAGCATCCCGGTTTCCCCAGGCACTTCGAGGGAACAGCGAAGCTTGCCAAGTTTGATCTTGAGTCTTTGAAGGGATGTGCCCTGGTCCAGGGGGGGGAGAATCTGGGTCAGGGGTTGAGTATGCTTGCGGGTCATTGGACTCAGGAAGATTCATGGTGCGAGAGCCGGGTTGGGGGAAGACGATGACCCAATGAACCAGGCCCGTGGGAGGGCCATTTAATACGATCACGCTGAAAGTGTAAAGAGTCTTCGGCTGGCCAGGGCTGATCCTGGGACTCCTGAACTAACTGGAAACGGCCATGATCAAAGGGAAGACCAGGGGCAGAGTCTTGGAGAAAAAATCGTTCTCTAAGCCCCTGTTGTGCTAAGGTCAAGGCCCGATGATGGCAGTAGGGGTTATTTCCCCGACGACCAAAAAACACATGGGCAGTCCAACTGCACCCCCCTCGACACAACTGGGCAAATTCACAGGTTTGGCAAAATCCCCAGAGATGCTCGGTGCCAGCGGCAATATCGGCCTGGCGATTAAACTGTAGCCTTGGGGACTGGGCGATTATCTCCCGCAAGGGGCGATCGCGAATATTTCCGCCAGCATAGGCCTGAGTCGGCAGGGAAGGACACCCTTTAATCGTGCCATCGGCTTCAATCCCCAGAGTATTAAGACCTGCACCACACCCCCGCCAAAAATTCCAGTCCCCGCCACCTCGTAGTAGACGTTCGTAGGGACCGTAGTAACCAATGTTATTGCCTGGAAACAAGCGAATCTTATCCAAGGAAGCCTGGTGCGCAATGTGGGCCAACATGGGATAGAGATCGAGCAGTTCCCAGGGTTGCAAAAGCAAGTGCCAGTGATCGGCCCCATACCCCATAGGAACCGTGAGTTGAATTTGCCAGGCAAAGATTCCCGCCTGTTTAAGGATGTCATAGAGAATTGGCAACTCTGGGGCAGACAAGCGATTAATTTGGCTATTACAGCTAAAGGGTAAGCCCACCCTGCGAAAATGGGTCATGGCGTCCAGGGCAGCCTGCCAGGATCCTGCACGTCCCCGCAGCCTGTCATGGGTCGCCTGCAAACCATCCAAGGAAACCGAAGCTGAGGTCATCCCCGCCGCTTTCATGGCCTGGGCCATTGGACGCGAAAGGCCATATCCCCCCGTAGTTAAACTACAGCGCATACCTGCCTGGACAATCGCCTGGGTAATGACGAGCCAATCGGAACGAAGGAAGGCTTCCCCGCCAATTAAGGTCACTTCGCCAATCCCGAGGTCGGCCAATTGTTGCACCAGATCCAGGGCTTCTGCAGTGGATAACTCCTGATAACGGGGGCGTCCGGCCCGCGACCCACAATGACAACAGGACAAATTGCACTTCAGGGTAAGTTCCCATACCGCATAGGCGGTTCTTCGATAGGGTTGGGACTTGTCCATCTACCGTTAGGGCCTGATTAACTGACCGCATAGATAGATTGTAGCGCCTAAGCTTCAGCAAATACAAAGTAAATCTGCAGGAGAAGCCGAGGATATTAGATAAAGCTGGAATTTGGCGGTTGAGCAGTCCTAAATGGGTAAGAATGTATTGTAATGGTGGAAGAAGTACTGGATTATCTCAATGTAATTCTCTAACTTTTTAGAAAACAATCACGTCTTCCTCACCAAGCGTGACAGGGCTGTTTCAAAGTATAGAGAGAAAAATTAGACTAGCTCCACGTTGTAACAGGGGAGCGAATCATGGCCAGTCTGATCGATGGACTTAAGTTGATTCCTGCCCCCCGCAAAGCCCAAGGCAAGTGCCATCCCTTCTGGTTTTTGCTGTTACTGGTGATCCATAGGTAACTCAAGCCTAATAAGCGTTCTAAGGTTGACCCATCGGCAATCCAAAGGGCCTCAAATCGCGCTGTTGCCCGAGGTTTCCGCTTGGCCATACTAATCGGGTAACGAAGACCGCTTTACTTTGGCCCTGAGGAGACTGGCTGAACATAAGCACTGCTGCGTATTGACTTCAGCAGCTAAGTCTTAACCTGTCGCAAGTGCCCTGCGCTCCCTCTTCACCCCCGAACAGCTCAACTCCAAAAGAAAAGACGCCGAAAGTTTCGGCGTCTCTAGCATCAATCTTGCCTAGATTAAGATCCCGCTGGGATCCCTGGGGTGGCGATCCGGATCGTAACCTGGCATTCCACGAAGCTTAATTCAAGGCTTCGGCACCGCCCACCACCTCAAGGATCTCTTGGGTAATGGCCGCCTGACGAGCTTTGTTGTAGGAAAGGGTCAGCGATCCCATCAAATCGCTGGCATTTTCGCTGGCATTGTTCATGGCGGTCATGCGAGCCGCCAGCTCACTGGCCGCAGACTCCTGCAAAGCCCGTAACAATTGATTATTTAAAAACAAGGGTAAAAGCGCATCCAGGATCTGATTGGGATCTTGCTCAAAGATCATGGACGCAGGAATCGTACCCGCCCTATCACGCTCTACGGTTTCCCGCTGCACCTGAAACTGCCCCCCCCGCGTGGTCAGCCGGAAAATTTCATCGTCTTGCACCTCTAATCCCTGGGGATCTAGGGGTAGGAGTGTTTGAATGACGGGCTTTGAACTCACCAAAGAGACAAAGCGCGTATAAATCAGCTCAACCCGATCTACAGTTTCCGAGACAAACAGGGACAACAGCTCATCCGCAATCTTAGCGGCTTCATTGGCCGTGGGAATTTGCTCAAGACCTGTATAGTTCGCATCAATGGGCTGGTCTCGGCGCTGAAAGTACTGAGTAGCCTTGCGACCCACCAGTACAAAAGTATATTCAATGCCAGCGGCAGCAAGCTCCTTGGAGCGATCCTCTGCCTTCCGAATTACGGCGCTATTGTAGGCCCCGCACAACCCGCGATCGCCCGTCACCACCAACAGGGCCACCTTTTTAACCTGCCGTTGGCGCAGCAGCGGCGAGTCAGCATCTTCAAACTTCAGCCGAGCCTGTAATCCATACAGAACCTGAGCTAAACGGTCCGCAAAAGGTCGGGTTGAATTGACCTGCTCTTGGGCGCGACGAACCTTGGCAGCAGCAACCAGCCGCATTGCCTCTGTAATTTTTTTAGTATTCTTGACCGACTGGATCCGATCGCGGATCTCTTTCAAATTGGCCATGATGTTCTATTCCTGATCAATCACTTGAAGCCTCAACAACTCAACCGATGCGCCCCCCGAACCAAAGGAAAAGGCCGGGGAGCTAAAGCGGTTAAGCCGTGGCCATGAAGGTCTTTTTGTACTCCTCCAGGGCCTCTTTCAACACGCCCTCAGCCTCATCATTGAGCTTCTTCTCGTTCCTGATAACCTCAGCATATTTGGGCTTGCTGGTTTTCAGGAACTCCCGGAGGCCAGCCAGGAAAGGAACCACCTTATCCGTGGCGATATCATCTAGATACCCCTTCGTTCCGGCGTAGATAATGGCCACCTGATCTGAAACCGCCAGCGGAGAATATTGCGGCTGCTTGAGCAGCTCTCGCAGGCGCTTTCCGCGCTCAAGCTGGTTTTGGGTCGCCTTATCCAGGTCAGAGGCAAACTGAGCAAAGGCCTCCAATTCAGCAAACTGAGCCAGCTCTAGCTTCAGGGTTCCAGCCACCTGCTTCATGGCCTTAATCTGGGCCGCCGAACCCACACGGGATACAGAAATCCCAGCATTAATGGCTGGGCGCAAACCTGCGTTAAACAGGTCCGAGGATAAAAAGATCTGGCCGTCGGTAATGGAAATCACGTTGGTGGGAATGTAGGCCGAAACGTCTCCAGCCTGGGTTTCCACAATGGGCAAAGCCGTCATACTGCCCTCACCAAGCTCAGGGCTGAGTTTCGCAGCCCGCTCAAGTAAGCGCGAGTGAAGGTAGAAAACATCCCCAGGATAAGCCTCACGTCCAGGCGGACGACGCAACAGTAGGGACATTTGACGATAGGCCTGAGCCTGCTTCGAAAGATCGTCATACACAATCAGCGTATGCTTCCCTTGGTACATGAAGTACTCCGCAATGGCCGCCCCGGTGTAGGGAGCCAAGTACTGCAGGGTAGCCGGGTCATTGGCATTAGCCGCAACTATCACGGTATAGTCCAGGGCTCCACGCTCCCGGAACACTTCAACCACCTGGGCAACCGTAGAGGCTTTCTGACCCACCGCTACGTAGACGCAGATCACATCCTCCGTCGCCTGGTTCAAAATGGTGTCCACCGCCACCGAGGTTTTGCCGGTCTGACGGTCCCCAATAATTAGTTCTCGCTGCCCCCGACCAATGGGCACCATGGAGTCAATAGCGGTAATACCAGTCTGCATAGGCTCACAAACTGACTTTCGGGCAATAATGCCCGGAGCCGGAGACTCAATCAGGCGCGTATCGGTGGTGGCAATGTCGCCCTTGCCGTCAAGGGGACGGGCCAGCGCATCCACAACACGACCGATGATGGCTTCACCCACCGGAATCTGAGCAATTTTACCGGTCGCTTTTACCGTGCTGCCCTCTTGAAGATCTCGGCCATCTCCCATCAGCACCGCACCAACGTTGTCCTCCTCCAGGTTGAGGGCAATACCAACGGTGCCATCTTCAAACTCCAGCAGTTCTCCAGCCATGGCTTTCTCTAAGCCATACACGCGGGCAATACCGTCTCCCACCTGGAGAACCGTGCCCACATTTTCCACCTGGACTTTTTGGTCGTACTGTTCAATTTGCTGGCGAATAATCGAACTAATTTCGTCGGGTCTGATACTTACCATGGGTCTGCTTGTGAATCTGTGTTGAACTAGGACATATCAATTAAATGGGCGCTCTCGGCAGAAGCCTCCAAAATTATGCGGAAGCACTGGTGAGAGAATTACTGATGCGGCGCAACTGTCCGCGAATGCTAGCGTCTAGAACCTGAGAACCAATGCGGATGATGACACCCCCAATGAGATCCGGGTCAATTTTAGTTTCCAACTCAACCTGGCTCGCCTGGGTCATGTGCTGAACCTTAGCAATCACCGCCTGTCGCTGGGCCTCGTTCAACTCAATGGTGGAGGTCACCTCAGCAAGGACCGTATTTTTAAGCTTGCGCACCAAGGACTGGAAATGCTTGCAAATCGCCTCCAGTAAAAAGATGCGGCGGCGGTCAACCAAAAGCATCAAGATGTTGAAAAACACGCCCTGGACACGCCCTTCCGTGATCTGCCGGAGAACGGCCTTCTTAGCCTCCGCCTTGATGAGGGGATTGCTGATAAAGGAGCGGAGATCTTCCGATTCACGGAGCATCTCCAACATAAACCCAACATCGCTGGCAATTTCGTCGACAAAATTAGAATCCTGGGCAATGCCCATTAGGGCCTCAGCATAGGGTTCCACCATCCCAGCCGTAACGGATGTCTGTTTCATCAATTGCCTCCTAACAAAGCAACACTGCGTTCAAAAAGAGCCTCCTGGGCCGCTTGGTTGTTGGACAACCGTTGATCCAGGGTTGCCTCAACCTTTTCTAAGGCCATCTTTGCCGTTTGGCGCCGCAGTTCAGCAATGGCCCGCTCCTGGCTGGTGGTCGTATCTTGAGTAGCGCTTTGCTTGAGACGCTCAATTTCACGCTCAGCCGCCGCTAAAATCTCTGCCTTCGAAGCCTCAGCGCTGGCTTTCGCTGAAGCCAGGATTCTTTCCGCTTCCACTTTGGACTGTGCCAATTTTTGCTCCTCAGCCGCCAACATGGCCTGGGCGTCTGCTTGGCGCTTTTCAGCCGCCACAATTTCAGCTTCAATGGCGGTACGGCGCTCCGCCAAGATTTTCTTCAAAACACCGCCGACAAAATAAACGAGCACCCCAATCACAACGCTCAAGTTGATGAGGTTGGTCTCAAAAATGTCGAGGTTTAACCCAAAGCCCGCAGCTTCAGACTCTGTTGCTAGCCAGTAAAACATTCTCAATTCCTTACTTTGGTATAAAAGCAGTCCCTTATGCTGGCAATCCAGACCCCAGGAGCTTGTCTAGAATTTGCTGGCTCAGGGCGTCAGCATCGGCCGAGAGTTGCCCCATGGCGTTCTGCTTTTGAGACTCCAGTTCCTGAAGAACCTTCATGACTTCTTCCTGAACTTGCTGTTGAGCGACAGCAATTTGTTCTGCTGAGATTTTCTTGGCTTCTTCCTGGGCATTTGCAATGATGGCCTGGGATTCTCGCCGGGTCGCGTTCAGCTCCTGCTCATACTGTTGAGTGAGCTGTTGTGCTTTCTCTAAACGCTCCTTAGACTCTGTTTTGCTAGAGCGAATAAAGCCCTCGCGTCCCTCCACGATTTTGGCCATTGGCTTGAAGAACAGCGCGTTCATAATTGCCGTCAAGATCACGAACTGAATCGCCATCAATGGCAGGGTGGCATCAAAATCAAACATTTAATATCTCCTAAGCACAGGGACGTGAAAACGCCCCTGCTTCTATGAAGGTTGGGTAAAGCCTACGCAAAGGGATTGGCGAACAACAGCACCAGCGCAATCACCAAACCGTAAATGGTCAGAGATTCCATAAATGCAAGGGTCAAAAGCAGGGTGCCGCGAATTTTACCTTCTGCCTCGGGCTGACGTGCAATCCCCTCAACGGCAGAACCGGACGCATTACCTTGACCAATACCCGGTCCAATTGCAGCAAGACCAATGGCAAGGGCGGCAGCAAGTGTTGAAGCAGCAGCAACTACTGGATCCATGATGTTTTTCCTTTGTATAGATTGACTAAAAAACAAGGGGTGTCAGTTGATGTAACCTGACAGTTTGCCGATGAGGCAAATGGCTTATCTAGCCCGATACGAATAAGAAGAGTCGGAAAATCAAGTCTTTCTCAGTGCTCTTCCTCCGCTCCATGTCCCTCTAACGCCTCATGTATGTAGGCTGCGGCAAGAGTTGCAAAAACAAGGGCCTGAATGGCACTGGTAAACAAACCCAGCAGCATGACCGGAATCGGGACGATGAGAGGAACAAGGAAAACCAAAACCGCCACCACCAATTCATCCGCCAAAATGTTTCCAAATAGACGGAAGCTCAGGGAAAGCGGCTTGGTGAAATCCTCCAAAATTGCAATGGGCAGCAAAATGGGAGTTGGCTCGATGTACTTCTTGAAATACCCCAGACCTTTCTTACGAAATCCAGCGTAAAAGTACGCCAAAGACACCAACAGTGCTAAAGCCACTGTTGTATTGATGTCATTGGTGGGTGCGGCCAATTCCCCTTCTGGGAGCTCTAGGACTTTCCAGGGCACTAGGGCTCCTGACCAGTTACAAACGAAGATAAAGAGAAACAAGGTGCCGACAAAGGGCAACCAGGGTCGATACTCTTTTTCACCAATTTGGCTTCTAGCCAGATCGCGCAGGTATTCCCAGCAATATTCCATCAGGTTCTGAGCCCCAGTCGGGACTTGCTTGGGATTGCGAGTGGCTGCAACCGACACAATCAGCAAAAGAGCAATTACGAGCCAAGAGTTCAAGAAAACTTGCCCGTGCAGCTTCAGGTTACCGATATGCCAGTAGAAATGGTTGCCTACTTCCACATTGGCGAGCGGAAATAAGTCAAAGGTGTTGAAGGTGTCAAGCACAAAGCCCGTGTAGTGCATGATGTGCACAACCTCATTGATCACATAAAAGTTTAAGCCCTAGAAACGGCTCCGCTCTAGAACTTGAGCATCGGCCTGCTGGGACTCATTTTTGCAGCAGTGCAGTTCTGAGCGTATAGACAAGAATGGTGACCTTGTAAGTCAGGAAGCCCAAAAAGACAGGAAGCACATGCAAGCCATCAATTTGCGTAGATATAATAATCACGCCCACAAACACGGCAAGCTGACTCTTCCCAACCTGTTTATGGGTTCCCAGTCGCTCAACATTTCTAGCCAATAACCCCAGATAAGCTAAGCCTGAAAGTGCTCCTAATAAATAGTTCAGAGCAATATTCAGACCGTAGTAGAACCAAACCCCACCAAAGATTGCCCCAGTCCAGAGTAATGTCGACACCAACAAAGCCTGCTTGAGCTGATAAAACTCAGACATGGAGCGGTCGGAGACTTCCGCCAGCATAGCTGGTGCAGAAGGGCTATCCTCACCTTGCCGGTGTTCAACGGGCAAGGCATCAATCTCGGCGGGTGGCTGACGCCTCGGATTGGAGACCTCTGTTCTAAAACTGACCGCAGGCGGCGGATCTGCCGCAGACCGATCACGCTGAGAGCTATCCAACAGATTCGAGGAGTCCACAATCTTGAGAAAAATTGGTCTATCGCTTAACCGCAAGCCACTGCTAATGGTATCACGGTGGGGTAACAATACTTAACGGAAATTCAACCCCTGTAGACCTGGAGAATTGTTTTTGCATCAATCTCTGAAAATCTCTTCAGAGCTGGGGTTTGGCATTTTTTATTGATCTCCGACTATTCGGCTAGAGAAGCGACTAGCATGGCTATAGAACATTTTTTAGATTCAATCGGGAAACGGATAACTGATTCTTATGGATTATGGCGTTCTGGGTGAAGGATTTGGGCTGGTGGGGTTAACCCTAGCTCTGGTGATTAGCGAAGTCCGACGACAACGACAGCAGCGGGCGGTTCAAGAGGCTCAGCGGGACCAAGAGACGGCCTTAGATCAGCTCCATAAGCAGCTCAGTCAATCTTGCCAGGAGAAAGGGGATCTAACCGAAGCGCTGGATCTGGCCAAGGCTGTGGTGGAAACCCTTCAGACCAGACAACAGCAGGCTGAGGGGCAGATGACCGAGATCCAGGCGGAAGCAGAGGCGAAGGCGAAGGCCCTGGGGGAACTGACGGAAACCCTTGCCGCTCAACAGCAGGACTGGCAGCACCGGTTTCAAATCCAGGAAGAGGATCATCAACGGATCCAGGCCGACTCTGTCCGCAGGGTGGAGACCTTGGAGCGATCGCTCCAGGATCACGATCAACAGCACCAACAGGCCCTTGATCAGTTAAGGCAGCAGCTTACGGATCAGTCTAAGCAGGCCCAGCAAACCCAGGCGCAGCTAGAACAGGATCTCGCCGAAGCAAGGGCAAGGGCAGTCCAGCTGGAACAGGAACTGGAGGAACTGCGAACCCATCAGCAGTCGATTGTGCAGGCGCTGCGTGCTGATTTAGATCGCAGGGAACAGCAGTTGCAGCAGCAGCTGCAGGATCTGCTCCAGGATCGCGATCGCCTCCTGGTTGAACAGGTGGCTCTGCAGGAGGAGAACCAGGGCTTACAGGCCATGGCCCAGGAACACGATCGTCTCCAAATTGAGCATCAAGCCGTGCTGCGGGATCAGCGCGAAGCGCTGAGCAGTCTGACGCAGGCAAAATCCCAACTTCAGCAATTCACCCAGGAAAAGCAGGAACTAGCGGCCCAGCTAGAATCCCAGGCGCAGGAACTGGCACAACTTGCCCAGCAGCGCGGGGGTCTAGAGCAGGAATTAGCCAATAAAACCTTAAAAATTCAGGAGTTTGAAGCAAAACTGCAGACCAGCACGAAGAATTTAGAGCTTATTCGCTCGCTAGAAGCGGATCTGGAGCAATCGCAGCAGACTGAGCAGCGCCTTGGGCTCCAGATTGCGGAACTGGAAGCAGAGCTAGATCGGCAAATTGATCTGCATCGCCTTGAGCAAACGCGGCAGGATTTAGAGCAACAGCAAAAAATTCTGGATCTAGAGCAGGAAAATTTAGACTTGTTAGAGGCCCTAGAGGCCCGAACGGATCGGCTCAAGACTCTGGAACCTCTGGAAGAGGAAAATCAAAACCAGCAGCGATCCCTGACCCAGGCGCAGGCAGAATTATCCCAGACCAAGCAGGCCCTTGCAGACCAGTCCCTGGAGTTGGAAAAGGTGCAGGCCCAGGTGGCCGCGCTCCAGGCAGAAAATCACGATCTCCAGCAAATTCTGGAGTCCCAGGGGAGCAGTTCATCTGAGGATCAACCGGATCTCGATCTGGCCCAGAGCTTGCAAACGATCTCTCGTCTGGAATCTGACCTAGCCCGGCTAGGGGCTGAAAACCAGACCCTAGAATCAGCCCTGGATCAGGCCCAAGCGCAGATCACCAGACAGACCCAGACCCTGGCAGACCTGGACTCTGACCACACCGCTCAGGTGCAGCATAGGGCTGCATTAGAACAGAGTTTAGCGGCGGCCACCCAGGAGGTTCAGGATTTAACCGGGAACAATCAGTCCCTCAGGCAGACTCTGGAAGCGGCTGAAGAGGAAGCTCAGGGGCTCAGACAGCAGATCCAGGATCTGGAGTTGGACCGCGCCGCCCAAGCCAAAACGCAAGCAAACCTCGAACAAGCACTGGCAACCCAGGCCAAGGGATCCGAGACCGCAGGGGAGGAATTAGCGCACCTTCAGGCCGAGCGCGATCGCCTGGCTGAGGATCTGACTCAGATCCAGCAGACCCAAACACAGCTTGAACAGCAGCTGGCGACCTGGGATCAACGCCAGAAGGTCTGGGACCAAGAGCGCCAGGAGTTAACCGGCCAAAGGGAGACCCTCGCGCAAACCAATGAGCAGCTCACAGCAGAAATAGCAGCGCTCCACCAGGAGCATCAGGCCCAGCAGCAGGCTTGGCAGGTCGAGCAGGCTGATCTCAGCGATCAGGTGCGGCGGCAAACCACCGCCTTCACTGAGATCCAGGAGCAGGTTCATCAACTGACCCAGGCCAAGCAGACGCTTGAAGCTGAGCAGGTTCTGATGTTAGAAGAACTGGAATCTCTAGAGTCCCAGGCCAAGGAACAGGAATCTCAACAGATCTCCCAGTTCCGCCCAGTGGAGCAGCAGATCCACGAGGAGATGGCCCAAGTCCGCGCCGCTCTGGAACGGGAGCAGGCTCGGGCTAGAGATCTGGAGGTCAACCATGCGCAGTTGACCCAGTCCCGCGATGGGCTTCAGCAGGATCTAGAGGCGGCCCTGGGGCAAGTGGCTGCCACCAAGGAAACATCAGCGGCCCTGTCTCGACAACTAAACGCCCTGCAACAGGAGCGCGATCGCCTCCAGGAAGATCTTGAACGCCTCGGGGACACTCGCCCAGAGGACGAGCGCATCCTGGCGGCCTTAGAAGAGCAGGTCATCCAGCTCAGCCAGGAGCGAGACCAGATCACCCATGCCCTGGAGCAATCTCGTGCAGAGATTCGGGAATTAGAGCAGCAACTGACCAAGCTCAGTCGGGAAGAAGATCAGGCAACCTCCGTTCCTGTGCAAGACCCACCGGATCGCGCCCCAGATCTGGTTCACCTGGAAGCCCAAAATGCAGCTCTGGAGAAAAAAATTGAACATCTCAGCCAGGATAAACAGAAGCTGCAAGCGGCCATGAAAATGGCCCAGGATGTGGTTGCCACGCTGCAAAATCAGGTGGAGAACTTAACCCAGGACAAGCAAAGGCTTGAGCAGACCCTGGTCCAAACCAATCGCCAAGAGGCCGTCAATCCCCCGCCTCCTTCCGACGCGGGCCAGACTCCGGATTTGCCCTCCCAGGATGTAGCTCCCGCCTTGGGTTCGGCCGGAGCGTCGCAACCGGATGAACCGCAGCCAACCCTTCAGCCCCTGGCAGATCAAACCTTCGTGATTACAGGAAAATTTAAACAGGTGAGTTTCGAAGCCGTGAAGGAACTCATTGAAGCGGCAGGAGGCACAATTAATACCCATCCCAGTCAGAAAACGAGCTACATTGTGGTGGGCGAACATCCCGGCAAAAAGCTCAAAAAAGCCGAAAAGTATGGCATTCCCCAGCTCAACGAGTCTGAAATCTTAGCCCTGCTTAAAGTTGACCCCAGCCAGCTAGCCTAACTCATCTCTAACATGCGCTGAATGGGACGTAGGGCAGCCAATCGGGTCGCCTCTGGTATGTCGATTCGGGGGGTGCGGTGCTGCATCGCAAGATAGAGCTTTTCCAGGGTGTTGAGGCGCATGAAGGGGCATTCATTACAGGCGCAAGTGCCAGAGGGCGCTGGAATGTAGTTTTTTTGAGCGTTTTGCTTGTGCATCTGATGCAAAATTCCTGGCTCAGTCGCCACAATAAAGGTGTGAGTTGGACTGAGGGCGGCGTACTGCAACAGGGCCGTAGTGGACCCCACAAAGTCGGCATGGCGCAGCACCGCAGGTTCACATTCAGGGTGGGCAATCACCTGCGCCTGCGGATGCTCCATTTTGAGATCCAAAATGCGTCGTTCGGAAAAGGTCTCGTGGACAATACAGCTCCCCTCCCAAAGCACCAGGTCCCGACCGGTTTGGGCCATGACGTAGCGCCCCAGGTTCTTATCAGGAGCAAAAATAATCGGCTGCGTGGGCGCGATCTGCTCCACAATTTTGACCGCATTAGAGCTGGTGCAGATAATATCGCTGAGGGCCTTAATTTCCGCCGTGCAGTTGATGTAGGAAATCACCAGATGATTCGGGTGCTGGGCCTTAAAGGCAGCAAAGGCCTCGGGCGGGCAGCTATCGGCGAGGGAGCAGCCTGCCTCCTGGTCCGGAAGCAACACCAGTTTGTCGGGATTCAAAATCTTAGCGGTTTCCGCCATGAAATGGACCCCGGCAAACACAATGACCTCTGCCGAGGTAGAGGCCGCTTGGCGAGATAACCCCAAGGAATCGCCGATGTAGTCCGCAATGTCTTGGATTTCCGGCTCTTGGTAATAGTGGGCCAAAATAACGGCATTGAGTTCCCGCTTGAGATCGTGAATGGCCCCCACCAAGTCCAGGGGAAGATCAACAGCCGGGGGAGAAGACAGAGTAAACACAGGCGATGCAGCAATGAAGGTAAAACAGAGGTTAAACTCCCTCTTTGAATTATAGTGGTTTTTACCAAAAGTAAGTCGCAGGGTTTTCACGCGATATGTCATCACCTCGCCCAGCCTGGGATTTCCGCCGTTTTTGGGAAACCCTCGCCTACTATGAAAGCATTCCCTTTGTGAGTGATTTTCAGAAAATGCTATTTGGATCAACGGCTCCTCCCCCTCCGGTGCCAGAAAATAATCTTGTATTCGACTTTTCCCAACCCAACTTCCCACTCGCGGAACTCTGGGGAGCGCTGGATGATGTGGTCATGGGGGGCGTTAGCCAGAGCCAAATTGAATCCCATCCCCAAGGCGCACGGTTTCACGGCCAGGTTTCCACGGCGAACTCCGGGGGGTTTGCCTCGGTGCGCACCCGCAATTTTAGCCCCCCCCTCAATCTGGCTGAGGCCCCAGGACTGGTACTGCATCTGCAAGGAGACGGTCAGCGCTATAAGTTGATTCTTCGAGATTCAAGCCGCTGGGATAGCCTGGGCTACGCGGCCTCCTTCGCCACAGTGCGGGGGGAGTGGATGAGCATCAACATCCCTTTTTCTGAGTTACGTCCAGTCCTACGGGCAAAAACCGTTCCCAATGCTCCGCCCCTCGATTCAGGGGCAATCGCGTCATTTCAGCTCATGCTCAGCAAATTTGAATACGATGGCCAGCTTAACCCTAGCTTTAAACCTGGCCCGTTTGACCTACTGCTGCGATCGATTGCCATTGCACCAGGGATGCCTCACGGCGATTAATCAAGACTGAGGTTCACATAAAAAAGAGGTTCATAAAAAAACCAGACCTGCTGGCCTGCGGAGGGCGCGATCGCCTTAGCCTGACAGGCGGGGATCAGGACAAAGGTTATTAAAGTTTATTTTTGATGCATCATTTTGTGGGTCTGGGGGATGACGCGCACATCGCGCAGGATCTGTTTCATCAAGCCGTGCCATTCTAGGACCTGTTCAGGCCTGGGGGCTAAGGCAGAATCGGCCTCACCCAGGGGGGTCATGGGCTGCAAGAAGCAGGGAATTTCCTCCGACACAGACCGGATCAAGGCCGCAGCCTTTTCTAAGTCTAGCCATTGCGTTTGGCTGGAAATGATCAGTTTGCAAAACACCTCCACCTTGGCCGCCTGGACTAAAAATTGCCGATGGGCTTCCCAGTGAGATTCGCGACTGACGCTGGGCAGCTTAAGGTCCATGCCAATCCAATCGAGATAGGGCAACACCAGAGGCAGCAAATCGGCGCGGTGGCCCCCAGTTTCCAGGTACAGGGGTAGGGAACAGCGCGATCGCAGCTGGGGTAAGAACTGGGCTAAAAAGGCCGACTGCAGAAGCGGCTCTCCCCCGGTAAGGCTAATGCTGTCATGGAGACGGGGCTGATCGAGTCGATCAATCCAGGCCAGCAGCTGCGTCCCGCTCACGGGATTAGGATGCTGTTCGTAGCGCCGCTGACCGGCCTGAACCTCAATGTCGCAGCGGGAGGTGGGATGCCAGGTGTGGGCGCTATCACAGTAGGAACAGCGAAGATCACAGCCTCCAAAGCGGACAAAAATTTGCCGCGTTCCCACATTTAACCCTTCTCCCTGGAGTGCCGAAAAAACCTCCACCAGGGCGGCGGTTTGGTCCAGCCCAGCAGCCTCGAGACTATTCGATTTCGTAGGCAGCGGCATTAACATGGGTTTCTTGAACGTGAACTCGCAGCACTTGAATCGGGACGTTCGGGGCCAAATCCTGGAGCAGATGCTCGGCGCGATCATGTAAACAGGCGGCCAACACCTCCGTGGTGGGATCGTGAGGCAGGGTAAAAATTTTGCTGCCAGCTTCCACCGCACGCACCGCCCCAACCATGGGGTCTTGCTCATGGAGAAGCAGGGCATGGTCCAGGTGGGCATCGAGCCATCCCCGCCAGGATCGTTTCAGCAATCCAAACTCTAGCACCATGTTTTCAGCGTTCAGGGACTGGGATCGTAGGGTTAGGGTAATCACCCAGCTGTGGCCATGGATACTGCGACATTTGGGAGAAGCCGTTGCTTGGGAAAAGCGATGGGCCGCTTCAATATTGTGCTGAATTTGGATGGTGTACACCCTAACTGGCTCCTGGACGGGCGGCAGCCCCGTAGGGAAGCGGATCACGCAGATTGAGCTGCTGGAAGGCGGCAAGGCGCAGTCGACAGGAATCGCAGTGACCGCAAGCGATGGGCGGCGTTTGACCCCCTCCCTCACTATAGCAAGACCAGGTCTTGGCCCAGGGAACGCCCAACTGGTTGCCCAGCTGGATAATTTCCACCTTAGATCGATGGATGAGGGGGGTGTGGATCTCAATGGGGTGACCTTCTCGCCCCTGTTTGGTGCCCAGCGCAAAAACCTTGCCCATGGCCGCAATATAGTCAGGACGGCAATCTGGGTAGCCAGAATAGTCTAGGGCATTCACGCCAATGTACACTCGCGGCGCAGCGATGGCCTCGGCATAGGCCAGCCCAAAGCTCAAAAAGATCGTGTTGCGAGCCGGCACATAGGTAATGGGAATCTCCTGAGCCATGGCCTCCGGATCGCGATCGCGGGGGAGGGTTAATCGGTCATCGGTGAGGGCCGATCCGCCCCACTGGCGCAGATCAAAGTGAACGCACTGATGCTCAACCACCCCAGCACTATCGGCGATCGCCCGCGCGGCTTCTAGTTCCTGGCGATGGCGCTGGTGATAGTCAAAGGAGAGGGCATAGCACTGCATCCCCTCTGCCTTGGCCTGGTAGAGCACAGTGGACGAATCGAGGCCCCCCGATAGTAAAACAACCGCTTTCACCGCACTCATCCCTGACTTTCTTCCATTGGACCGCGTCGCTCCAACACTCTCAGCAAATTTTTATCACTCCGTTAGCGGTTTATCAGCATAGCGCACCTGGGCTTGGATAGAGTGGAGAAAATTTAATCGGCAGCACAGGGATGACAGGGGCATGGAAATCAATGGGGCGAATCTTCGAGCGGGGCATTTTCCGGCGAAATCGCAGCACGGCTCCTGAGGTTTCCATAGCCCCGACCTCTCCCCGGCCACACTGGCTGGATCTGCGATCGCTGCAGTTTCAGCTCTCCCTCTCCCTCGCCACCTTGATTGCCCTGGGGCTAAGTGGCGCAGCCCTCTGGACCACCTACAAGGTGCAGCAAATTTTAATCGATAGCCACAAAGATTCCATTGTGGACATTGGCGATCGCATTGCTGAGGATGTCAAGCTTTACGAACAAATGGAGATGATGCCCCTTGAGGAGAGCCTGCAACGAGCCTTGGAGAACCGCGCCTCCCAAAAGCTGCTGCTATGGGTCCAGCAGGAGAACGGCACCCTGATTGCCGCAGCACCGCACGCCTCAGATGCCGTTTGGGCCAGGCTCAACTCGCCCCACACCTTGGCAGCCATGTTTGAAAACGCCCTGCCCCCGCGAATTTTCAGCCTGAAAGACCAAGACTTTGTAGCCTGCAACAGTCCTCTACGGGTGGGAACTCAATTTAAAGGAGATTTGTTCATTGCCCAGGACATTACGGAGGATCAGCAGCGCTTTGAGGCCGTGGTGCACACCCAGGTAGCCACCACCCTCAGCGCCATCTTACTGATGACCCTCGGCATGATTTATTACCTGAGCCGATCCCTGAAACCCCTTCAGGATATCTGTCGGATGACCCAAAATATCTGCGCCGAGGACCTAGAGCAGTCCCAGTTGCCCATCCAGCGGGCACCCACCGAAATTCAACAGCTCGCAGACATGTTTAACCTGATGATCTCCCGACTCTCCGGGTCCTGGAAGCAAGAGCAGCGGGCCAGTGCCCGGCAGCGTCAGTTTGTCAGCAATGTGTCCCACGAACTTCGCACGCCATTGACAGTCGTGCGTGGCTATCTGCAAAGCACCCTGCGACGCGGGGATAACCTCTCGGCAGGCCAGCGGGAGGCCTTGAGCATTGCCGCGACAGAGGCAGACCATACCATTCAGGTTCTTCAGGATTTGCTGGACCTGGCCAGAGCTGACGACGGGTATATTCCCTATCGCATGGACTACGTCATTCTCAACGACCTGGTGCAGCAGGTTCTCAATCGTGTGAAAAAAGTTAAGCCTCGGCCCCTTTTATTGGAAGCATCGGATGATTTAATCACAGCCTATACCGATGAGTCTCGTCTAAAACAGGTCCTAGTCAACCTTGTGGATAACGCCCTGAAGTATTCTCCGGACCCTGAACCTGTTACTGTCAAGCTGAGCCAGAGCGAGAATCAAGCCATCATTGAAGTGAGCGATCGCGGCTCTGGCATTCCCCCGGATTTGCAACGGCGAATCTTTGAGCGGTTCTATCGCATTGACGAGGCCCGCACCCGTTCCGGCGGCACCGGCCTGGGATTATCCATTGTTAAGACCTTCGTCGAGGGGATGCAGGGGCAGGTCTTCCTCACCTCAACCGTGGGGAAAGGGTCAACCTTTACGGTCCAACTGCCGCGCCTGTCGAAGCATGACCCGCAAGGGACAGGCTAAGAATGTCCTTGATGAGGACTCCAAACCGGCCTCAGGTTGATGAATCTCTGGTGAAGGCGCTCTCCTGTGAACCTCCAACGGATGAAATGGTGATGCTCAAGATTTTGCTGATTGAAGATGACATAACCCTGGCCCAGTTTGTGCAGCTAGAGCTGGCCCAGGAAGGCTACCAAGTCACCGTTGCCCATAACGGTATGGCGGGGCTCACCCAGGCCCGAGAACTCCTCCCCGATCTGGTGCTGCTGGATTGGATGCTGCCTGGCATGAGCGGACTGGAGGTTTGCCGACGGCTGCGCACCACCGGGGACAAAGTTCCGGTCATCTTTATGACCGCCAAGGATGAAATCAGCGATCGCGTCGCTGGCCTCGATGCCGGGGCTGACGACTACGTGGTCAAGCCCTTCAGCATTGAAGAACTCTTGGCCCGCATTCGGGCCCATCTGCGCCGTACCCACGAAGAGGACCCCCATCTGCTCAGCTTTGCAGATTTAACCCTGAATAAAAGTACCCGAGAGGTCTTCCGCCGTGGACGCGCCATTGAGCTAACGGCCAAGGAATTTGATCTGCTGCAATACCTGATGAGTCATCCGCGCCAGGTGCTCACGCGCAACCGAATTCTTGAGGAGGTTTGGGGTTACGACTTTATGGGCGATTCCAACATCATCGAGGTCTACATTCGCTACCTGCGGCTCAAGCTGGAGCAGGAACAGGAGAAACGACTCATTCAAACCGTGCGCGGGGTGGGGTACGTGCTGCGAGAATAGCGATCCCAAGAATCACCCCGAAGTATCAACACCGGTACGGTATACCACACCTGAAACGGACTTGCTCCGGCAGGATAGAATACCCTTGGATAAAGTTTGTTTAACCTTTAATTTTCTTGCATGGGAAAGATCGTCGGCATTGACCTAGGCACAACCAACTCTGTAGTGGCGGTGATGGAGGGCGGAAAGCCGGTGGTAATTGCCAATGCCGAAGGAAGCCGCACCACCCCCTCTGTGCTGGCCGTGGGAAAGGAGAATGAACGCCTGGTCGGGCAGTTGGCCCGTCGCCAAGCGGTGCTCAATCCCCAGAATACCTTCTACGGCTTTAAACGATTTTTAGGGCGCAGCTACAGTGAGCTGAACCCAGATTCGAAGCGAGTGCCCTATACCATTCGTCGCGGGGGACAAGACCAAATTTTAATTCAATGCCCCCGCCTGGAGCAGGACTTTACGGCGGAGGAGCTTTCTTCCATGATCCTTCGCAAGCTGGTGGAAGAAGCCAGCCGCTATCTGGGGGAGCCGGTGCGCGAGGCAGTCGTGACGGTGCCCGCTTACTTTAATGATGCTCAGCGCCAGGCCACGCGGGATGCAGGGCGCATTGCTGGCCTAGAGGTTAAGCGCATTATCAATGAACCAACGGCGGCATCCCTGGCCTATGGTTTGGAAAAGCGTGAAAATCAAACCATCCTGGTGTTTGATCTTGGCGGCGGCACCTTTGATGTTTCCATTTTACAGGTGCGCAACAACATCTTTGAGGTGCTCTCCACCTGCGGCGATACCCAGCTCGGAGGAAATGATTTTGATCAGGTCATTGTAGACTGGCTGGCCGAGCGATTTTTAGAGCAGGAGGGCATTGACTTGCGCCGCGATCGCCAATCGCTTCAGCGGCTGACGGAGGCCGCGGAAAAGGCCAAGATTGAGCTCTCCGGGCTGCCCGATACCAATATTAGTTTGCCCTTCATTACAGCAACAGCAGAGGGGCCAAAACACCTGGATGTGAATTTAAGTCGCGGTGAGTTTGAAAATCTATCTTTAAAGCTGATTCGCCGCCTCCGCACACCGGTGGAAGATGCCCTGCTCGATGCACGGTTGCGCCCTCAGGATATTGATGAAGTGGTTTTGGTGGGCGGATCGAGTCGCATCCCCTTTGTTCAGCTAATGGTGCGGGAGCTGGTGGGCAAAGAGCCCAGCCAGAATGTCAATCCCGATGAGGTGGTCGCCGTGGGGGCCGCGGTTCAGGCAGGCATCTTAGGGGGCGAGGTCACCGACATCATGCTCCTGGATGTGACCCCTCTGTCGGTGGGCCTGGAAACCATTGGTGGGGTCATGAAAACGCTCATTCCTCGCAACACAACCATTCCGGTGCGCCGATCGGATATTTTCTCTACCTCGGAGAACAATCAAACGCAGGTTGAGGTACATATCCTCCAGGGGGAGCGGGAGTTGGCAACGGATAATAAGTCCCTGGGACGGTTTCAGCTGCGCGGAATCCCACCGGCGCCGCGGGGAATTCCCCAGATTCAGGTGTCCTTTGACATTGATGCCAACGGCATTCTACAGGTGAGCGCCCTCGACAGGTACACCGGACGAGAGCAGAGCATTAATGTGCAGGGGTCCATAAATCTTTCGGAGGAAGAGGTGCAGCGCATGATTCGCGAGTCGGAGCGCTATGCCGACAGCGATCGCAACCGCCGTGAGCGCATTGAGAAGCGCAACCGATCCCAAGATCTCATTACCCAGTGCGATCGCAAGCTGCGAGAAGCAGCCCTAGACTATGGCCCTCAGTTTGCAGCCCCCCTGCGCCGCGAGATGGAAACCCTGATTCGCGATCTGCAAGAGAGTGTGAAACGAAACGATGATCGCCTCATTGACATCAACTACTCTCGCCTCCAAGATGCCCGCGCTGACTTACTGCGAGAGATGCAGTATGCTTACAACGGCTTTGAGGAAGAAGAGGATTTATTTGACTTGCCCTCAATGTCAGAGATTACCGGAGCCATTTCTAAAGGGGTGGATAAGTTAACCGGGAAATCCTCAGCCCCACCCCCGCCTCGCGGTCGTCAGTCCTCCGGATCCTCTGATCGGGAACGCTATGGACCGCGAAGCTATGACAATGATCGCTGGGAAGACTGGGATGATGAGGATTGGTAGCGAACCGCGCCACCGCTGCCCCGCCGTTCAATGCCCGGACGTATGAAGGTTAATGCAAAACTTTCGGAACTACTACGATATTCTGGATGTCCCCAGAAACGCATCTAATGAGGAGATTAAGCGGGTCTATCGCAAGTTGGCCCGCCAGTATCATCCTGACTTAAACCCAGGGAATCAAGAAGCCGAGGAAATCTTTAAAGACATCAACGAAGCCTATGATGTCCTCTCCGATCCAGGCAAACGTGCCCAGTACGATCGCTTTGGTAAATATTGGAACCAGCGAGGCTTCCAGGGAGATGGGGTGGATCGGCCTCAATCCTGGGGGCGATCGCCTGAGGACGGGGAGGAGGACTATGACTTTAGTACCTTCTCCGACTTTCAAGAGTTCCTCGATCATCTCATGGGAGGTCGCAAGGGCGGAAGTGGCGATCGCCGTAGCGTCCGAGACGATCCCTACCGACCAGGCACCACCAAAACGGTCTATACGCCCAACAGTCCGGGCCGGGTCAACGCTGAGGCCCGGTTGGTCATACCGTTAGAAAAGGCCTATCGGGGAGGCTGGGAGCGAATTCGCCTGGAAGATGGCCGGTCCATTGAGGTCAACATGCCCCCAGGGATGATCTCAGGACAGCGCATTCGCGTGCCAGGCCAGGGTAAAGGCGGCGGTGATTTACACCTCATTATTGAAGTCAAACCCCACAGCTTCTTCAGAAAGGACGGACTAGATGTCATCTGCGAACTACCCATCAGCCCCATTGAGGCCGTGTTAGGAGGCCCCATAGAAACGCCCACTCTAGACGGATGGGTCACGATGAACCTCCCCACCGGAGTCCGATCGGGCCAGCGTCTGCGCCTGGGGGGAAAGGGGTACCCTGGCAGCAATGGGAGCCGGGGCGATCAACTGGTGGAAATTCGTGTGGAAGTGCCTAAGGTGATCAGCACCGAAGAACGAGAGCTGTACGAAAAGCTCAAGCGCATTGAGACCTTTAAACCCAGGGCCAATCTACCGCTTTAATTGACATCCTCTCCCTCTGACCTTTCAGGGACAGAGAGAGATTCCCCGGATCGCTCCGAAGATTTCCTGCTTCAGTGCCAGTTGACTAGAATTCGTGGCCATGGGGCGTTGTGCTAGGAATATCAACCTCAGACTGAAGGCTCAGCAGGACGAAATTCTCCGATGCCTTACGGACGATTCGGACTTGTTTGACCTCAAACAAATCAGGGATACGCACCCCCCCTAACCGCTTCGCGGGATAGGGGGATCACTGCGGTGGATCTTGGTAGTTCTCCGGGAGAGGTCTCCGGTTACAAGAGCCGTTCTAGCTGCTGACGAATGCGATCGAGTTCCGACTCACTGGTTCGCGCCTCATCCCGTTGCCAATCCGTTTTCTCCAGGTTAGCCTCAGGGGGAACGGCAAGGGTACCTTTGGCGATGAACTGCATTCGCAGCCCCGACTCACGACAAAACTCCGTAATTTCCGCCTCGCTAATGGCTTCCACACTAGGACTCGGAAAATCTTGCGCCTCTAGGAGTAAGGCAAAGCGCATGGCATCGTCCTCCTCCTCGAAGGCCAGCACCACATCTTGCTCAAGCTGTTCATGCTCCGGGTCTTTAATCTTCAGGGTGTGGATTCCTTCATTGCTGGTGCCCGTGTTAAACAGAAGGACATAGAGGATCATAGACTTGATGGCAGATGGTAAACCTGTGCTGATGATACCTTGCTCTGTCCACGAATCCAACGGACTTGAAACCCTAGGGATTCAGCCCAGCCTGTGCTAGACCTCTATCCCTGCATTGGACCTAAATAATGAGTCAAGACTGGAGAAAACGCCTCATAAATTAGGGTGAGAGGGCGATGGTTATGCCAAAAAATGTAGTATCTTCCCCAGAATGGGCCTTTCTGACCAAACTCCTCCTCCAGACTGGAGGATTGACCATACATCACCAACCGAATATCTCGGTATAGTTCAGTGCGCAGATCCGCCAGACTAGCCCAGATGGGTAGGGATCGGTTCTGGAGATAGTCATCAACGTGGCTGGCCTCCCACCAGGAGGTAGCGTAGGCTAACCGCTGTCCCGATTCGGTTCTCAACCATACCTGGCGTCGCAGGCGCGGCGCGGGGATGTGGTCAATCAGGCTGGGAGCCTGATCCCGATCAAAGTCCACAGCAGACATATCCCGAACGTCCACCTCAATGGCTTCTCCCGTCAGGAGCTGAAGATGACGAGTGGTTGATCCATCACTGAGCAATAAAAGCTGCCAGGTGGGCTGCAGCCGACTGTGGGGGAAGCCCCTTTGAATTTGATGCGCCTCGGCTTGCCAAATAACAGAAAGGGGGTACCAGTGGGGACGAACAATCGGCTCAGGGGAAGCGACAGGAAAAGTCACAGGCGTTCACAAAACTTCATACACCATGACTGCATCATAGGACATCTTGAGGATTCCGACCACCTTGCCCTGAGCCTTTGGCAGTGGTCAGCCGATAAAAAGAGGCTCCTAGCTGGAGCTAGAAGCCTTTAAGTAAAGACGTTCAGAAAGCATGAAGGCGGCTTATTTGACAACCAACTAGAAGCCGGGGAAAGTCTTTTCCAGTCCTAGCCATTGGATTGAGCCATCAGCATTTCCTTGAGCTTTTCTAGCTCCTGGGCCCAACGCGGATCGGGTTGAGCAGCGCTGGCGTAGCCATCTCCAAAGGTGGAAGGGGCACTGGGTCGACCTTTCTTGCTTCGACGGGGACTACCATTGCCCGGTCCCGCAGCCTCTTGACTATCCTTTGCTTTGGGCAGCGCCTTTTCGATCTTCAGCGCATTTTCCTTAAACACATGTCCATTGAGCTTTTCGATGACCTGATCTGCCTGTTCTTCTGTTTTAACAGTTACAAAACCAAATCCGCGACATTTGCCGGTTTTACGGTCGGTGACAACCTTTGTAGACTCTGTCTCGCCCACTTCCTGTGTAAAAAGCGCTTCTAATTCTTCACGCTCGATCTCTTTCGGTAAATTTCCAACGTAAAGACGAACTGACATTGAGGGAACCTCCAACAAACAGATATAAATGAGATTGAACAAGCTTTTTCACTATTTAGCTCGAAGTTATCGCAGGGGTACACAACCTAAAACCCACCCAACCCGAGCAAAGCAAGACAGAGAAACCTCTAGCGATCAACAGCTAGGCAGAAGGCGAGGGATAGCGATTCAAAATATCCTATGCAAACTTCTAAAAAACAGTAAAGCGAAGATCTACACCCTAAATTCCCGTAGCCCCGGTGAAACTCCCGTCATGAGATGATGGCAAAAAGGTCAGAAAACATTGCCTTAGCAATTTCACTCTAAAATTAATGAGTGAACACCATCGGGCATCAGGCAGACATTGAACCGGCGAATGAATCACACGTCCACTCGAATAACGAGCCACTCATTACAGTAACACGGGACGAAACAAAAGTTGAGAAGACCTGAGTTGAACCTCGGACTCGTCAAACTTGTTTTAGATTGGATGTTAGATCTTCGCTGCTGCAGAGGGCCAACGCTTTCCGGAAACCCGATTGGGTCAACACCAGAAAAGGTGGCGGAACCCCCGGAAAAATCGCAATATTTCATTACGTTATCGGCGTTCCTTTTTTCGAGCGGCCAATAGTCTGCTATGTTGACCTCAGCTCCCATAACTACTGCTGTTTGATGGAAGAGAAACGTAGTTTCCGTGATTCAAGAACAGATGAGCCGTTAAGGTCTTTGCCGTTCTTTGAGGGGTTGGATGAGTCCGTCATTCGCGCTGCCATTGCTCAGGTCGTCACCCGTGAGCATCCTGCAGGACGGGTGATTTTACTGGAAAACGACTGGGGAAGCTCTGTTTATTTTATTCTGAGCGGCTGGGTCAAAATCCGGACCTATAACATTGACGGGAAGGAAGTTACCCTCAATATCGTGGGGCGCGGAGAGCTGTTTGGGGAAATGGCTCCCCTCGATGAGGTGCCTCGGTCAACGGATGTCATCACCTTAACACCAACGGTGGTAGCCAACATGCCTGCCCACGATTTTGTGCGACTGATGCAGACCGAACCCCAGGCCGGTATCCGGCTCGCTAAGCTCATGGCTAGACGGTTACGCCAGGTCAATCGCCGATTGAGACTGCGGGAGTCTGATAGCACTTCACGGGTAGCGGACATTCTGCTGTTTCTGGCTGAAGGGCAGGGAGAGGAGGGCGAGGACGGAATTTCTATTCCAAATCTGCCCCATCGAGAACTGAGTAGTCTGAGCGGCATGGCCAGGGAAACGGTCACCCGTGTCCTCGGTAAACTGGAGAAAAAAGGGATTATTCGACGGACCCACGATACGCTCTGCATCGTTAATGCCGACGCTCTAGAAGATATGCTCCTATAGTTCATGTAGTTCATGACAGAGTTCGAGTTTGAGGCTCAAGAAGATCCCACTGCCGAAGCGGATGATTGGATGGTAGGGGGACCAGAGCCCACCATGCCCCCTCACATTGGGGAAAAAACAGCTACGGCATTGGTGACGGTGGAAACGGCGTTTCTCGCCAGTACAACCGCATTGATCTGGTTGATTAACACCTATGTTCCCACGGGACCACTCCTGCGGATGTTTTTCCCATTGCCCATCGCCCTCGCCTACCTGCGCTGGGGCAAGCGAGCGGCCTGGATGACTGCAGTGGTGGCAGCCCTGCTGCTGAGCGTTTTAATGGGGCCTCCCCGCAGCGTTCAGTTCTTTCTTCCCTACGGAATTTTGGGCGTTATTCTAGGGGGGTGCTGGCGATCGCAACGAGGATGGGCCCATTCCATGGGTTGGGGAGTCTTAATTTCAGCGCTGGGCCTCTTCTTTCAAATTTTCCTGCTGTCTTTGCTATTAGCCACCAATGTTTGGCTGTACCTCAATCAACAGGTTACAGGCATCCTCGACTGGCTATTTATTAAGCTGAATCTGCTGATCAACCCGGATCTGTGGGTCGTCCAGCTTTTTGCCGTGGGCTTGATTTTTGTGAATGCAACCTTGTATCTTCTGCTAGTCCACCTGGTTGCCTCCCTCCTATTCGAGCGCTTAAAATATCCCATCCCCGATCCCCCCCCTTGGCTCCAGGCCATTTTGGAGGACTAAGGCCCAAAGGAGGAGAGATCCTAGGCTTGGCCCCAGATCGAGACCCAGATCGCCCAGAACGAATTGACGTAAAGTTGCATGATCCGAGTTTGCACCGAACCTGTCCAGGGATCTGAATGGCTTCAACGCTATCGAGGAGCATCGCCAACCTTTTGCTGTGTCCTGGGATTTACGGACACAGGCCTGTATCCTGGGATTTCTGCAGCGGGTCGCACCATCGAAGATCGAAAATGGACAGCGATCGCCGATATGGAGTTTCTGGTCAACGGGCCAGGCCAACGCCCCCAGCATCGGCTCCCCCCCCTGACAGCTGGCGCCTCGCCTGCCATTATTAGCCGCGCCATCGCCGCCCAAATGGGATGGCCGATTTGGATTCTCAATGCGGGCCTTCCCGTCCGTCCCAGCTTTCCCTGCATCGATCTAGGCGGAGCGCCAGCCCGCTGCCTCAGCACCGGAGTAGCCCTAGAAATGCGGACCGTCCTGCATCTATTTCAGGCGGGTCTGAGCTGGGGCGCAAGACTCGGTCAGCAGTCACAGGAGTATGTGATCTTATCGGAATGCGTGGTCGGCGGCACCACCACAGCCCTGGGGGTTCTGGCGGGACTGGGGTATCCTGCGGCCAACAAGGTCAACAGCAGCCATCGATACTGTAACCACCTGCAAAAATGGCGCTTGGTGCGACAGGGCCTGGATACCTTTGAGCTTTATCAATCCCATCCGGAGATTCCCGAACCCTTTCGCGTGGTGGCGGCCCTGGGCGACCCCATGCAGATTGCGGTGGCGGGGTTAGCCCTAGCCCTTTCGCAAACTCGCGGCGTTTTACTGGCCGGAGGAACGCAGATGCTGGCGGTTTATGCCCTGATCCTGGCCATTAACCAGGCCATGGATCTCGATTGCAATTTGGATCAGATTGTGGTGGGCACCACCCCCTGGGTCGTGGATGATCCATCGGGAGATACTGTGGGATTGGCTAAATCCATTGGCCACGTGGCTTTGATGACCAGCAACCTCTCCTTTCACCAGTCTCGATTTCCCGAGCTGCGGGCCTATGAATCGGGATACGTCAAAGAGGGAGTTGGGGCGGGCGGCTGTGCCATTGCGGCCCATCTTCACCAAAACTGGGGAAGCCAGGACATTCTTCAGGCCACTGAAGCCAGCTTGAGACAGTATCAACAGCACGATCAGCCACAATCGGGATGTCTTTTGACCAGATGATAGGGGTTACCTGAATCGGGTTACGTTAAAATGCGTTTACCCGGCCTTTGGGGCTGGACCTGGCGGCCCAGTCACCCTGACCTCTGCTGTTTTTAGCTATACATCGTTCCATGTCTGTTGAACTACAACAAAAGTCTGCTACGGTTCGCAAGCCGGCACCGAAGTATCGCGTCTTACTCCATAACGATGATTTCAACCTGATGGAGCATGTGGTGGAGGTGCTGCTTAAAACGGTACCCAGCCTCTCCCAGCCCCAGGCAGTGGATATTACCATGGAGGCCCATACCCATGGGATGGCCCTGGTCATCACCTGCGCCTTAGAGCACGCCGAATTTTATTCCGAAACCTTGAAAATGCACGGCCTCACCAGCACCATTGAGCCAGAGTCCTAAAGGCTGATCGATCTAGATCAATCCCCCAAATCCCCCAGGGCGGATTGCGGAACATCCTAGCCTAGGGAAAGTGCTGTCGAAATCGGGCCACAAAAAATCCATCCATCTCCTGACGATGGGGCCAAATTTTGAGAATGCCCGGATTGCTCAAGAAGGATCTGGCGGGGCTATGCGAGGGCGGGTTTTCGAGGGACCAGTGGGGATGATCCACCAGAAACTGGTCAACGACCTGCTCATTTTCCGCCGGATGGAGCGTACAGGTGGAGTACACCAGAAGGCCGCCGGCCTTGACCTTTCCTGCGGCTGAGTTGAGTAGCTCAAGCTGGAGCGCTCTAAGCTGCTGGACTGAGTCAGGCGTCTGCCGCCAGCGGGCATCTACGTGACGATGCAAGGTTCCTAATCCTGAGCAAGGGGCATCGACCAGAGCGGCATCCACCTGGGGAATCGTTGCCGGAAGCGATCGCCCATCCCCCTGCCAAAGATGAACGCCAGACACCTGGAGTCGATCCAGGTTCTCCTGAATTCGCTTGATTCTGGATTTGGCCTTTTCACAGGCCCAAATCTGCCCCTTGTTTTCCATCAGTTCCGCCAGGTGAACAGTCTTGCCCCCTGGAGCCGCGCACATATCCAGCACCCTCCATTCAGGCTGCGGATCAAGCATGTAGCCCACCAATTGGGCACTGGCATCCTGCACCACCCAGGCCCCTTCCGTAAACCCCGGTAAATCGGTTAAGCGTCCCGGCGCGTTGAGAATTCTGAGTGCTTGGGGCAACTGGGGCAGAGGCTGGGAGGCAATGTCCAGGGCCGCAAGCTGATGCTGCATCTGGGCAACCGAGCTGCGGCGAGGGTGAAGGCGCAGATCCATCGTGGGCCGTTGATTGAACCACCGGCAGAGTGCCTCGGTTTGAGCAAGACCAATTTGGGCCTGCCATACCTGAACCATCCAGTCGGGAAAGCTGTGAAGGATTCCCAAACGCCTCACGGGGTGCAGATTATCAACCTGAAGCGGGTCTGCGGTGCTGGCTAATCGCAGATATTGGCGCAGGACCGCGTTGACCACCTTGCTGAGGCGACCTAGGTTGAGATGTTTTGCCAGATCCACCGTTGTGTGAATCGCGGCGTGGGGCGGAATCTGGTTTAAATAGCGCAGCTGATACAGGCCCAAGCGCAGCAAATGCCGAAGCTGAGGAGATTGCTCGTTCGCAGGGCGGTGAGCCAATTGAGTCATCAGGTGATCCAGGGTTCGCTGGCGGCGCACAATGCCATAGACCAGTTCTGTCATGAGGCGGCGATCTTTGGCCTCGGGCTGCTGATCCAAATACCCTTGCAGGGCAATGTCAGCAAAAGCACCCTGGTCAATCGCTTGAAGAATCTGAATGACGGCCAGTCTGGCAGAACTAAGCATGGGCGGAGGGCAAAGGCGTGGAGGGATCTCGAAGGGAGTTTAGATTCACTGTCCCCATTATCATGGCAGGGGGCCTTTCCTCTACGGGTCCCCCTCTCCAGATGGGGAGCAAACGCTCCCACCAGCCACCAGGGAATCCCTGGGTGTCAACCCAACCTTAGAGGTCAACCTTGCCTATCATCATCCATGATGATGAGATAGCGTTGATCCATCCCCACCATGTCATTGCCCAACCCCATCCATTGTGCCATTCGTCAATCTCCCCAGGGCTATCTCTCCTTTGCTGATTTTATGGAGCTGGCGCTTTATCACCCAGAAATTGGGTATTACGCCCAGCCTCGCCCCCCCATTGGCAGTCGCGGAGATTTTGTCACCGCAACCCACCTTGCCCCAGACTTCGGGGAATTGATGGTTCTCCAGTTCTATGATTTCTGGAAGGCGCTGGACCGCCCCCGATCCTTTACGGTGGTGGAGATGGGAGCCGGACAAGGACTGATGAGCATGGATGGGCTGCGTTTCCTCGCCCAGACTGAATCGGATGATCTGCAGGTCTTTGCAAAGGCCCTTAACTGGAAAATTATTGAGCGATCGCCCGCCATGATTGCAGCCCAGAAAAGCCAGCTGCAAGGTTTACCGCCAAATTTCATCCCCCTCCAGTGGCACACCCTCACCGATCTGGCTCCCGATTCGATCTGCGGCTGCTTTTTCTCCAATGAGCTGGTGGATGCCTTCCCGGTCCATCGCCTCCGGAAAAGTCAAGGACAGCTCTACGAAATTGGGGTAGGCCTTGGGGCACCATCCTCCCCAGCTGAGCTTCAAGAAAAGCTGGTGCCACTGGAGAATCCTGCCCTTTTAGAATATCTGTCCGAGATGGGTATTGACTTGCTGGACCCGGTCTATCCAGAGGGCTACACCACGGAAATCAATCTGCATCTCAAGCCCTGGATTGCCCAAGTCGCAGCCGCACTCCAACAGGGCTTTGTCCTGACCATTGACTACGGCTACCCAGTCCATCGATATTACAGTCCGGCCCGATCCCAGGGAACACTACAGTGCTATACCCAGCAAAAAGCCCATGGAAATCCCTACGAACGGGTAGGACAGCAAGACATTACCGCCCACGTCAACTTCACCGCCCTGGAATATTACGGAACTCAGGCTCAGCTGGAGCGCCTCCACTACACCCAACAGGGCATTATGTTGATGGCCTTGGGACTGGGCGATCGCCTGCATCAGAACAACTCCAGACCTGACCTGGAGAATCTTGAGTTCATTTTGCAACGACGTCAGGCCCTTCAGGGGTTAATTGATCCTCTAGGTCTGGGGGGATTTGGGGTTCTGCTTCAGGCTAAGGGGATTCCCTCCAGCCAGCGGAGCTATGCCTACCAAGGATTTCCCAGGACCGATATATCTAGATCCGAAACCATGGTGCAACCCTAAAAGAGCTGCTAGGATAGGCCGTAAATTCTCGTGATAGTCCAGTGACAGAATGGAGTTCCCTATGATTAAACCAGCTACCGTTCTTCCCCTTACTCTACTCTCGGTGCTGACGCTGGCATCCGGTCAAGCCCTGGCCCACAGCGTGCAGACCGATTATTTACTCTCTCCCGAGTCCGAACTCTCCTTGGACGTCACCTTTAGCACCGGGGAGCCCCTCCAGGAAGCACCAGTGAAGGTTTATGCTCCCAACAATCCCGAGAAACCCTGGCTGGAGGGAACCACCGATGCGTCTGGCAAATTTACCTTTTTACCAGATTCTGCCCTAGCTGGGGACTGGACCGTGGAAATTGGCGAGTACGATCACGCTGATATTTTGACCGTTCCCGTCAATCAGGGCGGAATTCAGATTAACGACATCAGTCGCAAAAGTGATCAGTTTCAGGTGGCGCAGCGTCCTTCCCTGAGCCTCTCCTCCGAACCAGCCCAGGCCCTGTCCTCAGAATGGGGATCCGCCTCAGCCCCCGCCGCCGCCCTGATCCAGACCTCGGGTCAGGATTTCGGCTTTGAGGCTGCCGCCACCGTGCTGGTGACCGGTGGATCAGCAGCGCTAATTCTGGGGCGGCACCGTCAGCGAGGGAACGCTAAACACTAAGGCGGGAGGAAGGAGGAATGGCGCGGTTTAAGCCCTTACTGCTTCTCCTGCCATGGCTGGGCGTCTGTCCCCCAGCCATGGCCCAGCCGGATGTTCCCGTGCAAACATTAGTGGAATGGTCACAGGATCACCTGCTGCTGGCCCCCCTGCAAAAAGTGGACAAGGTCAGGCCCCAGGATCCTGACTTTGAAAGTCAACTGGTCACCAGTCGCGGTAAGGTTCGCTATGAGGTGCGTGTAGACCCGGATGATTTTGTTCAGGCCGAACGCATTCAATATCGTCCCCAATGCTTTGAAGCCGATACGCCAGGCTGCAAGGGCAGCATCCAGTTTGATCCTGAGGCGTCAGGAAACGGCTGGAAGCTGATTGAGTTCCTGTGGGGCAGCGACGTCCTTGAGGATTTTCGAGGAGCGAAGCTGATGCTCACCGACACCGTGAGCGGCACTCAAAAATGGTACCAGGGGCAGCGCTATAACTATGAAACCTGGCATTTTCGGGATAACCTGAATGCGCATTTTTCCGTAATCTCAAAACGGTCCTCCCAAGCCGAACGCATTCAGGCCTACCAAACCTGCCTTAAGGAAATGTGTCAATTTTTTTAGGCTGGTGCTAATGGTCTTACACTGCCTTAGAGATCCCTTTGAGAACTAGCGGCATGATAACGATCAGGACGGTGCGATCTTGCCCGGCAACATTCCAGTAGCCTTGACCATTGCCGGGTCAGATAGTGGGGGCGGAGCCGGCATTCAGGCAGATTTAAAAACCTTTGCCTTTCACCGCGTGCATGGAACCGTCGCCCTCACCTGCGTCACGGCTCAAAATACTCAGGGGGTAACCCGCGTCGATGCCCTAACCCCGGAGGCTGTTATGGCTCAAATTGAGGCTGTACAGACGGATATCGGGTTTGACAGCCTCAAAACTGGCATGTTGCTTAATGCTGAAATCATAGACACCGTATCTCAGGCGATCGCAGCCTTACCCAACCCTAAGGTGGTGGTTGATCCGGTGATGGTGTCCCGCACCGGGGCCATCTTACTAGAGGCCGAGGCGATCGCAGCGATGCAAACTCAGCTCATTCCCCTGGGCCAAGTTCTCACCCCCAACCGTTACGAAGCTGAGATTCTCAGCGGGATTTCAATTCACAGCGAAGCCGATATTCACCAAGCTGCTCAGGCCATCTTCCGTTTGGGCTGTCCCCACGTCCTGATTAAGGGCGGCGGGTTTTCAGGTGAACTCCGGGGAATCGACTTTTGGTACGATGGAGAGCGGATTCTGAAGCTGCAGACCCATTGGGTCAACACCCCCCATACCCATGGCACCGGCTGTTCCCTATCCGCAGCAATCGCTGCGAATTTAGCCCTGGGCTATGCCCCTGGGGATGCAGCCCAGAGAGCTAAGGACTACGTCACCTGCGCCCTCGGGTCGGCCTTGAGCATTGGACAGGGACAAGGACCCATTGGCCACTGGTATCCACTCCTCAAGCAAGGGTGAACGAGAGATTCGCGCTTCACGGTTTTAAAATTCACAACTTGAACTTTAAAGTTTTGCTGCTGTGCTGAAACAACTGATTCTGGGCTTCTCTATTGTGACCTTAACCCTGGCGGGAGGATGTGCCTCTCCTGGGCCGGATGCCGCCAACCCCCCGGCCGGGGCTGAGCGACCCTTGGTGACCGGAGCCATCCCCGATCAAGATCCTGAACAACTCCAGCGCCTCTACGGCAAGTTAACCCAGTATCTGTCAAAGGAACTGGGGGTTCCTGTAACGTACAAACCGGTCACCGACTACACGGCTGCGGTCACAGCGTTTCGAACCGGAAATTTAGACTTAGTCTGGTTTGGAGGCCTGACGGGCGTTCAAGCGCAGCTCCAAGTACCCAACAGTCGGGCCATCGCCCAGCGAGACATTGACGCCCAGTTTACCAGCGTTTTTATTGCCCATCGCAGCGCAAATGTGCAGCCCTTTACCGAAGCGAGTCAGCTTCAACAGCTGAAGGGACGGCGGCTCACCTTCGGCAGTGAATCCTCCACCTCAGGACGACTCATGCCCCAGTATTTTCTGCAGCAAAACGGGGTCAACCTGACAGACTTTAAAGGAGAGGTGGGGTTTTCAAGCTCCCATGATGCCACCCTGAAGCTTGTGGAATCCGGCACCTACGAAGTGGGCGCCCTGAACGCTCAAGTCTGGCGCGATCGCCTTGCAGAAGGCAAGGTGGACCAAACGGCTGTGCAGGTCATTTGGGAAACCCCACCCTACTTTGATTACCATTGGGTCCTTCATCCGGACGTGGCCCAGGAGTATGGATCAGATTTTGCGGATCGCGTCCAGGTGGCGCTCTTGAGTCTAGATCCTCAGGTTCCAGAACAAAAAGAGATTCTGGACCTGTTCGGAGCCGAGCGCTTCATCCCCACAAAAAACGAAAATTACGCACAAATTGAAGCCATTGGCCGAGAGGTGGGCAAAATTCAATAATGCCTGAGGACTCTTCCTGTCCGGTCTACCAGCTGCTGGACGTCTGCCTGCACCTGAATAATCGGCCCATCCTACAGGGGCTGAACTTTCAGGTTCAGCAAGGGGAGCGCGTCGCCGTGCTTGGCCCCAGCGGTGCCGGGAAAAGCTCGCTCCTTCGGCTTTTAAATGGGTCCCTAAAACCCAGTGCTGGCGAGATGACCCTGCTAGGCCAGCCAGTGTCCTCCCTGGCACCTCGAAACATCCGTCTGCTGCAACGTCAGGTGGGTACCATCTACCAGCAATTTCATCTGGTTAGCGCGCTGAAGGTGATTCACAACGTGAATGCGGGTCACCTTGCTCGCTGGCCACTCTGGAAATCGCTGCTCTCGCTCCTCTGGCCGCAATCGCTGGCCCAGGCGCAATCAGTCCTCGAAACCGTGGGAATTCCAGAGCACCTCTTCTCCCCCACCGCACAACTCTCGGGAGGACAGCAACAGCGTGTGGCCATTGCCCGATTGCTGATCCAAAATCCCAGCATTATTCTGGCTGACGAACCCGTTTCCAGCCTAGATCCACGCCTGAGTCAGGACATCCTGACCCTACTCACAGACCTGACAGTGACACACAGCCGCACGCTGATCATCAGTCTCCACGATGTTGCCCTAGCTCAGCAGTTTTGCAATCGCGTTCTGGGTCTTCGTCAGGGACAGATCTTTTTTGACTGCGCCATTGCTCAGTTAACCCCGGAAAAGCTCTCAGCGCTCTACGCCACGGCAAGAGACACCTAGGGCGATTGTCCCGAGGATAATCGATCGGCACCTTACCGCTTCGCTAGGGGGCCGCCTCCACCATGGAGGCTGGCGCTGGGTCTTCACAGCTCACCGATTGACAAATATAAGGGAGTCTTGCCCCCTGGAGTCCGCGACAAATGCGATCATGGCTTTCCTCCAGCAGAATAAACAGTGGGTATTTCTTGTCAGATCCCTCACTGAGCATATGTTCATAGCCCAAGGGCATATCCCACAGGTACTCGCTCCCCAGGGCAACCTGGGTCATTCGCCAACGCCTGAGCAAATTGGAAAATTCCTCCCCAGGTCGGTGAATGAAAATGAAAATTTCTTCGCTATTTTTAATTTGCCAATCCGGGTCACACATGAGTAGGGCAATATCGCACGAGAGCTGCAGCCGCTCGTAGGGGTTGTCCAGCAGACCCGAGACTTCGCGCATCCGCGGCTGTCTAACTCGCACGGTCGGCAAGGGAATCGGCACAATACTATCGGTAGGACGGCGAATACTGGGAATTTTCTCGAAGTAGGGACGATAGTCGCGCAGGAGTGCTAAGGCATCCGGAGCGTTACTCAATCGGCACAATAGTTCTTCATACTGGCAAGTTTGGACGGACATTGGCGTCGGAGAGCAATAAAAATAATTATGGCTAGACAGCGGGCCAACCGGAGGAAGATTAGTTCAAGTTCCCTTTAAACTACCCTGGGGACCCGACCTCGCTGGACTAAGTTTTGTGTACCCAAATTTCAGGGTGGACCGACAGCTCGGCCAGATCATGTCCGCACAGGCGTCTGCGCTGGGGCGCATCATGGAGGACGTTCAATCAGAATGCTTGCAGAGACGCTCTAGCGGGGGTTGGGAGCCATGCCAATCTAGCTACGCGTCGATGAGTCAAGAATCTCACCTCCATACCGCGAAGCGATTGGCGGGAGAGCATCAACTAAACACAGCGGCTAGGCTGGGATTTGGGCAACGCTGAGGGGCTCAGCGTCAAGGCTAGAGCAGGGCCTAGGCTCGCACCCGTACCGCTGTACCCGTGGCGGTAATCAGTAAAAGCACGCCGGTTTCATCTAGGTTGATGGTTCCTGTGTCCACCTTGATCCCAATCACGCCCGTAGCCCCCAGCTTCTGGGCTCGTTGGGCCAGCTCTGACAGGACGTCCTGTTGACCTCGCTCAAAAACCCTTTCGTAGCTCTTGGTGCGACCGCCAATAATATCTCGAATCCCTGCAAAAAAATCGCGGATAGCGTTGCTGCCGTATACCACTTCGGCGGTGACGATGCCAAGATATTCCTCGATTTCATGGTTTTGCAGGCTGTGGGTGGTGGTTAAAATCATCGGGGGTCTCCGGACTGAGTGAGCATGCGAGCCGCTTCCTTCGCGGCATCTCGGAAGGGAAGTAACACTTGGTCTGCCCCGGCCTGGAGCAGCAGCTCTGCTTCCCAGGCGTGGTGGCTGGTCAGAGCAACTTTACCCGAAAACTGATGATGTTTCAGGGTGTGGAGGAGGGTCAGCCCCACGTCAAATTTCGGCACCGTACTAATTACCCAGCGCGTATTTTGTAAAGGGAGTAACGCTGCGAGTTCTGGATCATCGGCATCCCCATAGAGAGTCCGCAGTCCTTCCTGATTCCAGGCCGTCACAATTTCAGGATCAAAATCCACCCCCAACACCATGAACCCAGCCTGGCAAAGGTCCCTGACCACGCTCCCACCGTAGCGACCTAGCCCAAACACAATAAAATCAACGGGTGTCCAGTCCTCTGTGGCCTCACTGTGGGTCAATTTTGAGGTATGGGAAAGATTGCGCTCAAACATATCGAGCCCGCGGGAGATACGGGGGTAAAGCCTGTGGGCATTTAGGATCAAATAGCTAGATAGCCCCATGGTGATCAGCCCCACCAGGGTAATGAGTCCCAAGGTAGACTGATCAATGTGGCCAAGGCGCATCCCTAAGGCCGCCAAGATCAGAGAAAATTCGCTAATTTGACAAAGCGAAAGGCTGGTCAGGGCGCTGGTATATTTTCGGTACCCCATCAGCCCCATCAGTCCCATCACCATCACGGGTTTCCCCAATAGAACAAAGGCCGACAAGATTAAAGCTGGGAGGATCTGTTGGCCGAGGTAATCCAGATTGATATTGCTCCCCAGATCGATGAAGAAAAATAGCAGCAGGAAATCTCGAAGACTCACAAGTCGGGAGGCAATGGGCACTCGATAGGGTGTCGCGGCAATGGCGACTCCTGCCAGAAACGCCCCCACTTCTTTGCTAAAGCCCAAGCCATCGGCCGTGGCCGCCAGGGCAATGGCCCAGGTGATACCCGTCAGCACCAAAATTTCCGGCGATCGCGCCAGACTGTGCAGCAGTCTGGGCAACAGAAACCGGGTAACCAACGCAATAGAGCCGAGAAATCCAATGCCCTTCAAGGTCACCCAGGCCAAGAGCTGAGGCAGCGTGCCGCTGCTCTGTTGTCCCCCCCAGGCGCTCAAGCCAATCATTACCAAAACCACCGCAATGTCTTGCACAATCAAGACTCCCACTGCAATTCGTCCGTGGAGGGCATCAATTTCTCGCTGATCTGAGAGGAGCTTGATGATAATGATGGTGCTAGAAAAGGTGAGGGCGGTGGCAACGTAAAAGGCCGAAAGGGCATTGAGGCCCATGGCAAAGGCAATGGCGTAGCCAAACAGTGCAGTAATCAAGATCTGTCCCAGGCCCAGAACCACCGCGACCGGGCCAACCGCTTTAATTTCATTGGGATCTAGCTTGAGGCCAACCACAAACAGCAGCAGCGTAATGCCCAACTTGGCAAATAGACTCACCTCGTCACTGGAGGCCACCAGGGCTAACCCAGAAGGTCCCACAATGACGCCCACAACAATAAAGGCAATAATGATGGGCTGCCTGAGCCAGATAGCCAGCGCGCCAGCGGTGATTGCCAGGGAAAGAATTGCCGCTATTTCATAGAACAGGTTGCTGAACTGAAGCATCGAGGCAGAAGCGTCACGCAGGAGGAAGATGGTTCAGGGAGAGAGCGACAGACCCAATAGGTTCTATCCGGTGACAACCTCCTGGGCCTTTGGGGCCAACTCCCTGTCGGGATAGATTAAAATTTTGTAGGTGTCCGGGCCAGGGGCAATCGCCCGCTCCACCGCGGCGCTGAGATCCTTGAGCGGGTAGCGATCGCTCACCAGGGCCTCCACATCAATGCGCTGATTAAAAATAATATCGGCGGCAAGCTGCTGGATCCGAAAAGAGGAGCTGTAGCTACCCATTAAATCAATTTCACGCCGATACAAAACATTGGGGTTGAGGGGAATTTCCACCTCATCTGGAAACTCAGCGAAGAACAAAATTTTTCCACCCTTTCTTGTGCAGTCCAGGGCCTGGAAAAAGGCTTTGTCGCTGGGCACCGCCAGCAAACTCACATCCACGCCAAGTCCCCGCGTCTTCGCCTGCACCTTTTGAACCAAGTCCGGATCGCGGGCATCAAAGGCCTCCAGAGCACCCACAGCCTTCGCCTTCTCAATTCGGCTAGGGAGCAGGTCCGTGGCGATCGCCTGAGCGCCCACATAGTTAGCCAGCATGATAAACATCAGTCCAATGGGACCGGCCCCCGTCACCAACACCGTCTGACCTGGGCCAATGGCCGCTTTTTGGACCGCCTTTAAGCAGCAATTCGTAGGCTCGACAAAGCTAGCTTGCTCATAGGTAATCGCCTCTGGAATCTCCAACAGCCCCCCCTGACGCACAATGTGACCAGGCACCTTGACATACTCCGCAAATCCGCCACCGCTTGGGGTAAAACCCGCCGTGGTGGTCACGCGCTTGTACACATCGCACATGGAAAAATTGTCGTGCAGACAGTAATCGCAGTGCATACAGGGGATATGATGCAAAACCACCACCCGCTGCCCCACTTGCCAATCCCGCACCTGACTGCCGACAGCAGCAATTTCCCCCGCAGTTTCATGACCAAAAATACGAGGGGGATCATAGAGGGGATAGAGAATTTTCTTGATATCAGACTGGCACAGCCCCACCACCCTCACCCGCACGAGAACCTCATCTTGCTCCAGAGTTGGCATGGGAACTTCTTCGTAGGAGAGCTGCTTCACGCCTCTAAACACTTGGGCTTTCATAGTCGCTGGGGAAGGGGAAGGAAGGTCTACGAAGGCTAGCCTACTACGATTCGGGCAAGGCCTGACCCTAAAGCCAGAGGAAATTACCCGTCTCTTCCCAGATCGCTCTCACCCAAGCGCTCTGAGTGCTTAAACTCCCGGTCGAAGCACCCATTCAGCCCCAAGGAATCCAACCGGAGCAGGGGCAGCCATATCTGCAGGGAGAAAAATGCGGGCACTGACCACCACCAGCGCAAACAAAAACATCAAAACAATGATCAGCGGCAGGATATATTGCCGAAAAATGGACATAGGATTGGCGCCTCATGGGTTAATCGGGCTTCGTACCTGTTATACCCCGCACCCTTGCCCCCTGCCTAGAGCAGTTCGGGAAATAAGCCGCGCTGAAAGTTGCCCCTAAGCCACCCCCGCTACCGGATGCTAACGGACACCACATTCAGATACACTAGCGCCAGATTTTTACCTGATTTTTCAACCGAGCACGATGGCATTACAAGTCGGCGACACGGCACCAGATTTTGTTTTAGAAGAGGGTGGCGGCCAGGAATACCAACTGAGTCAATTTCAAGGTCGATGGGTGATTCTGTATTTCTATCCCAAGGACAACACCCCCGGATGCACCAAGGAAGCCTGTGGATTTCGAGATCACTACGCGGCGCTGCAGGCGGAAAATGCCGAAGTGATTGGGGTAAGCATGAACAATGCCCAGTCCCATCAAAAGTTTGCCACAAAGTACGACCTTCCCTTTCCCCTCCTGTGCGATTTAGATGCCAGCGTTGCTAAGCAATACGAAAGCTATGGCCCCAAAAAGTTTATGGGCAAGGAATATGAAGGCATCTACCGACGCACCTTCATCATTAATCCGGCCGGGAAGCTGGCCAAAATTTATCCCAAGGTTAGGCCAGAACCTCATCCGCACGAGGTTTATGAAGATCTGCAGCGGTTAAAGTCCACCGAGCCATCCTAAACGCCTCCATGGAAAATTCTCGGCTATCCCTGGTGTTGGGACGAGCTTGGCAGTATACCCAGACCATCCTGGGACTCATATTTCGACATCCCATCGTGGGGGTGGCCATCATTCCGATACTCCCGGATGGCCAAATTGTCCTGATCCACCGTCGAGACAACCAGCGCTGGGCCTTACCGGGAGGCTTTGTCGACTGGGGCGAGGACCTCCCCACGGCAGCAGGGCGAGAACTCCGCGAAGAAACCGGGCTGCAGGTGCAGCGGTTTGGGCGCTTGGTGGGCGTCTACTCCTCACCAAAACGCGACCCTAGGATTCACTCCATCTGCGTTACCGTCGAAGCATTTGTAGCGGGAGTTTATGAAATCATTGATGTGGGGGAAGTGCAGGAGGTCCGCGCCTTTTCCATGGAAAATCTGCCCTGGACCCAGCTGGCCCACGATCATCAGCAACAGCTTCAGGACTATTTCGCAGGGCAGACTGTCTGGTAAGGGGCCGCCTCTTTCCGGGAGCAGAAGCAGTTCGTTAGAATAAGCCGTGCAGCAGCATACCCCGTGCAGCGTTATTTACTACTCTTTACAAGGATTCTGAAGTCATGACAGACCCCAAACAGCAACCCAACCTAGCGCCCCCTAAATACGGGTTTCACGACTACGTCGAGCGCCTCAACGGGAGAGCGGCCATGGTGGGGATCGTAGCCACGCTGCTAATTGAGGTGGTTACCGGCAAGGGGCTCTTAGACTGGCTGGGATTTTAGGATCTCCTGCAAAACACCCGGTGCAGACCGTGTCCAGCCTATGGATGGAGAGGCAATCGAGAGGAAGCAAATTTAGGAATGGCAAGGTTTACCATACCCATCGTTCTGGCCTGCTGGATCGCCAGCGTGGCGCTGCCCCTTGGGATTAAGCGCCCGGCCAGGGCCGTTCTGCCCCAAAGCTGGAGCCTGGCTAAGCGTCAGAAAGTTCAAAAATCTGACACCGTGAAGGTGACCGCTGCTGAGGTCGTGACCGAACAAATTGGCACCCGTGACTATGCCCAGCTGCGGCTCACGGTAGAAAATACGGGACCTGACCCGGTGCAATCCCTGCGAATTTATTACGAAATTTACGATGAGTCAGGGACGCAAATTCGAGAGGCGGGGAGTGTCGCTGTTCAGCCCTGGCTGGTGCCCCCGGATCAACCCATTCCAGTCGAGACCGATCTTAATCAGTCGGGATGGGTCAAAATCACCCTATTGCAATGGCAAACTCTGGACTTATCCCCGGCCAAACATTTGCAAATGCAGGTCTTTCAACCTCGGATTGGGACTGAGGATGCCCCCTAGACTGGATGCCCCCTAGACTGGATGCCCCCTAGACTGGATGCCCCCTAGACTAAACTACGCGATGCCAACGCCTGACCCTGGCCTGCCGTTTCTCCAACCCGATAAAACTCGGGTTGTGGGGCTGATGAGCGGAACATCGGTCGATGGCATTGATGCCGTCCTTGTAGATCTCTCGGGAAGCGATCAAGATCTCACCGTCGATCTCATCGCAAGTCAGACCTTCGCCTATGCCCCGTCCCTGCGTCGCCAAATTCTTGCCCTGTGCCAAGGGGAGAGGATTTCCCTGGCAAACCTGGCGCAACTGGATGACAACATTGCCCGGGCTTTTGCTGAAGCCGCCCTCGCCGTCCAATCCGGTAAGGATCCAGCAATTTTGATTGGGTCCCATGGTCAAACTGTTTTCCATCGTCCAGCCGCCGCCAACACCCTGGGCTATAGCCTACAGCTCGGGCGCGGGGATCTCATTGCCCAGATCACCCAAACGCCCACGGTCTGTAATTTTCGCCTGGCGGACATTGCGGCCCAAGGCCACGGGGCTCCCCTCGTGCCCCGGGTGGATGTTTGTTTACTGAGCGATCGCCACCAGAGTCGCTGCGTGCAAAATCTTGGCGGCATGGGGAACACCACTTACCTACCGGCACTTGATCGGGTTCAAAGCCTGGGAGAGGGGGTTCTCGGTTGGGACACCGGGCCGGGAAATATTCTGCTGGATTTGGCTGTCACCCGGTTGACCCAGGGACAGCTTAGCTACGATGCCAATGGACAATGGGCCGCCCAAGGCAAAATTTGTCACCCCCTGGTCCATCAATGGCTCCAGGATCCATACTTTGAGATTTCGCCGCCCAAGTCCACCGGTCGGGAATATTTTGGCCCAGCCTTTTTAGACCAGTGTTTTCAAGCGGCTGCGCCCTACAATCTGACCCCCGCCGACCTGCTTGCGACCCTTACCGACTTTACCGCTCAATCGGTGGCTCAGGAATACCGGCGATTTCTTCCCCACCCTCCCGGAGCGGTCCTCCTGTGTGGGGGCGGTAGTCAGAATACCTATCTGCGACAACGGCTGGCGATCGCTCTGAATCCAACTCCAGTGGGCATTACCACCGATTATGGCCTCGATGCGAAGGCCAAGGAGTCTATCGCCTTCGCCATCCTCGCCTATTGGCACCAGCTTGGCTTACCGGGAAATCTGCCGCGGGTCACGGGCGCCCAGCGAGATTGCGTTTTGGGCCTGGCCTACGGTGTCCATCGGTGAGTCCTGATTAGCCCCTCGCAATAGGTGATTGCCGATCTGCGCTAGAATCCCATCGCCTAACCCTGGCCAAGGGAGACAGTCGGCAATAATGACAGTCAACAAAAAAAAGGAAAGGAGGGCAGTCCATTGCACTTTAGGCGGCTGTCGCATGGAAGAAGATCCTTGGGCTACGGTGACTTGCATCTAGGCTTAATCTCCCAAAGTGAGAATCGTTTCGATGTGAGGAAACACACCTGCCCCAATGATCTCAATCACATTTCTCCAAGGGAGGGTCAGACCCAGATAGCACCTGATCCACCCCTGACTGCATCAGGCGCTGGATCCTAAGACATTGCCTACGGTAGTTCGCCTCAGAGACTAAAGGCACGGTTGCCTCCACGGTAATCGGAGGCTCAAGGTTGAGCCAGGAACGACACCCCCCAGACTGCGGCAGGTCGGGAAGCGGTAGCGCAGGACGCAGCTGATAAAATCGACACAGAACCACATAGAGCGGACGTTCAGGCTTCCAGGCCAGCCGCTGCTCCAGAAAGGCATCAGTCCACACATGAAAGGGACTGAGGGTTGGAATTAAGCCGGGATCTCGAAGGATGAACCAATCTGTGACCTCGGCCCAGAGCTTTAGCCTCACGCTCTGGCTGCTTGAAGCGAGTCTGGCCCATTCTGGCTTCAGGCAGGCACTGGACTGATGGGAAAAGGTGGGAAACAGCAGCGTAGCCCCCAACTGAACTTGAAATCCTGGCCGGGGTTCGTGAATCCCGCCCTTTCGAAATAGCAAGATCGTCTTTGAGACCTCAATGGCGTCAATGGCCGTAGACCATTCCTTAAGGGCAATATGCAGACAAGTCAACGGAATTTCCTCAGAATGATCACGTAAATAGAGATTTGCGGGGGAAGAACCCTGGGTTTTGGGTCAGTTGATATCCCCTTGGACTTGCAAATTTAATTCTTTTGGGGAATTCTCAGGGAAATCTTGAAACTTCCTAAGAAAAATCGGGGTCAGAAGGATTGGAACGATAGGATAAAACCCATAATCAATCGTCATGGTAGTACGGAGATCTCAACCTTCTGGCCTACAGACAGAGAAGGCCCCTTGACCTATGATGATTGAGTAGATCAAACTCATAATGACTTCGCATTAATTGACTCTCCAAATCCTACCTAAAATTTTAAAATCCCCATTCACCTTTCACCTTCACATTGATGACTCACCCCGGGAGGCACCCGAATCCCATGACCAAGCCTAAAACCAAACAAAAAGGAACGCCAGCCCCCAACACCACCGATATGGTTCGGACCTACCTCCATGAAATCGGTCGAGTCCCGCTACTCACCCATGAGCAGGAAATTATCTTAGGTAAGCAGGTCCAGAAAATGATGGAGGCACTGGAGGTTCGAGAGTCGCTGATCACAGAGTCCACAGAGGAACAGCCCACGGACGAGCAATGGGCTGAGGCCCTAGGTCTTTCCGAACCTGAGCTGCGTCAGGTGCTGTCTCGCGGGCAGCGGGCGAAGCAAAAAATGATTGAAGCAAACCTGCGCCTGGTGGTTTCCGTCGCCAAGAAATATCAAAAACGCAACCTGGAGCTGCTGGATTTAATTCAAGAAGGAACCCTCGGCCTGGAACGTGGCGTCGAAAAATTTGATCCAACCCGGGGCTACAAGTTTTCGACCTATGCCTACTGGTGGATCCGTCAGGCGATTACGCGGGCGATTGCCCAGCAAGCGCGGACCATTCGGCTCCCGATTCACATCACTGAAAAGCTCAATAAAATCAAAAAAGCTCAGCGAGAGCTGTCCCAACAGCTTGGACGCAGCCCGACTCCCAGTGAAATTGCTCGTGAGCTTGAGCTTGAACCCGCTCAAATTCGTGAGTACCTGACCATGGCACGACAGCCCATTTCCCTGGACCTGCGGGTTGGGGACAACCAGGATACGGAGCTGCGCGATTTACTGGAGGATGAGGGGCAATCCCCGGAGCAGTTTACCGCTCGTGAATCCCTGCGGGCCGATGTGCATGAGTTACTCGCAGGTCTGACCGACCAGCAGCGTCAGATCCTAACCCTGCGCTTTGGATTGGACAACGGCAAGGAGCTGTCCCTAGCCAAGGTTGGGCAGCAGCTGAGCCTGAGCCGGGAGCGGGTTCGCCAGCTAGAACGTCAGGCCCTGGATTATTTACGCCGCCGAAAGCTAGACGTACGCGAGTATCTCGCCAGTTAAGGTCGTTGCGGCTTTAACTCCTGGCTGCTTTACAACAATCATTGATTTGCCGCGAGTCGAGAAGGTTTCCTCGCGGCAATTTTTTTGCACAGTTCCAGCACACCGGCCTTCTCCTGAGTCGGGGGCTATGAAATAATACTGGTATTTGATTTCGAAGATATGGTGTGAAGCGTTTCCTGGTCACCTGGTTCATTGGCGCGATTGCTCTACTGATTACAGCAGCGGTCATTGAGGGATTTGACGTAACTGGTACAGGGGCCGCGATCGCAGCTCCTGTCCTTGGCATTGCGAACGCCACCGTTCGCCCAGTCCTGTCGTTTTTAACCTTTCCGATTCGCTTGATCACCTTGGGACTGTTTTCCTTTGTTATTAATGCCTTCACCCTCTGGGGGGTTAGCATTCTAGTCACCCCGGGCTTTAGTATCGATGGTCCCATTCCCGCCCTGGTCGGATCCGTCTGTCTGTCTCTCATTACAAGCCTGTTCAATATCCTGTTTAATCCCAAACGGCCCTCAAAAAGTCGGACTCGATAGCCCCGTATCGCCATCGCAAACCCATCGTTTTTGATTTGGATTGACCTTACCCCATGGATGTGAAAGCCGCAGTTGCCTTTGAGCCTGGAAAACCGCTGAGCATTGAAACGGTCCAGCTTGAGGGACCCAAAGCAGGAGAAGTTCTGGTTGAAATTAAAGCCACCGGTGTTTGTCATACCGATGCCTACACCCTCTCAGGAGACGATCCTGAGGGATTGTTCCCCAGCATCCTTGGCCATGAGGGAGCAGGGGTCGTCGTTGAGCTAGGACCTGAGGTCAGGACTTTATCCGTTGGCGATCATGTAATTCCCCTGTACATTCCTGAATGCCGTAGCTGCGAATACTGCTTGAGCGGTAAAACCAATCTTTGTCAGGCCATCCGCGGCACCCAGGGCCGAGGGCTCATGCCCGATGGAACCAGCCGATTCTCCTATGGCAATGAGATGCTGCATCACTATATGGGCACCTCCACCTTTGCAAACTACGTGGTTGTACCCGAAATTGCCCTGGCAAAAATCCGAAAAGATGCCCCCTTTGAAAAGGTGTGCTTGATTGGCTGTGGGGTTACCACCGGCATTGGGGCCGTTATCAACACGGCTAAAGTGGAGCCCGGCGCCAATGTGGTCGTGTTTGGACTGGGGGGAATTGGCCTGAATGTGATTCAAGCTGCGCGCCTGGTGGGAGCCAATCGCATTGTGGGCGTAGATTTAAATCCAGAGAAGCGCCCCCTAGCGGAGCAGTTAGGCATGACAGACTTTGTCAATCCCCAGGAAGTTGCAGGAGACTTAGTCCCCTACTTAGTAGAGCTGACCCAAGGCGGTGCCGATTATAGTTTTGAATGCATTGGCAACGTTGAGGTCATGCGTCAGGCCCTCGAATGCTGCCACAAGGGTTGGGGGGAGAGCATCATTATTGGCGTGGCAGGTGCCGGTCAAGAGATTCGCACTCGCCCCTTTCAGCTGGTGACCGGACGGGTCTGGAAGGGGTCGGCCTTTGGCGGAGCCAAGGGGCGCACGGACGTTCCAAAGCTTGTGGATTGGTACATGAATGGAAAAATTGAGATCGACCCCCTGGTGACCCATAGCTTTCCCCTCAACGAGATTAATCAGGCCTTTGACCTGATGCATCGGGGCGAATCCATTCGCAGCGTGGTGACCTTTGAATAGGGACCGCTTTCGGGTAAACTGTCAAAACTCAAACCGTCTAGGGATTTGAATTACGTTAGATTAGAGTAGCCAGTGATTGCACAGCGGGGCAAAATAAACTGCATCAGTCGCAGTTGTTTTTACACTTCATGGGAGAATCCGTCAATGTTACATCGCAAGATTTATCAGCTCTACAGCGATGGTCAGGAAGTGTGCCTATTTTTAAGGGACCAGCAGCGATGGATAGAGCGTGCCAAAATTACGGACATTGAGGGCGATTTGGTCACCGTTCGCTATGAATCTGATGAAGAAGATGAGCTCTGTGCCTGGGAAGAAATGATTCGCTTAGAGAGCATTGGCTCCATCCAGCGGAAGCTGGCCGCTGTGCCGCGGGGGAATATTGAGCCACTCGTCTCAGAGGATTGTCCAGAGGTAGAGCGCTTTCCCAACCCTTCACCGGACACAAATGCAGAATAGGCCCCCTGAATGAATTCCTGGATCCAGTGCTATCGTGCCGAGGAATTTCCAGGCGAGGGTTGATATTGCGGGCAAAGGCCCGTGGGGTCAACCGCCAAACCGCTTAATGGCGAGGCTGGGCTAGCACAATGCTGATTTTGATAGAACTGACAGTTAGAACAGCAGTCCCCAGGCTGCTTCACCCGTTGTCGTCGCAACTCCAACAGATTCTGTTGGGAGACGGGCTGAAGTAACAGATCTTCTCCCTGCCAAGTAGCCCTCATCAGGCCCGTTTCAGTAAACCTGTCCCAGTGTGGGTCTCCGCGCAGGGTCTGGGGAAGCTTGAGAAAAATCTCTCCGGATTGATCCTGGATTTCCACAGGAATGGGGAGCACTTGATCGGGCTGACGCTCTGACGATTGGAGATCGAGCTGAATTTTATCTTGCCCAAGCAGAAGTTCAAAGGGCTTATCCGGATAGGGAAGATGTAGATGATAGCGATTGATCAACCCATCTAAGTTGGTTAAGTCCTCTAATTTAGCGGGAGAACCATGAATAAACACCACATGTTGGGGTTTGAGATTGTGAATCAGCTGCAGCGTTCCCGACAGGTCGGAATGTTGGGTTAAGACAAAGGGGGTCATCCTCAGCCGGTCAGAGGCCAACCAATGTCGCAGCTGTTGCGCTACCCCCCTAGGGCCGAGTCGGGCATCTAGCATGACCTCCGGGGTAGCCTGGTCCTCCCCTGACAAGAGCGAGTCCTCCTGCCAGGGTTGATCGAGGATCAGCAAATTCCAAAGCCCCTCAGCACGCTCAAGCATGGGTGCTAAATTCACCTTCGCTGGGGTCAGCACAATGGCGGGGGCGTGAAGCAGATGTTCCAGGCAAGCCTCGCTGAAGCGTCGCAATCTGGGACACCGTTGTTCGTCGAAAAATAGGGGCTGGGTGGTGGCTAAGTTACTAACAGGCTTGGGCAGCAGGTGCAAAATTTTTAAATAGTGATCGCACTCTTGGGCCACAGCTTCATGGATCCAGATGTCAATATCTTTACCCACGAATTGGGGATGGGTTCGCAAGAGCATAATCAACTCCGGCATCATCCCCATCTGCACCCTTGGAATGAGCAGGGATTGCCCATCCTCTAGGGCGGTATTGATATGCTGGAGCAACTGAGCCTCTTGACGCCGCCGATTCGGGTAGGAATCGGTTCCCAGGCATCCGGACACAATTAAAATATCGGGGGTGAAGGTGCGATAGATCTGCAGCGGTAGCGCATCGGTCATTCGCGTATTGGCCAGGCAGCTATCGCCAGTGTAAAGCAGCGAAGCCGTGGCATTTGCGGCACTTTCCCCGGCCAGGGCAGACCGGTAGGTCAGAAAGGCTGCCGCAGCGCCGGGAAAATGTCCTGCAGGCAGAAACGCCAGGGACAACTCGGGCGTAACCTCAAGGGTTAATTTCCAGGGAACAATGCAAAACGCCGCTTGCAGTTGGGTCAGGTTTTGTTCCGGCCAGTGAAGCGTCAGCAAGTGCGCGGTGGCCTCCGTCAGGTAAATGGGAATCTTGGGATAGACCTGATTTAACTGATACAAACTTTGCACATGATCCCAGTGGGCATGGGAGCAGATAATAAAGTCTAGGGGCAGGCCAGTCGAGTGAGCATCGCGAATTTTTTGGAGGGCTAACAATAGGGAAAAGGCATCTTTTAAACCGCAATCGAGCAGGAAGCGAGAGGCTCCCACTTCCATGAGCAAACAAACGCCTTCGGACCTATGTCCAACTCCGTAGGGCGTGCACTTAAACTCAATCACGGTGACTTAGCGACTCAAACCCCGACTGGGCGGAATGCACTTCAATTATGGCATTTCCAGAAGCGCTCCCATCGGCATAAAAAAGCTGTTGAGCGCTAACAACAAGCGACAACAGCTATATCCTACATCGGGTGTATGTACCAGATTCTACCTTCTCGTGGCTTCTTAAGACTCTGCGATGAAAACTCTCAAGAGACCTGAGGAAAAAGTAGGGGTCTGGCTTAGGAAATGGGGCTATTTCATTTCCTAGATCTATCTTCAGCCCTGAAGAACCTCAATGTCTCTTCTGATCTTGCTCAAAGAATATAATCTTGCCAAATAAAATTATTTTCAGGAAGCATCCCTTGTTTTCTAGGACTAAACCTATCCCTGGGTGGGAAGGGCAGCCGTTCTCACGGTGATTGATCCGGTTTGATTGGCCCGTCGGACTTCTAGGCGGAGGGTGCTACCGATGGGCGTTTGATCAACCTGTTGCTGAACCTGATTGGCCTTGGTAATGGTTTGATCATTGATCTTTTTGATCACGTCTCCCGGCTGCATACCTGCGCGGGCAGCGGGAGAGTTGGGCAGCACTTCAAACACCAAAACGCCGGTCTCATCTTGGACGCGAAGGCGGGAGCTGCGGTCTTGATTGAGTCTTTGCTTCAGCTCGGGACTGAGGGTGGCCATTCGAATTCCCAAGTAGGGATGCTCCACTCGGCCCGTTTGAATAATCTGGGTCGCGATGCGGCGGGCCGTGTTGATGGGAATGGCAAACCCTAACCCCTGAGCCCCCCCAATGATGGCCGTATTCATGCCAATCACCTGACCATATTGATTGAGCAGGGGACCGCCGGAATTCCCAGGATTGATGGCGGCATCGGTTTGAATGAAGCCAACGCGCTTATCTGTGACGCCAATATCGCCGCTGGTTCGTCCCGTGGCGCTAATAATTCCCGCCGTCACGGTGTTGTCCAGGCCCAGGGGGTTTCCAATGGCGATCGCCCATTCGCCGGGTCTGAGGGCCTCGGAGTCCCCAAACTGCACCGTGGGCAGATTAGAGGCATCAACCTTAATCACGGCCACATCGGTCAAGGGATCTTGGCCCATGACTCGGCCTTCCAGGTTCCGCCCATCTTTGAGAACCACGGTCACCTGGTTGGCCTTATCCACCACATGGGCGTTGGTTAAGATCATGCCGTCTCGACTCAGGATAAATCCTGAACCGGTCCCCTGCTCAACTCGCGGGCGTGAGTCTGGAATATTTAAACCAAAAAACTGGCGGAAAAACGGGTCTCGAAAAATCGAGGGCACCTGGGTCTGTACCGTCCGCGCTGCGTTAATGCGCACCACCGCAGGTCCCACTTGTTCCACGGCTTGGGCGATAAAGTTTGTATCCGCGGGACGAATCTGGGCATAGGAAGGCTCGGTGCTCCAGGGCTTGAGCGCTAAGGATTCCACTATGCCCCAGCTGCCGAGGAGGCCGGCTAAGATGAGAACCGTGCGCAGGGCGGACCGATGAACTGATGATGTTGTATGAACCATAACGCGGGTGATGTAGATTCAGTAGTGTTGGATCAGGAATGGTGTTTATCCAGGGATGAGATCAACCCCTAAAACGGATAGGGGGCGGTGGGGGCAACGGTTTGGAAAACCTCGGCACAAAATCTTGATGAGGGGGAAGATCTGACCCACAAAGGTAAAAACATTCAGGGCACTTTCCTATTGTCCTCAAAAAGTCAGCGATAAGTATTCCTAAAGACCGTACTCCTGCGCTGAAAGTTTCCACTCATGACGCACCGTCCGACGTCGGATAGAGCCATCGCAGTGCTGCGGCAATACTGGGGATATGATAGCTTCCGCCCTCCCCAAGAGGCTATTGTGACTGACCTATCCCAAGGACGCGATATGCTCGTGATCTTGCCAACGGGTGCAGGGAAGTCTATTTGTTTCCAGGTGCCAGCGCTCCTGCATGCCGGCCTGACCCTTGTGGTATCGCCCTTGGTGTCGCTCATGGAGAATCAGGTCGCCGAGCTGCGTGAGCGACAAATTCCGGCGGCGCTGCTGCACAGCCAGATTTCAAAGCAAGATCGGCAAGACTGTATCCGTCGGATCGAAGCGCGGCAGCTAAAGCTACTATATCTGGCCCCAGAAACCTTGCTGAGCCAATCCTTCTGGCCGCGACTACCCACTTGGGCAAACCAGATTAGCCTGCTCATCATTGATGAAGCCCATTGTCTTTTGCAATGGGGAACAACCTTTCGTCCCATTTATCGCCGGTTGGGAAGCATCAGACCCGCCTTGCCCAAGGCCTCCTTTGGAATCGGAGCATTTACCGCAACTGCAGATCCAGGAACCGCACAAGAAATTCAGCGGGTATTGGGACTGCGATCGCCCCGAATTGTGCGAGAGAGCCCCTATCGACCGAATTTAGCCTTAAAAATCTCAATTGCCTGGTCAGATCGCAGCCGCAGGCAGCGGCTCTTGAATTTCATTCGCGCACAGGGAGAAACCTCGGGCCTGGTTTATATCCGCAGTCGCCGTGAAGGCGAGGAGTTGACTCAATGGCTAACCGGGCAAGGCTGTCCCTGCCTGGCTTACCACGCCGGTCTCAGTGCCCAGACTCGTCGCCGGATTGAGCAGCAGTGGCTCACAGGGCAGACCCAATTTGTGATCTGCACCTCGGCCTTTGGAATGGGAATCAATAAGCCCGATGTGCGCTGGGTTTGCCACTTTCATCCTCCCCTGAGCTTGAGCGAATATTTGCAGGAGATTGGCCGCGCCGGGCGCGACGCCCAGCCCGCCCAGGCCTGGATGTTGGTGAGTGAGCCCACGGGGTGGCTTGACCCCTATGACCGCCAGCAGCGTCAATATTTCCATCAGGAACGTCAGGATCACTACCGCCACGCGCTTCGTTTAGCAAAGCGTCTGCCTCAGTCAGGACATATCCCGGCCCTGACCGAGATCTATCCCCAAGCGGAAATGGCCCTTTCCTTGCTCCACAGTCTGGGCCAGGTGATCTGGACTGGCCCCCTAGACTATCGGATCAGGCCCACGGGAAAAGGGCCTGCGGGATTCTCCAAGGATGAGGGCGAGGTCCAAAGTATGCGCCGCTTCATCCAAACCCGTCAGTGCCGCTGGCAGTTTATCCTCCAGACCTTTGGGTTTGAGGCAAGACTTCCCTGTGGCCACTGCGATCGCTGTGGATTGGGCTAGGGGTAGAGGGAGCCAAGGGGGGGGGGCGGCGGCGCAATGGACCGATGACTCCAAATGAGACGTGTGGGAAGGGAAAACAACCAGTATCGTAGTGAAGGAGGGGAGTGCTTTCTATCACTCTTTCTGATGACTCTTGATTCTGATCACTCTTTCTGTACGTCCTTTACTTTCGACAAATTGACGATGCCAGCGACTGAAATTCCGGTTCCTCTTCCGCAACAGCCCTACAAAATTTTGATTCAGGAGCAGGGCATCGCTGAAATAGGACAACACCTGCGCAATTCCCACCTGCTGCGCAAGACCCTGGGGCAAAAAATTCTAGTGGTGTCGAATCCCCAGATTTGGAAGCATTACGGCGATCGCCTCCAGGGGTCCTTAGAGGCGGCTGGCTACGAGGTCCTCTCCTGTATTCTGCCCGCCGGGGAGCGCTATAAAACCCTGAAGACAATTCAAAAAATCTATGACTGTGCTCTGGCCCATCGGCTGGAGCGATCCTCAACGCTTCTTGCCTTGGGAGGGGGTGTCATCGGCGATATGACCGGTTTTGCCGCGGCCACATGGCTGCGAGGGATTTCAGTGGTCCAGGTTCCCACCTCGCTCCTGGCCATGGTGGACGCCGCCATTGGGGGCAAAACCGGTGTCAACCATCCTCAGGGAAAGAATCTCATTGGCGCTTTTCATCAACCCATGCTGGTTTTAATTGATCCAGAAACCCTGCAAACCCTTCCTGGACGCGAGTTCCGCGCAGCCATGGCGGAGGTGATTAAATATGGAGTCATCTGGGATGAGCAGCTCTTTCAAGCCTTGGAAGCCTCACCGCGTCTGGATCAGCTACGCTACGTGCCGCCTTCGCTGCTCTCAGACCTGCTGAAGCGATCCTGTGCGGCCAAGGCAAAGGTAGTCACCCAGGATGAGAAAGAAGCGGGGCTGCGGGCCATTCTCAACTATGGCCATACCCTTGGACATACCATCGAGAGTATGACTCGCTATCGTCTTTTTAACCACGGCGAGGCGGTGGGATTGGGGATGATTGCGGCGGGGAGAATCGCCGTCGCCCTTCAGATGTGGTCCCAGGACTGCTGCGATCGCCAGCACCGGCTTATCCAAAAATGTGGCCTTCCCACCCAGCTGCCGCAGGATTTTGACAGTCAACGAGTCCTCTCGCTACTGCGCTCTGATAAGAAGGTCAAGGATGGGGCTGTCCGATTTGTGCTTCCCAGGGCCATTGGCCAGGTCACCTTGATCGATCAAGTGCCCGATGAGGTGGTGCTTTCAGTGGTGGAGGCTCTGAAGTCACCCCATGCCTGAGGGTGCCCCGTTGAGGGTGAGTGGCAAGCTCAATGCCATGGGTCCCCAGGAACTGAACCTTAAGGCACTGAACCCTAGGGCTGGGTGACGATCTGCGTGCCTCGATAGTAGTACTGAACGATGTCCTGATAGGTTTTGCCCTGTTGAGCCATGCCGTGCGCTCCCCACTGACTCATGCCAATTCCGTGGCCATAGCCGCGTCCCGAGATTTGGAACTGCGTTGGGAGGACGGTGGTGGCCTGTCCGGCCACTAGGCCAAACTGGGGCTGCACTTCAATGAGGGTGCTTTTCAGTCCCAGGGCTTTGCGCAGTTGGGTCCCACTTAACACCTGGGAGCCAGCATCGCCAACGATTTTAACCTGCTTGAGACGTCCGGTGGGTGAGGATTGGATGGGCACCAAGGCGCGGACGTTACCCACACCGGGAAGGCGCTGACGCATTTGGGCGGCGGTAAAGTTGGCGGTCCATCGGAAGACGGGAGCCTCTTGATCAAAATCTGGCACACCTTTCAAATAAGGAACGGCGCTAGACCAAACATATTCAGAGTTTTCGGTGTGGCCACCAGAGGCGGAATGAAACACCGCCTCTATCACCTTACCCTGGTAGGTCAACACCTGCCCCCGCGTTTGGGCGGTGGCCTCAAGGGTGCTGGGGGCCTCGCTTTCTATCCCGGCGTAAACCTGGGAGGTGGTGGTGCTCAGCAGATCAAACAGCGAACTCTTGGGCTTTTGCATCTTGAAGATGGCGTAGGAGCGAGAGGCAACGGCCTGAGCCTTCAACGCTTCCAAGGGCCAGGACACGTACATTTCCTTGCCAATCACGCTGGCAAGATAGTCCTCCAGGTCCACCTGATTCACCGCGACAAATCCATCTGAGGTGCGGATCAGCCGTGCCTGACCGCGATACCAGCGATCGCCGATAAACACTAATCCCGACTCATCCTCGGGCACAATCACCAGCTGCCAGGCTCGTTTTCCCGCCAGGTTGACAGCACCGGTCACCGCCTCTGCCTGAAGAGCCTCCAGGCCCTTAATTGTTCCAAGAACCTGTCCAGTGCCATCCAACACCTTGGCCGGGGTGGAACTGCCCACCGTTAAGGACTGAGCGTTTTGCTGAATCGCCACCCTAACCTCTCGGGCTAAACTGGGAGAGCCCCCCAGAAACAGCAGGGCCATGCTTCCCAACAGCAGCTTTGGAAACGAGCCCCGTGCCGGATGCAAGGCTCGCAGGGCACCAGTCGAGGCACTAAACCAACGAAAAGCAGTTTGAGAGGTCATAGGACAGAACAGCTAGGCTTTGAGGATGTGAATAGGAGCAAATCTAGGATTCACCCCCAGGAAAAAATCGAAGCAAGTTTATCGAGGCAAGTTTATCGAAGTAAATTTGATGAGAGTTTACAGCATTTCTCTGCTGCCTCGGGATAAATCTTTAGGGGAGGGCGATCGCGGTAAGGCGAGCTGACGAAAGATCACTGGGTCGCTCACCTTGACGCCAGGGAAGCAGAAAAGTTGCCCCCCGCAACCGGGGCCTCGCTCAGGGAAGCTCGATTCAGGAAAGATTGATTCAGGGGGGATCGATGTCGGAGCATTCCCCTGGGTGGATATAGTAACGAAAGGGACGCAAGATTGAGGAGAAGGTAGGTTTGCAAATTACATTTTTGGGCACCAGTTCTGGCGTTCCCACGCGATCGCGAAATGTCTCCAGCGTTGCCCTCCGGCTTCCCCAGCGCGCGGAAGTTTGGCTCTTTGACTGTGGCGAGGGAACCCAGCATCAGCTCCTGCGCAGCGATTTAAAGATCAGCCAGATCACGCGCATTTTTATCACCCATATGCATGGCGACCATATTTTCGGCTTGATGGGGCTGCTGGCCAGCTGTGGCCTTGCGGGAAACACGCAAGGGATTGACCTCTACGGCCCCCCCGGACTGGAGGCCTACCTGCACCACTGTCGCAAATATTCCCAAACCCACTTTTCTTACCCGATTCAGGTCTATACCGTTGCCCCAGGTCTGGTGCTGCAGGATACGGATTTTACGGTTTCCTGCGATCGCCTTGATCATCGAGTCACCACCTTTGGCTACCGCATTGCCGAAAAGGACCGCACCGGCCACTTTGATGTGCAGCGGGCAAAAAAGTTGGGCATTCCCTCCGGCCCGATCTATGGTCGCCTCAAGCGGGGAGAACTGGTAGAGCTTCCCGATGGCAGAACCATTAATGGCTCAGACCTCTGTGGTCCCAATATCGTCGGTCGGAAATTTGCCTACTGTACCGACACCATTTTTTGCGAGGCTGCAGTCAACCTTGCCCAGAATGTCGATGTGCTGGTTCACGAATCAACCTTCTCTCATCACGATGCAGACCTGGCGTACGAACGCCTCCATTCCACCTCTACCATGGCAGCCCAAGTGGCTCTGATGGCCTCGGCACAGTCCTTATTCTTGACCCACTTTAGTCCGCGCTACGCACCTGGAAACGCAATTCATCTCGAGGATCTCCTGAGCGAAGCCCGGGCAATTTTCCCCAATGCAGAACTGGCCTACGATCACCTCAGCTATGAAATTACCAGGCGAGGATAGGGAGGAATCCCTTGGCCAGGAGCGGGGATACCCCAGCGCAATGGAAGCAAACCAAGAATTTCGACGACTTCAGCCCCTGATCTTTTAGGAATTCCCGTCCGTTTGATAAAATGGTGGACCGTCAAATGGATTGGTGCTGGATTTCTCCAAGGCTCTTCTGAAGGAAAGCCAGCATCTGGGCAAGAGGTTGCAACGGCTGGACACCTGTTCGACCGCACGCCTGAGGGGATCTGCCCCCCCAAACCCAGTTAATCTGTTTGTAGTTCATCCCGACGATTCGGATTGCCCCAATCTTCTTCGCACAACTCATTCGCTACCATCTACTACCATGCCAAAGGTTCTTGTTTCTGATCCCATTGATCAAGCAGGTATTGATTTACTGGGTCAAGTTGCTCAGGTTGATGAGCGCCCGAAGCTATCACCAGAGGAGTTGCTGCGGATTATTCCAGAATACGACGCGCTCATGATTCGCTCTGGGACTCAAGTTACCCAGGAGGTCATTGAGGCCGGGACCAATCTGAAAATTATTGGGCGAGCCGGAGTTGGCGTGGATAACGTCGATGTCCCCACCGCCACCCGAAAGGGGATCGTGGTGGTCAACTCCCCCGAGGGCAATACCATTGCAGCAGCAGAACATGCGATCGCCCTGATGATGTCGCTCTCTCGCCATGTTCCCCAGGCTAACCAGTCTCTGAAGGCCGGGCATTGGGATCGTAAAAAATTCACCGGCGTGGAGGTCTACAAAAAAAATCTAGGCATTGTTGGCCTGGGAAAAATCGGATCCCATGTAGCCAACGTTGCTCAGGCTATGGGCATGAAGATTCTGGCCTACGACCCCTTTCTATCCCAGGAGCGGGCTGACCAGCTCGGCTGTCGCCTGGTGGATTTGGACCTGTTGTTTTCGGAGTCGGATTACATTACCCTGCACCTGCCCAAAACCCCCGAAACCACCAATTTAATCAACGCCGAAACCCTGGCAAGAATGAAGCCAACGGCTCGGATCATCAACTGCGCGCGGGGCGGAATTGTGGATGAATCCGCACTGGCCGAGGCCTTAAAGGCAGGCAAAATTGCCGGTGCAGCCCTTGACGTATTTGCCAACGAGCCGCTCAAGGAATCAGATTTGTTTGAGGTGGAGGAAAACCTCATCCTGACACCGCATCTGGGCGCCTCCACGGAGGAAGCCCAGGTGAATGTGGCCATTGATGTGGCAGAGCAAATTCGAGATGTCTTGTTGGGGTTGCCCGCCCGCTCAGCAGTGAATATTCCTGGCTTGAAGCCTGAGGTGCTAGAGAAACTGAAGCCCTACTTGATGTTGGCGGAAACCCTTGGGAATTTGGTGGGTCAGCTGGCCGGGGGACGGATCGAATCCCTGGATGTTCGCCTGCAAGGGGAGCTGGCCAAGACCGATAGCAAGCCCATTGTCATTGCCGCATTAAAGGGGTTACTGACTCCGGCACTCCGGGAACGCGTTAACTTTGTAAACGCGGCCATTGAGGCTAAGGAGCGCGGAATTCGGATTATTGAAACCAAGGACTCGGATGTTCGCGATTATGCTGGCTCAATTCGCCTGGTGGCGAAGGGGGCCTCTGAATCTCGATCGGTCAATGGAGCACTGCTGGCGGATAAGGAAATGCGCATTACCAGCATTGATGACTTTCCCATCAGCGTGATTCCTACCCAACACATGCTTTTAACCCTGCACCGCGACATGCCGGGGATTATTGGGCAAATTGGCTCTACCCTTGGGAAATTCAACGTCAACATTGCCAGTATGCAGGTGGGACGCAAGTTAGTGCGCGGAGACGCGGTAATGGTGCTCAGCATTGATGACCCCCTTCCCGAGGGTGTCATTGATGAAATTACTCAGGCACCAGGAATCCGCGATGCCTATATGGTTTCTCTGTAGTCCAGCAAAGCAAAGGATTAGGGCGCCTCTAAGCCTTGAGCCTCATTACAAACCGGGTTTTGGGGCTCGCGCAATCCCAGATCGGCTAGTGACCCCGGCAAGCCAGTCTGGGATTGACAGATAACCTTTATTGAAGGCCGTGCGGTCTCATCAAGCCAAAAATTGTGAAGGATCAATGGTGGGAAATTGAGATCCAGGGCAGCCGAGCCCTGGAAGATAGTGCCTTTGAAGAGAGTACCCTTGAAGACCTTATTTTTTGGGAATTGCAGGCCGCAGGATGCCTGGGCACCGCCAGCTTTCATCGAGACGGTCGCCCCGTGATTTGTGGGTATCTTCCTCGGGTTCAGGTCCAGGAAGCCGACATTCAAGCGATCGCCCAGGAACTGAACCAAACCATCCAAGCCCTGGGATTGCCACCCGCACCGGTCCGCTGGAGCATCGTGATGCAGGAGGACTGGGCCAACAGTTGGAAAGACTACTGGCACACTCAACCGGTGGGTGAACGGTTTTTGATTCATCCCCAATGGCTGCCCGAACCGCCGCATTCCGAGCGACTGCTGATCCGTCTTGATCCGGGGATGGCCTTTGGCACCGGCACCCATGCCACGACGCAACTGTGCTTGGAAGCCCTGGAAGAACAGTACCGCAGCGCAGATCATGAAGGGAGGCAAGAGCGAGTGGCGGACATTGGATGCGGCACTGGGATTTTAGCCATTGCCGCCCTGCTATTGGGCGCCAAACAGGTCTTCGGCGTAGATACCGACCCCCTTGCCGTAGAGGCCGCAAAGGCCTGCCGCCGATTAAACCACCTGAGCCCCCAGCAGTTTTCGGTGCAGTTGGGGAGTGTTCCTGAACTCGTGGCCGCCAATCGAACTCCTGTGGATGGCCTTTGTTGCAACATCCTTGCAGAGGTCATCTTGAGACTAATTCCAGAGATGACATCCTTGGTTCAACCCCAAAGCTGGGCCATTTTTAGTGGGATTCTGCAGCGGCAGGCCCAGACCGTCGCCATAGCCTTAGAGGCTCAGGGCTGGCAGGTCAATCAAAGCAAGCATCGGGGCGACTGGTGCGTTTTACAGGCCACTTACCAGCCCTAATCAAGTTTAACGGGCCATCTGGTCGGCTTTTTCCGCCCAGTTGATATCCTTCATGGTGAGGCCTCCTGCATCATGGGTTACCAGGGTGACCTCGACCCGGTTGTAGACATTAAACCATTCGGGGTGATGTCCCATGGCCTCAGAAACTAGGGCCATGCTGCTCATAAATCCAAAAGATCGCAGAAAATCTGGGAACTGAAAGGTTTTCTTGAGTTTTCCATCGTGCAAACTCCAGTCCTCTAGCTTAGTCAAATGGGCCTTGAGTTCTTGTTCTGTCAGACGATCGGTGCTCATGGTAAATCCTATGGGAACTTCCGTTCCATCCTAAGAAACTTCCGGGCCTGTTAAAACACACCGCGCTCCGTTTGACTTGAATTATTTGATAATAACTATCATTAGAGCTAAACCTCTACCAAGCTATTGAGAGAGATTTGCATAAGACACCATCCTATCCTAGGATAGTTTCTCAACTAGCTAAGAGTTAATCTCAGCGACGTCCTGAGCGCTGAGCCAGATTTCAGGCTCAGGGCGATTTTGATGAATGGACTTTTGTGGACTTTTTCTGTGAGGAGCTAACGGTTTAAGGTTATGGCCATATCAATATTTTTTCCATCCCCCAGGTCTGCAGCCTGCGTCAGTGCGATCGCGGCTGGGTCCCTGCTGGGAATGATTCCAGCGCCAGCCCAGGCGGCCCCCGCCGAAGCTGATGGGCTCTGGCAACCCTTGGTCCAGTTACAGGGCGATCGCCCCAGGGAGATGGGTCAGGTAACCTCGGTGAACCAGCTTTCAGATGTTCAACCCACCGACTGGGCATTCCAGGCAGTGCAATCCCTCGTAGAGCGCTATGGATGCGTGGCGGGTTATCCCGATGGCAGCTTTCGCGGAAATCGTGCTGCCTCCCGGTATGAGCTAGCGGCTCTGGTAAATGCTTGCTTAGACAACATTAGCGACCAGTTTGCCACCTCAGAAGATTTGGAGCAGTTACGGGCGCTTCAGGAAGAATTTGCCATGGAGCTGGCAACCCTGCGGGGGCGCGTAGACGGACTAGAAGCTAGAACTTCCACCCTGGAGGCTCAACAGTTTTCAACCCTCACCAAGCTGACTGGAGAGGTGGTGTTGGGAGTGGGATACACTGGCGACGAAAACAACGCTTCGGCCAATGGCCCAAATCCCGAGCCGGGGCAAGATCGGATCTTTTTTGCCAACCGGACACGATTGACCTTTGATACCAGCTTTTCTGGCACCGATCGCCTGCGGGTGCGCCTCCAAGCTCGCACAATTCCGAATTTAGAGGATGCCACCGGCACCCGTATGGCCCGCCTGGGATTCGGGGGCACCAACGACAATCAGTTTCAGCTAGATGAATTAAATTATCAATTCAAGCCCCTAAAAAACCTCCAGCTCAAGATTGATGCCAATGCCGGTGAATTTCAAGATAACATCGACACCATTAATCCTTACCTGGCCAGCAGCAGCAGCGGCGCCCTGTCTCGATTTGGTCGCTTTAACTCCATCTATCGCCAAGGCGGTGGCGGTGCGGGAGCCACCCTTAACTGGAAAATCAACGATGTGGTGGGACTGACCCTGGGCTACCTGGCCGATGAACCCCAAAATGCCGTGAGTGAGGTGGGCGATGATCCCAATCCCCCGGCCGGCGCTTCGCGCGGAGGACTTTTATTTGGCAGCTACGCAGCCCTGGCCCAGTTGATGGTGCAGCCATTTAAGCAGGGAAAATTTGCCTTTACCTATGTTAAGAGCTTTGATGAGGCGGGCAACGTCGATGTGACCAGCAGCACTGGCGGCAGTACCCCCATTTTTGGCGATCGCTCAACTCGCCGCCCCTTCTCCAATACCGAAGATACAGAGGCCGATCACCTGGGATTTCAAGCAACCTTCCAACCCGCTGACTTTTTGAACCTTTCTGGATGGGTGGGCTACACCTTTGCCCGCACTGCCGATGCTGCCAACAACGAATCGGCGGATCTACTCAACTGGGCTGTCTCTGCGCAGTTTCCAGATCTCGGCATGGAGGGGGCCCTTGGGTTTGTGATTTTCGGTCAGCCTCCAAAGATCATCAGTGCTGACAATGTGGACTTTAATGGTGCCCTGGCCGGCACGGGACAAGGGGGAACCACCTATCATGTTGAGGCGGGATACAAGTTTCCCGTGAATAAAAATATCCACATTACCCCTGGGGTAATTTATCTCATCAACCCCGAACATAACAGCGCCAATACGGATATCGTGATTCCCGTGATTCGCACCACCTTTAAGTTCTAAACTTTTAAGTTCTAGATAAGGTCTAAAATAGCGAGGCTTTCCTGCAAGTCTTCCTATACTTATCAGCTCCGCGTTTTATGCAACCTTGTCAGCTTCCCCCCCCCCTGCAGCCTGGGGATTCCCTGTGGGTCATCCTGCCCAGCGGGGCCCTGCGTGAGCACGATCGCTTTAACCAAGGCGTTGACCTCTGGCGATCGCAGGGATACCGAGTGGTGCTCTCGGCTGAGTACGATCAGCGCTGGGGGTATTTAGCCGGCACGGACGCGCAGCGGCGAGCCGCCCTTGATCAGGGGTTGCGGCAGCCAGACATACGCGGAATCCTGTGCGGCCGCGGGGGGTATGGCGGAACGCGCCTTCTGGAGCAGTGGCAGTGGCCCCCCCAGGATCCACCCAAGTGGATCCTGGGCTTTTCCGATGTGACCAGCTTGCTCTGGAGCTATGCGTGCCAGGGCCTCGCTGGGGTTCACGGTCCTGTGCTCACCACCTTGGGCCAGGAACCGGACTGGGCCTTGCATCGACTCTGGACATTGCTCGCCGGTCGGCCCCTACCTCCCTTGACAGGTTTGGGATGGGGCGGCGGTATTGCCGAGGGTCTCCTGCTGCCCTGTAACTTAACGGTGGCCACCCATCTATTGGGAACGCCTTGGATGCCAGATCTTTCCAATGTGATTTTGGCCCTTGAGGATGTGGGGGAAGCGCCCTACCGAATTGATCGCATGCTGACCCATTGGCGAACCAGCGGCAGGCTCCAGCAGGTCAGGGGAATTGCCCTAGGCCGGTTTAGCCGCTGTGAGGCTCCAGAGGGGATTGCGAGCTTTACGGTGGAATCGGTGCTGCGCGATCGCCTGGCGGATTTAGGGATACCGGTGGTTTCCGATTTACCCTTCGGACATGATGGAGTGAATGCCGTGCTGCCGGTGGGTCAACGAGCCCGCCTAGATGGCAATCACGGTACCCTAGAGGTGCTGACCTAGTCCCCATCCGGCATGCTCACCAGCGATTTGCTGATTTATCGCTATCAGGGAGAATCTCTAGTTCCCAAAGCCTTGAGCCCAACTCCCGCCCATCTCCAGATGGCCCAAACCCTCATCACCACCTTTGCCTCGATGCAAGGGCGATCGCGTCACGATCTCGACCAAACACTTCAGGATCTGGAGGGCGATCAAACCGACTACCGAATCAAGCGGGGACTGGCCCATCTGTTAAGCTCCAGTTTTTCAACCTTTGAAACAGTGAGCCCCATGGACCCCGTTGACCTGCGTCAACTCGTGTTTAGCCTATCGGCTCAGGGCGCCCCTGCCCCTCAAAAAGCACCGATGATCCTGGAGCACGCGGCGCAGCAGCTAACCCAGTCCTTGGGAGTCACGGTGGAACCCCATCAAGTCCAGTCAGGACTCTACGCGGACCTGAAGGAGAATCAAATTTTGGTGCAGTTTGAGGCCCCGACCCCAGAGGCACTGCTGCACCGCTACAATCTGGCGCAGGTTCAGGGGCTGTTCTATCGCGCCTATCAAGTGGTCATTGATGCCTATCGTAACGATCCTGGCGAATATAAGCTGCTATTTCGCTATATCAAACTATTTTCCCTCATGGCCTACATTGAGGGCCAGGCCGATCATGGCTTTACAATCACCCTGGATGGTCCCACGAGCCTTTTCCAGGCCAGCACGCGGTACGGTCTAGCTCTGGCCAAGCTCATTCCTGCCCTGTTGCACGTCACCAAATGGCGATTGACGGCAACCTTAAACCACAGGGATTCCAGCTCACAGACCACCCAGCGGCTGCGCTACAGCCTTAATTCTGATACGGCCCTACAGAGTCACTATCCTCCCGGCAAACCCTTTGACAGCTTAATCGAAGAGCAGTTTTATCAAAGTTGGTCCCGCCAAAAAACCGATTGGGTTTTAGAGCGGGAAGTGGATCTAATCCCCCTTCCAGGAAGCGTCATGATTCCAGACTTTAGGCTGGTTCACCCCACGGGTAAAACCTATCTCCTTGAAATTGTGGGCTATTGGCGCCCAGACTATCTGAAAAAAAAGTTTGCCCAGGTGCAAAAAGCAAATCGCACCGATTTAATTCTGGCGGTTTCCGATCGGCTAAATTTAGAAAAAGCTGGTGTCAATTGGAAGCAAGTCAACGTCCCCATTGTCTGGTTTAAGCAAAAGCTCAGCCCCCGTCAGATTCTCGACCACATTAATGCCGCTTCCCCTGAGGCCTTAGGTTAGAGGACCGGGTTCAGCACCGGCCTTTCATTAGGCCCAAACCGGCTATCAAAAAATTATTTTCAAGTAGAAAAACATCATGATGGATCCAGACACTAAGTTTCTATTAAGGCTACGGATGGGTATATTTGCTATCTCTTAGAATCGGAGTATGTCCTTGATTTTTTGGACGTCCTTCCATGATTCACTTCTCCTTGCCGCAAACCTCAGGACTAGCTCGAACGCTTCTGGGGATGTCGATCCTGTTCTGGTTCGAGAGTGCTTCGCTGCAGGCGGTAACCGCAGACCCTGGAACCTTGCCCGTTGGCGCACAAGTGGACGACGTGGCTGATTTAAGCAATCTGCCCGACGGCAATCACCAGTTCTGCTCTTCTCCTGAAGCAGATCACACCCTTCAGGGGGCGGGGGTCTGTTATTGGTTTACTAAAAGAGGCTCCCAGTTTATTGGTTACTATGGCCAGCCGCAATCAGATGCCCTTGTCGATTGCGTTCAAGGACAGATGCAAAACGATCGCATTGTTGGAGATGCACTGGCCCTCTCCTGGGGGGGTGCCCCCTGGATGGATTTAGCCAGGGAAAAGCCCTTTATTTGGGAGGCGTTGACCCTAAAATCTGGCCAGATCCGTCATAGCGCTATGAACCGATTTGGAAGAGTGGATCTGGTGCGCTTTGAGACGGCTGAGTTAGACTTGAAAAATTTTTATCGCTATGGCCCGCCGGAAGCTGCAACCATGAACCCTCCCCCCCAAACCTGTGAGGTGAACGATTGGATCAGCAAAATATCCGCCTAGGAAAGAAGGAAATTGAATGGCGAGTCCAGCGCATAATTTCAGGATGCTCAGGCGGGATGCATCCGTGGCAATGGCCTGGTGCTAAAACCAATGGGCCATCAAATTAGCTGTATTGGTTAGCTATGTTGGTTAGCTGTATTGGGCAATAATTTGGGCAAGCCCCGGTACAGCCTGTTCCACATCCCCTTTAACAGAGTTTCTGACCTTTTTATAGGTGGCAATTACAATCTTATTTTGGGCGTTCTTAATTTTATTATCTGTAACGGAGAGGAGAATTTCCGCCGTCTGCGCTGGATTTTGGCTCAGGTGGGCCACGGGATCTCCTGTCTGTACCCCCACTTGCCACATGGGATCCATGGCCACCAGGGCTTGGGGTAAAAGCCCATGGATGGCCCTGGGAACGTAATTGGGTCCAATGCCCTTCAGGGCAGTGTAGGCGGCCTTAATCGCCAGTCCCCCCAGTCCTGTTTTACGGGCGACCTGTTGATCCATTAGCTGGGCACAATCTTGGGCAATCTGGGCTTGAACCTGGGGATCTTGGAATTTCTCGCTAAGCACCATGGAAACGTGGACTCAATGACAACAAGAAGGATTTGCTCCCTATTATGACCAGAAAGTGCAGGATTTGATCGGGTTAATGATCGATGGAACTGATTGGGCCGGTCTCAGGTCCTGTTTTAGGGGGGGGCGGTAGGATTCTAGCAAAATTTCTGGAACGTTGGAATTCTAACGGTTGTATCTCCAGGCAGCTTAGTCTAGGCAACAGAAAGAGGATACTATGACCTGTAATCTTGTGACACGTTATTCCCATCAAGGCCCCGCCACCATCACCTGGGTTTCGGCGCTCAGCATCTTGTCCTTTGCCATAACAGATCCGGCGGTGGCTCAGGGTAAGTTTACCGACGTGGGCGATCGCTACTGGGCCAGGCCCTTTATTGAATCACTGGCCCAGGAAAATATCATTAAGGGATTTCCCGACGGCACCTTTAAGCCAGACCAGCCCGTAACCCGCGCCCAGTTTGCCGCCATCATTAAACAGGCCTTCTCGATTCAACCGATTCGCCCCTCGCGGCCCTTTAAAGACGTAGCGTCCAGCTACTGGGCAACCCCAGCCATTGATTATGCCTACACCACGGGTTTTCTCTCGGGATACACTAGCGGCGACTTTTCTCCAGAGCAAAATATTCCCAAGGTCCAGGCCCTAGTCTCCCTTGCCAGTGGTTTAAAGCTCACTCCGAGAGGATCGGTGGAGCAGACCCTGACCGGCTATGCGGATGCTTCCCAAATTCCTAACTACGCTCGTCCGGGGGTAGCCGCTGCGACCCAACAGCGAATCCCCGTCAATTACCCCAATCTTGGCTTCCTCAATCCCAATCAGCAGGCCTCGCGTGCCGATATTGCCGCCTATATTTATCAAGCATTGGTCAGTCAAGGACGTCTGACCCCCATTGCCTCCACCCAGCCTGCAGCACAATACATTGTCCAATCCAGTGCCAACTCGACCCATTCAGCCCAGGTTACCCTTCCCTCAGGCACTGCCCTCCCCGTGAAGGTTCCCGATGCGCAGGAATCCGCTAATTTATTTTTAGCAGTGGGGGAAACTCTGGAAACATCCTTAGAAGTGGCGGCAGATATCCTAGATGCTAACGGTCAGCGAGTAATCCCCCAAGGTAGCCTCATTCAGGGCAGATTTCAGCCCCTGCGCGTGGGGAACACCGCAGCCACCCAGTTTATTGCCAGCCAGATTCGCCTTGGGAACCAAACCTACAGCTTGAATGCCACCTCTACTGCGGTGGCGCCCCAATCTCAATCCGCGGTGACCTCCCAGGATCTTCAGGGCAGCATTTCTACTCTGTCTGCTTCCACGTTGTTACAGACGTTGCTGAGTGGACGACTCGATACCGGATCGCTCATCTCCCGCGTCATTCGATCCGGGGCGAATCTGAGCCAGGGAAGTAGCGGTGCCTCCACAGCGTCCGATCAAGTGGTTTTGGTCAATTTGAGAGCGTTAGACCTGCGCCTAAACGCGCCATTTTCTGTGACAAGCAGTCAGCTTCCCACCTCCCCCAGTCATTCAGCCGCCTATGAGGTTCGCTCCGGCACTCAGCTGGCCCTCACCTCCAGAACCGCCAATACTCGCTATGTCAGCTTGCCCAATGAAACCCTTCCCCTCACTTTGAAGACTGCGGAAACCCTGTACGACAGCCAAAACCGGGTTCTCATTCCCCAGGGAAGCGAAGTGCGCGGTAGCTTAATCCCTGCCCGTGTGAACGGCCAAGCAGGCGCAATCTTTGAAGCAACGCAGATGACGGTGGGGGGCAAAACCTATCCGGTGAGCGGCTTCACTCCTGGAATTATGCCCCGGTCTACTCAAACGTTAACCCTTGCAGACTTTCAGGGAAATGTGGTGACCTCCCCCGATGCTGGAATCCTGCTGCAATCGCTGCGCCAAAATCCCAACGCGGGGAGTGCCTCCTCAATTATCTTCTTTGACCCTGACCAAATCCAGCTTGAGTTTGATCGCCCGGTCCTGCTGACCCCCTGAGGCGGCGCACTAGACCCCGGAAATTGGGGTTTGGGTTCGGAGCCAGTCAAGGTAGGGGGGACTCCCAGCCACAATGGGAAGGGCCAGAATTTCCGGTACTTCGTAGGAATGATGGGCGATCACCGTGGTCCGGAGCGTATCGAAGCAATGGGCGGTGGTTTTGATGATGAGCTGCCATTCCGCTGCTTCCTGCAGATGCCCTTCCCAAAGATAAAGCGATTCCAGAGGAAAGAGGTTAACGCAGGCGGCGAGCTTCTGTTGAATGAGCTGCTGAGCAATGGCTCTCGCCTCTTGATGGCTGCTGGCTGTCACAAGCACAACCAGGGGTTCAAGGGACTCTTGGAGGTTAGTATTCATGAATTAGCGTGCATTAGCTAAGGGCTTTGGAAGAGAGATGGCCATCCTCCATCTGAATAATCCGGTCCGCCACGTCTAGGATGCGATTGTCATGGGTCACGATCAAAATCGTACAGCCTTGCTGCTTTGCCAGGGACTGCATTAGCTCCACCACTTCGCGGCCAGAATGCTTATCTAGGGCCGCCGTAGGTTCATCAGCCAGCACAATTTTAGGACGGCTAACCAGGGCTCGCGCGATGGCGACTCGCTGTTTTTGTCCCCCCGAGAGATGATGGGGGTAGGAGTTGACCCACTCCCCTAGCCCCACGGCCTCCAGCATCTGTTGCGATCGCTGGCGGGCCGAACCAGCCTCAATTTTGGAATGCAGATCCAGGGACATCTGCACGTTTTGACGGGCCGTAAGGGAATGGAGCAAATTGTGGGCTTGAAAAATATAGCCAATATTACGGCGCACTGGCACAAGCTGATTGCGGGAGGCGCGGTAGAGCTGTTGTCCGAGCACTTGCAGGCTACCCTCTTGGGTGGATCGCAAGGCCCCAATGAGGGTCAGCAATGTGGTTTTTCCAGAGCCGGAGGGACCGGTCATAATCACAATTTCACCGGGATAGATGGTCTCACACACCTGAAATAAAATTTGCTTGCGCAAGCGTCCGCGACCAAAGTAGTGGCTCACGTGGTCAATCGCAATGACTGGTTCCTGGCCCATCTCGTCTGTTCTATCCTTCAGAAATGAAACTCCTTCGTCCTGGCCCAAAATCCTCAATTGTTAAGATCGCTCTACTCAAAGCTAGCTGCTAAAAGATATCCGCTGGATCAGCGGCCTGTACTTTCCGCATGGCGATCGCCCCTGAAATTAGACACATGAGGGCCGTGAGGGAAAAGACGACCATTCCCCGCTCCACCGTCATGGAGAGGGGCAGCGCCGTAGCCTTGCGTGTCATGCTGTACAGGCCCATACTGCCAAGTAGCCCCGGAATATAGCCTAAAACCGAGAGAATTATGGCTTCTTGAATAACCACGCCGAATAAATACCGGTTACGATAGCCCATGGCCTTCAAGGTCGCATATTCGGCCAGGTGATCCGAAACGTCGGTATAGAGAATTTGGTAGACAATGACCGTGCCAACAATGAAGCCCATGGCACTCCCCAGGCTAAAAATAAACCCAATGGCGGTGCTGGTTTGCCAGTAGCGTTGCTCAAACTGCACAAATCCAGCCTTGGTAAAAATCATCACATCGTCGGGCAGGGCCGCATCAATCCGTGCGGCTAAGATCTCAGGGGACAGGCCCGCCTCAGCGGTAATCAACCCCAAGTCAATCAATCCCGGCGATCGCGACGGGGTAAAGCGCAGAAAGTTGAGATCGCTGGTGATTAAATTTCCGTCCGCAGCGAAGGAGGCGCCTAGACTAAACAACCCTTTCACCGTCAGTCTGCGATCTTCCAGTTCGGTTTCCACCACACGCCCTTGATCAAACCAGGCTGGCACAGGACCAAACTCAGGACGAGACAGGCGATCAAAGAGGACAACGTCGGACTTCTTAAGGAGATCCTGCTGCGCCTTAACACCCTCCAGGGTAAAGGGATGAGATTCAGGTTCAATCCCAGCAATTAAAATCTGGCGGGTGCCCCGAGTTTCAGGATTTCGCCACAGGGCAAGGCGTAGGTAGACCGGGGTAAAGGACTCAACCCCCTCAATCCCTCCCACCTGATAGAGCCGACGCCGCGAAAAGCTTTTCAGGGCAAAGAGGTTGGTGGACTGGGGGCTGATCATCACCACATCGCAGTTGAGATTGCGATGCAGCATCACTGCCGCCTCAAACAGGGCATCTCGAAATCCAAGCTGAATCATCATCAGGACAACCGCAAAGGTAATCCCCGCAACAGCTACCAGCAAACGCACGCGCTCTCGGATCAGCTGCAACCAGGCCAGGGGAATCGCCAACATCATGCCCCCCTAAGTTTGCGGACCCGATCGGGTATCAATCATCACATCGACCTGAAGATTGGTTAGTCCCGCCACCCGTTGACCATCTCGAAGTCGAATTTTGACCTCCACCACCCGCGCGTCCGTACTGGCCGCAGGGTCCGTACTCAGCACATCCTTTTTGCCCACCTTGAGGCCAATTTGATCCACCACTCCGACCAGTTCTCCCCCAATGGCAGGACTGGTGATCGTGGCCAGCATCCCGCGCTCAACATTGGCAATATCCGTCTCGTAAACCTCGGCGATCGCGTACATCTGCTGGGTGCGGGCAATTTCCACGATGGCCTGGCCGCTAGATCCTTCCCCCATGGGGGGCTCAATGGCTTCCCCATCTCGAAGCAAGACCTTCACCACCTGACCGGCCACGGGAACTCGAATAATTGACTGACTAAGCTTAGCCTCAGCCAGCTTCAGATTACTTACCGCAGAGTTGAGCTGCACCTGAGCTTGAGCCCGCAAGGAGGCAGCCTTTGTCGATTCCACTTGGGCCTGAGCATTCCGCTCACTGGCCCGTTGATCGGCTATTAGCTCCTCCAACAGAGCCTGCGCTGCCCTTAGTTCTTCCTGTTTCTGATGAAAGGCCAGCTGACGATTTTCAAAGGCTTGCTGCGAAACGGCCCCCTGAGTCACCAAGGATTGGTAGCGGTTCAGATCCGCTTGGGCCTGGGCCAGTTCCGCATCAATTCGCTGTACAACAGCACCTTGAGCTTGAATCGCACGCAATTTCGGGGTCTGAGCCTGAAGCAGTCGGGTCTCAGCCTCCTGAGTTTGCATTTTCCCCAGGATCTCCTCCGTTTGCAGCAAGGCCTGGGCCTCTAGAACGCGGTTGGCCGCCAAGTCTCGCTCGGCCTTGCGTTCCTCAAAACTATCTAAAATCGCAACGGTGTCTCCTGGCGCCACCTGCTGTCCCTCGCGCACCATGAGACGCTGAATCCTGGCGCCGCTCGGACCGCCCACGCGAAAAATTTCGCCCTCTGGCGCAATACGCCCCAGGGCTGAAACACCTTGAGCATCCTGCGGTTCCACTGAAGTTGTGGGAGAGGGGGCAGGGGAATTTTGGCTGAGCTGACTGGCGGCAAAGGTACCAGCCCCAGCAATGGCCACCCCGATTCCCACTCCAATGCCCCACTTAATGGAAAACATAACCGTTAAGGCCTACGGGCCATGAAATTAACCTCTAAGGGAGTAGTTCAATTGTAAAGATAATTGAAGATCATGACCATTGGCTGACAAAACGGAAAATTTTCCAATTTTTTTGGGAGATTCCGGGAGATGGAACCCTGACCCCCCATGAGACAATGACAAGAAACCAACTCGGGACTGGTTCGACTCCAAGCCGTACCTTGTTAGCCGTACATTTTTATCATTTCAGCTGGGTTTAATTGATTTTGACTAATCTTGCTCCTGATCTTCGCAATGTCAACCTCTTTTTAGTGGGGATGATGGGCGCGGGTAAATCCACCACGGGGCAGGTCCTCGCTCAGCGGCTTGCCTATCACTTCTTTGATACCGATGCCCTGATCGTACAAGCCACGGGCCAGTCCGTGGACGCCATTTTTCAAACCCATGGGGAATCCGGCTTCCGCAAGATCGAGACCAGCGTTCTTGCGGAACTGGCAAGCTATCGGAACCTGGTGATTGCCACTGGCGGCGGCATTGTGCTCACCCCCCAAAACTGGAGCCATCTGCGCCATGGTCTCGTGGTGTGGCTGGATGTGGATCTACCCACCCTTTGGACGCGCCTCAACCAGGATCAATCTCGTCCCCTCCTAAAAACCCCCGATCCGCGGGCCACCTTAGCAGCCTTACTGGAGGCGCGGCGATCGCTTTATGCCCAAGCCGATGTGCGGGTGGCAGTGCCGGGCGAGGCTTCACCGGAGCAGGTGGCCGAGCGGGTGTTTGCCGCCATCGCTCCAGTGCTGCGTAGAGATTGAGAGGATGCCCTTGTTAAGGGCTGACCGCCCCCCGTCACGTTCGGATCCGCTGATTCAGGGCCAACCGATCTCGAGCGGTAAATTTTCCGATTCGATACAGATATCGGGCACAGTTGGAGAAGGACTCCAGGGCCTGCATGTTAAAGCGATGCCAGCGAAGGGAGGCCTTCAAGTCCACCTTGAGTTCGAGCACCTGCTTGACCAGGGTATCGTCATCCACCTCATAGGTTATTCCAGAGGCAATGAGCGCCTGCACTGACTGCGGGAATGATGCATCGAGCAGGCGATGGGCCAGGTAGAGACTCTGAAGCAGCGTCCGTTGGCAGCCCCAGGCCTGAGCATGGGCTAAAACCCTGGGCCACTCTAAGGAGGGCTGGCCTACGAGTTGGGCAATGTCCATGAGTCGAACCAGCGATCGCCAATAGTCCTTCGCCGCATCGACACACAGAGCCAGCAGATGACATTCAGGAGAGAGGGTCAGAATAGACTGACCTAAAATGCCGACCGGCTGCAAAGAATCCAACAGATCGGGGGTCGGAACCTCGATGAAGCAGGCTGCAGGAGTGAGGGCATAGTGCAAATCAATCACCAGACGGGTCTGGGGGGCAGCAAACTGAGATTGACGATAGTAGCTGGGATCATTGAGGTAGTTGGCCACCATGCCAATGCGGGTCAGGTGGGCGGAAACAGCCGCGAAGTCCGTCTCTAACACCAAGAAGTCCAAATCCGCAAAATAGCGCCTTGTGGGATTGGAGTAGGCCACCTGGGCCAGAATCGGGCCCTTAAATGGCACCATTTGCAATCCCTGGCGCTGCATATACTGCACCAGTTCAACCATGGATTGGGTCAGCAGCAGGTTAGATCGCATCGAGCGCTGCAGAGAATCATGGAGCGAATCCAGGAGCGGTGGCGGAATCTGGGCCTTAAAATATCGGCGGAGATTTTCCAGGATCAGCGGCACCAGCTTGCGCGTTTTGGCAATAGTGACCAAAAAGTCCCAGTCCAGATTCCCCTCCACCAAAGGGGTGATCTGCTGAACCTGCGCGGGACTCAGGTCAGCCCGACAGAGCGCAATGAGCAACGTCAGCTCTGGAACTGTAATCGGAAAAGCATTCACCGTTGATTCAGAAGGTATTCAGGTCTTCGTTATCTAACCGGCCAGCGGAATCCATCTATCAGGATCTCCTCCAAAGGCGCCCCTCCAAAGGCGCCGAAATCGCGCCGGGTCAACGACGCCGGGTAATATCCAAGCCATGGGTATCGGTCCCGCAGGTGTTCAGCAGGCTGTAGCGATCGCCCAGGGCCTTGACCGCCTTGGTTTGTTTTGGGCTGGGTTCCCAGGGGTGATCGCTCCCATAGCAGTAGTAAGTTTCCACGCCATCGATCCTCAGATCCGCCGCCGCCGCCACCAAGACCGCTGCACTTTTTTTGTAGCGAGCCGGATGAGCCAGGACGGCAATGCCGCCGGCACTATGGATAGCTTGGATCACGGCCTCTGCCGATCGCAACGCCCCCTGAACAGCGTCTCCCTGGAGATAGGGCCGCAGATCCCCATGGGCAGGGTCAAAGGCATAGCCCAAAATATGTACGTCCACAGCCAATAAGTCGGCCGTAATTTCCACCCCGGACCAGATCTGCGGATAGGAAGGCAGGCACCTGTGCGCTTGCTGCCATTCCACAACTCTCAAGTAAGCCTCTACGGAATGATGGTCTGTAATGGCAAGCCCCTTCAACCCAAGGTGGATAGCCTGTTCATAGAGCCTGAGCGGATCGCACTGGCCATCGGAGTGGAGGGTATGCAGGTGAAAGTTGTAAAAACTGGGACAGCTTTGCCCATCTAGCTGCTGGAAAACCCTAAATAAGTCCTGTTTCGTCTGAGTGATTGACAATAATTCCATGGATCAATCCGTTTAGGGCCGAGCGAGATCTGACACAGAGACATCCCACCCAATATATCTCATTCATCTCCATCGCCCAGGGCCAACCGGCCCCTCCTTCTGACAAGGGACTACTGCACTTTTTGGGTGTTACCTCGGGCCACCCAGCCCTGCTGCCCAGTGGCTTCAATAAGCACCTTTTCCCACTGCTCATCCTCAGACCGCTCAAGCACCCGCACCGTTTCTTCAAATTGAATGGTGGTAATTGCTGGGGCTGAGGCCTCGGGCAACTCTCGCAAAATCAACCCATCCGGGTAGATCACCAGGGCCACATAGCTTGAATCAGATGATCCCGTCACCTCTCCCGGTGCCGTAATGCTGTTGTCCGGAGGTTTGACCTCTGGAAACTCTGGTTTCGGCGGAGACGTAGAAAGCCTGAGGAAGTAGAGATAGCCAACTCCAACAATGACGCTCAGAACCACTAAGAGTCCAAGAACAAGTCCAATGGAGAACTGGGTAAAGGTGACTTTTCGCTTCATTTAAGGACTTAGTCCGGCTGTTGCATTTGGCGCTGAATTCGCCAACTCAGTGTACTATGCCGAGACGCTAAACGAGCTTTGCCGGAATTAGCCCAATCCTGCAGCATTTGCACCTGGTCCTGGGCAGTGCGGGCTAAGGGGATAATCTGACTGGCTGATTCAAGGATGTCATCGGTGGTGAAATCCCGATTTTGACTAAAGCCCAGATGCATGGCCTCAATCAGGCTTTGCTCAATTTCAGCTCCTGAAAAATCAGGGGTTTCAGCCGCTAGACGCTCAATATCGTAGGCCTGGAGGTTGTGGGGCCGCAGTCGCTGGATCTGCACCTCAAAAATTTCCTGGCGCTCTTGCTGGGTTGGCAGTCCCACAAAGAAAATCTCGTCAAAGCGGCCCTTGCGCAAAATTTCCGGGGGCAAGCGCTGAATATTATTGGCCGTCGCCACAACGAAAACGGGGGATGTTTTTTCCGCAAGCCAGGTAATGAAGGTTCCAAAGACGCGGCTGCTGGTGCCGGCATCACCACGACCTTCAAATCCAGCAAAGGCTTTGTCAATCTCATCAATCCAGAGTACGCAGGGTGCTAGCGCTTCCGCAAGCTGGATCATCTGTCGGGTTCGAGATTCCGACTCCCCCACCAAGCCAGCAAACAAACGGCCCACATCCAGCCGGAGCAGGGGAAGATGCCAGTGGTGGGCAATGGCCTTGGCCGTCAAGGATTTTCCGGTGCCCTGAATGCCGACCAGCAACAGCCCCCGGGGATGGGGCAAGCCGTACTGCCTAGCCTGCTCTGAAAAGGCTCCGCCGCGTCGCAGCAGCCAGTCCTTGAGCTGATCTAGACCCCCAATATCAGACATGTTCTCCTGGGTCGGAAAAAAGTCCAAAATTTGAGTTTGGCGAATAGACTGTTGCTTTTCCTCCAGGATGAGATCGACATCCTCGGCGCTCACTTGGCCCTGGGTGGCGATCGCCCGAGCCAACACCCGACGAATTCGCTCCAAGGAAAGTCCCTGGCAAGCGCGCACCAGTTCATTGAGAGCTTGGGGCGTCAGGGAACTGCCCGTGGACTGCTGCAGCCGGGTCAGCTCTGCCTGAATATCCTCATAGCCAGGGAGGGGAAAATCAACCACGTGGATGACTTCGGATAGGCCGGCAGGAATATGAAGATCGGGGGCAAGAATCACAATATTTTGCGGTTTCGCCTTGAGTGCTCGTCCCAAGTTACGGAGCTTACGAGCCACCGCCACATCGTCTAAAAATCGGTGGAAATCCCGCAGCACAAAAATCGCCGCCCCAGACACTCGGTCTAAAAACTCCAGGGCCTGGAGAGGATTGCGTTTGCCCACCCCCAGGTCATTGGGATTGCCCTGGTAGCCGTCGACAAAATCCCAGTAGTAGACCAGGCGGTTGTTCAGGTGCTGGGCGCAAACTGCGATCGCCTGCTCCACCCGCTCCTCTTCCTGGGTGGGAATATAAATCAAGGGGTAGCGCGCCCGGAGCAGAAGATTAAACTCTTGATTAAAACCCATGATTTTGGTCTGCTATTTCGTTTAATGTATTGCAGGTTAACCCCATTGACACAGAACGCCCCGCTGGCGCCTCAGGGAATCAGCACCACTTTACCGGTCATGCCCCCGCGCTCTAAGAATTCATGGGCGTCTGCAGCCGCTGCCAGGGGAAAGGTTTTGTGGACATGAACCTGCAGCACCTGGTCTTCAAACCACGTTTTACAGCGCTTGAGAATTTCCACTTGATGCTGCTGGGCAGCAGCCATGCCCTGCAGCATGGGCGTAAGCATTAACTCATAGCTCAAGGTTAAATTTTTCGTTCTTGCCGTGGACCAGGCGGTATCGCTAGCCGGAGCCAGCAGGGTAACCACTCGGCCGTAGGGACGCGCCAATTCAAAGCATTGGGAGAGCGAGGCGCCCCCAAGGGTATCCAAGGCCACATCCACCCCGACCCCCTCGGTCCAATCCCGCACTGCCTCCTCCACCGACTCGATGGGATATTGGATTACCTGATCCGCACCCCATTCCCGCGCGAGTCGCGCCTTTTGCGGGGTGCTGACCGTGGTGCAAACCCGCGCCCCGCGCTGTTTGGCTAGTTGAATGGCCACATGGCCCACGCCCCCACTCCCCCCCTGCACAAAAACCGTGTGGTCAGGCTGAATTTGGGCGCGGTCGTAGAGCGCCTCCCAGGCCGTAATCAAAACCAGCGGAGCAGCAGCAGCCTGGACAAAGTCTAAATTTTGGGGTTTGGGCGCCACGTACTGGGCCTCCAAAACCGTCAAGTCACAGTAGGTGCCAGGAATGTCCCCAAGCCCCCCTCTGCAAAAGTACACCTCGTCCCCGATCTGAAAGTGAGTGACCTCAGAGCCCAATTCAACCACCACTCCAGACCCGTCACAGCCCAGAATCGCCGGCATTTGATCCGGGTAAAAGGTGCCCCGCGATCGCAGTTTGGTATCAATCGGATTGACGCCCGCCGCCTTAATCTGGATTTTCAGCTGATGGGGCTGTTGGATCTGAGGATCCGGGTAAGACTGGTAGCTCAGAGTCGTTGGATCCCCCGGACGCTGAAGGAGAACTGCTTTCATTAACCGCTGTCATAGTCATGGAAGTTGTGACTTTCTGAGAATAGCTCAATGCTGTAGTAATCCTGCGCTTTCACGGACTAATCTTGCTTTTCTGTAACTTTTGTATCAACAGTGTCCACGCAAAAATTGCTAGGGATACACTAGGCAAAAAGCAAATCTAAAAAAAATCTTAAGGAGGTAATCCGTGACGCCAAGCTTGATGCGTCAGCTCTGGTCGCTCGTGGACTCATCCCAGTCTGAATGGCTCCAGGATCTTGATGATCAGCATCTTGAAAACTGGTTGGTTTCTCAAATGGAATCTCGAACGCAGACCCTTGACGCGATCTCCATGGACGACCAAGCGCTTCGCCACTATATCCAAAATCACCTGCTGCTGATTAGAGAGCTTGCGGATTATTCAATGTCCCCCGTGTTCTAATTCCCCTGGGTGATCAGGGAGCGCTGATCCAAATTTTCAGCGCTTTCATGATTACCAGTGAGAATTAGACCCTGGATTCCACAGGTTAGGATCAACGGCTGTTTGTCTCCCCTAGGCTCCAAGAGAGGAACGCACGTTAGCAGACTGTAGCTGAAATGCCATGACCTCCAGGACAGCAAGAGCCTTGAGAGATCCACGGATGAGGCGGAGGGCTCCTAAGGGCTGCTTTAGAAATTGTCCGGCGAGCTTTGAAGGGCGCAGGTTGCCTTGGGCATCAAACGCATGGTTCAAGTCCGGCACATCCCCCCTGGCATTATCACTGACAACGCGAACCATACCCACTTCATATCCCTGATCCCGTAAGCAAGTGAGGGCAACGACCCCCTCCATATCCACCACATCGGCAGCATGGGTTTGAGCAAGCTGCTGCTTTTGCGCGGCCCGGGAAATTACGCGATCGCAGGTCACCCCCGTGACGATCGTCACACGATCGCCCAGAATATTGCTTAGAGTAGAGAAGAGCTGCGTGGAGCAGGGGATCTCGGCTGAAATCTGCGATCGCGTTCCGTCGAGACAATGTTCATACAGAACCGCTTGTCCAACTGGCAATGAAGATTGCAAACCTCCACACAGCCCCATCAGAATCACAGTTGGACGATGATCATCGCAGTTCACAGACATGGATGCCATCCACGTTTGCATAAATCGCCCCACTGGACCAGGTCCCACCGGCAAGGCAACTATTTTGATTGCTTGAGAGTCAGAGAAAGTTGCCAGGGCACGTTCCACTCCCCGTTGAACAGCCTTAAACTCTTCCCCCTTGGGAACCAGAATCACATCGATTGGTTGGCACATTCCCGTTGATGACTGACACATCGATCACAAAACACTTTCTAAAGTGACATATTCCAAGCCAGCAGAACAGCACCCACACCCTATGATTGGACGGGGAATGCCGTGAGTTTTGGTCTTTTCTTCGAAGGATTATGACAGATTCACCGTCCTTGGCTAGATGTCGTGGAGCATTCTGTGTGGTGTTGAGCAGGAGAGAAAAAAGATGGTACAGATTGCGTTAGAAACGCAGCGAACCCCAAGACAAATTGAACAGTTTTGCCAGGACATTCTGCCGCAAGTCTCCCGAACCTTTGCCCTGAGCATCCGATTTTTGCCTGGAAACTTGGGGAAAGCCGTGCTTTGCGGCTATTTATTGGCTCGAATTGCCGATACCATCGAAGACGATCCGCTAGCCTCAATTCAGGCCAAAACCCATCTGCTTGAAGAATTTTTACATTGCTTTGATGACCCGGTGCTTGCCGATCGCTATGCTCAGCTGGCAACGGGGGTTTCTGGGGAACAGGCCCACCTCAAGCTCGTACACAATACCGACCAAGTTTTTGCCCTTTACCGAAGCTTGACACCCCAATCTCAAAAGACCCTGCGCCATTGGCTCTTTGAAATGATCCGGGGGATGCAAAAGTTCGTCGCCCTCTATCCCAAGGGTCTGCGTGTCCAAACCCTGGAGGAGTACAAAGAATACTGTTACTACGTTGCCGGCACTGTCGGTTTCCTGTTAACAGATCTGTGGTACGAACATTCTCCCAGCGTGGATGAAGAACTCTATCTGAAGCTCCGTAAAACCTGTGCAGAGTTTGGAGAAGCCCTGCAAACGGTGAATATCCTCAAAGATATTGCCTGGGATGCTAGGGAGGAAAATGCCATTTACATCCCAGAAGCATCCCTGAGAGAGGAGGGGAGCAGCCAGGCACAGTTGCTCAACGCCGACTACCTGCAGCAGAACCACCGAGCTATTCAGTCCCTGGTCAAGCTAGCCTGGACCGACCTGGAACTGGCCACCCAGTATCTGGAGGCCATTCCAAAATCTGCGGTTGCCATTCGGCTATTCTGCATTCTGCCCTTGATTTTTGCCTACGCCACCCTGCGCGATATTACCGAAACCGACGCCATGCTGCGGGAAGGAGGGAATGTCAAAATCTCCCGCGCAGAGGTGAAATCGCTGATCCTGTTTGCACCACTTACGGTGGTCAGTAACCACAGCATTCGCTGGTTAGTCGATCGCGTTCGCACCCATCCCTTTCTATTGGGAAAGCCCGCGACCTGAGTAGTCTCTCAGATCCCTCCTCCTGGCGCCATTCACAAGCTTTCCTCCTAAAAGCGCTGATAGGGCAAGTGAATTTCCAAGATGTCAGACCTTTCCTCCCCGCCTTCGCCAGAGGGTCAAAGCCTGCGAGAGAAAGTCGCCTTTTACCTAGAGGTGGACAATAGCCCGATTGGGCTTGGGATTGACCTGGGCATCTTGGGTTTAATTTTGTTGTTCAGCCTGTCCTTCGTGCTGAACACATTTTCTTTGCCTTCTCCATGGCAACAGGGATTAGACTGGCTCAATGGCGCCATTCTTTGCTTGTTCACCCTGGAATACGGCCTGAGGCTATGGAGCGCAGAAAACCGACTGCGCTACTTATTCAGTCCCTTTGCACTGATTGATTTAATGGCCATTTTACCCCTCTGGTTAGGGGTCCTCGATGGACGACTGATTCGTATCTTTCGCTGGTTTCGCCTGCTGCGGTTTGCTCGATTTCTTCAGAAAAAACAGCGGCTGACCCGTTTTTTCTCGCCCAATACGGTGCTTTTTGCCCGGACCTTGTTCACACTCTTTTCAATTATTTTTATTTACGCTGGGTTTATCTACCAGGCAGAGCACTTGCTCAATCCAGAACAGTTTGCAACCTTTCTAGACAGCTTTTACTTTTCGGTGGTGACCATGACCACCGTCGGATTTGGGGATATCACCCCCATCTCGCAGGCGGGGCGATTGTTTACGGTGTTGATGATTTTAACGGGGGTTGCCCTGGTTCCCTGGCAGCTAGGGGAACTGATTCGCCAGCTTTTTCGTTCGCCGCCCCCTAGCGCAGCCCTGTGTCCGCAGTGCGGTCCCAAAATCAGGCATGATGGGGATGCTCGCTACTGCAAGCGCTGTGGCACAGCCCTGAGAATCCAGGAGCAAACCACGCGGGAGCGGGATTCAAGCCCCGTGCAGGCTCGCAACTGATCGCCCGAGGCACAGATCGCCCGAGGCACAGATCGCCTAGGGCGCAGATAAGTTTTGTTGATGCGGAAAGAAACGCTAGGATTTTGAGATGTAGGGTGCCGGAGTGAATCGTTTGTGATGCAACCTAAGGCTATTTTTCTGGCATTCTGGCTGTTTTTTCTGGTCTATGCCTTTGTATTGGCCCCATCCATGCAGCCCGATACCCTGGCTTTAATTCAGGCCCTCGCCACCGGCCACTGGGATCGGGTTAATCCCTGGATCCTCTGTCTGTTTAATGCCATGGGGCTTTGGCCCCTGGTCTACGGGGCACTCATGATCGTGGATGGACGGGGGCAAAAAATCCCGGCCTGGCCGTTTGTGGTGGCGTCCTTTGGCGTGGGGGCCTTTGCGATTCTTCCCTACCTGGGGATCAGGCAGTCCAATCCCAGTTTTTCCGGAGAGGTGAGGGGGCCACTACGGTTCTGGGAGTCCCGCTGGCTCGGGGGGACGCTACTTCTGGGGATGATTTTGCTGCTGGGGATAGCCGTGACCACCGGGGATTGGCCTGGGTTTGTGGCTCGGTTTGAGAGCGATCGCTTTATTCACGTGATGGGGCTGGACTTTTGCCTGCTCAGTCTTTGTAGTCCGGTCCTCATCACCGAGGATTTGGCCAGACGGACCACCGCCCAATCTGCCTTATTCTGGCTAGCCTTTTTACCAGGGTTGGGGCCGTTACTCTATCTTTGCTGGCGGCCTCCCTTACCCACCTCGGGTTTGGAGGAAAAAGCGCCATGACGGTTATCATTGCAGGGGAACGCAGCGGCGTAGGCAAAACCACCATCACGCTGGCCCTATTGGCTGGCCTAGAGCGCCGCGGCCTGAGGGTGCAATCCTTTAAGGTTGGCCCCGACTATATTGACCCCATGTTTCACACTGCGGTCACCCAACGTCCCTGCCGCACCCTAGATCCGGTACTGACCTCTGAGGCCTACGTTCAGGACTGCGTGGCTCGGCACCTTGCCGATTGTTCCTATGGCCTGATCGAGGGGGTGATGGGGCTGTTTGATGGGGCACTGGGCGATCGCGACTGGGCCAGTACAGCCCAGATTGCGAAGTTGCTCAACCTGCCAGTGGTGCTGGTCATCGATTGCGGTAAGCTATCGCGGTCGGTGGCAGCCCTGGTGCATGGATACCGAACCTTTGATCCGGAGTTAACCCTGGCAGGGGTGATTCTCAATCACGTCAGCAGTCATCGCCATCAGGAATTGCTCAAGCAGGCCCTTGCCCCTCTGGGAGTTCCTATCCTGGGGATACTGGGTCGCCATGAACCGGTGCAGATCCCCGATCGCTATCTGGGATTGGTCCCGACAGAAGAACTCCAACAGTTTGCCGCAATTCAGTCTCAGCTTGCTGACCTCGGCGACCGCTGCCTAGACTGGTTGCAGCTTTTGCCCCTGCTCAAGACGAACCCCTGCCCCGTCAAGATCAGCCCGCCGCCTAAAGCAGCCAAGGGGCATGTTCGCATTGCGATTGCCCGCGATTCGGCCTTTAATTTTTACTACCCGGAGAATCTTGAGGCGCTACAGGCAGCGGGCGCCGAGCTGATATTTTGGAGTCCCCTGAGCGATCCCCTCCCCGATCAAATCCATGGTTTAGTCTTTGGCGGCGGCTTTCCGGAGCTGTTTGCAGCGCCGCTCGCGGCCAATCAATTGGCCCGCAGTGGGGTGCTTGCCGCCATCCGCCGGGGAGTGCCCACCTATGCCGAATGTGGCGGGCTGATGTATCTTTGTCATGCCTTGACCCCCTTTGAAGGTGAGTCCTTCCCCATGGTGGGGGCCATTCCCAATGAGGTCCAGATGCAAAAAAAGCTGAGCCTAGGCTACCGGCAAATTCAGCCCACGGCCCAGGCCTGGCTGGTTCAACCTGGGGACACCCTCATTGGACACGAGTTTCACCACTCTCAAATGCTGATCCAGCATTCGCAGCCCCTCTACCAGGTTTGGAGCGTCAGCCAACCCTATTTAGAGTCCTGGGGAGAGGGCTGGGGCGATGCAAACCTTCAGGCCTCCTACGTTCATCTTCACTGGGGCGCACATCCTGAAATTGCAGCGCGATTTGTGCACAGGTGTTGCCAATGGCGAGATTCCCGTGACTAAATTCTTTACACTGTAGAACAAGAATCCGGAACGATAGAGTTGCTGGCTAATAGAGCCGCTGGCCCTCAGATTTTTTGCCATTTTGGTTTTCTACCCTTTTACCGCTGATCCTTCATGTCCCGTCCGACCGTTCAAACTACTCAGCAGCCCATGATCCTAGGGTTTGATCCCGGCCGTGACAAGTGCGGGGTCGCCGTCATGGGCGTGGATCGTCAAATTCGGTTTCAAGAGGTGATTGCGGCTGACCAAGTGTCCCAAACCCTTGTGGATCTGTGCAATCGCTTTCCCATTTCTGCGCTGGTCATTGGCAATCAAACAACTTCCAAACAGTGGCAGCAACAGCTTCGCCAAACCTGTCCCCAGGACTTGAAGGTGCTGACCATTGATGAGCGCAACAGCACTGTGGAAGCCCGCGATCGCTATTGGGACCTCTACCCGCCCAAAGGTCTGCAGCGCCTGATCCCCCAGGGCATGCGTCTCCCTCCGCGCCCCATTGACGATATCGTTGCTGTTATTTTAATCGAACGTTACTTTAACCAACTGGTGTCACCGTGACTCCGCTGCCCCCCTGGCGATCGCCGCTGGCCAGAGCACTGCATCGCAACCGATCTTTGCCCCACCTGCGGTTTGTGCAATTGGCAACCGTAGATTTCCAGGGGCGTCCCCACAATCGGACCGTGGTCTACCGAGGACTAGTGGAGGAGACCCACCAGATGCAGTTTGTCACGGACCGGCGGAGCGAAAAAATTGATCATCTGCTCCACAACCCCTGGGTAGAGGTGTGCTGGTATTTTACCAAGACCCGCGAACAGATCCGCTTTCGAGGGACCATGCAGATCATCCAGATCGCCTCAGCCCTCCGGCAGACGGCCTGGGAACGTCTTTCTCCCCAGGCCAAGGCACAATTTTGCTGGCCTGCACCTGGAGCGCTGCGATCGCCGGATTCTTCCCTTGAAGCCCCCCCTATCCTGCCGCACCCCCCGGACACCTTTTGTCTGCTGCTGCTGAGCGTTGAGCAAGTGGACCACCTGGAGCTGCGCGGAGAGCCACAGAATCGCTGGATTCATCACCAGGTGGCCGGACAGTGGCAAACTCAGGCTGTCAATCCCTAGACCCCAAGAAATCTGAGCCGATCTTGTGATCCCGAACCCCGGTAGGATAGGGAGCGGCAATGTCTTTTAGCCCTGCTCACGGCCTGCGATAGATTGGTGGCAACCCATGGACCTCATTTCACCCCGCTGCTCCCCCCTATGGGGGACGCCCCTGCAACCTCAAGCCAAGCGAATCCTGCTCCTGGGATCTGGCGAACTCGGCCGGGAAGTGGCACTGGAAGCCATGCGGTTAGGCGTTGAGGTCATTGCTGTGGATGCCTATGCTGAGGCGCCAGCTATGCAAATTGCCCATCGTGCCCATGTGATCCCCATGTTGGAGGGACAGGCGCTACGCAGGGTCGTCCTGGAGGAAAAGCCAGATTATATTGTGCCGGAGGTGGAAGCGATCGATACGAACATGCTTCTACAGCTGGAATCTGAGGGCTGGCGGGTGGTGCCTACGGCCCAGGCAACCCGTCTGACCATGAATCGGGAAGGCATTCGTCGGCTTGCAGCGGAGGATTTGGGCCTTAAAACGTCTCCCTACCGATTTGCCTCCACCCTGGCGGACTACCAACGGGCCATCGCTGCAGTTGGATTTCCCTGCGTAGTGAAGCCCATCATGAGTTCCTCAGGAAAGGGTCAAAGCACCGTTCGCTGCCCAGCGGAGATCCAAGCCGCTTGGGATTACGCCCAGTGCGGAGGACGGGCCCAAAATCAGCCGGTCATCGTAGAGGGCTTTGTCGCCTTTGACTGTGAAATCACCCTGCTGACCGTTCGGGCCGTTGATGGCACCCACTTTTGCCCACCGGTGGGCCATGTACAGGTGGCAGGAGACTATCGTGAATCCTGGCAGCCCTGCAATCTATCTGAATCGACCCGGCAGACCTGTGAGGCGATCGCCGAAACCATCACGGCTGCCCTGGGGGGCTGGGGCCTGTTTGGCGTGGAGCTGTTCATCCAAAACCACGGCCCAGGAGAGCCCACGGTGTACTTTAGCGAAGTGAGCCCCCGACCCCACGATACCGGCATGGTGACCATGGTGAGCCAAAACATGTCGGAGTTTGAGCTTCACGTGCGGGCAATGTTAGGCCTACCCGTGGGACAAATTGAGCTGTTGCAGCCAGGAGCCTCCGCAGTGATTCTGGCCCCTGGCCCAGGGATGTCACCCTGCTATAGCGGGATTTCCCAGGCCCTTCAGGTGCCCACCAGTAAGCTGCGACTTTTTGGAAAGCCTACCTGTCGCAACAATCGTCGCATGGGTGTGGCACTGGCCTTGGGGCAATCCGTGCAAGAGGCCCGCGATCGCGCCAAGATGGCAGCAGCAGCGGTCACAGTTCACCCCGGATCAGCGCAATAGAACGCCAAGCGGACCCAAATCGCCCCAGGCATCTTGCCCTTGAGGGGCCAGCCAGGCAGGGTGGTCAGGATCCCTATAATTTCTACAGCAATAACTTCTACAGCAATAATTTCTACAGCCATGTGGCAAGAGATCTCAGCCCAGCTTAGTTCTGTCCTGGGCCAACCCATTCAAATTGAGACCTGGCGGAGCGTCGGCGGTGGCAGTATCAACCAGGCCTATTGGGTCAAAGCAGACCACCAGGAGTTTTTTATCAAACTCAACGATGCCGCGAAGGGAGCCATGTTTGAAGCGGAAGCCTTGGGCCTGCAGGAAATCCTTCAGACTTCCACAATTCGGGTGCCGCAGCCCCTTTGCTGGGGCAATGCCCCTCCCCACAGCTACATCGCTCTAGAGTGGATTCCCCTGGGATCGGGCAATCAACAGGGATGGTATCAACTGGGTCAAAACCTGGCAAAACTGCACCGGGTTTCTAGCGCGCGGGGATTCGGCTGGTGTCGAGACAATACCATTGGAGAAACCCCCCAGAAAAATCCTTGGACAGATCGCTGGGTGGATTTTTTTCGCCGGGAGCGGCTTGGATACCAACTGAGGCTGGCTCAAAAACGGGGAGCTAATTTCCCAGGTGCAGAGGCACTACTCGCCGCCTTAGACAGCTTGCTCAACCACGATCCCCAGCCCTCCCTGGTGCATGGAGATCTCTGGTCTGGGAATGCGGGCTTTAGCCAGGAAGGAGATCCCTTGATTTTTGACCCAGCCCCCTACTACGGCGATCGAGAAGTGGATCTGGCAATGACCGAACTATTTGGGGGATTTCCTGCGGCATTTTACCAGGGATATCAAGCGGAAGATCCTGTCGGTGAGGGGTATGCACAGCGAAGGCCCATTTATAACCTTTACCATGTGCTCAATCACTTTAATCTGTTTGGCGGGAGCTATCAGGCCCAAGCTCGGCAAATGATTCAGACCCTCGTCAGCGCGCTCTAGTTTCAAAGTTGCCTTGCGCAACCGTGACCGATCTTAAATGCTTTCCAGATTCAGGCTTTCAAGGCTGAAGACCTTCAACCCTGTGGCAACCAATAAAGCCAAGGGTGATTCCCTGGACGGCATTCCAATGATTGGGCCTGAGGGCCATCGAACCGGCATGGATCCATCTATTAAGATCCAAACCACCAAGGTCTGCAAGGAGACTTTTCATCCCCCCCGCAGACCCTGGCGTCCACTCATTTTTCAGCTTAAAAGGCTAGCTTAAAAGGCTAAGGTGAAGGGCCTTGCGGCCAATTTAACCCTCACCACCTTCGCCGCCCTCCTCGGTGGCGGGGGATTCTTCGGTCGCAGGAGATTCTTCGGTCGCAGGAGACTCTTCGGTGGTCGGCGTTTCGGGGGTCACCTCCTCCGTGGGTGTGGTGGTGTCTGTTCCCTCTGTACCATCGGTTTCAGAGGCCGAATCACAGGCAGTTATCGTCGCGGCTAGACCCAAGGCCAAAAATAATTGAACGGTTTTAGATGTGAATTTCATAAGTCATGCTCCTCAATTAGCTCAGCCTCGTAAGAGGCGAGAATAACGATTTATTCTACATCCTCCTGCCTAAATCTGGGACTTCGAAAGTGCAGTTTTTCTGCCAAAATGGGAATCAACTTTTTGGATTCACGGACCCGAATAAGGGTGCAGGCTAAACGTGTTGATTGTCATTCCCAATGTCCTGTCCCCAGGCGCGCTTGAGGACATCCATGATGTCCTAAACCCAGAGGACTTAATAGATGGTCGAACCACCGCAGGCTGGCATGCCAAGCAGGTCAAGGCCAACCGCCAGTTGAGTCCAAAAGCGCCCTATGGTCAAAAGATCAAAGACATCGTGCAAACTGCCCTCTGGTCTAATCCCCTCTTTCAGTGCGCTGTTCAGCCTCGGGCCATCCATACGCTCCTCTTTAGCTACTACGATTCGGGAATGACCTACGGTAGTCACGTGGACAATGCATTTATGGGTCAGGGAGAGCAACGAAGGCGCGCCGATGTCTCCTTCACGATTTTCCTGAGTCATCGAGAGTCCTATCAGGGAGGCGAGCTGATTTTGGAGCAGTCCGATGGCGATCGCCCCTATAAGCTCGACGCCGGGTCTGCGATTGTCTATCCCTCTTCCACATTGCATCAGGTGGCACCGGTCCAATCTGGAATCCGCTGGGCCAGTGTGGGATGGGTGCAAAGCTTAGTGCGTAATCCCGCCCATCGAGAACTCTTATTTGACCTGGACACGGCGCGACGATCTATCTTTCAAAGTCAAGGCAAGACTCTGGAGTTTGATTTAATCTCAAAAAGCCACGCCAATCTGTTAAGGGAATGGTCTGATTAATTTTTCCTTGCCTTGGATCTGGCGAGGAACTTGAGCCCTCTATCCCAGGCAACCTTCTATCTCAGGCCACCCTAGGAACGGGATAAAATTCAAGGGGAACGTTCCCAATCATGACGATCAATGGGCAATGATGGAATCGATGCTGTCAAGTCAACTTCAACAACTTCGGTCTGTGCTTCGGGAACTGGATCGGGCCTTAATTGCCTATTCCGGTGGTGTTGATAGCGCTTTGGTTGCCAAGGTTGCCTATGATGTGCTGGGCGATCGCGCCCTAGCGGTAACGGCCGAATCTCCTTCCCTGCCTGCGGAGGACTTGGAAGCGGCCAAGGTTCAGGCCCAGCACATTGGCATTGCCCACCGCATTGTACAGACCCATGAGCTAGAAAACCCAAGCTACAGCACGAACCCGGTAAATCGCTGTTACTTTTGCAAGAGCGAACTATACGATACCCTCAAGCCCCTTGGCCTAGACTGGGGGTATCCCTACGTCATTGATGGGGTCAATGCCGACGATCTTCAAGACTATCGCCCCGGCATTCAAGCCGCAAAGGAGCGGGGAACGCGATCGCCGCTGGCGGAAGTGGGCATGACCAAACTGGAGGTGCGCGCCCTGTCCCAAAGTTTGGGACTTCCCTGGTGGAATAAGCCAGCCCAACCCTGTCTCAGCTCTCGCTTTCCCTATGGCGAGTCCATTACCCCAGAAAAACTGCAGCAGGTGGCCCAGGCAGAACGCTACCTCAAACAGAGGGGCTACTCAATTTTGCGCGTGCGATCCGATGGAGGGACGGCCCGGATCGAGTTACCGCCCCAGGACATCCCCCACTTTTTAAGCACAATCTCCCGGACGGAGTTGGTGGCAACCTTTAAGGCTCTGGGATTTCTCTATGTCACCCTAGACCTGGAGGGATTTCGAAGCGGCAAGTTAAATCAAGGGCTCTCGCCCTGAGACCAGAGCCGGTTTCCGTTGCCCATGAACGATCCCTTAGTTCGCAACTTGATCTTTAAATAATTTTCCGGCGCTGAAGGCGGGCACCGTGGTTGCAGGAATCGTTAAGGCCTTACCAGTCTGAGGATTGCGTCCGTTTCTGGCTTTGCGCTCTCTTGGTTCAAAACTGCCAAACCCTACCAGGGTCACCTTTTCTCCTTCGCTCACGGTATCCATAATGGTGTCCAGGGCCACGGTCAGTACCAGGTCAGCCTGCTTCTTCGTCACGCCAGATTTATCCGCAATTGCATTGACCAGATCTGCTTTATTCATAGCTACTCCTCACATGTGTCCAGAGGATTTTATCCCATGTCAACAAAAAATCAAGGGCAAATCGAACCTATTCTATTCTCAGAGGTCAATTTAGCGGCTATCGGCCCCCAGAGACCGGTTAAGAACTGCTGACATTCCCTCCTGCATGTCTCGGCCTTGTACGCTTGAGCCCCATCCTCCTCAGCCAGCGGAGAGTCCCCTTGCATCTCGATTTCAGTGAATCCTCCGCACTCAGGTCAATCAGCCTGTCGGTAAATGGTGCCGTTCAGACCTGTAATTTGGCTGGGCAAAGTCCGGTGATCCACAATCTCCAGCGTGGCCAGGTTGTAGGTCGTTGTGCGGGTGCGCCGCAGGGCTAAATAAATATCCACCACGCTCATGGATTTATAGGGTGCTAGGGTGCTGCCCATCAGCGATCGCGGCCCTCCTCCTAACGCGCCCGCATAGAGAAGGTGCAGTTTCCCCTTTTCTGCGGGGTAGTAGGCATGGTGATGACCACTGATGTAGGTGTGAACACCGTGGCGCTCCAGCAGGGAGCGGAGCGCTTCCGCATGGTGAAGCACCTCACCGGGCTTATTTTTTTGCTCAGCCACAGCGTAGAGAGGAAGATGCCCAATGACTAGCCGCACCGATTCGGGGGGGGCTTGCGCCAGGCTAGATTCCACCCAGTCAAGCTGATTGCGAGAAATTTGAGCCGTTGAAGCGTCCCAGACCAGACAAAACAGGTGCTTGAGCTGAAAGGTGTAGTAGAAGGGAAAATGGGCGGCATCCACAAAGTTTAAGCCACAGGCCTGCCGCGATCGCTGCCAGTAAGATCGAGCCAGATCGCGATCGCGGGCAAAGGTGTATTGCCCGCTGGCGGTTTGAAACCCAGAGGCGTCGTGGTTACCCAGGGTAAAGCCAAAGGGAATCTGGGCCTGCCGCAGGGGAGTGGCGACGGTGCGATCAAAGGCCGCCCACATCTGCTGCACCTGATCCGTTGAGAGGGCCTTCGACTGGGCCGCAATCATATCTCCCCCGCACAACACCAGTTGCGGCTGCCAGTCTGGAATGATCGCGAGGGCGCGGTGAACCTCAGGGGCATAGGTGGTGGACCCGTACTGACTATTTAGATCGCTAATCACCACGATACGCACATCGCCCCGCCGGGGATTGATCTGACCATGGGGCAAGCGGGCTATTCCCCCCTCGGCTTGAACCGGCTTAGAGGCGAAGAGCGCACGCAAACGATCCTGGGCCAGGTTGCCCCACCTAGCCCCCCCATATCCCAGAAGGCAGGCCCCCATCCCTCGCAGTAGCGATCGCCTTGAAATCACACAAGCCTCCCCATCCCTGATTCAACTTGCCTCTGAGACATCTTGGAGGCCCCCGGAGTTCGGGACCTGAGCCGCCTGCTGACTTCCCTGGGTCCCATAGCTAAACACCACAGCCACCAATAGCCACCAGACCGTGGCCACCTCAGGGCGATACCAGACCGTATCGACAAATCCATGGACTAGCATCCCCGCCATGGCGGCAAGGGCGCCCACGAGCAAAAACACCGAGGAATCTTGCTGCTCGCGAATCTGGTGCAGTCGCGTCAGGGCACGGCTAACCAGGGTCAGGAGAAACCAGAAAAAGAGGGAAAACCCAATCAGTCCTACCTCCACCATCAGCTCCAGGTAGACGGAATAGGCCCCGAGGGCGCTGTAGTTGGGCCGTTGATAAAGGGGATAGATCCGGTTAAATGCAGAATTTCCCGGCCCAATGCCTAACCAGGGGCGATCGCGAATCATTTCCCCCACGGAATTCCAGACATTGATCCGAAAGTTATTGCTACTGTCTTCTCGCCCCGCAAAAACGCTCAAGGCTCGGTCCCGAAAAGCCGAGGAAAAAAGCAGCCCCAGAACAATCATTGTCACCAGAGTCCCAATAAACATGGGAAAGACTGAGACACGCCACAGTGGTGGGAGAAGCGGCAAATACCAGTAAAGAATTAAAATTCCCATGACAAACACCGCCAGGGCCGCTCCGATCCACCCCCCTCGACTTCCCGTTCCATACAAACAAATCAGATTGAGAGCGGTCATGGTGGCCGCCAACAACTTGGGCAGCCAACCGCGCCAGCGAACCAAAACAGCCAGCCCCAAGGGAATCGTCGGTAAGAGATAGCCGGCCAGCAGGTTTGGATTCCCCAAATAGCTGTAAACGCGAGTTTGATCAGCCGTGGGGGAGGTGGGATCAACCCAGGTAGCCAGGGCTTCTGCGCCAAACAGATACTGGCGAATGCCGTAAACGGTCACAAACAAGGCTGTGAGCAGATATACCGTGGTCAGGACCGATCGCCACTGGGGAAATCGCATGAGCCGCTCCATGAGCAAAAACGCCAACAGATACAGGGTCAACTTCACCAGTCCCACCGCCGCCGCTCCCTTGACCGGGGATTGAGCCGTCGCCAGACATGCCACAAACCAATAGGCCATCAACAGCAGGTGCGCCGGAATGAAACGCTGACCCATAGGCCGATCATCGGCCAGGGTCAGCACCAGCCAGAGAGCACCGCAGCCAAGGGCCAGCAGCCCCGTGTAGGTATTGCTCACCAGAGGAGCAACAATAAACATTGCGCTAACCACCAACAGCGCCATCGGCTCCAGCCAGGGAACCAGCAAGCTTTGGGATCGCCAGGCGTTGAGCAGACCAATCCCGCGAAGGAGAAAGCTATGTTTGGCCCAAGTTTGAGCTGGAAACTGGGCCAGGGTAATGGATTGCCAGAGATTCATTAAGACAACTATTGAGCCGATTCAATCATCCACATCGTCAAGCATGCCACGTTTTGCCACTGCAGCAGAATTACCATCCTCAACAGGTGCCCGGTCTGGCTCGGCGCTGACCTACTTGGCCAGGCCATTTTCCAGGGCAAAGCGGACCAATTCTGTGCGGCTGTTGGTTTCGGTTTTACTAAACAAACGGCTGACGTACTTCTCGACGTTGCGAACGCTGGTATTAAGCTGACTGGCAATTTCCTTATTCATCAAGCCCTGGGAGACCAACTCCAGAACGCTCTGTTCTCGAGGTGTAAAGTCAATCTGAAGTTCGGTTTTTTGACGAGATAACTGGGGCTGATTTTTAAGAATTGCACGAATTTCAGCCACCTGATTGGCTAACTCTTCAATATCTGTGGTTGACCCCTCCGTGAGCTGGGAATGTCGCTGAATCAAATTGCTGACCACCGCCACCAGCTCGTCTGGGTCAAAGGGCTTGGATAAATAGGCATCCACACTGGCCTGGTAGCCCTCAATGCGATCCTTGGTCATCCCCCGAGCTGTCAAAAAAACCACGGGCAGTTTTTTAAATCGCGGGTCTTCGCGCATTTGCTGGAGAAATTCGTACCCGTCCACCTGAGGCATCATGATATCGGAGATAACTAAATCTGGGGTGCGACGCTCAAGCATTTCCCAGCCCATTTTGGCATTGCTGGCGACATCAACGGTAAAGCCACTATCTTCCAGATAGGCTTGGACCGCTTCTCGCAGCCCAGGTTCATCATCTACAAGCAGCAAGTGAGCCGACATGTGCTACCCTCCCAAATCGCTAGAGTCCTGACCTATGGTGATTTTACAGAATTTTGATCGGCCTTCCACTATCGCCGATCCGCTGGAGTCGTGTCCGAACAGATCCCAAGCCCGCGCGAATGCAGATAGAATCAGCAGGGGATCAGCAATCCCCCCAGTTTTCTCCACTTTGCTTTCTACAGAATTTTGAACTGAAGAATTTGTTCATGCAGCTTGAATTTATTCCCGTCGAAGAATTTTACTTTGCCCTAACCCTATGCTGTAAAACCCTAGAAGAGTTTGGCACCCCTGACCTGGCAGCCCAGGTGCAGGTCATTCTAGCCCAGCGCTACGGCCAGTCCTCTACCGTGGCGGCAGCCAAGCAAAATACGTTTAACTATACGTTTCGAGTGCATGGTGCCGACCGCGAGACGTCCAATCCCTGGATTGCATCGGTCTCAGATTGGCAGGGCAAGGTGCGGCTGAGCAGTGATTTTGGCTGGCAGCTCAATGGCGATCGCAAGCCCGTGCGAACCGATCAGTTCGAGCAGCGCGGCAGCTTCTGCCAGGCCCTTAAACAGCATCTGACCTCCGAACTGGGACTGCCGCTCACCGCAGATCAAGGTCTCCAGTCCCAAACTTAATCCGGGCAGGGGCTATCCCTTCACAAGGGCTATACATTAAACCGAAAGAGCATAACATCTCCCTCTTGCACCACGTAGTCCTTTCCTTCACTGCGCACCAGCCCCCTATCCTTGGCAGCAGTCATGGAACCGCAGTCGACTAAATCTTGGTAGGCCACGGTTTCGGCTCGGATAAAGCCCCGCTCAAAGTCGGTGTGAATGACGCCCGCAGCCTGGGGAGCTTTGGTACCCAGACGAATGGTCCAGGCGCGGGTTTCTTGAGGGCCGGTGGTGAAATAGGTTTGCAATCCTAACAGTTCATAGGTGGCGTGAATCAGAGATTGCAATCCCCCTTCTTCCACTCCCAGGGAAGCCAAAAAGTCCGCCCGATCCTCCGCGGGCAGATCTACAAGCTCGGATTCCACCTGAGCCGAGACCACCACCACCTGGGCCTGATCCGGCTGGGCGATCGCCCTGACCTGATCCACCCAATCGTTGCCCCCCGCCAGATCCTCTTCCGACACATTGGCCGCATAGATAATGGGCTTGAGGGACAACAGCCCCAGGGAACGAATCAAGTCCTGATCCTCAGCCTCCAGGCCAGCCTGTCGGGCTGACTTCCCGTCGTTCAGGAGGGTTTGGAGTCTTTGAAGGACCGCCAACTCCGCCTGAGCATCCTGGCTGGTGCGCGCCAGCTTTTTGACGCGATCAATGCGTCGATCCACTTGGGCGAGATCGGCCAGGGCCAGCTCTAGGTTAATCACCTCAATATCGCGCTGTGGATCCACCGACCCCGAAACATGAATAATATTTTCATCATCAAAGCAGCGCACCACATGGACAATGGCATCCACTTCCCGAATATTGGCCAAAAATTGATTGCCTAGGCCCTCTCCCCGGCTCGCCCCCGCCACCAAACCGGCAATATCGACAAATTCAACCCGCGTGGGCACTGTCTCCTTGGAGCTAGAAAGATGGGAGAGCACCCCCAGTCGCTCATCGGGGACAGCCACCACGCCCACATTGGGCTCGATGGTACAGAAGGGGAAGTTGGCGGCGTCAGCCTTAGCATTGGCCACTAAGGCATTAAACAGGGTTGATTTTCCGACGTTTGGCAACCCTACAATTCCGGCTCTCAGCATAGAAACAATCTTCTGATGAATTTAACCCATGGGTTCACAAACCAACGCCTCTGTCACCAACGCCTCTGTGCCTCCATCAGGCTGCATAGACCGTTTGCACAAAGGCGCTTATCCCCAAAAGCTTGAATTCATCCATGATATCAACTGTTGATCAAAGTCGAACGCCATTACTCACCGCGCTGCTACAGCAGGCAACAGCACCCCATCTGCGCTTTTATACCCCGGGTCACAAGGGGGGCCCCGGCAGTAGCGCCCAGATGTTAGCGGCCTTTGGGGCGGCGGTATGCCGCGCGGATCTCCCGGAGCTGCCAGGCTTTGACAATCTCTTTGCACCTCAGGCCTCCATTCAAGCCGCGCAGGAACTAGCGGCGGCGGCCTTTGGCGCTGACCACACCTATTTTCTCGTAAATGGCTCCTCTGGAGGATTAATGGCTGCGCTGCTCAGCGTATGTCGGCCGGGAGAGGAGGTGATTGTGCCACGCAACAGTCATCAATCAATCCTGCATGGGCTGATTCTAGCCGGAGCTAGGCCCATCTGGATGTGGCCCAGCAGGGAGGAGGATATTGCCCACTGCCTGACCCCAGCCGCCCTGGCAGCGGCCATCTCTGCCTACCCCCAAGCAAAGGCCGCGATCGCCATCTCCCCGTCCTACGAAGGCGTCTGCGGCAATGTAGCGGGATTGGCGCGGGTAGCTCACCAGGGCGGTATTCCCCTGATTGTGGATGAAGCCCACGGTCCCCACCTGGGGTTTCATCCGGCCTATCCAGCTTCAGCCCTCTCCCAGGGCGCTGACCTGGTGGTGCAGTCAACCCATAAGGTGCTCAGTGCCTTTTCCCAAGCTTCCATGCTGCACTGTCGGGGCCATCGCATCGACCGCCATCGCCTCCAGGCCAGTCTCCGCATGATCCAAACCAGCAGCCCCAGCGCATTACTGCTGGCCTCCTTAGATGCCGCCCGGCAGCAGTGGGCTACCCAAGGTGAACCCATCCTGGAGGCGGCCCTGACCATGGTCCGGCAGGCGCGCCGGCAGATCCAGGCCATTCCCAACCTGGATCTGTTAGCCCCGGCTCCGGATGTCGGCGATCCAGAACAATCGGGCTTTGTGGCCCTGGATCCGCTTCGCCTCACCATCAAGACCCAGGGGCTGGGAATAGACGGCTTTCACTTCGATGATCAGCTCGCCAGCCGGTTTCAGATTCTGGCAGAGCTACCAGCTCAGAACCACCTGACCTTTACCTTGGGACTGGGAAATAGCGCTGCCGATCTAGATCAGTTGGTTCAAGCCGTTCAAACCCTTTGCAGCGATTGGGCCGAACAGCAAAATCACACCCAACAGATCTCGCGATCCCCTCTGCAAGTCCAGAAAGCCTCCTTCCAGGATCCGCTGACTCCCAGGCGATCCACCCTCACCCCTCAAGCAGCCTTTAACGCGACCTCCCAAACCGTTCCCTTAGAGAGGGCGGTGGGTCGGATCAGTCAAGCGCTAGTTTGTCCCTACCCTCCCGGCATCCCAATTTTGTTTCCCGGAGAGACCATCACGGCGGAGGCGATCGCCCAGCTTTGCCAAACCCGAGAAGCAGGGGGCTTCATTGTCGGCGCCGCTGATGCCCCGGCCACCTCACTTCAAGTGATAGGCTTTGATGAAGCCCAGCCCTAGAGACACCCTCCCGCTAGATTTCCTGATAACGTCCTGTTTTCATGCTTGCTCATTGTGCTTCTTTAAGTATGCGCTACACCATTTGGCCCTATGCCAGCCCAGGTATTCCTGATCAGCTTTTTGAAAGACTTCCGGGTATTCCCCTCACCACCCGCGAAACTCGCCTGCTGATCCTTTCCCAACTGCGACTGGACCCCCAATCCATCATCTGGGACATCGGCGCGGGCACCGGGACCATCCCAGTAGAAGTGGGACGACTGTGTCCTCAAAGCCACATCGTGGCCATCGAGCGCGATGAGGAGGTGGCCGCCTTAATTCAGAAAAATTGCGATCGCTTTCAGGTCAGTAACGTGGAGGTCATTGGCGCGAGCGCGCCCCAATGTCTGGCCCAGCTCAAGGCGCCCCCGCATCGTGTCTGTATTGAGGGGGGGCGATCCTTCAAGGAGATGATGACGGAGGTTTGGCGCTTTCTTCGACCCGGAGGCCGGGTTGTGGCCACCGCCTCTAGTCTGGAGCATCTATACAACATCTCGGAAACCTTTGCTCAACTCCAGGCCCGAAACATTGAGGTGGTTCAGTCCGTCATCAATCGCCTGGAGAATCGGGGCATTCGGCAAACCTTCTCTGCCGTTGACCCGATTTTTATTCTGAGTGGAGAAAAAATGGAACCCTAGCGCCAGAAGGCTGCATTCCTTAGGGTATACTGTGCTCCAGCCAATTTTTCAAGGGTAACATAAACGGTTCTGCATGATTTCATTGCTCGCGATTCTGGCTTCGGTTCCGGCTCTTGCGCCTGATCTTCCTCCAACTCCTTCCCAAGAAACCTGGCAGATCCCAACTCCGGAGGTAGACCCTTCAGACCTCTCCCCAGAATCAGACCTCTCCCCAGAATTAGCGCAGCGCCTTCCTTCCTCCTTGGCGACCCCGCAGGAGATTTCCCCATCGGTCCATCAACCGCCTCTCCCCTCAGGGCTCTGCCCCCCGATGGCCCCCGCCTCTGACGGGAAGGGCGGGCCAGCAGGACTAGGACCAAAAGCGCTAGGGCCAGAAGCAACCGGACCCCAACAGAACTGTCCCTCCCCAGTCCTCCTCTCTAACCGCCAGATCTCGGATCCCTCCACGGTCTCCCAGGCCCATGATCCAGTCCTGGAACTGGCAAAGGGAACAAAAACGCCGCCTCCGCCTAAACCCACGCTGTATTCGGTTCCTCAGGAAATTCGTCCCCTGCCTGGAGAACTCGATGAGGTTCCTGTGTTTAACAGCAATAGTCCAGAAGTGGTCCGGGGTTCAGGCATCCTGCTCTCCACATTTCCGCCAGACGAGATGCAGTACCCGGATGCCCACCTGGATTTTGCCTTCAAGGGTCGGTTTGATATCTTCGCCCACCATATTGCCCGCAGCGATTATCCAGAGGACACTCCAACCCCTTATCTGGGCATTTTGGTAAAAAACGGCAGCTCCCGGCGCTCCACCGTGGTGGATATTCTGCAGGCGGCCAGCTATTTGGGCACGCCCGATGCCCCCTACATCGACTTACCCAGTCGAACGCCCAACAATCTGGGACGAGTCTATTCAGGTCCGGGCGATCGCGTGAGTAACGTGATTCTCCGGGGCGTCCGTCAGAGCAACTGGCCCGCCAGGATCTCCCTGGCCCCCGATGAAACCATTATGCTCATGAACCTGCCCCTGCCCCTGCCGACCCTGGGACGCCCGATCAAGAACGGTTCAGACGGACCGCAGCGACGGATCATCCAAGCCCAAGCAGCCGGGAAGCCCCCCCGAAAGCGCGTGGCCACCCCCTCCTCCAACGCCCGCTCAGCCCTGATTCGGCTCAAGTCTGAGGGGAAAGTGTATGTGGCCAGTATGGCCATGCTGGCGCCGGTGGCCGCAGACGGCCGGGAACTGATCCCCACCAAGGCGGACTGGGAAGACCTTCTGCGCCGGAGCGATGTCCTAAGGCCCCGAGACCATCCCCCCTCGGATCTCAACAGTCAGGCCGAAAAGTTTTACTACGGTCGAGTGGCAGGGGTAAGCCGAGGATCCAACTGGGAAACCCAGATTACCGACTCTCGCAAGCAGAAAAAGCTCACCATCCCCGCCCCCGGAAAATCCTTTTCCTATGGAATTAGCACCCTCCAGCGCGGCACCTTCGGCACAGGCCAGATTCAAAGCGCGCCCATGCTGGTTCGCTATCCTGATACGGCCTACTTAGCCCATGGCAACTACGGGGTCCATTATCAGCTGACGTTGCCGCTGTATAACCCCAGCGATCGCCCCCAACAGGTCAATCTGATGCTGCAAACGCCGGTTAAGCAAGATGACTCTCAGCAGGCTTTGCTGTTTTATCACAACCCCCCCCCGTCCATTTTCTTTCGGGGAACGGTGCGATTGCGATATAAAGGGGATGATGGAGCACCTGCGCTTCGATATCTTCATCTGGTGCATCGGCGGGGCGAAGCCGGACAGCCACTTCTGACGCTGAATCTTAAAGCAGAGGAATCTCGCCTAGTCACGGTTGACTTTTTATATCCTCCCGATGCCACTCCCCCCCAGGTGCTCACAATTCAAACCCAGCCCTAATCTTCCCTTCGTTTTGGAGACCTCCCTGACCTATGGCTGCACGGCTGCACATTTACCCATCCCGTGAAGAGGTTATTGATCGAGCGCGACAGCTCATTTTGGATAAAGCGGAGGCTGCGATTCAGCAGCGGGGACGGTTCACCCTGGCGCTGTCGGGGGGAAACACCCCTAAACCCCTCTATGAAGCCTTGGCTCAAGAATCGCAGCCTTGGGAACGGTGGCATATTTTTTGGGGCGATGAGCGCTTTGTCCCGGCGGATCATCCCGATAGCAATCAGGGCATGGCTCGCGACGCCTGGCTCAACCAAATCCAGATTCCCGCTGAGAATATTCATCCCCTGGAGACTGAGGCTGCGACCCCCGCAGCGGCTGCAGCGGCCAACGAGGCCCATTTGCGCGAGTTTTTTGCTGCCGCTTCACCGCAGGAATGGCCCCGCTTTGATCTGATGTTGTTGGGGATGGGCGAAGACGGCCACACCGCCTCGCTATTTCCGAAGACCGCAGCACTTCAGGTATGCGATCGCTGGGTTACGGTGGGGCAAAAGGCCGACCAACCGCGGCTCACCTTGACCATCCCGGTTTTAAACCAGGCCAGATGCGTCCTGTTTGTGGTCGCCGGTGCCGATAAAAATCCAATTCTGCAGGAGATATTTGCTGACTCCTCGGCTGTGGCGGCCTCCTATCCGGCTGCGATTATTCAGCCGGAAGGAGAACTCCTTTGGATGCTCGATGGCGAGGCTGGGGCAGGGCTAGGACAGAATGGACTGAACTGACGGGCGTTCCTTGCGATGAGAAAAAGCGCAATCCTGACTGCAACAATGGTTCAAAGAAACAGAAGGTTTCACCTTGCCTAATTCGCTCCCCCATGAGCTTTCTGGCGCAGTTTTTGTTCACAATAGTTTTAGATCCGCTACCACTGCCTACGGATCATCGCCAAGGTATCCTGAGAGCCAAGGATTCGACGTCTCCCTGTATGATTGTCTGCCCTAACTGCCTGTACCAAAATCCCAACGGTCGCCAGCACTGCGAAGCGTGCTGCGCTAAACTGCCCAATGCCGTCAGCTGCCCTCAATGCGGGCAGTCCTGTTTAGTCGATGCGTTTTTTTGTGGCTGCTGTGGTTTCGTGCTAGCCCCCGTTGACACAGCACCCCCTCCCTTGGAAGACAGCGCCTCATCGACCCTCACACCCGTGACGACGGCCTCTGGGCAGTCAACCACGATACCGCCTACGCCAGAGTTGAGTCTAAAGGTTGTTCCGGAAAATAATCCGCGAAACTGCCGTGAGACCTTGATCATGGATAATATTGTGCTGTCGGACATTCCCAAATTAGAGATCCCCCAAGTCGCCTACCTTTATCACTGGCAGTCAAAATCAAAGCTCCATCTCAATGGGGAACAGTCCGTATTTAAACTGGGTAAACGCAGCAAAAAATCGACGCCGGACATCAACCTGGGACATTTGAGCCATTCAGAGGTAATTTCCCGCCACCACGCCAATATTTTTCGCAAGGATAACCGTTTTTATATTGAAGATGTCGGCAGCGCCAATGGAACCTATCTCAATAATCAGCGGATTTCCTGCGGCGACAAACATCCCCTGCAAGCCGGTGACAAAATTTCCCTAGGGCGAGGCAATTTGGTTACCCTCATTTTTGAGTTATCCTGATTCAGTGATTACAATTACTTTGCTTCATCCAGTTCAATCCACCCCCGTTCAAAGTTGGTCCTTTGAGCGAGATCAGACCGTGCGAATTGGTCGGGCCGTGGACAACAACGTGGTGCTCTACAGCGCAGTGGTCTCTAGGCACCATGTGGAACTGCGGTTTGAACAGGGGGGGTGGCATCTGCACAACCTGGGAAGCAACGGCACCTTCATTGACGGCAAGAAGGTCGAGACCAAGCGGCTCCAAAACAACGACATTATTCGGCTGGCCCGCTCTGGACCGAATATTAAAATTCAGATTAACCAGAGTCTCCCGCCCCTGGCCTCGGCCACCCCGTCCCAGCAGCAAGGATCTCCGTTGCCGGAGTCACCCAAGCGCACGCAAATTGAATTATCTTCGAAAAACAATGGGGAGGCCGCAGCGGGTGAAGGTTCGCGATCTAGTCCCCCTCAGTCAGCACAGACAACCGATAGCGATCGCTCTGCCCCTGTCAGCGTTCCAGCCTGTGATCACAGCCGCACGCCACCAACCTCACTCATCTGCATTGATTGCGGAGAACCTCTGCAGGTCCTCTCCACCGTGGGTGAGTACAAAATTTTGAAGGTGCTCGGTCCGGGGGAACAAACCTTCCAAGCCTGGAAAGACAAAAAAACCTTTATCTTAAAGACTCTGCCCCGTAATCGCCAAGAGAGTCCTTCCCGACGCGCGGAGTTTAAGGCGCAACTGGCCGCAATTTTAGGGCTCAATCACGGGGGTATTCCCCGGATGGTGGAGGCGTTTGACCAAGATGGGCTGCCCTACCTGGTCTACGAAATGGTCTATGGTCAAAGCCTGGAGCAGTGGCTATCGGAGCGCGGACCCATTTCTGTTCCCCAAGCCATCGCCTGGGGCTGTGAACTGGCTCATATCTTGGATTATCTTTCCCAGCGAAACCCGGTGGTTGTTCATGGCGCCATTAATCCAGCCAATATCATTCGACCCACCATCCCCCATGGCGCTCACCACCTGATTTTGGTGAACTTTGGTCGCTGCGCCTGTGATTTCGGCTACCCTGGCCTGACAGACCAGGTTGAACCGTCGCCGCACTTGGATATGTTTGGCTTAGGACTGACTCTGATGCAGCTGCTCACCGCTAAGAGCCCGGATGCCTTTTTTCGGGTGGGAGATAGCGGCAGTGAGCTGAGCGGAGAAGGCCTGGCGCACCTGCCAGGCAAGGTCAAAGACCTCATCCAGAAGCTGATCACTCTGGAGGAAGGGTTTTCCAGTCCCGCCGAGGTCACCTACCAACTTCAACAGCTGGTCTAGTGGCGCCCCTCCCCCTGGTCTATCATCCAGATTACGGGGTGCCATTGCCGGAGGGACATCGCTTCCCCATGGCCAAGTTTCAGCGTCTCTACGAAACCCTCTCCTTGCAGCTACCGGGACAGTTTAGGGCGTTTACACCGCACCTTCCCCTGCAAACAAGCCTGGAGCTGGTTCATGATCCTAACTTTATTCAGGACTATTGCCTTGGCACGTTAGGAGCCCAGGAGCAGCGACGCATCGGGTTACCTTGGAGCGAAGCCTTGGTCAAGCGAACCTTGACGGCCGTGGGGGGCACCCTGCTCACCGCTCGTTTGGCCCTCACCCATGGGATTGCCCTGAACACCGCAGGCGGAACGCACCATGCCTATCCCACCTTCGGATCGGGATTTTGCATCTTTAATGACTTTGCGATCGCAGCGCGGGTCCTGCTGGAGGAGGGAAAAATTCAACGGGTCCTCATTCTGGATCTAGATGTGCATCAAGGGGATGGAACAGCCTATATTTTTGCCCAGGATCCAAGGGTCTTTACCGTCTCAATTCACTGTGAGAAAAACTTTCCCCATCGCAAACAGCCCAGCGATCTGGACTTGGCCCTTCCAGAGGGCACCAGTGACCAGCGCTATCTCAAGACCTTACGCGCCAATTTACCGACAATTTTGACCCTCAGTCAGCCCGATCTAATGCTCTATAACGCCGGCGCTGATCCCCATCGGGACGATCGCCTGGGCAAGCTAGCCCTCACGGACACCGGGCTGTTACAACGCGATTGCCTGGTGCTTGATACCTGTCGTCAGGCCAAGCTACCGGTGGCCTGCGTGATTGGCGGCGGATACGACCGGGATCTTCAGCGGCTGGTGAATCGGCATGCGCTCTTATTTTGGGCTGCTCACCATGTGTTTCAGACACCCTGAGTGAAATCCCATGGATCGGGGATGGATGGAGCCCTGATGGATATTTAATCCGATAAATCAACTCAAGGTTGATACATCCAATGGATACACGCTTGCAGATCCTGATGCATCGTCTCCGCAGGCGCGTAGTGGCGTCGACCGTGCCCTGGCAGCAGCCATTCAAAGGAATAGTTGAGAAGCTTTTGGGTAGAGGATTTGAGCTTTTCCCAGGAGTACCAGCAGTGATTTTTAAAGGCAATGATTTTATTCAGGGAATCGGACCAAGCCAGGTGATCCCCGGTGAACAGGTAGCGATCTTGGTACAGCAATACCGTGTGACCTTGCGTATGGCCCGGCACTGGAATGATCAGCAAATCCGGGCTTAGCAGCCAGGGCTGATCTCCCTGGAGAGGCCGCTCAATCCCTTGGGTGCTCGGAGTCAGATCGGCCTGGTGCAGGATGCGATCGCAGCCAAAATGATCGTGAAATTTTTGATGATCGGCCACATCATCTCGATGGGTCAAGTAAAGATAGCGGACCCCGCCCCGCTGCTCCAGTTGCCGCACTAAGGGGGGTGCAAAGCGGGGAGAGTCCACAAGGACATTTCCCTCAGGGCGCTGAATGAGATAGCTGGCAGCCCCATAGGATTGTTCAGAATGATAGCCACAGTGATAAACCGATCCCGCAATCGGCAGTGGAAACTGCTGCTGCACAGCCTTAATCCGGGGATCACGATCCTGGGTTCCAATGGAAGCCGTGGGGCAGGAAAGCAGGGCCTGTAGCGCCTTTTCATGGGCTTTCTGACCGGTGGGCTGCTGATATACTGCGGATTGACCCGCCTCTCGGTGGAACACCTCCGGGGCCATCCAGCGGCAAGTATCGCAGTCAATGCAGCTGGTATCTACATAAAACGCTCCAGAAACATTTTGCGGTCTGCGGTGCTGAAGATGCGCCATGGTATCTTCCCCGAATTGTTGTAGTTCAGTTAAAGCTTAACCCCATTCTTATTTTCACTGCCTAAGATGGAACAGTAACGAGCCTGATTGGCCGCCACCTAGCATCCTTCCCACTCGCCAAAGGTGCTGAATATGCCTGATTTCAACCATCCCACTGCTCTCAAGGAGGATATCCATACCTTAGATCGCGATTGCACCACACTCTCGCGTCACGTTCTAGAACAGCTCCAGAGTTTTGGTCCTGAAGCCCAGGACCTCAGCGCAATCATGACGCGCATCGCCCTCGCTGGTAAACTCATTGCCCGGCGGCTCAGCCGGGCAGGACTAGTGGAAGGGGCCCTGGGGTTCACTGGGGATATCAACGTCCAGGGTGAAGCCGTAAAAAAAATGGACCTGTACGCCAACGAGGTGTTCATCTCCGTGTTCAAGCAGAGCGGGCTGGTCTGCCGACTGGCCTCCGAGGAAATGGACACCCCCTATTACATTCCTGAAAACTGCCCCATTGGCCGCTATAGCCTGCTCTACGATCCCATTGATGGATCTTCCAACGTGGATGTCAATCTCAACGTTGGCTCTATTTTTTCGATTCGCCAACAGCAAGGAGATGATCCCCAGCACAATGGTCAGGATCTCTTACAAGATGGCCACCAGCAGATTGCGGCGGGCTATATTCTCTACGGTCCCAGCACGGTCCTGGTTTACTCCATTGGGCGGGGCGTCCACGTATTTAACCTCGATCCCAGTCTGGGAGAATTTATCCTGGCCACCGAAAACTTAAGAATTCCTGATCATGGGCCGACCTACAGCGTAAATGAGGGTAACTTTTGGCAATGGGATGAATCGATGCGCGACTTCACGCGCTATGTTCATCGCCACGAAGGCTATACGGCTCGCTACAGTGGGGCCCTAGTGGGAGATATCCATCGCATTTTGTTTCAAGGGGGAGTCTTCCTCTATCCCGGCACTCGTAAACAGCCGGAAGGAAAGCTGCGATTGCTCTATGAATCTGCCCCCCTTGCCTTTTTGGCTGAGCAAGCCAACGGGGCCGCAAGTACAGGATACCAGCCACTGCTGGAGGTAGTTCCCACCGAACTCCACCAGCGGACCCCGCTGATTATTGGCAGTCGCGAGAATGTAGCCCTTGTAGAATCTTTTATCCAGGAACGGACCCGCCTAGAGCAGGATCGGATCGGACTTGGGTAACACCGGGTTTAGATTCGAAAAAAAGCATTAGAACGGAAACAGCAAGCATCATTTGCCGTAATTGTTAGAGAAAGGATGTAACCATGACTAGCGCAACCAATCCCATTTTTGGGATCACGGCTCTTGGACAAAGTATTTGGATGGATAATCTGAGCCGAGATCTAATTGAGTCAGGCGATCTCAAACGGATGATCTCCGCCGATGGGATTCGCGGGATCACCTCGAATCCTGCCATTTTTGAGAAGGCGATCGCCGGTAATGCCATCTATGACGGCGATATCGAAGCCGGCATCCGGGCTGGAAAATCTGTGCTGGAAATTTATGAATCTCTGACCTTTGCCGATATTCGCCAGGCCTGCGATATTTTTCTCCCCCTTTATCAGGAAAGTCAGGGCAGCGATGGCTTCGTCAGCATCGAGGTTCCACCCACCATTGCCAAGGATACCGACTCAACGATTGGAGAGGCACGCCGCTATGCGGCAGAAATCAATCGCCCCAACGTCATGATTAAAATTCCTGGAACGCAGGAAGGGCTACCTGCTGTGGAGCAAGTCATTCGGGAGGGAATCAATGTCAATGTCACTCTTCTGTTCTCTTTGCAGAGCTACATTGAGACCTTTTGGGCCTATATCCGGGGGTTGGAAGGTCGCCGGGAGGACGGCAACGATATTTCCCAGGTCGCTTCCGTGGCCAGTTTTTTCCTGAGCCGCATTGATACCAAAATTGATCAGCAGCTAGAGAACAAGATCGCCGCCAGCGACGATCCCCAGCATCAATCCGTCCTAGCTCAGCTAAAGGGAAAGGTGGCGATCGCGAATGCAAAGCTTGCCTATCAGGCCTACAAGGAGATTCTCCAAACCGATCGCTGGCAATCCCTGGCCCAGGATGGGGCAAAGGTGCAGCGCCTGCTATGGGCCAGCACCAGCACCAAGGACCCCAGCTACAGCGATGTGATGTATGTAGATGAGCTGGTGGGGCCTGATACCGTCAATACCCTTCCCCCCGACACCATCGCAGCCTGCGAAGACCACTGCGCCGTCGAAAGTCGGGTGGAGAGCAACCTAGAAGCAGCGCACGAGGTCATAGATCAGCTAAAATCGCCGCCGGTGGAGATTGATCTTGACCGGGTGATGGCCGAACTGCTTGAGGAAGGAATCGATAAATTTGTTCAGCCCTTTGAATCACTGCTCAATTCCCTAGAGCAAAAAGCACAATCCCTGGTCACCACCTAGTTGCCCTCACCCAGTTCCGTCCTCATGGTTGGTCAAGACTCCTGCACCCAAACATCCTGATGGGCAGGGGTTTTGACCCGGGTGAAGGATTTCCGTTTAGGCCAACTTTGTCCGTCCACCCCTAAACCTCCATTCGTAACATTATGGTTTCGTTAAGTGAAAATCCACTGCGTGTTGGTCTTCAACAAGAGCGGATTCCTGAACCCCAGATTATGGTGATTTTTGGGGCATCCGGCGATTTGACTCAGCGGAAGCTGATCCCGGCTATCTATCATCTCAAGTGCGATCGCCGTTTACCGGCCGAGCTGACCATTGTGGGTGTGGCCCGTCGAGACTGGAGCCACCAATACTTCCGCGATCATTTGCGCCAGGGCATCGAAGAATTCTCCGATGGCATTCAATCTGAAGATCTGTGGGAGGATTTTGCCGCAGGCCTGTATTATTGCTCCGGCAATATGGATGATCCTGCTGCCTATGAAAGGCTCAATGAATTGCTGAGCGACCTGGATGGTCGACGGGGCACCTTTGGCAATCGAGTCTTTTACCTGTCCGTGTCTCCTAAATTTTTTGAACCCGCCATTCGCCAGCTCGGGGCAGCTGGAATGCTAGCTGATCCCATAAAGACGCGACTGGTCATCGAAAAACCGTTTGGTCGTGATTTACAAACGGCCCAGGCCTTAAATCAGGTCGTGGGCCAGGTTTGCCGCGAGGAGCAGATTTACCGCATTGACCACTATCTGGGCAAAGAGACGGTGCAGAATCTACTAGTGTTTCGCTTCTCGAACGCAATTTTTGAGCCCTTATGGAATCGTCAGTTTGTAGACCATGTGCAAATTACGGTCGCAGAAACCGTCGGGGTGGAAGATCGGGCGGGCTACTACGAAACCTCCGGGGCTCTGCGGGATATGGTTCAAAATCACATCTTGCAACTGCTCTGCCTCACGGCCATGGAAGCGCCCAATAGCCTGGATGCCGATAGCATTCGCAATGAGAAGGTCAAGGTGCTGCAGGCGACGCGCCTGGCCAACCTTGACACCCTGGAATCCTCCGCCATTCGTGGCCAGTACAGCAGCGGCTGGATGAAGGGAAAACCCATTCCAGGCTATCGTGAGGAGCCTGGGGTCAGCGATACCTCAACCACGCCCACCTACGTGGCGATGAAACTGCTGATTGATAATTGGCGATGGCAAGGGGTTCCGTTTTATTTAAGAACGGGCAAGCGCTTGCCCAAAAAAGTAACCGAGATTGCCATTCAGTTTCGAGAGGTGCCCCATCTTATTTTTCAATCGGCGGCTCGACAGGCCAATCCCAACGTGTTAGCCATGCGGATTCAGCCCAATGAAGGCATTGCGATGCGCTTTGAAGTCAAGATGCCGGGGTCAAGTCTGCGCACACGCCCGGTAGAAATGGATTTCAGCTACGGATCCACCTTCGGAGAATCCTCTTCCGATGCCTACGACCGACTCCTGCTGGACTGTATGCTGGGGGACCAAACCCTGTTTACCAGGGCGGACGAGGTGGAAGCGGCCTGGCGGGTCGTGACCCCAGCGCTCGCGGCTTGGGATCAGCCCTCGGATCCAAACGCAATTCCCACCTACGAAGCGGGCACCTGGGAACCCGAAGCCGCAGAGCGACTGATTAATCTAGATGGTCGCCGCTGGCGACGGCTTTAAGGCCAGCGAAGGGGAGCAACCCCTCAACCCATCGGGCGCACCCAGGCTGCGGTAAGTTTTCGCTAAATTATCAATATTGGTTTGCGCGCTATCTCCTTTCTCTGCGTCCCCACCCTATGAGGTCACCATCTAAGTCATGTCTCAACAAACTTCCCCGGTTGTCCCCCTGTTAACGCCCAAGGAAGTCTCGATTAATCAAATTCAGACCGAGCTGAATCGAATCTGGGCAGAGCAAACCGCTAAAGCCAACGGTAGCGGACCAGCAGCGGTACGAGCAACCACCTTTAGTCTGCTCGTGTATGAACCTGCCCAAACCCAGAGACTGCTAGCTCAACTGGGCTATTATTCCGGTCCCGTGGATGGCATCTTTGGTCCGCGCATGAAGGTGGCGCTCCATGCTGCCCAGAAGGATTTTGGACTTCCCCAAACCAATCATGCCACCGCAGAACTCCTACAGCGCCTGCGGCAAAAGGCACAACAGCAACCTGTCCAGACCTCGTCGGATCCCCAAACCTTACCTGTGTTTAGCCAAGATTCCGACGGGTCAGGCATTGCGGATTTAATTGCGAATCAGAACCCCTGTCGAGTGGTCTCGCTCTTTCCAGTGAATGATGCAATGGATGAGGAGGGCGCAGATCTGCGAGCGGAGGTAGCGGCTTACTGCCCAGTCCAAAAACAGCGAAATAGCTTGATTTGCTGCGAATATATTACCCTGAGCGGGACGCGGCGATCGCTGGAGAATATCACCACCTTGATCCAGTCGCTGTTGATGAACGACTTACCCCGGTTTCTGTGGTGGAAATCTGATCCCGATCAGTCGGAGGAATTCTTTCAAAAGCTTGCTCGCTCTTGTAACGGCGTCATTTTTGACTCTAGCTCCTTCTCCCAGACCCAGGAGGGATTAATTAAAATGTCTCAAATGGTTGAGCAGGGTCTTAATGTGGCCGACCTGAACTGGAAACGTCTTGCAGCCTGGCAAGAACTCACCGCGGAAGCCTTTGACCCGCCCTCTCGCCGCAGCGCCCTCCTGGAAGTGGATCGAGTCACGATTGACTATGAGGCGGGGAACCCAGCCCAAGCCCTACTGTTCCTCGGATGGCTTGCCAGCCGACTGCAATGGCATCCTACGGCCGTTGTCCAGGAAGAAGGCCCCTACAATCTGCTCACGGTGACTTTTCAAAACCCTCAACAGCGTCAGATACAGGCGGAGCTAGCCGCACTTCCTGTGGCGGATGTGGGCGAAATTGCCGGGGATCTCATTGATCTCAAACTGGCCTCAACCAATCTAGAGGCGGACTGCTGCACGGTGCTGTGTTCTCAAACCACAGGCTGTATGCGGATGGAGGCCGGTGGCGGGGCACAGTCCTGTCGTGTTCAACAGGTGACGCCCCTGACGGACCAGAAGTCAGAAGTGCTGCTCAGCCAGCATCTCCAGCGGTGGAGCCGGGATGTTCTGTTTGAAGAAGGGCTTGCGGTCAGCTGTGCAATTTTGCAGCTCATTGCCTTGGCCTAGGCCTTCACCCAAACAGGTAGAGCGTTTTAGGGAAAAGGTGGCCTGAGCATAAACTAAGGCCCCCCAGCCTACTCCCCCCCCCACAATAACGCCCCCATCTCAGATGAAACGGGGGCGTTTATTTATCAGGAGAGTCAGCGGATAGACGATGAAGCGCTGATGGTATCCCTAGTAGGTTTCAACGTGCCAACGATGGGCTTTCTTGAGATCTCGAACGTAGGAAGACCAGTCCACGCCATTTTTCGCAGCGGCCTTGGACATACCTTCGTCAATGCCGCCCTCCATTCCCTTGAGTCCACAAATGTAGGTGTGGGTATTCTCCTGCTGAACTAGCTTCCAAAGTTCATCAGCGTTTTCAGCAATTCGATCCTGAATATACATCTTGCCACCCGCCGCATTTTGCTGTTCGCGACTGATGGCGTAGGTTAGCTTGAAGTTTTCAGGATACTGAGATTGCATGGCCTCAAGGTCCTCTTTGTAGAGGATATTACCGGTGTAGGCGCAACCGAAAAATAACCAGGCTAGTCCCTTGAACTGGTAATCTGGATTATTTTCCTTAAACATACGCCACAGAAAGGCCCGGAAGGGAGCGATTCCGGTTCCAGTGGCCATCATAACAATGTTTGCCTCAGGGTCATCCGGGAGAAGCATTTCCTTGCCCACTGGGCCAGTAATTTTCACCCCTGCGCCAGGCTCAAGGTTACATAAAAATGTGGAGCAAACCCCCTCCACCAACTCACCTGTTTCAGGATGGTTGTACTCCAGCTTACGCACGCACAGAGAAACCGTCTTATCGTTGAGGTCATCACCATGCCGGGTTGAGGCAATGGAATAGAGACGTAATTTATGGGGCTTGCCGTCTTTATCGGTGCCGTCGGGAATAATCCCAATGCTTTGGCCTTCAAGATAGTGCAAGTCGCCACCGGACAAATCAAACTTCAGATGTTTGACGGTTCCTGTCCCCCCCTCGCGAACCAGTTCTTCATTGGAGAGACATTTACCCACAAAGGGATCCTTGGGGCGATAGATATTAACCGGAACCTTGCTCTCTGCCTTCTTGCTTTTCGGAGCAGCAGCGGCCTGGGCAGTCGCTTGGGGCGCAGAACTATCAGCACTCATCGCTGCAACAGCGTCCCCTACAGGCTTAATGCTTAGAATTTTTCCGCCCATTTGCTGTATCTGCCGCATCATCTGGGACATGCGGTCGTAGGGGACCTTGATGGAGGAAGGACCACTCTGACGAAGGGGGGAGGAGACCTCTCCACCATTGCGACGAAGCCCCGTTACCTCAAAAATAAATAGTCGACCCAGGGACGTAGAACTGCCAGAACCAGTACTGAACATTATGAACAAATATCTCCGAATCTAAGCTGCTTTTGCTAATTAAAATTTCGCAATAAAATGCTGCATCGATCAAGTGATGCAGACGTATTATACCAGCTTCCTCCGCTGCCAAACGGTATCCTACGGGGCCAAATCAGGGGCGCAGCGTTTCCTTAAATTTCTCAGCTTGATTGTTAAGCTCTGTTGCATCTTGCGATTTTAGGGAGAGGGTCTTGTTAGATAGTAGTTCAGGTTCAAGTTCTGACCTATCAGCCGCACGTTCTGAGCGGGTTTATTGTTAGCCAGTGATTTTGGAGGATTGCTTTGGGACTTAGGGTTGCTGTAGTCGGAGGCGGGCCATCGGGGTCATCTGCGGCTGAAACGCTTGCTAAAGCAGGAATTGAGACTTACTTATTTGAGCGAAAGCTGGACAATGCCAAGCCTTGTGGCGGTGCCATTCCGCTGTGCATGGTGGATGAGTTCGATTTACCCCTAGAAATCATCGACCGACAGGTGAGGAAGATGAAAATGATCTCACCGTCTAATATCGAGGTCAATATTGGTCAGACCCTGAACAAGGATGAGTATATCGGCATGTGCCGTCGTGAAGTCCTGGACGGCTTCATGCGCGATCGCGCTGCTCGGCTCGGCGCCAAGTTAATCAACGGCACGGTCAACAAGCTGGAAATCCCCAGTCGAGAAGGCGATCCCTATATTCTCCACTATGCCGACTTGTCCGATGGCAATCCCGAGGGCGTGATGAAGTCTCTGGCGGTGGATGTGGTCATTGGCGCCGATGGAGCCAACTCGCGCATTGCTAAGGCCATTGATGCAGGGGACTATAACTACGCCATCGCCTTCCAGGAGCGAATTCGGCTGCCTGAAAAGATGATGGCCTACTACGAAGATTTAGCAGAAATGTACGTTGGCGATGACGTGTCGCCAGATTTCTACGCCTGGGTCTTTCCCAAATACGATCATGTGGCCGTGGGCACTGGCACCATGCAGGTCAATAAGGCCAAGATCAAGCAGCTTCAGGCCGGAATTCGCAAGCGAGCGGCCCACCGCCTGGAAGGGGGCGAAATCATTAAAATTGAGGCCCATCCAATTCCTGAGCATCCCCGTCCTCGCCGAGTAGTGGGTCGGGTTGCCCTGGTAGGGGATGCCGCCGGCACCGTGACCAAATCCTCAGGAGAAGGCATTTACTTTGCCGCAAAATCCGCTCGGATGTGCGCAGAAACCATCGTGGAAACCTCCAATCAGGGGCAACGCATTCCTACGGAAGCAGATCTCAAGCTCTACTTGAAGCGCTGGGATAGGAAGTACGGCATGACCTATAAGGTTCTAGATCTACTTCAGCGCGTGTTTTATCGATCCGATGCCACCCGCGAGGCCTTTGTGGAAATGTGCGCTGATATCGATGTGCAAAAGCTCACCTTCGATAGCTACCTTTACAAGACCGTCGTACCGGCTAATCCCATTACCCAGCTCAAGATTACGGCCAAAACCCTGGGCAGCTTAATGCGAGGGCATGCCCTGGCCCCCTAGGTCCCTTGAGCGTCATCCTGCGCAGACCTGCGCAGAGTGATGAATTCTAAGCCCATCCGTCTTTAAATCCAAGCAAGCAGCGAGCCAAGGTTCGCTGCTTTTGGTCTGGGAAGGTAGCCGTACTTGAATCAACCAGATAGGTGTGGCCACAATAGATGGCATCTAGCTGGGGGGATGTCCAGGAGACAAATCCCTGCTGTTTTTAACGGGACACGATAGAACCATGACGAGTAAAGTGTTTGATACCGATAAGCGGAAGCTCCTTTCAGCAGTGAGTCACGGCTCCATTTTTTTTAGTCCCCTGCTGCTGACCGTTGGCATTCCCATCGTGTTGCTCACCGTGTCTGATGACCCCGTCATTCGAGACAATGCAAAGGAGGCGATTAATTTTCACATCAACGTTTGGATTTACGGAGCAATCGCAGGGTTTATCAGCTTCTTCTGGTTTACCCTCATTTTGCTGCCGTTAATCTGGGCTTTAGCTGCCTTTGTCTTCATTCTGACCTGGGTATTTCCTCTCTTTGCCATTGTGAGCTGCATTACCCATCCCGATCAAAGCTACCGCTATCGATATATTTTCAGGTTTTTGTAAGCCTGCGCCCAGCTGTCGCAATCTATTCTTTTGCGACTGGCTTGTTCTAAAATAAAAAACTGTTTCAGAGGCTTGCCATTGGAATCAGGAGGCAGGCTATGCTTGGTTTACTGATGCGAGATTTTTCTATGCAGGAGATCACGCCTACCCGATAGGTTCGCGGGGAAGGGTTGCCTGCTGATATCTCAACAGATGCGGGGGAAGCATCGTTAGATATCAAGGACCCGGTCACAAGTATGCCTAATCGTTTGCTAGCCTTCGACCCCTTCGCGGAAGGCCCCCTGCTCAGCCATTCCCTCGATGGCCAGAACAATAATCTTGAACAGCCGCAATGGGGCAGTCGAGATAGCCAGATCCTCAATCTTGCGCCTCTCGACTATGGGGATGGCATTGCGACGCCAGCCGGCAGCGATCGCCCTGGAGCCAGGGACATTAGCAACCAGGTCGCGCAGCAAGACCAGCCGCGTCCCGACCCGCGGGGCCTCACCAATCTGGTGTGGGCTATGGGGCAGTTTCTAGACCACGACCTGGACCTGACGCCAGGGCAAAGTAACGCAGAAGGCGGGGCTGAAACCTTTGATATCAGGGTGCCCGTGGGAGATCCTTACCTCGACCCCCAGGGGCAGGGCAACCAATGGATTCGCTTCCATCGCTCCGAGTTTTTGGCCGGCACCAGCACCGACCTAGGCAATCCTCGCCAGATCCCGAATCGAGTCACGGCCTGGATAGACGGCTCAAACATCTACGGTTCATCGCCAGAGCGTTTGGCCCTCCTGCGCAGTTTCCGCGATGGCCAGATGAAGGTCAGCGCCGGGAATTTGCTCCCCCTTGATCTAGGCCAGAATAACGATAACCCCGGTCCCTCCACCCAATTGTTTTTAGCGGGGGATGTGCGAGCCAATGAGAACATAGTGCTCTCCTCTATGCATACGCTGCTGGTGAGAGAGCACAATCGCCTTGCCGCTGAGCTCCAGGACATCCACAGCGACTGGTCCGAGGAACAGCTTTTTCAGCGGGCTCGGCAGATCAACATTGCACAGCTGCAAAAGATTGTCTTTGACGACTATATTCCTCTGCTCCTAGGACGTCCCTTACCGGAGTATCGGGGTTACGATCCCAGCGTTCATCCCGGAATTAGCCGCACCTTTTCCACCGCCGCTTTTCGCTTTGGTCACACCATGGTCAGTCCAGAGATTGCCCGCCTAGATGGCCAAGGGGCCGTCATTCCCGAAGGCAATGTCAACCTGGCAGCGGCCTTCTTTCCCAACGCGGAGGTCTTACAAACCACTGGAATTGAACCCGTCTTACGGGGTAGCGTTTCCACCCTGGCCCAGGCGGTAGACAATCAGGTCATCCATGAGCTGCGTAACTTACTCTTTAGCTTTGGCGGCCAACTCGCGGCCCAGGACTTAATGGCACTCAATATTCAGCGGGGGCGTGATCATGGCCTTGCGGACTACAACTCGGTGCGCGCGGCCTTTGGCCTGAATCGAGTCGCAAACTTTGCGCAAATGACCCAAGACCTCAATCAACAGGAAAAATTAGCACAGATCTACGGAAGCGTGGACAACATCGATGCCGTTGTCGGTCTATTTGCCGAAGATCCAGTGCCAGGAGGCAGTGTGGGAGAAACCATTGCCACGGTTTTGCAAGATCAGTTTACGCGACTGCGCAATGGCGATCGCTTCTACTACAAAAATAGTCTCACTCCAGCAGAAATTAAAGTCATTGAGGGCACAAGTTTTGCGGATATTATCCGCCGGAATACCAACTCCCCCATTGTGCAGGAGAATGTGTTTACCCTGCAACAGTCGGGAACCCAGAGCAATGACGAGCTGCGCGGTGGCCTTGGGGATGACGTAATCCTCGGCTATCAAGGCGATGATAGCCTGCGGGGATATTTTGGCAACGATAGGCTCTACGGCCATGGTGGATCTGATCTAATTAAAGGAGAGGAAGGCGACGACACTCTCATGGGTGGCCCCGGAAACGACCGCTTAATAGGAGGTTCAGGCAATGACTACCTGGCGGGAAATCAAGGCAACGATAGCCTCGTGGCGGGATCTGGAAACGATATCTTGAAGGGGGGCATGGGCAGAGATTCACTGATGGGGCAAGCGGGGAACGATCAACTCGTGGGAGGTGCCGACGATGATTGGCTCAACGGCGGCGGCGGAAACGATAGGATTCTGGGGACCAGCCACTCCAAAGCCGGCCGCTTTGAGCACGATGTTCTCATTGGTCAGGGCGGCAAGGACAAATTTATGTTAGGTAATCCCCACACCGCCTTCTACGCCGCCAATGGTCCTCAGGATTTTGCCGCCATCTTAGATTTTCAGGTCGGCGAAGATAAGCTTGTGCTCCATGGAACAGCAGCAGACTATCGGACGGAACAGGACTCCACCACCACACTGATTTACTGGGAACACAGGGGACAATCGGAGTTGATCGCCATGGTGAATACGGGGATCTCCATTAACAGCACCACTGCCCTGTTTCGCTAGGGCACCCCCGCAGCCCCGATCACGGTGCATCCTCAAACCCCAGAGATTCGGGCAGCACGGCCCTCATCTCAAATCCTGTGCCATGCATGCCCCTGCCCCAGGTTCTTTCCCTCTGGCCTTCAGGGGTAGCAGGTCGCAGCATCCCTGCTGCCCCAAAAGAGAAAGGATGCTGCTCAGAAAATCGCAACTGATCAGGCCGACTTGAGATTCCTCGCTTCCTCCACCATCTGCTCAATCAGGGGCGAGAGGATAATTTCCATGGCAAACCCCATCTTGCCGCCCGGAACAACCAGCGTTGTGTGACGGGACATGAAGGACCCTGAAATCATACTAAGCAGGTAGGGAAAGTCGATATGAAAGCGATCTCGAAAGCAGCGATTAATATGAATGATGACAAAGCTTTCATCCGCCGTTGGAATATCGCGAGCAATAAAGGGATTAGAGGTATCGACAGTGGAAACGCGCTGAAAGTTAATATGGGTGCGAGAAAACTGCGGAGTAATATAGTTCACATAGTCGGGCATGCGGCGCAGAATAGTATCAACAATGGCCTCAGGACTGTAGCCCCGCTCCGCATTATCTCGAGAGATTTTTTGAATCCACTCTAGATTTACAATCGGCACCACCCCAACCAGAAGGTCGACATACTGGGCCACATCAATCTCTTTGGTGACCAGACCACCATGCAACCCTTCGTAAAAGAGAATATCGCTGTTGGCATCTAGCGGTTCCCAAGGAGTAAATTCACCGGATTTGCAGTCGGTCCCCAGGCGTTCGTTGTGGTGCTCGGCTTCCTCACCATTGTGCAAATAGTAGCGTTTTTGGCCTGTTCCAGTTTCGCCATACTCCTTAAAGAGAATCTCTAATTTATCGAGAATATTGGCCTCTACGCCAAAGTGGCTAAAGTTCTTGCCCTCAGAGGAGGCCTGAGCCATCATTTGACGCATTTCAACGCGGTTATACCTATGATAGCTGTCTCCCTCCACCACCACTGGGGTAATGCCTTCGCGAATAAAAATATGTTCAAAGGCGCGTTTAACCGTAGAGGTTCCCGCACCCGAAGACCCGGTAACAGCAATAATGGGATGTTTACTAGACATGGTGAAGCGAAAATTTAAGGTGAGTTAATGAAGCAGCAGACCCGAAAAAGCCCTTTGATTGGTTTTATCTTAATTTTTAATGACCCCAAAGCAAAGCTTGACTTTCTCCCAGCCTTCAGCAGTCACCAGACTCAGCGGGACCAGACCGGATCTGCGATCGCGTTTACCCCCGCCTCGGTCCTTCGTCCAATCACTGGCGCTTCGGCTTGTAATCGCAAGACACCGGTAAAATTCCCGGAAAAAAGAGCGTGGGCCACCAATAGCCCCACGCTCTTGCCCCATTCGATCCTGTTTTAGAAATTTAGATTTGGCCTTAGAGCTCAAACCTGAGTCAATCTGGCTCAAATAACGCCCTTGCGCTCAAGTGAGCCCAACGTCACCCTAGTCTTCATAAATTCTGCACTCAACGGCATCGGGATTGTCCGCACAATAGTTATCCAGGGACGTCTTTTCCTCTTCTGCCTTTTGACGTTGGTGGGACGCTTCAGCTTGCAATTCCTCAACAGCATCCCAGGCCGCAGCACAGGCTTGGGAATCTGAACCATCTGCGCTACAGACTTCTCGGGCAGATTCTATTTCCTGGGAAATTTTTTCTTGAATATCACTCATAGCTATAACTGAATCACAACTTGTGGGTAAAACGCGCTAACTGTTTCAGTTTAACTTGTTTGTACAGACCGAGTCCGATGAATCGGGACGGTTCTACAATTGCTCACTGCCCCTGAAAACACCTCAGGGCCACCGTCATTAGTTCCGGAGGAATTTCGCCCCTGCGGTTCTTCATTCCCTGGCTCATAACCAGTAACTCCTGAAAGGTAAAGGTATTTTGGACCTCTCGGAGGGCACATTGGCAATAGGAGGAGGGGAGATTACTAGTTTCACACCCCGCCAGAAACTGCTGCTCGAACAGCGGATTATGAGTGCTCAGCACAGGAGGGGCAGCCCCACGATTCCCCGAAACTGGGTCGGGAGCGGAGGGGTCTACAGGTCGAACCTCAGCAGGTGCCCCCGGAATCTGGGGAGAAGTCGATGGCGGGGCAGCCGGTGAGTCGTAGGTGGGATGCTGCTGGACCCAATCTTGCCAGGACTCAGCTCGAACGAGGCTGCCAGAAAGAATACAAAAACCAGCCAGGGAAAAGGAAAGGATAGATTTCAGCACAGGAATTGCTAGGGAAGGAGGTCCAAGCTTAATTTACCCATCCCAGAGAAAAATTGATCCCCCAGATCGCCCTCGCCCAGGTCGGGGACCCATGCTCCGCGAGGGCAAAAAAGGTTGAACATCAACCTCATTATTACAGTTCATTACCTTGAAAAAAATCGTAAGTATAATCACTTACGCTTAGAATTGTCCAACTCAGATGGGGTTAACCAGTAGGTATTGAATATGGTACTTCCATTACTTGAATTCCCAACGACCTCTAGAAACTACCGGGTCGCCAGCTATGAGATTTCTGGAGACGAAGCTCCCAGGCAGTTTTCCACCGATTATCTGCAGCAGAGCGAAGGATATGACGCTCTGATTGAAGCGGCCTATCGCCAAATTTTCAATGCGCAGCACTTCACCGTGAGCAGCCGAATTCGGCCGCTGGAATCTCAGCTGCGGAATGGAACCATTACAGTGCGCGATTTTATTCGGGGCTTGCTGATCTCCCCTCACTTTCGCACCTTCAACTACGAAAGCAACAACAACTATCGCTTTGTGCAGATGTGCATCCAGCGGGTGCTCGGGCGAGATGTGGAAGATGAACGGGAGAAATTAGCCTGGTCCATTGTATTGGCCACTCGGGGACTGGAGGGCTTTGTGAATGAGCTGCTTAACACCGAGGAATACCTCAACACCTTTGGGGAAAACACCGTTCCCTATCAGCGTCGCCGGGTGATTGCCCAGCATAGCGTGGGGGCGATTCCCTTCGAGCGTATGGCTCGCTACGATCGCAACCATCTGCAACAGCTTCAGGCCATGGGGAACGACTTTTCTGCCAATCGCGAACTGGGAGGCGGGCTACCCCCTGAGAATATTCGCCGCATTGGGGCCGTAATCACCTACACGGGCGCAACGCTGCTCTTGATAGGGGTACTTGCGGTTGTCTTATCCTGGTTCGGCTTAATCTCCATATAACTGCGAGAGAAAAGCAGCCCAAAGCCGTGCCGACCTTCGCCAGGGCTTGCGGGGGACAACCTGATCTGGGCACCCAAGCTCACCCCTGCCCCGTAGGTTGTCCCGCTTGAGTGCCCCGTGCGAGGGAGCATAGAACCTCAGGGAGTTAAGGATTGCGAATAATCTCAGTTACCAGAGTGGTGTACTTGGCAAAGTCGGTTTCCCAAGCGTTCAAGGCCTGGTGCAGCAGGTCTATGGGGGGCTGACCCGATTCCGGTTGGAATCTAGTTTCACAGTTTCCGGTAAAGACAATTCCAGGAACCGCAGTGCCGTCTGGCTCCGTCACTACAGCGTCCTGGATGGTTAGGTTCAGCGTGTTGCGCTCAAAGGCATAGCTCAAGTTCAGGCTAGCCTGGTAGGGCTTTGTACTCAGGCGGTTGGAATTAAGTAACCCCAGGATATATTGCCGCGCGGCTTCCTCCTGGCCACTAAAGCTTAAAAAACTGCGGAAGTTGACGCCCACCGCCCGGTAGTCAACACCACTGAGAATTTCACAGTAACGAAGGGCCATCTTAGGGGCCAGTACGTTCACGGGAGTCCCGTCAAAGGGTTGGACAATTTGAAACTGCTTCGGACTAGAGGCGATCGCAAACCCATTTTTGTAGCGAATCAACGCCCCGCGATCCGACAGCAGCGGTTTAGTGGCTAACTCCCAGCCTTTGCGACTAATTCCGCTTTGGGCCAGAAAATCAGGGGTAATCGCCCTTGACTCTTGACTTTCCACCGCCAGGACAATGGCTAATTCTTTAAAAACTAAATCACGATCCATATCATTAATAAGGCATCAATAGAATTTCAAACATTGGAATTTAAGTCAGCAGAACGGTATCAAGGCTACTCTGAACGGCATCCCACAATCCACGCAGCAGCCAAGGTTAACGTTTCCATCACAACCCTAGCTTTGGCGAAACGAATCTGCCCAATAAAATCTGCCCAATAAAAGACCCTAATTCACTACTGAATCAGGGTCCCGTCAAACCACAATGGCTAGAACCTCTAGCGCTAAATCTGAACAACTTCTCCAGAAGCCTGTAACTTCGCCCGAGCTTTTTTAAAGTCTTGAAGGGCTTGGTAGCGCCGCTGCTTGTCTTCACCCTGTTCCGCCTTTTGGAGGGCAGCTTGTGCATCGCCAAAGGCGCTGCGGGCCGCCTCGCGATCAATGGCGTTTCCCACTTCACCACCGTTCACAAGAACGGTGACCTCGTCTGCTTCCACCTCTGCAAATCCACCCATCAGTGCGATCGCGGTCCAGTCATTATTCATGCGGACGCGCATTACCCCAATTTCCAGGGCAGTGAGCAAGGGAGTGTGGCCTGTCAAAATACCTAACTGACCTGTGGTACTGGGAAGAATTACCTCCTCAGCCGTGGCATCCCAAACCGTCTTGTCCGGTGCAATTACACGAACCGATAACGTCATAGTTTCTCTCCAAACCGCAAATTCCTTCAGAATTGTCGGATCGATATGCAAGATTGTCTCAATAAAATTAACCCGACCCAGCACCGATCGGCGCTGGGTCGGCCAGAATTAACTGTCAGCTTTCATTTTTTCAGCCTTAGCAATGGCTTCATCAATGCCACCGACCAGGTAGAAGGCTTGCTCCGGCAAGCTGTCAAGTTCACCGGACAAAATGCGCTTAAAGCCATTGATGGTATCTTCCAAAGAAACGTACTTCCCAGGAGACCCCGTAAACACCTCCGCCACAAAGAAGGGCTGCGACAAAAATCGCTCAATCTTACGGGCACGAGCCACCACCAGCCGATCATCCTCGGACAGTTCATCCAGACCCAGAATTGCAATGATGTCCTGTAGCTCTTTGTAGCGCTGCAGGGTCGACTGAACAGCACGAGCCGTGTCGTAGTGATCCGCAGAAACAATACCCGGCTGCAGCATGGTTGAAGCAGAATCTAGGGGATCCACAGCGGGATAAATTCCCTTAGCCGCTAGTCCCCGAGACAGTACCGTCGTTCCATCCAAGTGAGCAAAGGTGGTAGCTGGCGCAGGGTCGGTCAGGTCATCCGCTGGAACATAAACCGCCTGAATGGAGGTAATCGATCCTTCGGTGGTGGAAGTAATCCGCTCCTGTAAATCCCCCACGTCCGTCCCCAGGGTAGGCTGATATCCCACCGCAGAAGGCATCCGACCCAGAAGGGCGGACACCTCAGACCCCGCCTGTACAAATCGGAAGATATTATCAATAAACAGAAGGACATCCTGCTTATTCACATCCCGGAAATATTCCGCCATCGTCAGGGCGGTCAATCCAACCCGCATTCTCGCTCCGGGGGGCTCATTCATCTGGCCGTAAACCAGAGCAATCTTTGACTCATTGAGGTTTTCAGGATTGATTACCCCAGATTCAATCATTTCGTTGTAGAGGTCATTCCCCTCACGGGTCCGCTCACCAACCCCTCCAAAGACGGATACACCGCCATGCTTGAGGGCAATATTGTTGATCAGCTCCATCATGATTACGGTTTTGCCAACCCCGGCGCCCCCAAATAATCCAATCTTGCCACCTCGACGATAGGGCGTGAGGAGATCGATCACCTTAATGCCTGTTTCAAAGACCGAGGGCTTGGTTTCGAGTTCTGTCAGCTTAGGAGCAGGGCGATGAATGGGGAAGGTTTCACTGTTGTTCACCTCTCCCCGTTGATCCACAGGCTCACCCAGAACGTTAAAAATTCGTCCCAAGGTAGCCTTGCCAACCGGAACGTTAATGGGTGCGCCTGTATCGACGGCTTCCATCCCGCGGACAAGACCGTCGGTGGAACTCATGGAAACAGCCCGAACTTGATTGTCGCCCAAGAGCTGTTGGACTTCACAGGTTACGGAAACTTCTGCGCCGGCTGGATTCGTGCCTGTCACAGTCAAAGCGTTGTAAATCCGCGGCATCTTACCGCCAGGAAATTCAATATCTACAACTGGACCAATAACCTGCGAAATGTAGCCAATATTTGTTTTCTCTGCGGTGGTGACCATGCTCGCGCCTACTTCAATAGTGATGATCGAATTGCGGCTAGAAAAGTAACACAATTCACAAATTCGCCATTAACAAACCTATCACCGAACGGGTACAACGTAAACTTTCTTGAATCTATGGCCAAACGCGCAGAAAAGCGCCGCAATGGGTATTTCAGAGACCTGTCGATCAGCGACTGAGTAAGCCTTTGAGCCCTTTGCGAGTGAGTGCGAAGAGTGAAAAAAGCGTTCCTAGCGTAGCTTGTGGGAAGGAGAAAACTCATTGAAAATACTTATTACTCTCCCCGACAAACGCCTCTCCCCAGCAGACAACTCCCCCCGGTCAGCAACGTTCCTCAGCCAAGGCTGTCTCGTTCCCGCAGGGATCAGCACTCCCTCGGAGATCCCGTCGAGGCATGGCGCCAGGGTTCATGCCCGGTCATAGGGACCTAGACCGGGGAGGCCCAAACCAGAGGCGATCGGGTTTCAAGACAATGCAGGTTCGATTTCGATACAGTAATGCAGGTTCGATACAGTAAGGACGAGTACACCTGCACCTTAGAAGTACACCGATAGAAGTACAGCGATGACTACCCAGTGGAGGGGCCTATTGCAAAACCTTGGCCTCTGGACCGGATCCTTTGCCCAATTTTCTCCTGATGGCACCCTTTTGCAGGAAACCCCCAGCCAGCTGAGCTTGACGCTATCCGAGAATCAGCAACGGGTTGACCTTTGCTTGAAGCGTTTTCCTAACCATCAACCCGCATCGGTGATCAATCTTCAATTCTCCTACCCAGGACCAGGGCGGCAGGTGCCCTTTCTAGAGCAGGGGGCCTTTTCTCAGGGAACCCTGCAATATTCGAAGGTGAGTCGCTTTGGCGCGGAGCTATCTATGATCTGGGGCGATCGCCGACTGCGCTTGGTGCCACAATACGCCACGGGATCGCAGCTCACTCACCTCACCCTAATCTGCGAAACCCGAGCCGATTGCCCCCCCTCTCCGCCGCTCACTCTGGAAAAACTGCTCGGGCACTGGCAAGGCGAGGCTCACACCTCCTATGCCGATGGCCGAAACCCGGATCGCTATGCCACTGATCTGCAAGTCATCCAAAGGGGAGATCAGGTGCAGCAACGCATGCAGTTTGCAGATTACAAGATGGAAACCACCGGCCAGATCCATCCCTGTGCCATTGAGTTTACTTCCGGTCCGCAACCGCTGCGGCTGCTGATGTTGCCGGGGGGTGGGTCTTCCCTTGGTCCGCTAGAAATCCAGTCGGGCGTTCCCTTTTTCCTGGAGGCGGGCTGGTGGATTGAGCCCGGATTGCGCCAGCGACTCATTCGACGCTACAGCGATCGCGGCGAATGGGAAAGCCTCACCCTGGTGATAGAGCGTCAAATTTCTCCGCGCTAGCCATCCCTGGTCAGGGCTACTTCAGCCATCCAGGGTCCAGAAAACAGGCTACGATAACTTCTGGTTGTGCCGCTGTGTAGGTTAAATGCTGCAATTGTCCCACGCCCCTGACCAGCCAGGGAAGACTCTCTGGACCTTGACGCCCAAGGATCCAGTTCTCAGGGGAACCGTGAGGGTACCCGGCGATAAATCTATTTCTCATCGCGCCCTCATGCTCGGAGCCTTGGCAGAGGGCGAAACCACTATCGAGGGGCTGCTGTTGGGGGAGGATCCTCGCAGCACCGCAGCTTGTTTTCGCGCCCTGGGCGCGAAAATCTCTCCCCTGAATACGGAGCGGGTGACCGTTCAGGGAATTGGTCTGGGGAAGCTGTGGGAACCCGATACGATTCTAGATGCTGGCAATTCCGGCACCACCATGCGTCTAATGCTAGGCGTTTTGGCCTCCCACCGCGATCGGCTATTTATGGTCACCGGGGATGCTTCGCTGCGATCGCGCCCCATGGGTCGGGTGATTGCGCCTCTTGTTGAAATGGGCGCTCAGATTTGGGGACGTCAAGGCAACACCCTGGCCCCGTTGGCGGTCAAGGGACAAGCCCTCCATCCTTTTCACTACCACTCTCCCATTGCCTCGGCCCAGGTGAAATCCTGCCTGCTGCTGGCAGGACTGATGTGCGAAGGCCAAACCACCGTCTCTGAACCGGCCCTATCGCGCGATCATTCCGAGCGGATGCTCCAGGCCTTTGGCGCTCAGATCACGGTGGATCCGGAGACGATTAGCGCCACGGTAACAGGCCCAGCAAAACTGACAGGACAACCAGTGGTGGTCCCCGGAGACATCAGCTCAGCTGCTTTTTGGCTGGTGGCCGGGGCCATTTTACCCGGATCTGATCTGGTGATTGAGAATGTAGGCGTTAATCCAACCCGCACCGGGGTTCTCGACGCCCTCGCGCTGATGGATGCCGACATCACCCGGATTAATGAGCGGGAGGTAGCCGGGGAGCCCGTGGCCGATTTGCGGGTGCGCTATCGGCCCCTCAAGGCCTGCGTTCTTTCAGGAGGCCTGATTCCACGCCTCATTGACGAGGTGCCTATTCTGGCCATCGCCGCAGCCTGCGCCCAGGGCACCACCCTCATCAAAGATGCCGAGGAGCTGCGAGTCAAGGAGAGCGATCGCATTCAGGCCATGGCCAGCCAGCTTCAAGCCATGGGGGCGGCGGTCCAAGAGCGCCCCGATGGTCTGGAAATTACCGGCGCAAAAGGTCTTCAGGGAGCCGTGGTGGACAGTTTTGGCGATCATCGGATTGCCATGAGTCTGGCCATTGCGGCCTTAGTCGCCCAGGGAACCACCGAGATTCACGGCGCAGAATCAGCCGCCATTTCCTACCCTAGCTTTACCTCCACCCTAGAAGCGCTCCTGCCCTAGCCCCGCTACAGCAGGAGAAATATTTTGTAAATGCTGAGTCGAACCTCCACAGGAGTGATCGGGTCGCGCTAGAAGTTCAGCGTTCGCAGCACCTCATCTAGCTCATCCTGGGGATTTTCAGGTAGAGAAGCTCCCAGCTGACCTTCGAGGCCTGACACCCTTTGTTCCACCTGCTGCTCAACCAATTGCGGAATTCTTGAGAGGTCCCCAGAAACCTGCTGGGCCACCGTCTCAACCCGAGATTGCAGCGTGGCAATTTGCCCCTGAAGCTGGTTGATCTGCTCTGCCTGCTCCGGCGCTTGGGAGGAGAGCCCTGTGAGCCGTGCCTCCAGAGCCTGGATCTGCTGTTGAACACCATGCAGCTGGTCTTGGGTGGCCCGATCTTGACTTTGTTCAGAAAGCTGAGTCATCCGATGATCTAGACTCTCCAGATGTCCCTGTAGCGGCCCCATGGCCCGTTGAATTTCTGGCTGCAGGTCTGCAGAGGACTGCTCAGCCTGAGCTTGCAGCGCGGCAAGCTGGTCGTATATCGGACGATTGACAGCGTCTAGCTCGGCCTGTAGGCCCTCTCGGCTGAGGGCATTCGCTGAGGCCTGGGTCGCCTCTTGGAGCTGATTTAGCCGATCTTGAATCGTGTTCAGCTCACCGAGCTTGCCTGCAATCGCCTCGTACTGTTCACGCACAGAGGCATTCGCAGCATCAATACGCGCCTGAGTAGCATCTGGATTGGCCGCCTGGGAGGTCTCTTGGGCCAGCTTTTGCACCGCATCTAAACGGTGGTGGATCTCATCAAGCTGCTGATGAGAGTCCTGGATAGCGCCTTGTAAATGGGTAACTTCCGTGGAAATTTGGTGCAGGGACTGATCCAAAGCCTCCTGAAGCGTAGAAACATCGGTTTGCAGCTGCACTAGTAACTCTGCTGCACCCCCATCCTGAGCCTCAGGGGCAGGAGTCGCGGCCATCTCACCCAACCGATTTTCTAAATCTGAAAGCTGGGACTGTAGAGGCGTGACAAAAGATTCAATCCTGGCTTGAACGGCTTGCTCATCGTAGGAACTGGGCTGAGGTTCCGAGGCAGAGTGGGAGAGTTCGTTCAGCCGATGTTCCAGGGCAACAACTTGATCCTGGAGCGGATGCAACAGCGCCCCCATCTCCGCCTGGAGATCAAGGGACTGGGAGAACTCCGTGGCTTCTGGTCCTACATTGGACTGGACAACGCGCTGCTCAAGTTCATAGATAGCGGCGCTCAGGCGCGCCACATCTTCTTGAAGTTCAGTTTGTACCGCGCTCGGGGCCGCCTGGCCCTCTAATCGCTGCGTCAGGCCTTCAATGGTTTCAGCCATTTCTAGCTGATGATTTCTGAGGATGCCCACCTCCTGGTTCAAGGCTCCCCCTTGGGAATAAAAATCGCTGCCCTGTATTTCCAGAAAAGACTCAAGCTGTTGCACCTTCGACGCCAGCTCCTGGAAACGCTCGCCCCGTTCAAAATTCTCAGATCCTTCTTCATCCAACAGCTCTGCCCCCAGGAACTCGCTTCTCATACTTTGCAGCTTGGAGGCATACTGGCGCTGGGCCTCGATTAAATCAGCGGTCGCCGTATGCATGGTCAGTCGATCATGCAAGGCCCGACTATACAAATTGAGGCACACCGACAGGGTTAACGGCGAAGCCGCAAAGGCCACCTGATTCCAAACGATTGCTGCAATCGTGCCGCCGATGGAGGACAGCGCTGAGATCAGCTCAACCAGAAATAAAACGTTGCATCTTTGCTTTAAGGACTCAAACTCTTGATCTGGCGTGTTTTTTGCTAAACCTGTCGCACCCTTCATTTTGCCTCTTTACCCCAGCCACTCGGTGTTGATCTAAGAACTTGATGTCAGAAGACCCAGTTGCATTCTGAACAGTAAACACCGCAAAGAATATCTCTAATCGAATAGAAATTCAACCCTACGCCAAATCCGATGCAAATAGGGTCATTGCCTGCGCCATTCTCGCGAATTTTCCTCAGATCTCCTTTCCCTTAGCCAGAGGCGGCCGGGAGCTCAAGATAAGCTTGTCTTAAATGAGTCTGAGGTGGGTCTCCCCCGTCAATCTATTGCCTAAAAATATACCCATTTTTAGAGTATTTTCTACAACTATAGAATTGCTTTCCCACAAAATCCCCTAGCGGCGCCCCCCCACCGGCTGCTTCTGATTGACGGACTCAAGCTCCGACTCATCTTCGAGTCCAAACACCTGGTTAAACACTTTCATGACCTTATACCCAGAGTCAATGGACTCCAGGGGGTCCTTACGCAGGCGATGGCGCAGGCACAGCGTAATGACGCGACGAATATCCTCAACGGTGACTTCGGTGCGTCCTTCAAAGGCTGCGAGGGCTTTGGCGGCCCGATTGGAAACAATATCTCCCCGCAGACCGTCCACATCTAGCTCAGCGCACACCTGGGAGATCTGCACGCGCAATTCAGGTTCAATGGTGACCTGGTTCAGGGTTTGTTGAGCGGTTACCAGACGAGCCTGGAGCTGTTGCTGTTCCGCTTGATGCACGTCGTTGAAATGCTGGGGGTCTTGATCAAACAGAGATCGCTCCTCCACAATTTTGACCCGCAGACTCGGCTCTTTAACGGTGCGAATCTCGGCATGCATCCCAAATCGGTCTAGCAGCTGCGGTCGCAGTTCTCCCTCCTCTGGGTTTCCAGATCCCACCAACACAAACCTGGCCGGGTGACGAATTGAGATTCCCTCCCGTTCCACGGTATTCCAGCCAGAAGCGGCTGAATCAAGGAGCACATCCACCAGATGATCATCCAGGAGATTGACCTCATCCACGTAGAGAATGCCGCGATTTGCCTTAGCCAACAGCCCTGGTTCAAAGGCTTTCACCCCTTCTGCGAGGGCTTTTTCTATATCAATGGTGCCACAGACCCGATCCTCAGTAGCCCCCAGGGGTAAGTCCACCATTGGCACCTGCATCGTGCCGGTGGAAACAGGTTGTCCCGCCGACACCCGCTGTTTCACATCGTCACTCATCAGTTCAGGATCGCTGGGGTGGCTGTTAAAGGGGTCATCCTTCACCACGGGAATTTCCGGCAACAGGTCTGCTAGGGCGCGGATCGTGGTGGACTTCCCGGTGCCGCGATCGCCCATAATCATGACCCCGCCAATTCTTGGATCAATGACATTGAGCATCAGGGCTAACTTCATCTCTTCCTGACCCACAATGGCCGTAAACGGGAACACAGGACGACGGGTAACAGAGGATGTAGAACTCACGATAATTTACGCAATGACTGAATTAAGCTAAATCAAACAGAGGGAGGGGGACCGGCAGAGCGACCAGAAACGGATCTGAACTCCAACCAATCAGATGGAACTCTCATTTTGCCATACTTATTGCCCCCTGCATGGGGTCAGAAATTTGCCCAGCGGCTCCGGGGGGCCAAAAGCGAAAATTAGCTCTGCCAATGATGTTGGCCTCAGGCAGAAAGCCCCAAATATGAGAATCGTTGCTGTTATTGCGGTTGTCCCCCATCACAAACAAAGCGCCTTCGGGAACAACCACTTCAGACATCTCATAGTTGGGTGGTGCGGCAATGTAGGGTTCTGAAATGGGCTGACCGTCCACCCACACCTGCCCTGCGGAGACTGAAACCCTCTGGCCGGAAGTGGCAATGATTCGTTTAATAAAGGCTTGGTCTGCGCCGTAGCCAATGGACTGAAGTTGATCGGGAGGGCGAAAAACCACAATATCCCCGGATCCGGGAGGGCGGAAGTCATAGGATAGCTTTTCCACCACAATTCTATCCCCTGGATAGAGGGTGGGAACCATGGAGACCGAGGGGATGTAGCGCGATTCTGCCACAAAGGCTTTAACCAAATAGGCCAGGATCAACGCGATCGCAAGGGTCCAGATATTTTCCTTTTGAGCCGCCCAAAGGCGGGACCAGCGGCCAGGAGAATCGGGAGGCTGGGAGTCAGAATTGGCCATGCAAACGCAAGATAGAGCAGTCAAGCACCCTTAATATAACCGCTTGAGGGTGTAGTCCGTCAGGTCAATCAAGGCTTGCTTGGCCGCGGAGTCGGGCAGGACATCAAGCTGTTGTAGGGCGCGGTGGGCATAGCTTTCGGCTAGCTGGCGCGATCGCGCAATCCCTTGACTGTTATGCACCAAAGCGATCGCCTCCTCTAAATCACCAGGTTCCTTAAGCTCGCGATCAATTAACTCGCGCAAGTAGGGCTTCTCCTCCATGGCATAGAGGGTAGGAGCGGTTAGGTTTCCGCCCCTGAGATCGGAGCAAGCGGGTTTGCCCAAGTCATCGGCGGAGCTGGTGAAATCAAGAATATCGTCCACAATTTGGAAGGCCAAGCCGAGGGCCTTGCCGTAGTCGTAGAAATGCTGCTGCCAGTGGACAGGACTCTCGCACAGCACGCCCACCGCCTTAGCGCTATTGGCCAGCAAGGATGCGGTTTTGTAGTAGGATTTTTCTAAATATTCCTCAAGCGTAAACTGGGTATCAAAGCAATTCATCTCCTGCTGAATTTCGCCTTCCGCAAAGTCCTTAATCACCTCAGACAGCAGTTTAACCACCTCTAAGTTGTTTAAATTCGCCAGATACCAAGAGGCCTGCGCAAACAAAAAATCCCCCGCCTGAATGGCCACCCGATTCCCGAACAGGCTATGCACCGTTGGCAACCCCCGCCGCAGGGCCGCTTCATCCACCACATCATCATGGAACAGGCTAGCCGTGTGAATCATCTCCGTGATTTCTGCCAGACGGCGGTGAGTCTCGGGGAGGTCTGGCGTGCGCAGAACCGCCCGAGAAAGAAGAAACACAATCGCCGGACGGACCCGCTTCCCCCCCGCTTGAAACAGATGTTCAGCGGCTGCGTACAAAACCGGATGACGGGCCCCAATCAGGGCTTTGAGGTTATCGACCAGCAGCTTGAGATCATCTTCAACCGGGGCAAAAAGGGAGGTCACTGGGGTCATGGAGGTGGCTCAGGTAAAGGAGATGCAGAAAAAGATTACAAAATTTTACATATCTATAAGAGTTATTCTAAGCTTTGGCCACTGACTTTGCATCGAAAGTTTTGAGGCCGCGTCCCGTCCGCGCCACCCACAGGGCGCTGGCGCGAAGCCTCGGTCCACGTCCCTAGAGGATCGCCGCCAGGGCTGGCACCTCCACCCAGGATGAGGTTGCATCTGCTTGCCGAGCCCGGTCCATGAGCATCTGACTATAAACTCCCTCCCGGAGTCCTGGAATGAGAGGCTGCCCCTGGATGGCGGCATCAATCCAAGCCTGAAACACGCGAGAAACCGGAGCAATGCGGCCATCGGTGTGGGTTGTGGCAAACTCAAACCGCGAATCAACCGGCAAGACCTGCAGGGGCGCATCCTGCTGGCATCCCCACAGTTGGAAGCCGTGGACATAGTCCTGGAGGTTGTCGGATCCCAGGCGCAAGGTGCCGCGATCGCCATAGATTTCCACCCAATGGCCGCGCCCTGCGTAGGTGGTGGCGCTGATGTTTACCTGACAGACGGGTCCGTCCTCTAGAGACAGGATGAGTGTACAGGTATCCTCGGCATCAACGGTTTTGAGGGATCCGGTCTGGGGGTCAGGACGCTGGGGCACTGTGGTAGAGAGCCTTGCACTCAGGGATTTTACAGGGCCAAACAGCCAGTGGATGTAGTCAAAGCTATGGGAGCCAAGGGCACCCAAGGAGCCTCCCCCCATGGCCGCACAGGCATGCCAGGACCAAGGCCGCTGAGCATCGGCCCGTCCGGGAACCAGCCAGTTGATGTGAATCAGCCTCAAATGACCCACATAGCCTTGATCAAGATAGGCCTTCAGCTGCATCCAAGCCGGCACAAAGCGAAACTCAAAATTGAGGGCTGCAGTGACCTGCTGATGCTGGGCGAGGGTGTAAAGCGCCTTGGCCTCATTCAGCTCCAGGGTCATGGGTTTCTCCAGAAACAAATGCTTCTTGGCATTGAGCACCTTGCGGGCCATCTCATAGTGAAGAAAAGGCGGAGTCGAAAGGCTAACGCCTTGAACAGCAGGAAGGGCGAGGATCTCCTCCAGGCGATCGCTGGCGTGGGGGATTTGATGTTGGGCGGCGATCGCCTCGGCTTGGGCTCGGTGCCGATGATAAACCGCAACGACCGATCCCTGCCGGGTATCGCCAATGGCAGGGAGGTGAACCTTTTGACCGAAACCGGTTCCCACAAGAGCAATCCCAAAGGTATCAGAGGCGGACATAAGACTTGCACAGCATTGTCAACTATCTAACATGGCATTATCCGCCATTGGGTGCGGTATTCCCGAATGTAGATTCCTCGCAAAAGCATGCCAGAATAAAATAAAGCCTGTAATTGCATGGTCAACCACCGTGCCAAAGTTCATGTTGGAGGTCTATTGACCATGCTTTTAAAAGGATTTGAGGTCGAAGTTTATACCGGGACGCCCCTCGGCAAAATCGTTGGGCTTTCTCACTTCATTAGCCAGGATTTAGCGGGATTTGTTAAGGAGCCCGATAGCCGTAACGTTGAATACGTAACCGCTCCCACCCGACACTACGCCCAGGCGCTGTGCGATCTGGTAACGCCGCGCATGAGGTTGCGCCACTACCTGCGCGGTCTGGGAGATTACTCCATTATTCCGGGCAGCACCCTATCGCTTGGAGACTCCCGTCAGTTTTATCGATCAGATCCGACCCATCCCTACCACAGTTATATCGAGTCCACCTATGGCACTCGCGTGGTCACGGCCAGCGTACACATCAACATCGGCATTGAGGACCCAGAGATCCTGATGCGAGCTTGCCGCTTGGTGCGGATGGAAGCCCCGCTCCTGCTCGCATTGAGTGCGTCTTCTCCCTTCTTAGACGGTGGGGCAACGGGATATCACTCGACGCGATGGGCCTCCTTTCCCAAAACCCCTGAGCAAGTCCCCCTCTTTGAAAGTCATCAGCACTTCATTGACTGGACCAATGCTCAGCTCGCCTCAGGATCCATGCAGAATGTTCGTCATCTCTGGAGTTCAGTCCGTCCCAATGGCAACCAGCGTCCCTACGATCTCAATCGCCTAGAGCTCCGCATCTGTGATCTAGTCGCCAGTCCGATTCATTTGCTGGCCATCACTGCGCTGCTGGAGGCTCGAATTCAGATGATCCTGGACAATCCAGACTTAGATCCCCTGCTGGCCAATGGGTTAGGCTACGACGGCTTCCAGCTTGCCAGTCTAGCCGATCAAAATGAAGCGCAGGTGGCCCGCCATAGCCTTGAGGCAGAGCTTATTCACTGGCAGAGTGGCCAACCCATCCTTGCTCGGGACTGGATTCAGGATCTCTACGATCAGGTTTGGCCCCTAGCCAAAACAAAGGGCTATAGCTGCTTTCTATCACCCATTCTAGAAATTCTGAGAGAGGGGAACCAGGCCCAGCAGTGGCTGCGGTTGCATCAGGAAGGATATGCTCCCCAATCCATTTTGATTCAGGCGATCGCCACGATGGTTCAGCAGGAGCTTGAAGTTCGGGATAAGCTCTGCGAACCCGTTGCATTGTAAGCTGTGGGGGTTCCTCTCCTTTAAATTCCCTTCAGCCGCAGCTATGATCCGCGTTGTTTTAGTGAATCCTGAAATTCCGCCCAACACTGGCGCGATCGCCCGAACCTGCGCGGCTACGGACACCGAACTGCACCTGGTGGAGCCCTTGGGCTTCGAAATTAGCGATCGCTATCTAAAGCGCGCCGGCTTAGACTATTGGCCCTATGTAAAGCTGACGCGCCACCCAAACTGGGCTAGCTTTGTGACCTCGGCGGCGGCAGCCGGAGGGCGGCTGCTGGGCTTCAGCACGCGCGGGAACCTTGACTATTGGGACTGTCAATTTCAGCCGGGAGACTGGCTGCTGTTTGGCCGCGAAACCGCCGGGCTCTCCCCCCAAATGCTGGCTCAGTGCGATGGTTGCCTAAGAATCCCCATGACCCAGCCTCAGGTGCGCAGTCTGAATTTGTCGGTGAGCGCCGCCCTAGGGCTCTTTGAAGCTCGTCGTCAACTGATCCACCGTCCCGCCCTGCAAGCTAGGGGAAATTTTTAGCTTGAGTTCTCCCTAGACCAGCCGCTACACTAGCAATATCGCTTTATCCTCTGAAAATTCATTGCTGAGACTATGCTTCTGAAGTCTACGACCCGTCACATTCATATCTTTGCAGCCGAGGTGGAAGGAGAACAGCTCAAGCCCAGCGATAACGTGCTAACGCTGGACGTAGACCCTGACAATGAACTCCAGTGGAATGAAGATGCCTTGCAGCGCGTTTACTCCAAGTTCGATTCTTTGGTGGAGTCTTACAGCGGTGAAGATTTAACCGAGTACAACATTCGGCGAATTGGATCAGACCTAGAGCATTTTGTGCGATCGCTGCTGCAAAAGGGCCTGATTGGCTATAACCTCACCAGTCGCGTGCGCAACTACAGCATGGGTTTACCCCAAGTGGTGCAGTCGGAATCTTAATATCCCTCAGAATACCCTCAGAATCAGGCACGTCGCAGCAGAGTCAGCCAGCTCACAACCTCGGGATCGCACAACTGCAGAGCCAGGCGGCCGTAGAGGGGCGATCGCGTTAATTCAATGCGATCGCCTTCAATTTACAGATAATCCCAGACACCAGAGTCAGATTAAGGATCATACAGATCTCAGAAAACAGCTTCCCCTCAACACACTCAGTCAAGGTGACCGAGTCGCAGACGGCAGGACAGGCAAAGATCTCAGAGGTTAAGCCCCTATCCATCAAAGCGCCACACATTTAGACAGCTACACATCTACCCATTTAAGCGCGACGGGCCAAGATACAGGAGGGCCGGAGTGGGTTCGCTCACCCACTAGAGACAAGAAACCCAAAGCGCAAGGCCCCAAATCGGACAGAGTATGGCGCCACACTCTGTAGGGCTTCGGACATGGGCAGTAAACTTTTAAAGGATCCTCGGCAAAGGGGGAAACGATATATTCATTCCGCACGAAAAAATCCGTACGAGTACGGAGTTGGTTTATTGTTTGACAGGGAATGATCAATAAAGGAGACGTTAAAGCTAATCTTAAAAATTTTAAGAATGCTATGAGGTTTCAATAATTTTATCTAAAAAAACAATTGGCTTTACTCACTCCCATTAGAGCCCTAAGTTACGACTATGCTCCCAGATTTCCCCAATGTAATGAAGAGCGTGAAACCAATAAATCAATCTCATTCAGGGTTTGTCCTGCCCGTGACAATTGGATTTGGGTTGATGGTGCTGCTGGTGGGAATCACCCTTGTCTTCAGCTCAAATAAGGATAGAACTTCAGCCTCTTTCCAGCGTCAAACCTATGATTCCTTATCCCTTGCTGAGGGAGGAATTGCGCGTTCTTTATCGCTTCTCAATGGTAATTATCAGGCCCTGCTGCGTCTCTCATACGATCCCATTAACCCAGCCACAAACAAAACCTACCTGGGACCTAACGGGATTTCTGGAGATGGCGATGAAGAGTCTACCGCAGTAGATGAATGGTCAGTGCAGTCTAATTTACCGCCCTGCTTTAATCCCACTGCTTTTACAACAACCTTACTCAGCGGAGCCATTGGTGCCAGTGCAACCCATAATTATGATCTGCTGGCCTATCGGTATAACAGCGCGTCAGCAACTGGCACACTTCTGGTTCGGGGTCGAAACACCGAGAACAAAGCGGTCACTCTGCTGCAACAAACCTTACAGATTGAAGATCGGCTGAGTTCGAAACCGGAAAATTTTCCAGGGCTTTTGGCAAAAGATATTGACCTAGGAAATAATGATATTCTGGGCGCGGTGGCCGGCAATGTGATCTGCACGAATACTGCAAATTGTTCAGTCCCCATTAACTCAAGCAATTGTGTCTCGAATGCACCAACCCAGGCTGCGCTCCGAAATGCCATCGGCGCAGGGGCCAACGGAACTGTGCAGGGGCAAATTGTGGTTCGGGACTTGAATTGGCCAGTCTTACCCATAGCTCCTGCAGATCCAGCCTCAGATCCAAATGCTGAAGCGATTGGATCTATCACAAGTACGAGAACGCTTTCGCCCCCCACGGACAGTACAGATCCCTATATCTATGTTGTCACGAACATTAATTTGAGTGGCTCTCAGAGTTTAACGATTAACACCTCCCATCGACCCGTATATCTGTTTGTTTCAGGAAATATCACGCTGTCCGGCAATGCCTCCTTTCAGCACAGCAATTCTCCCGAGCGATTTCGAATCTATGGCAATCCCGCCGATAACAACGAGAGCAACGATCAGCAGTTTGTGCTGAACGGCGGGGCGTCTGCTGCCCACGTGTTTATTTATGCCCCCGACGCAGATGCAGGGATTAACGGAGGAAGCAGCAATCCAGACATCTATGGAGCAGTCTGGGTAAAAACCTGGGGATTAATTGGTTCAAATTCGAATAATGCCGAAATATCGGTTCCAAACAACATGCCGCAGCTCCTAGGTAATCCCTTTTCCACCATTGTGGTCGGGAACCAAACGACTAACTCTAAGCGTTGGGAACGACGGTCTCAATAAAATCATGCAGAATCGGATTGAGGATTATTTAGAGAAGCGAAGCAGTTTTGAAGAGCCGCAAGCTGGCTTTGGATTAATTGAATCCATTGTGTCCATCCTGTTAATTTCGCTCTTTATGTTGGTGGGTCTCCAGTTAGCAGTGACGTCAACCGTGATGAAAACCAGAGCCCAAAGACTCTCTGAGGCTAAAAATTGGGTGCAGGAAAATCTAGAACGCGATCGACAACGGTCCTCTGATTTAAGCCAGGTTTCCTACACAATGTCTACTTTATCCACTAATGCAACCAGCGGATCAAACACCTTAACTGTGGCTTCCGCGGCAGGTTTTCAGGTTGGAGACGCGCTCATGGTGGGGAATGATTCAGTGAATAATGTGATATCTACCATTTCTGGAAACACAATTACCCTTAGCTCTACCTTAGGAACGGCGCAGAATCCGGGTTCATCCGTGGAGGCCCGCTGCCGTTCCGACAGCATGACCGGTGGATTTGCACAATATTTGCGTAGCAAACTCTTGCCGGTGTTATCCGAGTCTAATAACAGCGGCACCCCCAATGTAGGAACACGGACCGTTGGAGGCGAAATCCATAGCATCCGCCGCAGCACCGCAGTGCGCAATGTCAATCCCTACGCAGTCTTAGAAATTAACTATCAAGTGACGGATGCATCTGGAAACACAGTCGCGAGTTTTGATACAGAGGTGGTACCCCGTGCGTATTTTCAATGCTCCTAGACAGACGGGTTTCACGGTCATTGAGATTTTGATCACGGTGGTTGTGCTGGGCGTGATTGCTTCCCTGTCCAGTGTGAGCTTGCTGAGCTGGTATAGCAACAAAAAGCTAGAAGATTCTCTATTAAAAGTTCAGGTGTCGCTTCAAGAGGCTCAGCAATCCGCGGCCAGCCAGGGCCGAACCTGTGAATTGACCCTAGCGGCAACCGCAAACCCACCGACGATATCCGCTTCCCCCTCCAGTTGCCTGATGGAGGGACAGATCGAGTTAACCGGGATTAATCTCCGCCATTCGGGGGGCTTAAACAAGCTGAATTTTAACTACCAGGGAGAAACGGGCCGTTTTACCCCTGAAACCCTTGTTTTATCGTCTTCCGATGCTTCTAAACAGTATTGTCTGGTCATAGATGGACCGCTGGGACTTATGCGCACGGGTCTTTATGCCGAAAACGATCCCACAGGGACCACTCCTAGCAATTGCAAAACAGCACCATGAAACAAACCCGCGAGCCCAGTATCCTTTTAATTCAGGGAGTCTCCTTACCCGAACTGTTGGTGGGTCTGGTATTGGCAGGTTTCGTGCTATCGCTATCCGCGATGACTCTGATTAACTTGGGGTCCGTAAGTACCAGTTCTAGAACCCAAAGTGAACGACGGGTACATCTGAATCGAGCCCTGGACTATATCTCTAATGACGTCAGAGAAGCCCGAGCTGTGCAGTTAACAAAACCGAGCAGTTGGGTGGATCCTTCGGGGTATGAAGCGGTATTTTTCCTGGATAAGCCCTACAAGGTTTTAGATTCATCCGATGAAGATCCAGCGAATGATAAAGATAATGTCGTTGGATACTATGTGAAGACTCCCTCAGTCTCGGAAGGTTGGCGAACGGACAAGGTGATCTACCGGGTCTATCATAATGGGTCTCAATACGTTGTTTCCCCTTTGGTTGATGGCATTACCAACGCTGTCCCCCCCAGCTGCACAGGGGGAGGGACGGTGGCAGGCAACGCCGGACTTCGCGTCAACCTTGAAAGTGCTGCGACCCAAATTCAAATTTGTCTTCAGGGTAAAACGACGGCTGACAAACTACCCTACGTTGTCTCCTCACGGGTTTCTGTCCGCAATTTTTAGGCGGAAAGGGCAATCGGTGTCGTCTATCCCAACCGTCTGCAACTCCCCCCGCACCTAGGCTGATGTCCTCTCGCCCAGTTTTTCCAGATAGTTCTCCAGGCGAGCTTCTGCGTCCTCAAACACCGCAGCTGTGCTATCTAGGATCTCACCGGGGCGCTTTTCCAAAATCTTGGTGGAAAGCGAAATTCTGCCGCGCTGCGGATCGAGATCCACAATTACGGTTTTGATCGTATCTCCCCGCTGAAAGACGCTCTCCAGGGAAGAGACATATTTATTGCTCACCTGCTGAATATGCAGCAGCCCGGTAATGCCATCTAGATCCACAAATACCCCAAAGGGCTTTAGATCACGGACTGTTCCCGAAACCAGCTCGTGAATCTGGAACTCCTGAATGCGATTGGATTGTGTCGCCTGTCGGTGGGAAAACACCAGCTTCTGACGATCGGGATCTACTTCAATGGGCAAGACGCTGAGGGACTGACCCACCAACGCGTCTAAATCACCCCGATCCACCAGGTGCGATCGCGGGATAAACCCCCGCAACCCCTGGTAGTCCACCGTCACGCCTCCCTTATTGGTGCCGGTCACCTTGACCTGAACCGATTCCTTATCCTCTAGCCCTAGGCCCAGCCGCTCCCAGAGTGCCTGAATTTCCAGACGCTTCACCGAGAGGACGACTTGACCATCCATATTCGGTTCCTTGATGATGAGGAATTCCCGTTCCTGTTCAAGCGGCAGGACAGTTTCCGGTGAGACGCCATCAGGAATGTACAGCTCTCGTAGCGGAAGAAAGGCCGCAGCCTTGCCGCCAATATCCACATAAAAGCCTTCATTATCCAGGGAAAACGGCTTACCCGAAACTTTAGTGCCAACTTCAAAATTAAAATCTTGCCCCTCTATCGCGCGGGCAAAATCATCAACGGAAAAGGTCAAGTGAAGGACTCCTAAAACACAATCAATACGCGACTCCGCTCCACAAGTCCCCCTGCAGGGGAGTCGTTCATCAATCAAGAACAGAACCATATTAGCGCTGTCTGAGGGGATGCCGTCTAGTTGTAAAGGAATATTCAAGGTGCGGCCAAGGGCAGCCCTTGTCCAGGAGGAACTGGCGCCCAGCAGCGGGGGGAGGAAATTGCGACAGACCGAATCTCCAGGAATCCTCTTAAAATGAAGACTGACATTTTTGCATCTACCATCTCGGTGCATTCTGCGAGAGAAACTGCCATGAGCCCATTTGAGTCTTCTAGTTCTTTGTCTGAAAATCCGCTCCTGATAGGCCAGGGACTGCCACCCTTTGATCGGATTCAGGCTGAGCATGTGGCGCCTGCGGTCACGGCGCTCCTCCAAACCCTGGGCGAGCAGTTTTCTGACCTAGAAGCCCAGGTAACCGCCACCTGGGACGGGCTGGTGGAGCCCCTGGAAGCCATCGAGGAAAAGCTGAGCTGGACCTGGGGCATTGTGGGGCATCTCATGGGGGTCAAAAACAGTCCTGAGTTGCGAAGTGCCTATGAATCGGTTCAACCTCAGGTGATTGAATTTATCAATCGCCTGAACCAGAGTCGTCCCATTTACGAAGCGTTTAAGACCCTGCGCAAGAGCCAGGAATGGGGGGGGTTGGCCCCGGCGCAACAGCGCATCGTGGAAACTTCGCTGCGCAATGCAGAACTCTCGGGGGTTGGCCTGGAGGGGCAGGCCCGCGATCGCTTTAATGCAATCCAGATGGAGCTCGCGAATCTGAGCACCCAGTTTTCAAACAACACCCTTGATGCCACCCAGTCGTTCAAGCTCTTGCTGAGGGACCCGTCAGAGGTTGCGGGCTTACCGGAAAGTGCCCTAAGCCTGGCCGCCCAGATGGCCCGTGCAGAGGGTCACGAGGCTGCCACCGCCGAGACAGGCCCCTGGCTAATTACCCTGGACTTTCCCAGCTTTGGCCCTTTTATGCAGCATGCCCAGCGGCGTGACCTGCGGGAAAAACTGTATCGGGCCTACATCAGTCGCGCAGCCAGCGGCGAGTATGACAACTCCCAAATCCTGGAGCGAATCTTAGCGCTGCGTCAGGAGGAGGCCAAATTACTGGGCTATGAAACCTTTGCAGAAGTTAGCCTGGCTAGCAAAATGGCGGAGGATGTGGCGACCATTGAGGCACTTTTAGAGGAGTTGCGCAAGGTCAGCTATCCCGCCGCCCAGTCCGAATATGAACAGCTTCAATCCTTTGCCCAAGCAACCCAGGGAGAGGACTTTGTGGACCTGAGGCATTGGGACATTAGCTACTGGTCTGAACGCCTGCGCGAAGAAAAATATGAGCTAACGGACGAAATGCTGCGTCCCTATTTTTCCTTACCCAAGGTGCTAGATGGACTGTTTGCCCTTGTGCATCGTCTATTCGGCGTGAACATTGTTGCTGCGGACGGAGAGGCCCCGGTCTGGCATCCGGACGTGCGCTATTTTCAAGTTAATAATGCAGAGGGAGAGGCCGTCGCCCACTTCTATTTAGATCCCTACAGTCGGCCAGCGGAAAAGCGGGGCGGAGCCTGGATGGACGATTGTTTAGGCAGAGCCTTGAAAAAACAGGGCGATCGCACCTACATGCAGTTGCCGGTTGCCTACCTGGTCTGCAATCAGACGCCACCGGTGGATGAAAAACCCAGTTTAATGACCTTCCAGGAAGTGGAAACTCTGTTCCACGAGTTTGGCCATGGCCTGCAGCACATGCTGACCCAAGTAGACTTTGCGGGTGCGGCTGGCATCAATAATGTGGAGTGGGACGCCGTGGAGCTGCCTAGCCAGTTTATGGAGAACTGGTGCTACGACCGCGTGACTCTCTTGGGCATGGCCCAGCATTATCAAACGGGAGAATCACTCCCAGAGGAATATTATCAAAAGCTGCTTGCGGCTCGCACCTACATGAGCGGTTCAGCCATGCTGCGTCAGCTCCACTTTGCGCTGGTGGATCTAGAGCTCCATCATCGCTATCAACCTGGATCTGGCCAGAGCGCCAACGATATTCGCAATCAAATTGCGGAAACCACCACGGTGCTCAAGCCCTTACCCGACGACTCCTTCCTCTGTGCCTTTGGTCACATTTTTGCGGGAGGCTATGCAGCCGGCTATTACAGCTATAAATGGGCTGAGGTGTTGAGTGCAGACGCGTTTGCTGCCTTTGAAGAGGTGGGGCTGAATAATGAGGAGGCCATCCAGACCATCGGACGGCGCTTTATGGACACAGTTCTCGGCCTAGGGGGTAGCTTACACCCCATGGAAGTGTTTAAGGCCTTCCGCGATCGCGAGCCCCAAACCGAAGCCTTACTCCGCCATAGCGGGTTACTTGCAGCCTAGGGTCAGGCCGGTCGGCACAGGCGCAGATCAGCAGCTGATCCCAATACCGGGGCCGGCTGCAGTCCTCCGGTACAACCCTCCCTTGTGCCACCCCCCAAGGTGGCGGCGCAATCTCCCCCTAAGACACCGACTTCGCCTTGGCACTCCGGCGCTTCGGAACCTTGGCCTTGACCGTCTTATGATCCGCAGCCAGCGCCTCCTTCAAGAAAATCCCCGTATAGGAAGATTTCACCTGGGCGATCGCCTCCGGTGTTCCCGTGGCAAGGATCTCGCCCCCGCGATCGCCCCCCTCTGGCCCTAAATCAATCACCCAGTCCGCACTGCGAATCACGTCCAGGTTATGCTCAATCACCAGCACCGAGTTCCCCTTATCCACCAGACGCTGCAACACATCTAGAAGCCGATGCACATCGTAAAAGGAAAGACCTGTGGTGGGTTCATCGATGAGATAGAGGGTTTTCCCCGTGGAGCGCCGCGCCAGTTCCGTCGCCAGCTTTAAGCGCTGCGCCTCTCCCCCTGAAAGCGTCGGGGCCTTTTGGCCGAGCTTAATGTAGCCCAGCCCCACGTCCGAGAGGGTCTGCATCCGGCTCACTATCTGCGGAATGTTCTCAAAAAACTCCAGCGCCTCATCCACCGTCATGTTTAAAACCTCGGCAATGGTCTTTTCCTTATACTTCACCTGCAGCGTTTCCCGGTTATAGCGCGCCCCCCGGCAAACATCGCACTGCACATACACATCCGGCAGAAAGTTCATCTCAATGACATTCACGCCCTGACCACCGCAGGCTTCACAGCGTCCGCCCTTGACATTAAAGCTAAAGCGCCCCGGCTTGTAGCCCCGAGCCTTGGCTTCAATCGTCTCGCTAAACACGGATCGAATCACATCAAACACCCCCGTATAGGTGGCCGGATTGGATCGCGGCGTCCGCCCAATGGGAGATTGATCAATCACAATGCACTTATCCAGGGCCTTCAATCCCCTCAGCTCACCTAGCTGCGCCGGAAAGGGCACCTTCTGCCCGAAGTGATGCTGCAGCGCCGGATAGAGCAGCTCATTCATCAGCGTCGATTTCCCCGACCCTGACACTCCGGTCATGCACACCAGCATTCCCAGGGGCACTTCGACGTGAATCGCCTTGAGATTATTCCGGTGGGCATTCTTTAGATGCAGCGATCGCCCGTTTCCCTTTCGCCGCTCGGTGGGCGTCTCAATGCGACAGCGCCCCGACAGATAGGCACCAGTTAGGGAGTCTGAAGCCTTTAAGAGAGACTCCAAGGTTCCCTCCGCCACAATGCGGCCGCCCTGCACCCCCGCCCTTGGACCAATATCCACCAGATGATCCGCCGATCGAATCGTATCCTCATCATGCTCAACCACAATCAGCGTGTTGCCCAAATCCCGCAGGGTTGTCAAGGTCTGCAGCAAACGATGATTATCTCGCTGGTGCAGACCAATGCTCGGCTCATCCAGCACATACAGCACCCCTGTCAGACCGGCTCCAATCTGGGTCGCCAGCCTGATCCGCTGCGCTTCCCCACCCGACAAGGTCATCGCCGCCCGATCCAGGGTCAGATAGTCCAGCCCCACATCCAGCAAAAACTTAAGTCTGGCCTTAATTTCCTTGAGCACCAACTCCGCAATCTGCGCCTGCCGGGGACTAAGGCGCATTTGCTCCACCCGATCCAAACAGACCCCAATGGAGGTTTCCGTCAGGTCCGTGATCCGAAACTGGCCTACACGCACCGCCAGAGACTCCGGCTTTAAGCGCTTGCCCCCACATTCCTCGCAGGGGCGTTCCACCAGATATTTTTCCAGCTTTTGCTTGTACAGTTCCGAGGAGGTTTCGCGATAATGGCGATCTAGGGTGGGAATGACCCCCTCATAGCGCTTCATATAGCTCTTCGATCCCCCGTAACGCGAATCTACCTCCATGGAGATTTTGTCTGGGCTCCCGTGCAAAATCACCTGCTGCTGATCCGGGGAAAGCCGATTCCAGGGCGTCTGAATTTCAAACCCGTAGGCTTGGCCCACACTATACAGCAGCGAAAAATAGTAGGTGTTGTCCTTTTCAGACCAGGGAGCGATAGCCGCATACAACGGCAGGGATGGATCCGGCACCAGTAGATGCTCATCGAAACATTGCAGATGTCCCAACCCATGACAGTCTGGGCAGGCGCCGTAGGGGGAGTTAAAGGAAAATAACCGGGGGGATAGCTCCTCCATCACCGCTCCATGTTCGGGACAGGCAAACTTTTCCGAGAACACAATCAGGGTCTCTTCTAAACCCTCGGGCGGATCCACAATGTCCACCATCGCCAACCCTTCCGCATGGTGCAGACAGGTGGAGAGGGAATCCGCCACCCGTTCTTCAATTCCTGGCTTTTTCACCAGCCGATCCACCACAATTTCAATATCATGCTGGTGGGTTTTCTTGAGGTCAATGGCATCGGCAAGATCCCGCACTTCGCCGTTGATGCGAACTCTCACAAAGCCCTCGGAGGCCAAGCCCGACAGCAGCTTTTGATGGGTCCCCTTCTTACCCCGAACCACCGGCGCCAAAAGCTGGAACCGGGTGCGATCCGGCAGCTGCATCACTCGATCCACCATTTCATCAATGGATTGCGGACTAATGGCGCGATCGCACTTGGGACAGTGAGGTTCTCCGGCCCGTCCATAGAGCAGCCGCAGATAGTCATAGATTTCCGTGACGGTACCCACCGTAGAGCGGGGATTGTGGGAGGTGGACTTTTGATCGATGGAAATAGCCGGACTCAGCCCCTCAATGGTGTCCACATCCGGCTTATCCACCTGCCCCAAAAACTGCCGCGCGTAGGCACTGAGCGACTCCACATAGCGTCGCTGCCCCTCCGCAAAAATCGTGTCAAAGGCAAGGGAAGATTTCCCAGACCCCGATACCCCCGTAAACACAATGAGTCGATTGCGGGGAAGATCGAGATCAATATTCTTTAAATTGTGCTGCCGCGCTCCGCGCACCTTGATCACTGGATCTTGGACCGAGTCGCTGACCTCTTGACCTTGCTTTCTGGACGGAGAGACTTTGTTTCCAGGGGCAGAACGCGGCATGGGCAAAAACTTAAAATTGACTTAATAATTCTATCGTTCTGTCCCAGCAACCGTTGGATTCATCCAGCGCATTCCTGCCCTCAGGAGGCAGGGTTGTCCCGCACCCAATAAAAAAAAACAGCCTCTTGAGTTCAAGAGGCTGAAGCCTAGCCGTATATCAAGGGTGATTGATGTCGTTATCCCCTAGCTCATAGCGACATGGGAGCGGTCGTAACTCAACCAGTTCGCCGAGGAAATTTTGCCTTGGATAGGCGCCCAATATTTACTGGGGTCAGCATTCAGTCCTACTTCTGCAAAGGCACGGCCCAGAAGCGTTTGCTGACGCAGCTTCACATCTTTGTGATGCTTAACCAGTAAGCTACGGGCTAAATCATTCACAGAAACACCAGTGGTCTGCACGGGGGCAGGCTGGACATGGGACCGTTCGGCCACGGGAGCGGGGGTTCCCGTGCGGTAGGAAACGCCACGATACTTTAGATCTAGGGTGGGTTGGAGCACCGGCACCCGCTTCGGGTTCCGAAAGCGCCATTCTAGACCCCGGTATTTTCCCTGAATTTTTGAGGGTTCCATTTCGACCACTGGGGGATTGTAGTCGTAGGTAACGCCACGGTAGGTAAGTTTCATATTCACAGCCTCCAATCAATTAGTGAATTATGGTTCGATTAAAGGCGCGTTCCTTCAGGTGTGATCCTTACTTCCGTCCCCCGTACCAAGTCGGCTAGGTAAATCTAACAGGGGATGAACGATTTATTTTCTGTATAAAATGTAACAGTTTTTGGAAATAACTGTCAATTTTCTAAAGACGTAAATGCCGAACCTCCAGGGATCACAAATCTAACGTCCGATGGGGGCAAGCTCTCTCAGAAAGTGTCACAATTTATGAATTCCAGGATTTCGCTGTCCTCAAAGGCGAGCGGTATTGTTTCAAAGCGATGATCTCTTCTCCTCCAGTCTTCTCCGATCAGCAACTGCCAAACGTCAGGCCAGCCATTCAGGCACTTCAGCCCAGTTTGGTGCAATGGCGGCGACGGCTACATCAATATCCAGAACTCGGCTTCAAGGAAGCTTTGACCTCGGAATTCATTGGGCAACAGCTCACAACCTGGGAGATTGAGCATCAAACTGGAATTGCCCAGACTGGAATTTTGGCCACCATTAGGGGCACCTTACCGAACCGAGCCCCCAAAATCCTGGCGATTCGTGCCGATATGGATGCCTTACCCATTCAGGAAGAAAACCAGGTGGTCTATCGATCGCGTCACGATGGGGTAATGCATGCCTGCGGTCACGACGGCCACACGGCGATCGCCCTAGGCTTGGCCTATTATCTCAGTTGTCATCGGGACACCTTTAGTGGCACCGTGAAGATCATTTTTCAACCGGCTGAAGAAGGTCCCGGCGGCGCCAAACCCATGATTGAAGCGGGGGTTCTCAAAAATCCAGACGTGGATGCCATCCTCGGTCTCCACGTTTGGAACAATCTCCCCCTAGGTACCGTGGGCGTGCGCAGTGGCCCCTTAATGGCAGCCGTCGAGCTATTTGAGTGCCATATCCAGGGCAAAGGGGGGCACGGAGCCATGCCCCATCAAACCACAGACGCCATTGTAGTCACAGCCGCCATCATTAATGCGCTGCAATCAGTGGTTTCACGCAATGTTAACCCCCTGGATGCAGCGGTGTTGACCGTTGGGCAGTGTCATGCCGGATCGGCCAAAAATGTGATTGCCGATACCGCCTTTTTTTCCGGCACTGTGCGCTACTTTAACCCGGAACTCAAAACCTTCCTTGCCCAACGGATGCGAGAGATTATCCAGGGGATTTGCCACAGTTACGGGGCCAGCTTTGACCTGAACTACCACCATCTTTATCCCCCTGTGATCAATGATGCCACCATGGCGCAAATGGTTCAGGCCGTGGCCACAAGGGTTATTGAACCCCCTGCCAACGTTGTTCCCCATTGTCAAACCATGGGCGGAGAAGATATGTCCTACTTTCTCCAGGAAGTCCCAGGATGCTACTTTTTTCTCGGGTCAGCAAATCGGGATCTCCATCTGGACTATCCCCATCACCATCCCCGCTTCGATTTTGACGAGTCAGTGCTTAGCGTCGGGGTTGAGATCTTTGCCCGGTGCATTGAGCGATTTTGCGCTAAAGCTTAACAAAAACGGCACCCAAACAAGAAAACGACACCGAACAGAACGAAGGGCCAGCCCTAGAGGGAGCGGCGGTCCTTGCGGGGACGCTCAACCCATTGGTTCACGCAATTAATCAGATCCTGGGGCCGAATCGGGCTACTCAAAAAGGCATTCGCCCCGGCTAGCCGAACTCGCGTCTGGCCAAACAACTCCCGCTCCCGCAGCATAAAAATAATCGGCATGGACTTGAGGGATTCACTGCTGCGCATCCGACGGCAAATTTCAAACCCGTTGGCCTGGGACAGTTGGGAATCTAAAATGGTGAGGGCTGGTTTTGCCTTGGAGAGAACATTCAGCGCTTGATGAGGATTACTCAGGGCTAAAACATCAAATCCAGACCGTTCCAGGGTGCGCTCTGTCAGCTTTTGAATCAATGCGCTCTCGTTGATGCTGGCCACTAGGGGCCGCTGTGCCTCCGGCGCTTTTTGGAATGGCCTGACGCCCACAGCCCCGGCCTTAATCAGCGGATGGATGGTGACAGCCAGTTCCTGAGCATCAAACTGAAGGTGAGCTGCCAACTGGTAGAGGCTAAAGTTTTTCCCCAAGCCCAAATTCAACTTGGAAAGCCTTGGATAGCGAGCGTGGGCATAGCTAATTAGCTGGAAGAGCTTGTCCCAATTTTGAATATAGAGACGTTGAAATGGCGACTTAATCTCGCGACGCATGCCGCGCCACTGACTAATCCAAGGCTCAATGGGATTCACAAGGGAAGAAAAGGAGTCAGATTTAATCACCGGCGGAAAGTAGCTCTCGGCATGATAAACAATTTGACAGCGACGGAGGGCAAAAATTTGGACTAGCGCCTCTTGGGTAGAAAAGGCCAGCGCCTTTTGGAGCATAGAAGCGGGCCAACCTGCTTGAGTCCAAATCTGACAAAGTAACGCATAGCTAGAGGAGAGGCTTCCACCGGCCGGCCACTGCCAGCTAGCCTCTTCCAGATTCAGCCGACTGATCACATAGCTGAGGCGATCGCGCAGGCCCATGGTACTCTCAGCAAACACAATCTTTCCCTGATCCAGGTGAATGCGCCATTCCACCGAAGGATCATCGGGATCTCGCATGGTCAGACTTCCGGACCGGTGCTCCGCCAGCAGTTTCAGTAAAACCACATTGGGAGTTCCCACCACACACAAATGACCTGGCGTCCAACCAGACAGAGCCTGGGACGGCATTGTGCAAGGCTCTAGCTGATGCAGCTGCCCATCCGCAGCAACCTCCTTTGCCAGGTGAAATTGAGCGTCGCTTGTTTTCTTCATAAAAGAAATCACGGGGATGGCAAATGAATACTGTTACAAAATAGCGAGAATAGCCGTCTAAGTCGGGAGCGTGACAATTAAGATTTAGTCAGCGAATAAACATCCGGAGGATTCCCAAGGAAGCAGCCCCGTCAGCGCATTAAATTTTTATTAAGCCTGTGCCTGCATTTGTCACAAATTATAAACCTAAGGGTTCTTTGCATAAAGTTACATTCAATACCGACTCCAGGACGCTACGCCCCTCAACTATTCAACGGAAGGGCGATGGAGACCTTCCGGGTTGAACTATCGGGTCAGGGTTTCTTAATATTTTTTTAATCTGTATAGGCCGGGTGTCGCCTCTTCCTAATTTTTTTTAAAGGAAGTTTTTAAGCATTGTCACAGGAGAGCAAGGAACTCAAAATTCTAACGGTAAATAGACTGATGAAAAAGAAAATTTTCTGGCCTCTGGATATTCATCTAGACCTCCATTTTGTCACTTTGCAGCCCGGCGGGCTGGGGTGCAACCGACGGTTAGGTCAAGCAGCGATTTTAGGAGGCTTGTTGCTGTTCGTGACTGCTTGTAATGGGACCCAAACATCGTCGTCTGGCCCATCCATTCCCGATCCTCCAGCGGCCTCCCCGTCAGCGGTGACGACGATTGCGCAGTTTGCTCTTGTACAACCCCAGGCTGATCAGGCTGAATTAACGCGACGGTATCTTTCTAGTCTGCAAGATCAGGGATTCAACAGTCAGGATCAGGGATTTTGGGTGCAAAATGAATCTGAGCTTTTGGCCTCCCATCAGGGTAGGGTTTCCCTCCCCGCTGCCTCCATCACCAAAATTGCAACCACCTTGGCTGCCCTGGAAAAACTAGGTCCGCAGCACCGCTTTCAAACCACCCTGAACTATCAAGGGACCCTATCTTCTGGAAAACTGCTGGGGAACCTGGTGGTGTCCGGCGGTGCAGACCCTTTCTTCGTCTGGGAAGATGGCATCCAGTTAGCAAACCTGCTTGAGACCCTGGGCATTCGAGAGGTGACCGGGAATATTCTGGTAACCCCTGGGTTTCAGATGAATTTTGAGACCGATCCACTCCGCTCAGGTCAATTACTCAAGCAGGCAATGGATCAATCCCAATGGTCAGAGGAAGCGAGCGCCCAATATCAGACCCTCCCCCCCAACACACCGCGACCAAGCCTAGAGATCGCAGGTCAGGTACAGGTCATTCCCTCGCCTCCCACGGACACCAAGCTCCTGGTGCGCCATTCGTCCCTGCCGCTAATTGAATTACTCAAGCGCATGAATCGCTATAGCAACAATCCGATGGCGGATCAAATTGCCAACTATATTGGCGGCCCCCAGATGCTGGAGTCTACGGTCTTGCGTTTGACGGGGATTGATCCAGAGGAGGTGTCCTTCATCAACGGGTCTGGGCTGGGCGAGGAGAATAAAATCTCGGCCCGCGGTGCCAGCTTCATGCTGATTGCCCTGGCCAATTTGCTCGAGTCCCAGCAATACCGTCTTGGGGATGTGATCACCCTGATTGGGTTGGATGAAGGCATCCTCGATACCCGTCCACTTCCAGAGCATATTCTCGTAAAATCAGGAACCCTTGACCAGGTCAGCGCCTTGGTCGGCGTCATTCCCACCCAACAGCAGGGCCTGATCTGGTTTTCCATGCTCAATTCCCAGGGCGATGTTGACCGCTACCGAGAGCATCAAGAGCAAATGCTCCGAACCATAATTGAGCGCTGGGGACCCACGCAACCCCAAGCGAATCAACTCCAGCCCACCCGCTCGGGCGCAGACTTTACTGCCATCAATGAAGTTCTCCTTCCCCCAAATTCCCAACCAGGACGTTAATCACTGCCTCCCCACCGCCAGCGAGGATTCCCATTGAGAATCGTCTGAAACAGAATGCTGGTGGTGTAGTTATTGGGATCTCGGTTGCCGGTCATGTCCAAAGTGAAGTAGACCTGTCCCCCCTCATACCAAACCCGCATGTAGGAATGATCCTGGTAGGCTTCCCCATCGACGGTTGTCATCCTCGCTGTGCCCAGGCAATTGCGATAGGCAGGCTTGAGGGTCCCGGTCCAGGTCACGCTGAACGGCCGACTCTCGGCAAAGCGAATATTGGTGGCAATCGCGGTCAAATTTGCAGTGCCATTCAGGGCGTATCCCCCCTCTTGGTAGGGAAGGTTCGTCTCATAGGCAATGACGGTGGGGGGACAGTTGGGGTCTCCGCTCTGCCGCGTCAAGGCCGGCAGGGTCTCAAAGGCTATTGTGCGAGCCAGGACAGGAGGAGAAAACAGCAAAAGACTCAGAGGGAAAAGAGCGCAACACAAAAGAGAGGGTTTCATGGGACTTTATCTCCAGTATTAGCCTAAAGATGCCAAAGATTCGGCGGGCCGAGGGTGATCCGGTGGGAGCGTTACAGTGATTTAGATCAGGCCCTGGTCAGGATCCATTGCCCAAGGTCAACAGCCATGGAGCCAGAGGCACACTCACGGCACCAGTCCTTGGAGTACAGCCCAGGTTTCCCGAGCGCAGGTTAGCCAGGAGAACTTCTGCGCCTGGGCCATCGCCTTTTGCCGGAGCTCTGCCCGCAGGGCTGGATTGAGAAACAGACGCCGCACTTGATGGGCAATGGCTTGGGGATCTGAGGGGTCAAAATAGAGCGCTGCATCCCCACAGACCTCCGGCATAGAAGCAGCCTTAGAAACCAGAACCGGACAGCCACAGACCATGGCCTCAAGGGGTGTTAACCCAAACCCTTCATAGTAGGAAGCATGGATGAATCCCCAGGCAGATTCATAGAGGGCTTTAAGCTGGCGATCGCCAATATAGCCCAGCCGCACAATTTGCTGAGACTGTGCCAAATCATCCGCTGCGGCAAAAACCTGACGGTTGCGACCCCCAATAATCACCACTTTTAAATCTGATAAATCGCTCAGGTAGGGCAGCGCCTGCACCACAGCCCTGAAATTTTTGTGGGGACTGAGACTGCTCACCGCCAACACAAAGGGCTGATTCTCCAGCTGAGCCTGGCGCAAAATGGAAGGGTCCGGAGAAATACGCTGCATGTGCTCACGGCCTTCATAGATGACCTTGACTCGGTCTAGGGGAATCCCAAGATGGTGAGCAATCTCACGCTTTGAGAACTGAGACACGGTTAGCAACCTAAGAACCTTCCGGCTCAACTGATGGAACAATAGGCCATACCAGGCTCGGAAGGCCCACGAGTAGGCCTCTGGAACCGCGTAAATTGAAACGTCGTGGAGGGTCAGCACCTGGTCGCGTTTCCCCAGGGGAGCGGTATTGCCTAAATTAACCAGCAGTCCCCCACGACTGTAGCGGGGCAGATCGATCTGCTCCCATAGATGCCCCTGCCATCGACCCACGGCCTGAATCGGGAGATTCGACAAGGACAGGGAGATTTCAGTGCCTGGGGGCACTAAAACCGTGATCGCCTCAAAGGGATTGGGGAGTTCATCAGCGGCAATTAGCGTATCAATTGCCTGAACCAACTCCCGTGCATAGCGCTGAACACCGGTAACCTGCTGCGTTAAGAACCGACCGTTAATAAAAAGTTGCATGAATTGAGAAGTTGCATAGCCCCGCAATCGCAAGGGGAGAAATAAACCCAGGTGAGTATACCCTATGCCCCCAGGACCGATCAGGCGGGGAAGGGCAATCTGAAAATCCCGCCTGAAGCCCTTCGGCTGATATGGTAGCGAGGGATCTCCCTGACCTTGCTCTGCCTCGATCTCTGTGCGGCGCCATCGATTTTTCCCTTCAGCTTTAAATTGACCATGTCCACCTCTCCCCAAACTCCGGCAACCATCGTTTTTATTGGCCTGGGATGGTTTCCCCACAGTCCCGGCGGCAACGAGAGATATGTCTATGAGCTAACCCGTCAGCTGGCGAAGCGGGGCGATCGCATTGAGCTATGCGGGGTTGACCTGCCAAATGAGCAGCCAGACAACGCCCTGATATTGACAAATCTGTGTCAAAGTCATTGGCCCTTGCCGAAACGACTGCGAGAAACCCGCCGACAGTTCCTGCAACGGAGCTCGCAAACTCCAGATGCCATCAATCTTCACTTTCCCCTTTACGGATTACCGCTCCTGTCGGTACTTCCCCCTCACATCCCCGTAACCCTCACCTTTCACGGTCCCTGGGCTGCGGAAAGCCAGCAGGAGGGCGCCAACTGGTTCAGCGTTGCCCTCAAGCGCTGGGTAGAGCGGCGGGTCTACCACGAAATGGATCGCTTCATTGTCCTCAGCCATGCCTTTGGCACCATTTTGCACCGGGATTACGGCATTCCGTGGGATCAAATTCGTGTTATTCCAGGGGGCGTTGATATTGAACGATTCGCGCCGAAATACAATCAGCAGGAGGCCCGGCAGGTTCTGGGCTGGCCCAGGGATCGCTGGACCTTATTCACGCCGCGGCGGTTAGTGCCGCGCATGGGTCTAGAGATTCTAATTCAGGCAGTGGCCCAGCTTAAACCCCATTATCCAGCCCTGAGCCTGGCAATTGCTGGCAAGGGTCCTCTGCAAAGGTCCTTAGAACAGCAAATTACGGATCTGCAGCTATCCGACTCTGTCCACCTGCTGGGGTTTATGCCTGATGAGGATTTGCCCACGGCCTATCAGGCCGCAGACCTCACCCTAATTCCCAGCCAGGCTCTGGAGGGGTTCGGGTTGGTGTTGCTTGAGTCTTTGGCCTGTGGAACGCCGGTGGTTTGCACCCCCGTTGGCGGTATGCCTGAAGTCCTCCAGCCCTTTAGTCCACAGCTGATTACCGCAGGCACCAGTATTCAGGCCCTCGCCCAAACATTACAGCAGATTTTAGATCAGAAACTGCCGCTGCCCACAGGTGCCGATTGCCGCGCCCATATCTGCGCGCACTATGACTGGTCAGGGGTGGCTGAGCGAGTGCGACAGGTTTTACTGGAAGACATCCATTAATAACTGCTCCTGAGGCAATCAGAGCCGGGGGAGATTCGGGAAATCAGCTCCGTTTGTGTCAATTGCGCAACAAATTGCCTTCTTCCTTTCAAAACAAAATAAAATTTTTCTGACTTTTTTCTGGATGACCTTAGGTATGACCGCGAATTATCGCCAGCGAGCAAACGGCTTTTTTAGCGACTTTAAAGACTTTTTGATGCGTGGAAACGTCCTTGACCTAGCGATTGCCGTGGTCATTGGAGGAGCCTTTGGCAAGATCGTGACCTCACTCGTGGAGGATGTGTTGACCCCCGCCATTCTCAATCCCGCCATGAAGGCGGCCAAGGTTGAGGAGCTGGCACAACTGCAGTTTAATTCAATCAAATACGGGTCGTTCTTAGCGGCTGTTTTAAACTTTATCGTGATTGCCTTTGTGATTTTTCTGGTGATTCGATCCTTTGAAGCGGCCCAGCGCCGACTGCAACGACAGCAGACCCTAGCGGAAGAAGCAGCCCCCCCCGATCCGCAACAGCAGCTGGTGGAGGCGATGAATCGACTCACGCAAGCCATCGAACGCCAGTCCTAGGCAGGGATCTAGACGGATCCGAACAGAGCCTCTCTAAGATTAAATAAAAGCAAAAAAGCGCGGGAAGACCGATTTATGGCCTTAAAATCAAGGTCAGAATCAGTTTTGCCTTGGAGGCAACGCTATGAAACTCCTGACTAGAACTGCATTGGCTCTCGTTATCGCGATGGGAACCTGTTTTCCTGCATTGGCTGGATCAAGCGCCAATAGCACGATTCCTGGCAATGAAATTAGCGGCGAAGTTGAATCGGTGGAGGGCACAACGCTCACCGTCAAAACCGCTGATGGCTCAACTCAGCACTATCTGGTAGACCCTGCCCTGCCCTCTGCTCTGGGACTAGAGGCAGGATCCAAGATTTCAATTAGTGGAAAGGATCTGCGCCGCGGTGTCATCACTGGGGTTGATGACAACACCATTAAGGTCAAGCACGATAATGGGGATGTGATGACCTACATTATCAATCGTGAGAGCCGCACCTACCTGAGCTATGGCGATCGCGTGATTGTCAATGCCCGTGGTGATGTGGTTCGAGAAGACTGGTATAAGCTTACCGCCAATGAGGTGGCTCGCGTTTACGATTATTCCATTGCCACCCGAATCACCCAGTCCGTGGCCACAACTCCCCCGGTGGTAACCCCTGCTCCCACCTATACCCCTCCAGCTGGACCAGTCCCAGCGATGTGGTAGTCCCCAACTTCTGTACGATTACCGTCTACTGCGATTGAGACGATCAAGGGTGAGTCCTGATCGTCTTTTTCTGTGGCCTTTTGTTGACCTTCCTCTTTTCAAGGGCAACCCTCCGGTCCTTGAGCCGGGAGGAACAACTTTCAGTATCATGCAGTTAGGTCCAGATGAAAAATTCAGTCCCCAGCTTGCATGAAACACACCCTGCGAAACTTTGTAATAACCGTTACTGCAATTGTTCTGAGTCTTTTTTTAGTTCTTGGCCTGCGCACCCAAAGCCAATCTCCCTCTCTGGCAGGGTTGGCTGAATCGGCAACCCCGCTGGAGGTGGCCATGGGGAACCAGAAGCCCACGTTAGTCGAATTCTATGCGGATTGGTGCACCAGTTGTCGAGCCATGGTGGGGGATATGGAAGCCCTGCGGCAGAAATACGGCGAGACGCTTAATTTTGTCATGCTCAACGTTGATAACAGTAAGTGGCTGCCTGAATTAATCCAGTACCGGGTGGATGGCATTCCCCACTTTGTATTTTTTGACCGAAACGCTGCGGCGGTGGCTGCGGCAGTGGGAGAGCAGCCCCGATTCATTCTGGAGGGTAACCTATCGGCCCTAGTGGCAGGCCAGCCTCTCCCCTACGTCGCCCAGATGGGGAGTACATCGGAGATTGAGTCTCCTCAGTTTGGCGCCACGCAGGACAATCCTCGCAGCCATGGCGCTCAGGTGCAGAAAACCTAAGCGCAGTACTGGCGGACCATGGCCACCACCTGTTCCGTACTGTTGGGAACTGCCACCTGCCGCGCCTGGGCTGCCATCCGCTCTAAGGACTGGGGATGGGCCAGCCAATCGAGGACCAGGGCTTCTAGATCTGCGGGATTGAGATCTGCCTCGCGGAACATCACCCCGGCCCCCGCCTCAACATACACCTTGGCATTAAAGGCTTGATGATCCTCTGCTGCGTAGGGATAGGGGATCAAAATCGCCGGGGTCCCGGTAACGGCCAGCTCCGTGAGGGTTCCTGCCCCAGATCGACTAATGGCCAGGTTAGCTCGCTGCAGCAAGCCCGCCATGTTCTCAAAAAAAGAGAACTCTAGGTAGTGGGGATGGGTGTAGCTGTGAGCGTCTGGGTCGCGATCGCCTGTTAAATGCACAATCCAAGCCCCCGCCTCCAGCCACGGCTCTAAACAGGCCCGAACCTTGCGGTTGAGTCCAACCGCCCCCTGACTGCCACCGGCCACAACAATCACAGGGGCCGTCTCTGGGATGGGTAAATCGAGGGGCTGAGGCGATTGAAACTGCGATCGCACCGGGGTTCCCACCCATCGGGTAGTCTTTGCTTGAGGCAAATACTGGGCAGCACGCTCAAACCCGAGCGCCACGACTGTACACCAGCGACTCAGACTGCGGGTTACCTTCCCAGGGATCGCATTGGACTCGTGCAGAATGCTGGGTAACCCAAGGGTACGTGCCGCAATAATTGCGGGGGCGGCAATATATCCCCCAGTGGTCAAGACCCCTTTAAATTGGCCCTGCTGCAGAATTCGACGGGTTCTCCAAATGGACACCAAAAATTTGAGGAAGACCCAAAGGGCGCGCAGATCCTTACTTTGAAAACCTTCCACCGAAATAACTCGCAAGGGGTAATCCTCAGGCACAAGCTGAGTTTCAAGCCGATCGCTGACCCCCAACCATTCCACACTTACCTGCTCCGCCCGCAGCTGATCAGCAATGGCCAGGGCCGGAAACAGATGTCCTCCGGTGCCACTGGCAGCAATCAGTAGCCGAGATGGGTGGGTCCCCTGGGGAGGACAAGCAGCAGGGTTAGAATCTAGGGTGCGCAGGTTCATCGCTCTGGGTAAAAAATAAGAAAAAAAGGTGGGCTACAATCAAATCACCCAAGCTGGCAAGAACGTCGCAATTTTAGTACGAATTGTTACATAGAGTGCGACGACCCCAATGGGAACTTTGTAATGAACGATTCATAAGGCTGAGATTTTGACCATGCTTCCATCCCCCCTTAAGGTATGTCTCCTTTGTACAACCCTAGTCACAACTTCCCTGGTGGGGCTACCTCCCGCATGGTCACAGATGGGGTCCCCCCCCTCCGCCATCGAAGCAGCCGAACCCAAACTCGCCCAGGACAGCGCTCCTCCGGATCTGGCGGCCTGGGTTGCCACCATGGACAAAGCCGCCAATGAGCGAAAGCTGAACACCTTGCTGAAGCAATATGAACGGGACTTCGTCCACAGTGATGGTTTGACGCGTGCCCAGATGAAGAAGGCCATTCGCAACTTTTGGCAGCAATATGATCAACTCACCTACACCACCCGCATTGACTCCTGGGAAATGCCTGAGCCGGGCGTCTACACGACCCAAACAACCACCACAATTTCAGGTCGCCAAACCCAGGGGAAACCCCAGCCCAAGTCGCTACAAACAACGCTGGTCTCCCAGCAAACAATTCAAAACTCTCGAATTATTCGTCAAGCGACGCTCTCAGAAAAAACCATGGTCACCTCCGGAAGCAACCCGCCCAAGGTGCAGGTCAATTTGCCGGAGTCGGTTCGAGCCGGAGAGGAATATTACTTTGATGTGATCGTGGATGAGCCGCTCGGCAACCGCATTCTGCTCGGAGCCGCCCTGGAGGAAACCGTGGATCCCCAGGGGCATCTTCAACCGGCCCAGTTTGAGCTGGAATCCCTGTCAACCGGGGGACTGTTTAAGGTGGGCAAAGCCCCCGAAACTGCCCAGGATGAATGGATTTCTGCAATTTTAATCCAGGACGGTGGCATGCTTGTGGTTAGCCAACGCCTGTCCGTCGAGCCTCGATCCTCGGCAAAATCTAATCCCTAGAATTCCTTCCGGCCCAGGGCGTGCTTGCCCAGAAAGCCTAAGGTTGAGGGAAAAGGGATGGGGAAGAGTTCCCCACCGGAATCCATTTCAAAATCTCGATGCCCCGTATTATGCTGGATGGAATCTTGTGTCCATAGGTTTTGACGGCTTTTCATGAGTAATTCAAATGCCTCACCTCATCGTTCAGCAGATGCTTCGACTCAACCCTCAAACCGACGTGAGAGTGCACAAAACTTTCTAACCACTCACCCCTTGCGCCCCGTTGAGCTTTCAATGTGTGATGGTCGGGTGGTCCTGTTGTTACCCGAACAGGACGGGTCAGAAAGTGACTGGTCCTCCATTTTGCAGCGTATTCAGCAGCACATCTGCCAACCGACTCCGCCTTGGGCAGCCAATAGTAAGGTTGATCTTATTGTCGGGAAGCGATTGCTCGATCCCCGACAGATGCAGGTGCTGGCAAAGGCACTAGGTCAGGCCAAACTGATCCTGGATTGCGTCCACACCAGTCGCCGTCAAACGGCGGTGGCGGCGGTGACTGCCGGGTATTCGGTTCAGCAAACCGCCCCAGATCAGCTGGTTCAAAAGTTGAATCAGGCCCAGGGAACTCAGCTTAAATTTGCGCCTCCCCCTCAGCCCCAGGCAACCTTAGCCACCCCGTTATTTTTAACCAAGACCATTCGCTCGGGCAGTGAAATCCAGCATGGGGGACATATTTTTTTACTGGGAGATGTCAACCCAGGCGGAACGATTATTGCCGATGGTGATATTGTGATTTGGGGGAGATTGAGGGGCGTTGCCCACGCAGGTGCGAGTGGCGATCGCGGAGCCTGTATTATGGCCCTGAGGATGGAGCCAACCCAACTGCGCATTGCAAACAAGGTCGCTCGGGCACCGGCGGCAAAATTAGAAGAAATCTATCCAGAGGTCGCCCATATTGCAGCCGAGGGCATCCGAATTACCCGAGCCTACGATTACTCGCGGCTAACATAGGCTATGGTTAATACCTTATAGGCCGTCTATATCTTCCTGTCTAAGTTCAAGCTTTAAAAATTTCAATTCAAGTTTTTACGATTATGGGTCGCATCATTGTCATTACATCGGGTAAGGGAGGCGTTGGAAAGACGACCTGTTCTGCCAACATTGGCATGGCGCTTGCTCGCCTGAATCGATCCGTGGCGCTGCTAGATGCAGATTTTGGTCTGAGGAATTTAGATCTGTTGCTGGGGCTAGAAAATCGGGTCGTTTACACGGCTCTCGACGTTCTAGATGGCCAGTGTCGCCTGGAGCAAGCATTGGTGCGCGATAAGCGTCAGCGGGATTTGGTGCTGTTGCCTGCGGCCCAGAGCCGAAATAAGGATGCGATCACCCCGGATCAAATGCGCCAGCTCGCCCTGGAACTCACCCAACGCTATGACTATGTGCTCATCGACTGCCCGGCGGGGATTGAGATGGGCTTCCAAAATGCGATCGCCCCGGCTGAAGAAGCCCTAATTGTCACAACTCCAGAAATTTCGGCAGTGCGGGATGCCGATCGTGTGATTGGACTGCTTGAGGCCCACGAGATTAAAAAGATTCAGCTCATCGTGAATCGAATTCGGCCCGCCATGGTTCAGAACAACGACATGATGTCCGTAGCCGATGTGCAGGAAATTCTCTCCATTCCGCTGATCGGCATTATCCCCGATGATGAACAGGTAATTGTTTCGACCAATCGCGGTGAGCCACTGGTCCTGTCCGAGGATCTCTCCCTCAGCGGCATGGCCATTCGGAATATCGCAGACCGCATCGAAGGAAAAGAGGTTGACCTTCTTGACCTGGATGCCCCCTACGATACCCTGCTGGCTAGAATTCGACGGTTCTTTTCGCGGTAACCAGCAACATGAGTCCATGGAAAAATTTCTGGTCTCCATTGGAACAATAGCAATTAGCCTACTCATCTTGTCCTGGTTCTAAAGCCTATGATTACTGAATTGCTTGAACGCTTATTTTTTGGCTCAGATTTATCTAGCAGCCGGGATCAAGTCAAACGACGCTTAAAGCTGGTTCTGGCCCATGACCGAGCGGATTTAACCCCTGAGATGATGGAAGCCATGCGCCGGGAAATTTTAGAAGTGGTGTCTCGCTATGTCGAACTAGACAACGACGGGCTGAACGTTTCCCTGGAATCCGACCAGCGCACCACAGCCTTAATTGCTAATCTCCCCATTCGCAGAATTAAAGCTGAACAAGATCCCCCCTTGGCCTAAGGATGAGCAGCCCAGGTTTGTGGCTCGATTCCCTGCAAGTTCGCAGGATGGGGGCAGGCATAGATTCGGGCTCAAGCACACCCAGGCCATTGGCATCGGAATGGATCTTTTCATCCTCCCTCCCTTGCAGTTTAATTGAGGCAGCTAGGTCAACACCAGTCCCAAGTCGTGGAAGTCTAGTTAGCTGACGTCTAGTTTCATCGCTCCTCCAATCACTTGAGACAACATTCGCCAACAACGGCATATGTGGGTAAGGCGGCTAAATGGCTTTCTCCGGGGCTTGCCATTAAGCGCTGGATGGTTATCAGCTTAATTGGCTTGTTTTTAATTGGCTTTGGGCTAACTATCTTAATTCAGCCCTCTCCCATCTTTTTAACCCTGCAGCAGCTATTTCGGGGTTTGGCCTGGGTGGCGCGGATCTTACCTAGCTATTTGAGCGGATCACTGGTTATTCTCCTGGGCACGATCTTGGTTTGGTGGGGACAAACGCGCACCCTTGGCTCCATCACGGAGGTGTTGATTCCCGATCATAAAAATGAGCTGGTGGATAAGCTCATTGCCCACCGCCGCTTAAATCGTGGCCCCAAGGTGGTCGCCCTGGGAGGGGGAACAGGACTTTCTACCTTGCTGCGCGGGTTAAAAACCTATAGCGCCAACATTACAGCCGTGGTGACGGTGGCCGATAATGGCGGATCCTCTGGACGATTGCGCAAGGAACTGGGCGGTATTCCCCCTGGGGATATCCGCAACTGCTTGGCCGCCCTGGCCGATCAAGAAAAGCTGATTACCGAACTGTTTCAGTATCGATTCGATGCCGGAGATGGCTTGGCGGGCCATAGTTTTGGCAATCTGTTTCTCTCGGCGATGAATCAGGTCACAGAAAGTTGGGAACAGGCGATCGCGGCCAGTTCGGAAGTGCTAGCAGTGCGGGGACAAGTCCTCCCGGCAACCCTCAGCGATGTTAATCTCTGGGCTGAACTAGAAGACGGCCGTCGAATTGAGGGAGAGTCTGAAATTTCTTCGGCTGGCGGAAAAATTCGGAAAATTGGCTGTCTTCCCGAATGTCCGCCTGCGCTGCCCCGCGTGATTGAAGCCATCAACGAGGCAGAGCTGATCGTCTTTGGCCCCGGCAGCTTATACACCAGCGTCATTCCCAACCTGTTGGTACCAGAGATCGTGGAGGCGATCGCGGCCCGGAACGTGCCAAAAATTTACATTTGTAACATCATGAGTCAGCCTGGTGAAACCGATGGCTACTCCGTCTCTGACCATATTAAAGCTATCTATCGAGCCACCGGATGCAAGCTGTTTAACACTGTCTTGGTCCAAAAAATTCCACCCTCGCCCTCGGTACTGGTGCGCTATGCCCATAAATATTCCTTTCCGATTCCCATCGATCGCCAGGAGCTCATTCGCATGGGATGCCGAGTCATCTTAGCAAACGTCATGGATGAAAATACCAAGCTCAAATACGTTCGCCACAGTTCCCCACGGCTGGGACGGGTCATCATTCGCTGGTACGAGAAAAAAGCTGGCATCCCTCCCTCAGATCGCTAAGCCTCTGCCCCCTTAACAACCTGGAAGCTTTGATGAGGAGCAGCCTCGCCAAGAAATTTTGCCTCGCCAACCCCCGTCATTTCTCCGCAAAGGTGTAGTAAAAAGCACGCTTGTGCGCATGTTTTAGCCTATGCTTTTAACAATTAATACAATAAAGTTCATATTTGTATGAGTATTGGCTATCTTGCACTCGTCCTGCACGCCCATCTGCCCTTTGTCCGCCATCCCGAAAGTTCCTATGTGCTAGAGGAAGAGTGGCTATACGAAGCCATTATTGAAACTTATATTCCGCTGCTAAAGGTCTTTGAAGGTCTCAAGCGCGATGGAGTAGATTTTAAGCTCACCATGAGCATGACCCCTCCTTTGGTGTCTATGCTGCGTGATGAATTGCTCCAGGACCGTTTTGAGGCCCACCTAGCCCAACTTGAAGAACTGGCCAAAAAGGAGGTCCTCCGCCACACCCACAATGGCCATCTAAAGTATTTAGCCGAGTACTACGTTGAAGAGTTTAGCCAGGTTCGCAAAGTTTGGACGCAGCATGAGCGCGACCTGGTAACCGCCTTCAACCAGTATCAAGCCTCCAACAACCTGGAGATTATCACCTGCGGGGCAACCCACGGCTATTTGCCACTGATGAAAATGTATCCCCAGGCAGTGTGGGCACAAATTCAGGTGGCCTGTGAACATTACGAAGAAAATTTTGGTCGCCAACCGCGCGGTATTTGGGTGCCAGAGTGCGCCTACTACGAAGGCTTAGAGCGGCAGCTTGCGGATGCTGGATTGCGCTACTTTATTATGGACGGGCATGGCCTACTCTACGCCCGTCCCCGACCTCGCTTTGGGGCCTATGCCCCCATTTTCACAGAAACGGGGGTGGCCGCCTTTGGGCGCGACCATGAGTCCTCCCAGCAGGTGTGGTCATCGGAGGTGGGGTATCCGGGAGCACCTGAATACCGGGAATTCTACAAGGATCTGGGGTGGGAAGCCGAGTACGAATATATCCAGCCCTACATCATGCCCAATGGTCAGCGCAAGAACGTGGGCATCAAGTATCACAAGATTACCGACCGCAGCGGTATCGGGGATAAGGCTCTTTATGATCCCTACTGGGCCAGGGAAAAAGCCGCCGACCATGCCGGTAATTTTATGTACAACCGTGAGCAGCAAGTCCGCCACTTACACGGGATTATGCAGCGCCCCCCCATTGTGGTTTCTCCCTACGATGCAGAGCTATTTGGGCATTGGTGGTACGAAGGACCCTGGTTCATTGATTATCTATACCGCAAGGTGTGGTTTGACCAGGACACCTTCGAGATGACTCACCTGGCCGACTATCTGCGCGCCCATCCTCATCAACAGGTCTGTCGCCCCTCCCAGTCAAGCTGGGGATACAAGGGATTCCATGAATATTGGTTGAACGATACCAATCAATGGATCTATCCCCATTTGCACAAGGCTGCAGAACGCATGATTGAGTTAGCCAGGCGCGAACCCGAGGATGAACTGCAGTGGAAGGCGCTGAATCAAGCGGCGCGTGAGCTACTGCTCGCTCAGTCCTCTGACTGGGCCTTTATCATGCGCACTGGCACCATGGTGCCCTATGCCGTCCGGCGAACGCGATCGCACCTGATGCGCTTTAATCGCCTGTATGAACAGCTGAATGCTGGGACTGTCGACGCGGGCTGGTTGGAAAAGGTTGAGGTCATTGACAATATTTTTCCCAACATTAACTATCGGGTTTACCGTCCCCTTTAAGGTATCCCCTTTCTATCCCCTCACAGGTAGGCTCTTCAACAACAACCTTCTCCATTGGGCCTGAAATTAGGCCCAATGGAGAAGGCCCGCTAGCGGCTCTGCTGCCAATGCCCTCCTCTAAAGGACGATACCAAGCTGGGAGGGGACTCCTTACCCAGACTATTGGGCACGATTCAGCATGGCATAGTGCTGCTGCGGTGCGGGATAGCCTGCTTCTCCAAAGGTCCTGCGAATGAGGCGATTGGTGTCGAAATAAACCTGCCAGTAGTACTGGTTTTCGCAGTAGGGACGCACCGCCAGAACCGGACCCATGGGAGAAAACTCCAGAATTTCAACATCGGGCGTTGGACTTTCTGAAATATTGGCAATTTGAGCCAGTCCTTGCTTGAGACGGTTAATGGCATCTTCGGGATCAACCGAGTGATCCAACTGGGCCACCAGTTCCACCCGTCGATAGGGATTGGCGGAGAAATTCTTGATGGTGTCGGAAAAGATCGTGTTGTTGGCGACGATAGTTTTGATGTTGTCCGGCGTATTAATGGTGGTCACAAACAACCCAATTTCCGCCACTGTCCCTTCAACCCCACCCGCTGATACGTAGTCTCCCACTCGAAAGGGACTGAACAGCACCAGGAAGACGCCTGCGGCAAAATGCGCCAGCAGACCGCCCCAGGCGGCGCCAATCGCAATGCCGCCTGCCGCCAACAGCGCGGCAAAGGAGGTGGTTTCAATGCCCAGGTAGCCCAAAATCGCCACAATGAGGACAATATTGAGAAGTACCCCCAGAGTTCCCTTGATATAGGAGAGTAAGGTGGCATCTACGCTGCTGCGCTTAAAAATACGATTGAGAAGACCCAGGCCAAATTTAATCAACCAGCGGCCCACAATCCAGAGGACGATGGCCCCTAGAATCTTCAAACCAATGGGAATAACGTAGGTTTGCAAAATAGCATCAATGTTCATAGCAAGGTGTCCGGAAGGTGGATGAAACCTGTCGATTCCGCGGGAGCGCTGAACTTAATTTTCTCCTGACGCGAGAACCGACAGACATAGGTTTTATGCACTGCTGATCTCCTAAAAGGAGATATCCCCCAGAAAGTGATTGATACCACAGATTTTTTGCTAAATCAGCAGATTGCAAACTCTTGTGACAATAAATGATGTAATTGCCCCCAGATCTCCTGGCCCAGGCACGGCTCGCTCTGCACGGGCTGCGGGTTTGGCGTTATGCTAGGGACTAGATTCTTCCACTGATTCAGGGTTCTCTTCACAGCAAGCGCATGAATATTCTCACGGATCTTCTCACCCCTTCTCCCCAGCCGGTTCGCCCAAAGCAAACTCGGGGCATTGAGCTGAAATCA
>NZ_JTHE03000089.1 GCF_000817775.3 Lyngbya confervoides BDU141951
TTAACTCCTCAAACAGCCTGGTCATCCGTAGTCACTGCGGATGACCTTTTTGTCTAGAGAGAAAACAGACTTTAACGGTTCTTGATGTTCTCCCGCAACCAGAAAATAGGGGTCACTACTTGCGCAAATTCATGACATACTCGTTGTCCAATCCCTTCAATGCCTTGTACACGACCCATTGAGCAGTGGTCCAAACCCAATAGCTCAGCAGAATGATCTGGTTAAAACTCTGGTGATGCCATCGAGACCCTTTGGCAACAAAACCAGCTCATTGCCTCGCCCCTCAATGCTCGCGGGAGGGAGTATCCGAAAAAATACACCTGAGATGAGGGAATAAGTCCATTTGCCCACCCCATTGGGAGACAGATGCATCTTCAAAAACTGGCGTAAAATTAGGTAGTCTCGCACCGCACCCGTCTAACTCAGAGCCATGGCTTTTGATATTCACCTCCTTTCTGAGCTTTCCTACGATGAGGCTGAGCCCAAACTGGATGAATATATTCAAGGTGCCCTAGATCACTTTGTCGCTTCTCAGGTTAGCCAAGCCTACTGTCAACAGCATCCCAAGGGCGGATTCTGGATCGGCACCTTCATTGAATTTGCCTTCCTTTATGGTGAAATGACGCTTCCAAAAATGACGAAAGGAGACGTCCAGCAGGTGATGGAATATATTCTGCCCCGGAAATTAATCCTGCTTGATCCAGATGAGGCCGATAGCGCCATTCCCGAACTCGTTGCCTTTTGGACTTTCCTGAAGGAAGACTATCAACTGCGAAGCGCCGGGGCGATCGCAGACTATTTACAGTCGATTTCTAGCCAATTTAAGGCCTGGATGAGCGATCCTAGCCGGGGCGGAATCGCCAAAAACTTTCTCATGGACGGTATGCAGTCAGAGTTTGATATGACCTCAGAAGCTGGCCTCCAGGAATTTCAGCAGGTTTACAATCAGCGCCAGCAAGAGAATCAAGGCCCACTGCCCAACCCCAAGATTCCCACGGTTTCTCCGCCCCCTGAAACGCAGAGGTTTATAGATTTAATAGGAATAAATCTCCCAACCTCTGGTGAAGGCGTCGATCCCTCGGCTCACCCCCCGGTCATCCCGAATCCGATTCGCGCCCTGTTGAGAGGAAACCTTGCAGAGGAAGGGGGGATCCTCTCGGAGGAAACGATCCAGTGTCTGAAAACCCAGTCCATCTCTGCCACCTCACCCGGTCCTATCCTACAGGACTTTGAGACGGCCTTGGCCTTCGTAGGACCCGCTGGAATTGCGGTCAGCAAACAACGTTGGCAATTGGGTGGCAAGTCTTTAGCTACGCTCAATCAGCAGTTGAGCCAGCCCGTAGACATTGGGCTGAGCCGTCCCTCTCAAAAATCCTATCCCAATATTCACGGTCTCTATCTTTTGCTGCGGGCCTCGCGGCTGGTGCAGGTGGTGGATCCAGGAAGGAAGCCCAAACTCCAGATCAATCCTGAGGTTCATGCCGCCTGGCAACAGCTCAACCCAACGGAACAGTACTTCACGCTCCTAGAAGCGTGGATCATTCAGGGGCGTCTGGAGTTCCTGGCAGACGAACGACAAACTCCCCTAACGGCAGGCGATCGCACCCTGAAAGCATGGGAAGATGTCCTGGGGAAATCCGCCAAACGCTACGCCAACTACCGCGAACAGACAACACTTGACTACTGGCCCGGACTCTACAACATCGCGCTGATGGAGATGTTTGGGTTTCTGAAAATTACCACCGCAAAGCCAACCCCAGGGAAGGGATGGCGAATTCGGCGCACCGATCCCTTACCCTTTGGACGGGCAATGTTCAATCTTTTAAGACAGATATACGTCCAGCAGAGCGGGACCTGGGTGTCGGAAATAGATGACACGCTGGCATTTCATGAGCTTCAGCCCAGGATCACGCCCTACTTCCCGCAGTGGAAACAGGTGCTGACGCTGCCCCGGCGTTCATTTCGCCCCGGAGAATATATCTACAAGGTGTCCCTAGACCAAATATGGCGGCGGATTGCGATCAGTGCCGAGGCAACCCTGGCAGACCTCAGCCAGCTCATTCTAAACTCCGTTGGCTTTGATGCGGATCACCTGGATCAGTTTACGTACCAAGATGAGTGGGGCCGCACCATTGAAGTGATGCATCCCTTTGCGGAGGATGAGCCTACCACAGAAGAGGTGTTGATTGGCGACATCCCTTTGCAGGAAGGTGATTCCATGGAATACCTGTTCGACTTTGGTGACGCTTGGCGCTTTAAGGTCACCCTGGAGCAAGTCAAGCCGCCGGCCCCAGAGCCCAAAAATAAAACAGGGAAAAAAACCAAGCCCCCAAAAATCCGCGGTTACCTTTTAGAATCCCACGGGAAGGCTCCCGATCAGTATGCCTAACAGGGATAGAGGAAGCGTAGGTCCATGAGGAAAAAAGTTATTGTCGTAGGAGCCGGACCTGGCGGCTTGGCGATCGCCCTGCGGCTGTTGGGCCAGGGCCACCAGGTTGAAATCTTTGAAGCTGCCGATCGGGCAGGGGGGCGGATGCGTGGGCTGGTCCAGGGCCATTATCACTTCGACACCGGACCCACAATTCTGCAAATGCCGCAGCTCTATGATGATTTGTTTGCCAGTGCGGGCCTTCAGCGTCAGGACTACCTTCAATTCACGCGCCTAGATCCCTATACTCGCCTTAAATTTTGGGACGGGACCCAGCTAGATCTCACCACGGATCGCAAGCAGCTCAAGCAGCAGCTTGCCCAGTTTCGCCCCGACCTGCCCCAAGCCCTCGATCGCTGGCTAACCGAGGCAGAACGGATGAATCAAGCGGGGTATGAACCCTACCTGAGCCAACCGGCGCGATCGCTCCTGGGTTACGCGCGTCTGGACGAGCTCGCAGCGGTACTCAGCTTTCGGCCCTGGGAAACGCTGTATCAACACTTTTGGCGAAATTTCCAGGACGATCGCCTGGTATATGCCCTGAGCTACCCGGCCAAATACCTGGGAATGCACCCCACCCGTAGCGCCAGCGTCTTTAGCCTGATACCCTACCTGGAAATGGTCCATGGCGTCTGGCATCCTCAGGGAGGATTTCGCGCCCTAGCCCAAGCTCTAGCCCAGGCAATTCAGGAATTGGGGGGCAAAATTCATCTCCGCTGCCCCGTCCAGGAACTCACAATTCAGCAGGGGCGAGCAACCGGAATTCGCCTTGGCAGCGGAGAACGCCTCTGCGCCGATGCCGTTGTGGTCAATGGAGATTTTGCCCAGGCAATGCAATCCTTAATTCCGCCCGCCCATCGCGGCAAATATACCCGCGCCTATTTTGCAAACCGGCAATTTTCCTGCTCCACCTTCATGCTCTATTTAGGACTAGACCGCTGCTACGATCTACCCCATCACCAAATTTATCTCTCCGAGCATGTGCGGCGGCGCCATCGCCCCTATGTAGATGACTCCGCTCTCGATCCCATAGACCCACCATTTTATGTGTGCAACCCCACTCCCACCGATGGGTCCAATGCTCCCCCGGGTCACTCCACGCTGTATGTCCTGGTGCCCATCCCCCACACGGGATACGGGGTGAACTGGCCAGACCATCAGCAAAGCTACCGAGACTTTATCCTTGACCGTCTCCCAGAGTTAGGGTTTCTGAATCTTGCCGATCACATTACCACTGAAGCCTGCCATACGGCCCAGACCTGGCAAGAGGACTACTCCGTTTACCTGGGAGCGGTCTTTAATCTCAGTCATACCTGGCTCCAGATGGGACCATTTCGCCCGCCAATTCGATCTCGGCAACTGGATCGGCTTTATTGGGTGGGTGGCGCTGTCCATCCCGGCAGCGGGCTGATGACCATTCTGGAATCCTCCAAGAACGCTGCGAAGTTTGTCAGCCAAGATCTCAGGGGCGCGGCCTAAGATTTGGCCTAAGATTTAAGGCTAAAAACAGAGGCCTATCAAGGCATAGCGGCGCGATCAGTCGAGGCAAGCAGAGTGACTCCCAGCGAAAATCAATCCCAGCGGATATAGATCGTCTCGATCACCAGACCCATGTTTTGAAAGGATGGATGGGAGGAACTGTAGGGGCCTTCCCCCATCAGCATCTGCTGGGCCGGAATTTGTTGAGTCGCACGAAACTCCAACTGCAGTTCTGGGGGCAGTGTTCCCCCATTCCATCCCAGGGTGCGCCCCGGATAGTCCCAGCCAAGGCCGGTGAGATTGAAAGGCCTGCCATTGGTTAAGGTGACATCCTCTAAGCTATCGCGGATCTTGAGTCCAGAGTGGGTCCGCCAGCTGGAACCGGGAGTTCTGATGGTCATCCGCTTGGGCGATCGCCGATCCCCTTTCCATTCAATCTCTAGCTCATCCAGGCGACCGGCAAAGAGGCGGGTACCGGACACGCGCTGCCCTTCCCCCACTTCCAGCTGCACAGAGGTGACATTCTCAACTCCGAACCAATCAATCAAGTCCTGTTCCGAGGTCCCTCGGGTGATGGGACCAACCGACTCCACCGGATTGATGAGGCGACTGTCCAGACTTCGGGAAGCCAGTGTTTCCGCGCCTCGGGGCACCGGCGGCTGGCGACTCTCCTTAGCCCCTTCCGCACAACGCTCCAGGGGATCTTCAGGCTGCTCTTCTCCCCTGTGGCGCGCCAGCGTCCCTGAGGCTCCCGCCCCGGTTCCCTTCGTCCACCAGACCCACTGCGGGTTCACATAGCGGGCACCACTCCCAGACACCGCACGAGTGAGCTGCAGCGTTTCTCCTTGGTATTCCACGATCGCCGTATCCTGATTTGGGTAAGAGGCCCAGATCGTTGCGCCGCTCTCACAGTTGTAAAGGGTGCGCAGATCCGTCTCCAAGTCCGGTGTGGCCTCCGCCTCAGCAGTGGACAAGGGTGAGGCGTTCTGACGCGATCCAGGGCTGACGCCGTTGCCGCAGCCGATCAAGATCAACATCGGGACTCCCCCCAGCACGCGCCAAAGCCTTGAAGAACAGGTCATCACCAATACCTTCACTAAATCTTCAACACCTCGACGATAGGACAATTATGAGAATTTCCAAATCCATACCGCCCCTACCTCCAAACCGTGGACAGCCAAGTGGACAGCCAAGGCCCTTTTCCTCCATGCAGGCCATGATTCCACTCCCCATGCATCTCAATGGCGGCGTCATCCTAGCGATCTGATATCCATTGATAGGCCAAAGACCCGGCAATTAAAGCCGCCAGGAAAATTACGGGATTCCAAACCCCCAGCACCAACGCGGTAATTCCCGGCCCCGGACAGTAGCCCGCAATTCCCCAGCCAACCCCAAACAGGGCAGCCCCCCCCAGCAGCTTGAGGTCAATGGTCTGCCGGGTCGGGAGAACAAAGCGGGGGGCAAATAGCGGCTGCGATCGCCGCAGCACAAATCGAAAGGCAATCACGGTCACGGACACTGCACCACCCAATACAAACAGCAAGGTCGGATCCCAATTTCCAGTGACATCTAAAAAGCCCAACACGCGATCGCGATCCATCATCTGCGATAGACCCAAACCAAACCCAAACAGCAGTCCAGACAACAGGGCTACGATTTGCTGTTTCATGAAATTCCTGACCCCACAATTCCTGACCTCACAATTCCTGACCCCACAATTCCTGACTTCCTCCTACGAACGGAGTCCCAACAGACGCAGCACCAGCACAGTGGCCATGGCCACCACCAGAAACGTCATCACCGCCGCAAGGGAGCGACCTGAAAGACGACCCAATCCACAGACCCCGTGGCCACTGGTGCAGCCATTTCCCATGCGGGTGCCAAAACCTACCCAAAACCCACCCAGGATCATGGACCAGGGTGAAAAGGTCGAAACTGGCGTGGGGCTGGACGCAATCCCGTATTCGTACAGGGCAGCCCCCAGCACCAGCCCCAGCAAAAAGATCCATCGCCAGCGCTCTGTCTTCGCAAACGAGATTGCCCCATTGAGCATACCGCTGATGCCCGCAATTCGACCATTGCCCAACAGCAGCAGCGTCGCGCTTGCCCCAATCAGCATACCGCCTCCAAAACCCGAAATTGCGTTAAATTCAACCATCATAATTGCTTCACTCGCGGATCTCCCGGCCCCCCAGACGAGGATCGACTCCCAGGATCAACGGAATCTAGAGGGGGGGGACCTTGTCCTAATACTGAAATGTCCTATGCTGAAACCGCTTGTGCGTTGGACCGCAACCCTGGGACCATGGCAAGGCTCGCTTCTAGTATAGGGATGGCCTTTTGGCGTGACAACTGGGGCAGTCTTTACCGGAAAGGATCTAGTATGAGTCCTCTAGTCAGAATGTTTCTGTCGCAGCTGCGCTGCAGATTGAAAGATCTGGACGTACTGCTGATGTCCTCCGGGAATCGCCACATTGAGGGTGAGTGGATCTTGCGTATCCTGGGGGTCGGTCGGCCCCTCCAGCACAGCATCCCCTGCCGCTGAAAGTTTCAGAGGTTTACGATTTTTTACCTCCCCCCCGCTACTGTCAACATAGACTGTGAAATTTCCGGTTCCATAGGCCCTACCGATATCCTGAATGAGCTGCAGAAAACCGCGATCGCTGCCGCCTCTGCGCACCTGTCGCTGATCTCCCTCCCGATGCACCTGACTGGTCACGGTATCGCCAACCCCAACCATCAGCGGCATGGAATGGCCTGGAAAATGGGCCTGAATCATCTGTAAAATCTCTCCTGGATCCTGGGGCGCATCCAGAACATGGAAATCCGATCCTAGAGGATAGTCTCCAGTTTGCCAGGCATAATATTGATTGAGTAAAAACAGTACGCCCACTTCCTTGCGCGCGCCCCTGAGCATGAACTGAAAATCCGTCGTCCCAGAGGTGGATCCATCCGCAAGCTGCATCATTTCGTTGCCGTCAGATCCCAAACCCAAATTAGGCGCATAGTGGACAAAAAATGTCTCTGCTAATCCCTGGTTCGCCGCCTGTTGAAGCAGATCCGCCATGAGATCTCCCATCTGCTCTTGCAGGGATCGGTAGATCTCCAGGCGATCGCCCAGGGCTGCATGGAAAACATTTAGATTGGCCGTTGGCGAAACCTTATTATCTAAAATCGCGGCTTGAATACAGGCCTCAAGCTGAGCTGGCGCGATATCGCTTCGTGACTGATCAAAAAAGCTCCGCAGCCGCGCCTCGATTTTGGCCGGCACCTGATCCAAAAACGCCATAATTTCAGGACTCACACCAGGGTGAGATACCTGAGCATAACGCGTTTGCCACTGCACTCCACCGGCTGCCAGCCCCGGCAGGTATAACCCCTGCGCCTGAGCCAAATCTGAACGGGCCAGGGATCGCTCCACAATGCGGTTCATGCCCCGTGATCCAATGTGTTCTCCATTGGTCAAGACAAAAAAGTGAGCCTCAAACTGCGGAACCGCAGCCAAGTAGCGGGGATCGACCTGGCGCTGTAGTGGATCCTTGACCAGCGGCATACAGACACCATCTAAATCCTGAATAATCAGCAAATTCTCTGTCTGTCCCCAGCAATGAACCAGGGCCTCGTGATCTAAAGAAAGCCGCTGCTGGGGAAGGGAAGTCGAAGGTGACATGGAGAGGATCTACAAAAAACGCCATAATGGACAATAGGCGATCGCCCATAGTTCACTGTACTGTCTTCCTGCACTCCGATGGCATTCCACGGCAAACCCTGTGACACCTGCGGCCACTGTGTCACCCTGCGCTATCGAATCCAATCTAACTCCCATGCTCCCTGGCAACTCGTTTGTGCATCCTGCTGGAAACAGATCGCCCCGAACAATCCAGATTATCGCTATGGCGGAACCTGGAAAGCAAAATCCTAAGAGAGCTCTTGGGGGGCATCTATGGGGAGCCTCTGTGAGACCTCTGTTGAGGAATCTAGCAGTCCTCAAGTGAAGGGTCTTGGGGCTGCGACACCCATTAGTGAGGGGCTAAGGAACATACCAAGCCTCGTCGTTCTCATCTGATTGGCGCTAGTGATGGAGAGCCTGCCGTTTCAGTTAAGCCTTGATCAGGGCCTGGGCGTATTGTTGAACCTGCTGCCAGTCGGTGTATTCATAGTCCTGAGACAGATCCGTGCCTTCTCCGGCTTGCTGTGCAATTTGCTTCATCAGCCATTTGAGAGGGAGGGGATATTTAGAGTACATTAAAGCTCCGGCGATCATTTCCACCTTCGGAAAAGAAACCTGGAGCTGTTGACGCATTTTGGTGCAGGCGTCCTTCAACCATTCTGCTTTCAAGACTGGATCCTGGGTCGCGGCGCTCAGGAGAACCAGGAAAAATGAGCGATTTTTAAGTTCAATTTCAGCGCTATGGCGGTTAACAAAGGCAACCAGTTCCGGCTCCAGCCCTCCTGCATGCATTGAAGCCCCGAATACCAACAAATCAAAGATCTCTAAATTTAAGGATTGTGTGACAGCTTTATCCTTGGCGTTGATAATCCGTACCCTTGCACCAGCCTGGGTGAGGTGATCGCCAATGCGAACAGCAATCTTTTCCGTTTGACCTTCCCGCGTGGCATACAGAATTAGAACAGTTCCCATGGTTTAACCCTCCGCTCCGGCACGCATGCTTGCAATTCCGCCCCAGTCGACTCATCCAGCCTTCCCCATGACCCTCCACTGTATTTTCTCCGGAGTTGCTGTCGAAAACAACAACTCCGGAGGATTCACCTCTCCTGACTAAGTAAAAGTAACTAATCTTCCTCAGGGTATAAAGTAATGTAACAATTCCGTGGCGGATTAAAAGAGTTTTTAGCGGCTTTTAAACTTCAGCAATCTGTCCCCAAGCGATTGCCAGATAACAGGTTCAAAGATTCGAGGGAATTTCTTTGCCGGAAGTTGTCTCCTTAGGGCTCTTTTTTCTGGAAATTCCTTGTAGGATAGTAGATACAAACTAAAGTGTTTAATATTTCAGGCTGTTCTCAGGGTGTGAGTGAGGCTTTTGGCTCAGCCTATTTTAATTTGATTTTAATCGTTTGCTTCCATGCTCTCTCTTGTAGGAGCATCTAGCTGGGGCATCTCACGGAGAATGCCAACGCTCAGCACCATTGGAGCCCAGTCATGAGCTGATCCTGACCCATATCATGACCAGAGGAACTTTACCGGTCATGACGGTCGAACACAGATCAGTAAGGCTGAACAGGTTCACATCCACTGGCTCAACATTAAAAGTTTTCAAAGATTGCCATTGTCATGATGGCAATGATCCGGGGGGATCAAGGAGTCCTTCGCTATCTTGACATCTATGGTCAGTAGCCAAGGACTCCTTCATCATACGCTTATGGGATTGCCTGCACGGGTAGCCAGGGAACCCATGGCAGCTTTGCCCCAAAAAAGTTTTCGAGAGTTTTGGTTAACTGCAGCGCTACATCAGCAGTCGGTAGATCCATCGAGCCACTGCCCGCACCAGAGAAGCTTTGACTGGAGTTGATGGCTGTACGGTTGAAGTCTGCCTTGCCTGCAGTTTGCCGTAGACATGAGGCATCCCCAGAACAAAGAAAATTGCTGCATATCCTTGCCCAAAGGGGTGTGACCCTGTGGAACGATTTAACGCGGAATCTGACATGGTTGCTTCTCCTGGGAATAAGGTGAACAGGGCGTGGGTAGAACCTCAGAGCCCTAAGCCGCCATAGACTGGCTTAAACCAAGATATTCACCCATCATTTGCTTAAAAAGACGCTCTTGAACCAGGGAGTTCTGGTAAAGATCGACCACCAACTCTTGAACTTCTTCCTTAGACAAGTTTTGAATCTGATCCGCAAATACTTTGACCTTAAATTGCTGTTCTAAGGGCAAATCAGCATTAGGGTTCATAGCAGTTTCCTCTTTGTCAACAGGACCGGAAAGATCATTGCAAAGCAGACGCCTTGCTCTAAACGGTCAATGCAAATATTTATTAAGATATGTATAGTTATACTAAAATCCCGTCCAATTGGCGATAAGCAATAATACTGATTCCTTAGCAGGGGTTTCTACCACTTTAGATAGAGCGATCGCCCAAGGCCTGGTGACGGCTTGGGGGGATCAAGCACCGGTCGATGAAGAGATCGCTTCAATTGTATCGAGGGTGCAAAGAGTTGTTTCTAACGGGATTTAACCCCTAGCGGCAGAAAAAAAGAATTGACAAAATAGCAGCATTCGCCTTTGTTGTTTTTTACTGCAATGAACCTGCCTCAACCAGCTGCCCTAACTGGGTCTGAACGGTCACCGGGGTCAGAGTCCACCCATTCCACCCCTCAGTCCCGCCTCTCCCCCAACCCGGCCCCCTCCGAGATGCAGGAGGAGGGTCTGAATTCTTTTTTGAGTGGGATATCGGGACTTCTATTGATGCTGAGCCTGCTGTTTGTTCTGGCAACCCCTTTGATCACAGTTGCCATGGTGGTGAGCCTCCTCCTCGGCCTTGGCGCGCGGACCCCGCTTAACCAAGCGCCTAACCAAGCCGGATCAAGAAACTCCTAGACCTCTAGCCCTGGGTGGCGATGGGGGTTTCTCCCTCAAGTTCTGGTAAGGATCCTCCGACAGGAGCATGGGACTCCTCGGGCGTAGCGGGACTAAGGAGCGCCTTTGCCGCGGCAATAAAGCCCTTAAAGACCGGATGAGAAATATTCGGTCGGGAGCGAAATTCCGGATGAAACTGGGTGGCGAGAAAGAAGGGATGGGATGGCAGCTCAATCATCTCCACCAGGCGACCATCGGGAGAGGTACCACTGATCACGTAACCTGATTCCAGCAGCAAACTGCGGTAGGCATTATTGAACTCGTAGCGATGACGATGTCGCTCGTAAATCACCGTTTCTTTATACAAATCAAAGGCCTTGGTACCCGTGGTCAAGCGACAGGGATAAAGACCGAGCCGCATGGTTCCCCCTAAGTCCACCACATCCTGTTGCTCAGGCAGCAAGTTAATAATGGGATTGCGGGAATCTGTCTTAAATTCAGAGCTATGGGCATCGGGCAGTTTAGCAACATTTCGCGCCCACTCAATGACCGAGCATTGCATCCCCAGGCACAGACCCAAAAAGGGAATTTTTTGGACTCTGGCATATTCAATGGCGGCAATCTTGCCATCCACTCCACGGGTGCCAAATCCGCCAGGAACCACAATGCCTGCGGCTCCTTCCAGGTGAGTGCGGGCACCCTGCCGTTCAATATCTTCAGCATCTACCCAACGCAGCTTGAGCTTAACGCTACTAGCGAGGGAGGCATGATTGAGGGCTTCAACAACGGACAGATAGGCATCACTAAGGCTGACATACTTGCCCACCAAGGCGATTTCAACTTCTTGGGTGGAGTTGTGCAACTGATTTACCAGTTCTTGCCACTGGTTGAGGTCAGGCTGACGCTGCTCTAGATTGAGCAGGGAGAGAACCTGTTCTGCTAAACCTTCCTGCTCTAGAATCAGAGGAACTTCGTAGATGCTGCTAGCATCTTGAGCTTTAATGACGCATTCCTCAGATACGTCGCAGAACTCAGCAATTTTTGACTTAATTCCGCTGGGCAAGGGGCGATCGCATCGACAAACCAGGATATCTGGCTGAATCCCAATTGAGCGCAGTTCCTTCACGGAATGCTGGGTAGGTTTGGTTTTCATCTCTCCGGCGGAGGGAATCCAGGGTAAGAGCGTGACGTGGGTGTAGATTAAATTTTGACGGCCCACATCCTTACGAAATTGTCGGATGGCCTCCAGGAACGGCAGAGACTCAATGTCGCCAACCGTTCCGCCAATCTCAATGAGCAAGACATCGGGGTTAGTATCCTGGGCAACGCGCAAAATCCGTTCTTTAATTTCGTTGGTGATATGGGGGATCACCTGGACGGTTCCGCCCTGGTAGTCTCCTCGTCGCTCCTTATTCAACACAGCCTGATAGATAGATCCGGTGGTGACGCTATTCAAGCGCGACATTGAGGTATCCGTAAAGCGCTCGTAATGGCCTAGATCCAGGTCTGTTTCAGCCCCGTCATCGGTGACAAAAACCTCTCCATGCTGAAACGGACTCATGGTGCCGGGATCAACATTGATGTAGGGATCGAGCTTCAAAATTGAAACGGAATAATCCCGTGACTTGAGTAATCGTCCCAGGCTGGCGGCCACAATGCCTTTCCCAATGCTTGAAACCACACCGCCGGTAACGAAGACAAATTTAGTCATAACCTTTAGCCTACTGGCCCTACCAACCGACACAGGCTGCCCAAGAGAAACGGCAGGACAACCTCTCCCCCAGGACAGCACGTTTTATGCAAACTTTATCAACTTAAACTTTATCAACTCAGGCCCTATATACAAAGTGTATTCAGGGGTTCGCTGGGCCATCGCGGGCTCCTTGCTGGATCGGCTACGGCCTTGAGCAAAAACGTTTCAAATATAAACCCAATCGTCAAATTAAGGCTAGCCTATTTTCGAACCCAACGGCGTTTGTCTTATCAGGTCCGAAAAAAAAGTTCCCTCAGTGGTTCGCCCTTTCCCCCTACGCTGCTTTAACCACTGCAAAGGCCCAGTCTAGCCAGGGCAGGAGAGCTTCTATATCCGAGGTTTCCACCGTTGCTCCTCCCCAAATTCGTAAACCCGGTGGGGCGTCTCGATAGGCACCGATGTCGTAGGCCACCCCTTCTTGATCCAGGAGCGTTACGATCTGTTTGGCCTTCTGGGCCTGGTCGTCAGCGGGAAGGTCCTGATACCAGGGATCAACAATTTTAAGACAGATGGAGGTGTTAGAGCGGGTAGCGGGATCCACTGCCAGAAAGTCAACCCAGTCCGTGCGATCTACCCAGGCGGCGATCGCCGTTAGATTGGCTTGGGAGCGGGCGATGAGCCCAGGGAGACCGCCAATGCCTTCGGCCCAACGTAAACCATCTAAGGCGTCCTCTACCGCAAGCATTGAGGGGGTGTTAATGGTGGCCCCTTCAAAAATAGCGCTGTCCAGCTTTCCCTTTTTCACCAGTCGGAAAATCTTGGGCAAGGGCCAGGCGGGCGTGTAGGTTTCCAGGCGCTCCACCGCTCTCGGACTCAGAACAATCATGCCGTGGGCAGCTTCGCCTCCCATGACCTTTTGCCAGGACCAGGTTACCCCATCCAACTTAGACCAGGGCATTTCCATGGCAAAGACCGCAGACGTAGCATCCGCAATCACCAAACCCTCGCGATCGTCAGGAATCCAGTCACCGTTCGGCACTTTGACCCCGGCTGTGGTGCCATTCCAGGTGAGCACCACGTCTCGGCTAAAGTCCACCTGGGAAACATCCGGCAAATGCCCGTAGTCAGCCAGATAGGGACGACAGTCGGAGAGCTTTAGGTGCTTTTGAACGTCCGTCACCCAGGCGCGGCCAAAACTCTCCCAGGCCAGCATATCCACCCCGCGCGCTCCCAGTAGCGACCAGAGAGCCAATTCAATGGCACCGGTGTCGGAGGCGGGGACAATGCCGCAGTAATAATCCTCAGGAATGCCCAAAATCGATTTGCTTTGATCAATCACGGCCTTCAGCTTGGCTTTGCCAGGCTTGGACCGGTGCGATCGCCCCACGAGTGCATCCTGCAGGGCAGAAACAGTCCAACCGGGTCGCTTAGCGCAGGGGCCAGAGGAAAAGTTAGGGCAGGCCGGACGGATTAAGGGTTTCGTCATTGAGGCTTCAAGGGGTGGAATGCGGAGGCGGCTACTTAATTCTGATCCTTATCTACTCTGCCCTATTTTGGATCATCCGCAAAGAGAAGAAATCAGAAAGCACAGACAATAGAATGAATAAGGTGTCCAGCGGGTAGATCTTCTATGAAACTGATGCAACGTTGGCGGCAGTTGAGCCGCGTGCTGCTAATTGGCCTTTTCCTAATGGTATGGGGGACGGTCTTGAGTCCCAGTGCTCAAGCGCTCACCCCCATTGCACTGAAGGACTTGTCCTACCATGAATGCTCGGAGTCTCTTTCTCAGGGGATTGTGACGCCAGGATCGATGAACCCGGCTAACTGCTTTATCGTCACAGGCACAGCAGTCAATGCCTCAGCCCGGCCCGTGGTCGATGCTGACATTTTTGGCCGCATTTTCGATGCTGACAACAATCCGGTGATGCAAAACCGCAATCGCTTAGGATCGATTCCCTATGTTCCCCTGGGCGAGAGTGCGTTTGAACTGCGCATTAGCGTTCCAGATAAAATGCGCCCACCCCTGCGTCTGGAAAACTTCAAGGCTAGCGGTTTTGCCGGAAGCGTGGGTCAGTTTGGAAACATTGACGAAGCAGAATTTGACGAGTTTTCCGAGGATACACTGGAGTAAGGCCCTGCCTTAGAAGGGAACCGCAGGGAGCAACTGCACCAAAAGTTGCAAGGCCAAAAACGCCAAAATCGGCGAAAAGTCAATGCCACCCAGGGGCGGAATCAGGGATCGAAATAGATTCAAGTAGGGATCCGTGAGCTGGCTTAAGATAGAGAACGGGGCTTTACTCCAGTCAATATTGGGAAACCAGGACAGCAGCACCCGAATAAACAGCAGGATCAGGTAAATTTGAATAAATTGCGCAACCCCTCGGATTAAAATTGACCCAGCGGATTGCAGGGGACTGTATTCCATATGCCTAACAACTCTAAACCTGATGATTCATTGACAACGATTCGTTGACTATTAGTGTAGTTGAATTTATCCAGCGGCGGCGGGAAAGCGTCTAGGCTGATCCGGGATGCTATTGATGATCCTCAGATATGCCGTTCACGTGGCTGAGCTGCTCGCGAGCCGCATCAATGGCATCGTTCAATTCAGCGATTTTCTCTTCTAAACCTTGGCGAGCATCTTCGATGCTCAGGTCGCTGCTGCGGCGCAGCAGGCGACGAGCACCGCGCAGGGTTCCCTCAATCGACCCTTCGGGAGCATCTTCCTCTGCATCGGATTGATCCTCGAGTCGAGTGGCCAGGTAGGATCCAACCAGACCTCCCACAATTCCCCCAAAAATGCTTCCCGCAATAAAGCCCCCTAAAAAACGATCGCCTTGATTAGCCATACCGTCACCTGCCCTTGGTCTTCTGCTTTGAATGGTTTTGTCGTTTAGATTTCTTTCTATTCTACGCGCTGACTCGCCAGCCTTTATCCTTATGATTGCTAGAGAATGCGCCCCCGGTTAGTCCTGGGTGCCAAAGGCGCGATCGCCAGCGTCCCCAAGCCCTGGAACAATAAATCCGCGATCGTTCACCTGTTCATCAATGGTGGCGGTGTAAATCTGGAGATCCGGGTATTGGGTGCCAATCTTCTGCAAGGCCGGTGGCGCAGCCACAATTGCAATAATGCGGATAAAGGCAGGGTCTACCTGGCGCTGCACCAGGTCATCGAGGAGGTGCAGAATTGATCCCCCCGTCGCCAGCATCGGCTCGCTGATTACAATGCGCGTCTCGGGGGCAAAGGTGGGTGGAAGCTTGTTGAGATAGCAAGTGGGCTGGAGGGTTTCTTCATCACGCACCAAACCATAGTGATAGGTTGCAGCGTTGGGAATTACCTCCTGGATTCCCTCAACCAGGGTCAAGCCTGCGCGCAAAATGGGCACCACCGCCCAGGGGAGCTGGGGATCAATAAAGGTGGCCGAAATGGGCGCTAGGGGAGTCTCAATGACCAGATCCTGGGTAGGAAGCCATTCTCGCGTCGCCTCATAGGTCAGCCATCGCCCTAGCTCTTTCATCGCCGTCCGAAACAGCACCCCAGGTGTGGCCTGGTTCCGAGCAATACCTAGCCAGTGTTTAATCAGCGGGTGGGGCGGAACATAAATTCGGAGTTGCGATGCCATATTGCCAGCTAAAAATGAAACTCTCACCCATCATACGCTCTCCCTGAAAGAGACCTGCAGTTGGCCAGCAGCCTCTCAACCGCCTCATTCACGACGCTAGAAAACTCTCTTGGATCAAAAATATTGACAATTATTTTCAATAAGTTTATAGTGCTAATCAATAAATCTCTTGCACTCAAGCAGAAATTTATTATTTCTCCTCTCTAAAGAATCGGCTTTCCGGGTCAGGGGCATCATGCCTCTGACTCTTTTTTTTGAGACCTCCAGCGTTGCCAAAATAAGCGGAGGGATTCGGAGTACCGGAGATCTCCCCCGAAGCCATTGCCCCGAAACCGGTTTAAGACCGATGATAGAAGCGGTGATCTTCGAGAGAAAACTCATGTCTCTACTTGACGCGACTCAGCGATCGCAGACGCCTCAGGGAGAGGCCTCGGACTGTAATGTCGACTGTAATGTCGACTATGATGTCATCGTGATTGGCGCTGGCATTGGCGGCCTGGTGGCCGCGACCCAACTGGTGGCCCGGGGCGCCAGGGTTTTGGTGCTCGAGCGCTATTTGATCCCCGGAGGCAGTGCGGGCGGCTTTGCCCGGAGTGGCTACCAATTTGATGTCGGTGCCTCGATGATTTTTGGCTTTGGTCAGCAAGGGACCACGAACCTCTTGACCCGAGCCTTGGCAGCTGTGGGACAGTCCCTGGAAACGATTCCTGACCCGGTCCAGGTCAGCTATCATCTTCCTGATCTGGACATTTCGGTTCCCCGCAACTATGAGAATTTTTTGCAAGAACTAGACCAGCGTTTTCCCCAGGAGCAGGCCGGAATTCGACGCTTCTACGGAACCTGCTGGCGAATCTTCCGGGCCTTGAATACCATTGACCTACGCTCCCTAGAGGAGATGCGCTACGTCGCCCGATCCTTCCTCCAACATCCCCAAGCCTGCCTGCGGCTCGCTCGCTACCTGCCGGTTAACGTTGGAGAGGTGGCGCGTCAGCATATTCGCGATCCCCGGCTGCTGAGATTTATCGACATGGAATGCTATAGCTGGTCGGTCATGCCAGCCTCCCATACCCCCATGATTAATGCAGGGATGGTGTTCTCTGATCGGCACTACGGCGGCGTGAATTATCCCAAGGGCGGGGTTGCCAAAATTGCGGAAGCCCTCGTTAAAGGACTACAGCAGCATGGCGGACAGATTCACTATCGCGCCCGTGTCACTGAAGTCTTGACCCAGCAAGGACGAGCCGTGGGCGTCAGACTGTCGGATAATCGAGCCTTTTACGCCCGACGGATTATTTCAAACTGCACTCGTTGGCAAACCTTTGGCGATCTCCTCTCAGTCCTGCCTGCCCAGGAACAGCGTTGGCAACAGCGCTACCGAGCTTCCCCCAGTTTCCTCAGTTTACACCTGGGAGTTCAGGCGGAGGTGGTGCCAGCGGAGATGACCTGCCATCACATTCTCTTGGAGGATTGGACAGAAATGGAGAGGCCTGGCGGAACTGTCTTTGTCTCAATTCCCACCCAACTTGATCCCCATCTTGCGCCATCGGGGCGTCAGATTATCCATGCCTTCACCCCCAGTTGGATCAGCGAATGGCAGGGGCTGGCACCCACCGCCTACAAACGAAAAAAGTTCGTGATGGCCCGCGCCCTGGTGCAGCGTCTGGAGCGAATTCTACCGGGTCTGACTCCTGCTATTGAGCACCAAGAGGTGGGAACTCCGCGAACCCATCGCCGCTTTTTGGGGCGTCAAGATGGCACCTATGGTCCCATTCCGGCACGGCAATTGCGAGGATTACTGGGAATGCCCTTTAATCGGACGGCGGTACCGGGGCTGTATGTAGTGGGGGATAGCACCTTCCCTGGACAGGGGCTAAACGCTGTGGCGTTTTCTGGCTTTGCCTGCGCCCATCGCGTGGCGACGGATCTGGGGTTGAGATAACTTCTAGGGTAGATTTCCGGTCGTCACAGTGGCCAGGATGTGAGCAATGCGCTGCTGCTGCAACTGTTGAAGCTGGTCGCGATTGCGCACCAGCAGCGCCCCGGCAAAGCCCAGGGCATTGATGGAGAGGCCTGTATACCCTTCCTGCGATCGCGGCACCACCATCATCCACTGACGGGTCACCAGCAGGTTATAGGAGCCAAGGGACCGATCATCGGTTTCGGGATGCCCCAGGTTTAAGCGCTGCATGAGCTGCCCGTAGCGGGCATAGAGTTCTTGGGAAAAGGCGTCTAGGGAAAGTACATCCTGATTCTGATCAGCATCTGTGCCAACAGCAGGGGGGGGCAACCCGGACAAGCCATGGCTAAAGGGAAGCTGCGCCTGAGATTCGTGGGCCGCGATCGCCGCCGCAATGACAGGTTCCAGGGGAATGGAAGGGCCGCCAGGGGCCAGGGGCTTGGGCACCACTTGCAGGTGCTTATGGCGCTGACTTGCACCGGCTATGGCGTCGCTATTATAAAAGCCTAAGCCATCCACTTCCGCCAGCGCCCAGGCCAGTGCCGCAAAGTCCTGGGCGGTCAACCAGGTTTCCTGGGCCACAAACTCCCGAGTGACAATTAGGAAATGGTGATCCATCACCTTGAATTTATTTAGCAAGACCAGATGGGTGGGCGAAATATCGGCCACAAACATCGCTGGCTCGTAGGGCAAGAAGGGGTTAAAGGTGGGATCGTGGGCCAGTCGCTTTTTTTGAACCTGATCTTTGCGCTGCAGATTCTCAACCACACGAACCAAGAAGGTGAACCCATCTTGCTCCACCCATTCAGGATAGGTTGAAATGGGCTGCAGAGCCTCACTGGCAAGGGCCTGCTGCGACCGTGCTCGGAGCTTGGGCCAGAGTGAGCCCGGAGGAGAGGAGAAAGGCATGGGCAGGGAAGTGCAAACCAAAGATCACCATCAAACACCCCAAGCCTCGGGTATTAGATTTGGGGTGTAAAAGCAATGGCCAAGGAAGCCCTTGGAATTACTCCGCAGCCACGGCTTCCTTCACCGCCTCTTGCTTGACGGTGAGGTAGCGAACCACCTCATCACTAATGCGCATGGCTCGCTCCATCGCTTTAACGCCCTCACCGGTGCCGTTGTAATTCATTTGCACATAGATACCATCTCGTAGCTTTTGAATCTCGTAGGCGAGACGACGCTTCCCACGGTGCTGAGTTTCAAGAATCTCCGCCCCATGCTCCTTGAGTAAATCTTGATACTTGGTGATGGATTGATCAACCTGCTCTTCGGACAGATCCGGGCGCAGAATGTACATTGTTTCGTAGGCAGTGGCCATCAGAACTCCTTTTGGACAATTGGCGTTGCAACGTGAATAACGCAAGGAGAGTGCGATGCGATCGCAGGCTCTAAACTTGACTAGGCTCTGCCCGCGGACAGAGCAGCCTCCCTTTCTCTTAACGAGAGAGAGGCACAGCCTACTAATTTACCCTAATTTGGAGCGCGTGTCATACCATCGTCCCGAGGGAATGATCTCTCCCTGAAGCCTTTGCACCGTTTCAGCCGCCATCTGGTAGGCCCAGGCCAAGCCGAGGGGTTCCTCCCCAAGATCAAACACCTCTAGGCAAACCCGCTCGTACAGGTTGTGAGCGGCACCGGGACGATAGTCTTCCAGGGCATCCAGGGCGATGAGCCACTGTGGATCCTCGGGGACAGTGAGCAGATAGCCTTGGATCCATTGATCCCCAGCAATCATACCGGGATATCCCTGGGGTAAGTGGTAGAGCTGCCCCTTGACCTGGGCAGGCTGATAAGCCAGGATGCAATGACGACAGTAATGATCATAGTTTTGGTGACCCGGCTGTAGGGTGCCGTACACAAATAGCTGTAGAGTTTCCATCGTGTGTGCGTTATTGTGTGATTATTTTGTGACCGATCTTCTCCTAACGTCACTGTCGAGGTTAACGGGCCAGGTCATTGCCAGTCAAAAGGTTGCAAACTGCATCTAAAGATTGCGGAAAATTACAGAATCTATGGTTTTGTCGCAACTGAATGGACCCTAGTGATCCCTGAACCATAATCGATCTGAATCAAGTTTCGAGGACTTTACTGGAATGACCATTCGAGTTGTCAGCAATGATCAAATTGTGATTGAGTTCTACGGCAACAAGCTGGATGATGCCGATGCCTGGCTGCAAACCCTGAGAGACCAGGGTCTAAATGTGAAGGGTGTGCTCAGACGATCTCGCCCCTAAGCTTCCGCCTTCGGCAATTGTCTAACGTGAGATGCTTTTCTCTTGAGCTGCGATTTCATAGAGCGATCGCAGCTTTTTCATGGTTTGACGCGGGCAGTTTTGGCCAATCACAGAGTTGTTCTGGTTGGGTCATACGCGCCTGGGCGTAGGGATAAAACGCAGAGACATCCAAGCTGGCCTGGCTAAATAAAATCCAGTCGATCACGGTATCGCGCTCTCGCTTGGAAATCACCACTTTTCCCTGATCTAATTTGAGGTGTCCTTGCTGATCCCAGGTAAATTCAGCAGTCGGAATTTCATCCCAAGGATTTCCGCCCCAGGCAATGGCCAGGGCTTCCCCCTTGAATTGGTTCTCTTGAACGTGCCCCCTTAAGGGACTTCCAATCAATAAAGTAGCCCACAATTAAGCTGTTTGGTAGGGAATGGTGACGAACCAACGTCCCAAAT
>NZ_JTHE03000090.1 GCF_000817775.3 Lyngbya confervoides BDU141951
TGATAGGAAATTACATTATCGCTCAAATTCAGATATTGAAAGGATTAACACTGACCCAGGCAACGGAACCAGTGCCTCAGTTCACCTCCCAGGGAAAACTGCTTTCCAAGAACCTCACCACCTACAAAATTCCAGATATTTTCTTCATGCCTCAGCAGCTAGAGATTCAGTTCCGCGAAAGGGAGAATCAGTTCCTCACACCCTACGGATCTAAGGCGGTGGGTGAACCCCCGCTGATGTATGGCATTGGAGTATTTTTTGCCATTCGCCATGCGATGCGGGCGTTTCGGCCAAACGCAAAGCTGACGTTTAAGACTCCCCTGACGCCTGAACAGGTGCTTTGTGCGCTCTATGCCGAAGAATTGGGGCAAATTTTGAGCCGACTGGGCCCAGACGCTAGTGTCGAAGATCACACAATCGTTTCATCGACATGATGCCCCAGATCCAGTTTTGGAAAACCTTACTCCAGGCACTCCAGCGAGGCCAATCGGTTTTTCTTGCGTTGGTGGTGGGGCATACCAAAGGGTCTCCGGGCACCACGGGCGCCAAGCTGCTGGTGACTTCTGAGGGAACAATCGCCGGGACCGTTGGGGGTGGCATCATGGAGCATCGCATCATTGAACGAGCCACACAGGTTCTTCAAGGCGGATCCTTCAGGCCAGAAATCCAAACACTGGTTCATTGCCAGGAAGGGACAGGTCAAAAATCAGGCTTGATTTGTGCTGGGAGCCAAACCAACCTGTACTACCTGTGCTCTCCCACATCCGACGCTACATTGATGGATCAGTTGGCCGTCTTGCTTGGTCAAGACAATCCTGCAATCCTTTGGATTTCTCCAGCGGAAATGGCCATTAGACCAGGGTCCGTGAGTCTGAGACAACCAATCATTCATTTGACCTATTCAGCTGAAGCATGGCTGTACCAAGAGCAGCTTTTTAACCGAAGACGCCTAGCAATTTTCGGGGGAGGGCATTGTGCTCTAGCACTATCGCGGGTCATGGAGGATCTCAACTATGCGGTCTGTGTTTTTGACACTCGACCTAATTTAAAACCCTGCCAACAGAATGCTTCTGTCCCACTTCAGATTCTAGAAGACTATAAAACGGCTGGAGAAACACTCTCTTATCCTGAGATCACTTGTGTGGCAGTGATGACGACAGAAGTCTGTACGGATGTTCGGGCGCTGCTAGGAGTGGTGCGTCGTCCGTTTCCCTATATTGGGGTGATGGGAAGCCCCGCAAAACTATCAACCATTTGGGCACACCTACAACAAGCTGGGGTGTCAACGGATGACTTAGCTAACCTCTATGCCCCGATTGGTTTGCCATTGAACAGTCACACGCCTGAGGAAATTGCCATAGCGGTCGCCGCCCAAATTCTGCAAGAACGCGACCGTTGGGAGTTTTGGCGGCAGGACCGGGGCGATGCACTTGCCCAAGCGATCTGAGTCTCTCCTCCCATTGAGGGCAATTGGCATGGCGCTTCTCCTAACTTGCATGTTCGGGGGAAATCAAGTTGCGAGCAAAATCGCGCTGGACACCTTTCCCCCTTTACTCTGCGGAGCTTGGGCCTTTAGTCTCGCAACGCTTTCGTTGGGGATTTATGCCCAGCGGCGCAGAGTTCAGCTATGCCCTCCTTCCCGGCAAGTCTGGGCTTACCATGCTCGGTCGGCGCTTTTATTTTTAGGGTTCAATGCCGTGGCATTGGTTGGTTTACAATTGACTCTAGCCAGTCGTGCCAGTATTTTTATTGCCCTGCATCCGTTTTTTGTGATTATTTTTAATCAATTGATTCGTAGGGATGAGCGGATAGGTCCGGGGCAGCTAGTGGGCCTGGCTTTGGCGACGGTGGGCGTGCTACTGGTGTTGAGCGATCGCCTTCAGGGTGATGTCGGGACTAGCGGGGCGGGAGATGGGTTACTTCTACTTTCAGCTGCGCTTTTGGGCCTTTCGATTTTACAGATTCGCCAGGTTACTCATTACGTTTCGGCTTTGCAGGCTACCTTCTGGCAAATTGGGTTGACGGTTCCTGCTTTTTGGATAGGTTCGCTACTCCTTGAAGCACCCCTACGCTTATCCTATAACTTGTTACCCTGGACTGGGATTATTTACATGGGATTAGGTAACTACTCAGGCTGAAGTAAGAAAGGTTTGGGGCTTCCAGAAAATAGAGCAATGAGAGCATCCACGACATTGT